>CAWKCG010000007.1:0-12824 GCA_963847965.1 uncultured Actinomycetes bacterium
CCGGCGGGGTCAGCATGGGCGGCGAGCACGACATCGTCAAGGCGGCCCTGGCCGGCCTCGGCACGGTCACGTTCCGCAAGATCGCGATGCAGCCGGGGATGCCGCAGGGCTTCGGCGTGGTCGGCCCCGCGGGCACCCCGATCTTCACCCTGCCGGGAAACCCGGTCAGCGCGTACGTGTCGTTCCAGCTGTTGGTCAGGCCGGCGGCCAGTGTTCTTCAAGCTTTTGGGCCGGAACGCCTCGCCGCCACATCGGTCCAGCTGGCCGGGCCGGTCCGGTCGCCGCCGGCCGCAGGTCGTACCTCCGCGGGGTGCTGGACCCAGCGGCCGGGACCGTGGCGCCGGTGTCCGGGCAGTCGTCGCACCAGCTGGCGTCGCTGGCCAGGGCGAACGCCCTGATCATCGTGCCCGAGCCGGTGACCGAGCTGCCCGGGGGCGCGACCGTCGACGTGCTGGTGCTGCCGTGACCGGCCGGCCTGGTCCCGGGCCTGCGCTGACGCATATCGACGCCGCGGGCCAGGCGCGCATGGTCGATGTGTCGGCCAAGGAGGTGACCGCCAGGGCCGCCACCGCGTCCGGGCGGGTGCTGCTCTCCCCCGCCGCCGTGGCCGCGCTGCGCGACGGCACCGTGCCCAAGGGCGACGCGCTGGCGGTGGCGCGGATCGCCGGGATCCAGGGCGCGAAGCGCACCCCGGACCTGATCCCGCTGTGCCATCCGATCGGGCTGCACTCGGTGACCGTCGGGCTTTCGGTGCTGGACGAGGGGGTGCAGATCACGGCCACGGCGCGGACGGCCGACCGGACCGGCGTGGAGATGGAGGCGCTGACCGCGGTCTCGGTGGCCGCGCTGGCGCTGATCGACATGATCAAGGCGGTCGACCCGGCGGCGGTGATCAGCGACGTGCGGGTCGAGGAGAAGACCGGCGGCAAGACCGGGGCCTGGCGGCGGGAACCATGATCAGGGCACTGGCGATCACGGTCTCCAACCGGGCGGCCGCCGGGGTCTACGCCGACCGCTCGGGACCCGTCCTCGTCGAGCTGCTGCAGGCCGCCGGGTGCGAGGTCGACGGGCCGCAGGTGGTGCCGGACGGCGACCCAGTGGAAGCGGCGCTGCGGGACGGGCTCACGGCCGGGTACGACGTCATCGTCACCACCGGCGGGACCGGGCTGACGCCGCTCGACCTCACGCCCGAGATGACCAGGAAGGTGATCGACCGGGAGGTTCCCGGCATCGCGGACGCGATCCGGTGGGAGGGGGACGCGGCCGGCGTTCCCGAGGCGGTGCTCTCCCGGGGCGTGGCCGGCCTGGCCGGGCAGACGCTGATCATCAACTTGCCCGGTTCGACGGGCGGGGTCCGCGATGGCATGGCGGTGCTGTCCCGCGTGCTCCCCCACGCCATTGACCAGGCACGAGGTGGCGATCACCCACGCCAGGACTGAACCGCGGGAGACTGCCAGGCATATCCCGTGTGTATTCGTTGGTTCACCGAATAGCGAACCGGACCGTAGCAAGGGAATGATGGTGCCGTGGGACGCATGCGCGGCTGGCCGGCCACACTGACCGAGCCTGACCTTCTCGACCTGCCTGTCGCCCTGCGCCCGGTCCGGGCGAAAGACGCCGCGATCTGGCGCGACACCAGGGTGCGAAATGCGGCCTGGCTCCGGGCCTGGGAGCCGACCAACCCCGAGACGCCGTTGTACCGTTCCAGCCTCGGCCCGTATGTCTCGATGGCCCGCACCATGCGCCGGGAGGCGCGGCAGGGGCTGACGATCCCCTGGGTCGTGACCTACGGCGGCCGGTTCGCCGGCCAGCTCACCGTGGGCAGCATCGTGTGGGGCTCGGCCCGGTCGGCGCAGGTCGGCTACTGGATCGACGAGGCGTACGCGGGCCAGGGCATCATCCCCACGGCTCTGGCCATGGCCATGGACCACTGCTTCTTCGTCGTCGGCCTGCACCGGGTCGAGGCCACGATCCGGCCGGAGAACCACGCCAGCCGGCGGGTGGTGGAGAAGCTCGGGTTCCGCGAGGAGGGCCTGCGGCGGCGCAGCCTGCACATCGACGGGGCCTGGCGCGATCACCTCTGCTACGCGATGACAACGGAGGATGCGGCGGGCGGCCTGATGGCCCGCTGGCGCCGCATATCCGCGTCCCAGTCGCGCACCGGCTGAATTCCATATCGCCGCTGCGCAATCTGGCTCCGGGCCGATCTCGCGACACACCGGCCCGAATGCTCGTCAAAGCGGACCATGACCTTTACCGTGCGTGACGTGAGCACGCCCGTGATTTCCCCATGCCCGCGCCCGGTGATCCGGCCGGCGGGCCATGACGCGGGCTCGGGGTAAGCCGTTGAGCAGCGCCATTCTCTATGCCGCGATCGTCGCCATCTGGGCGTGCGTGCTCGTTCCCCGCTGGCTGCGCCTGCCGCACGAGCAGTCAGCGGATCAGGAAACCTCTTTCGAGCATTACGATTCCGGCCAGGCGGAGGCCGTCGACGCTGGGGAACTCGCCGGCACCGGGGAGCCCGCCGGTAGCGGCCCGTACGCTCCGGATTTGGCCACGCAGGGTGAGTACGGAGCCGCCGCCTACGGCGACCCGGTCGCCTGGGAGGACCCGGCGGTGCCCGACGGGGCGGAAGGCCCGGTCGAGGCCACCTACTCGGTCACGGCGACCTACTCCGCCGAGTTCACGTATTGCGCCTCCGCCGAGGCGAGCGCCGGCGAGGACGCTCCGGACGCGTACTACGACGCCCCAGCTCACGGCGGTGACGTTCCGCATCACGGCCACCTGCCCCACGGCAACCCGGCTGACGGCTGGCAGCAGCCGCATGAACCGGCGCCCCCGCCCGGACCGTCCCCGCACGTCGTGCAGGCGCGGCGCCGGACGCTGACCATGGTTCTCTTGATCACGGTCGCCGTCATGGGCTCCGCGTTCATCGGCCTCACCCCGTGGTGGACCGCCGTCCCGCCGTTTGTGATGCTCGGCGCGTACCTGCTGCTGCTCCGCGAGGCCGCCCGCGCCGACGCCGAGCACGCCCACAGCTGGGCCGAGGCTCAGGCCCTGGCGGCCCAGGCCGCCCGCGCGGCGGAGCTGGCCCGCGAGCGCGCCCGCCAGGCCCACGCGGTCAGCCCGCCGCAGCCAACCGCCGAGATCATCACCCTCTCCACGCTGGCCAGCCGGTCCGAAGACCAGCTCTACGACCAGTACGCCGACGCCGAAATCCGCGCCGTCGGCGACTGACCAAGCTCGGGGCGTGCGTTCCGGCGCCCCGATGCCCTTCCGCCCAGGGCCGAACCCGCTCGGCGGCTGCCGTGGAGCGGACAGGCCCTCGGGTTTGCTACGCTGACTGGCGGTCTTGGGGCTGTAGCGCAGTCCGGTAGCGCACCTCGTTCGCATCGAGGGGGTCAGGGGTTCAAATCCCCTCAGCTCCACCCAGAGGTCTTCACGTTTCGGTGAGGCCTATTTTCACGTTTGCCTCTGACATTCCGCGGCGGGGGGCGTGTCTGCGGGTGCTGTCGGGGTCGTGTTCGTTTTCGTGTCTGGGTGGTGGCTTTCAGACGGCTGGCGGCTGGTCACCGTGTGCGGTCTCCGGGAGCGTTGTGTTGGTTTGCAGTTCGTTGCCGGTCCCGCGGCTTGGCGCCGGGTCCTGGGCTGATGCGGTATAGGCGCGGGCGGACCGTTGCACGAACTCGAGCACGTCGGGCTGGAGGCGGTCCATGCCTCTGCGGTCATACCATCTGGTCACTGCGGCTCCCACAATGAGCCAGAAGACGAGCCCGATGGCGGTCAGGACGAGACCCCTGGTGAGGCCGGCGTCTGCCTGCGCGTTGAAGTACAGGATCGCGCGCACTCCGCCGAGCACTTGCCGAAGCGGCTCGAAGGTGGCGGCGAAGCGGAAGAACGATGGCAGTGCCTGCACCGGGACGGTGCCGCCGGACGATGCCAGCGCAAGGTAGACGAACAGGAGCATCGCCAGCAGCTGCCCGAGGGAGCCGAGGGCAGCGAACAGGGCGAGCGTGCCAGCCGCGATGGCGATGCCAGCGAACGACATGAAGAGCCAGAGCTCGCCAGCATGGGGAGCGTTCATGTTGAGGAGCCCGGCCGCGACGAGGAGCAGGATGCCGGTCAGCATCGGAACGACGGCCAGCGCCACCGACCATTTGGTCAGCAACGTCTGCCACCGGCTGATGGCGACCGGCATTCGCTGCCGCCATCTGGGGCCGATCTCGCTTGTGCCGTACCCCAGCGCGGCGTCGACGCTGGAGTTGACGAGAACAGCGCCAAGGAACCCGCACATGAGCGCCAGCAGCGAGAGGTAGAAGGCGCTCAGCCCGAGCGCCGAGTCCGGCGGGACCGGACGGAACTCGCTCGTCGTCACCGTGATGGGGCTCGCGGTGTCGACTCCGCTGCGCGGGGTGCTGCCGAGCTTAGCGGCTTCCGAGGAGAGCTTGCTGCCGACCGCGCTCGATACGTGTTGCAGGGCCGGCTGCGCGACGCCGGTGGCGAGCTGGACCCCCATGGATCCCGCCCGGGGGTTGGTCGGCAGCTGGATCACCGGCGTGCCGGCAGAGGCGGACGACAGCCCGTAGGCGGATAGCAGGGACGCGGTGAAGCCGGGCGGGATCACGATGGCGGCGTAGGCTTTGCCGCTGTTCAGCTGGGCCTTGGCCTGGGCGTAGGAGATCTCGTCCAGCGATAGCCGGCTCGTCACGCCGCTGCTGTGCCGCAGGTCTGAGGCCACCTCGGCGCCGAAGTTGACCTGGCTGCCGTGCAGGGTTGCGCCGCTGTCTTCGTTGACCAGTGCCACGGGCAGACCGCTCAGGTGTCCCGCCGGGTTGACGATGGCGCCGATGTAGAACAGCGTCATGAAGAACATCAGGATCGCCGTCAAGGCGATCGGGGCAAGCCACAGGGTGCGCACCCGTAGCAGCATCGACGCACGGATGCGCGGGGTGACGCCGCGGGTCCCGCTTCCTTCTTGCTCCGGAGAGTTCATGGCGTGCCCTGCACGGCTCGATGCTCTCATCGCGCGCGGCCGAAGTACATGAGTTCCCAGATCGCCTGGTCCGCGAACTCCTCGATGAGCGCGCCCGCGCGAAAGTACTGCACCCGGCATTCGCCGCTGAAGCGCAGGTAGGCGCCGTCGAAGCCGGCCAGCGTCGCCGCGAGACGCTTGATGCCGTGGACGCCTTCGATCAGCCTGGCGCGGGTCAGGACGTCCCTGGCCGTGTAGGTCAGCACATAGCGGTCATTCCCGTCCTGGTAGCTGTAGCGCAGCACGTTCGTCACTGGCTTGCCGGTCTTGTCATCGGTGCGGACGTCCTCGAGCGTGAAGGCGACCTTGTCGGCGTCGCCGGTGAGGATGCGCCCGTCCCTGGCGAGCATGAAGTTCGGGATCGAGGTGTAGCCGTACTTCTCATGCGCGGTCACGTACGACGTGATCACGGAGTACGGACCCGCCTGACCGCGCGCCCAGTACCAGTCGTGAATAAGTTTCTGCAAGGCGGCGTTGCCCCAGTTGTGATCGTGGTAGCCGACGCCGGCGCTCTGGTGGATCTCATCGCCGATGCGGTAGCGCACCTCGGCCGACCCCTGCGGGACGGCGGGCAGCCAGGCGAACATGTGGGCCTTGCCGACGCCGAACCAGACGTGCCCGGTTCCGGGCCGCCACGACGGGACCTGGCGGGTCAGCGTCACCTCGACGCTGACCTCATCGATCGCGGCGGTGATGCGGTAGCGGCAAAGGTCCCCCTCAAAGCGGTTACCGGCGATGCGCACGTCGGCGTGCTCGGTCGCGGCCGAATAGCTCTCGCGCGTGAAGCGCTGCTCCTTCTGGAGGCTGCGCCCGTCGGGCAGGTCGAGGTTGATGCGCACCATCGGGGTGAGCGGCTTCTGCGGCTCGGTGAAGTCCTTGTCCTGAAAGACGACGACGAGCGCCGCGCCGTCGTCCAGGTGCGCGTCGAAATACCACCACTCCAAGCTGCCGCGCCCACCGTCGGTGCGGGCACCGTCCTCCCAGGGAGCGATGGTGTCGCGGGAGAGGCCGAGGCGCTGGTAGTCGGCGTCGCTTGCAGCCCGTCCCGCCAAAGGTGTCGCGTCGCCGTTCCACGCCAGCGCCCGCGCCATCACCATTTCGCAGCCAGCTCATCGACGTCGCCGCTCTCACCCGCCGGGCCGCGGGCACCAAATTTCGCACCAGCCAGCCGGCTGGCACTGCGAGCAGGACTGGCCGGGCCTGCTCTGCGTCGGCTGCGGGCCCGCCCCGCCCCGGCGCGGACTGACCAGCGCGACCCGCTCAGGCCACCACGGCCCAGCGCAGCAGGGCCAAGCCGGCTCAGGCTGTCTGTCGGTGCGGTGCGGGGGGCTTGGCCCTGGGGCCTATCTCAGGCCATGCCTGGCCAGGGCAAACCGGGCTGCAATGGCGAGCAGCGAGGCGGCCAGGGTCAGGATGGCGACGATCAGCAGGGTCTGGTTGCAAGCGGCGCCGAGGCCGTTTCGGCCGTGTTCTAGGGTGTCGATGATGCCGGCCGTGATGGCGAGGCTGATGCCGGCCGTGGTGGTCTGGATGGTGAGGATGATCCCGGATGCCTCGCCGGCCCGGTCAGGGCCAAGGACCTGCTGGCTGGCGATACTGGCTACCGCGGTGCCGAGTCCGAGTGCGAATCCGCACAGCGCAAGGGCGGGGACGTAGCCCCACCACGACGTGAGCTTGGTCAGGACGACGAGCGCGGCGCCGGCGAGCAGGCCCGCGCCGGCCATGACCAGCACGGGCCGCGTACCCGGCTGGAGGCGGGCAGCGGCCGAGGCGGCGAGGGACTGCAGGACGGCCATGACGGCGAACACCAGACTCGCTCGGACGGCCGTCAGGCCGCGTGCGTCCTGCAAGTAGACCGAAACGACGAAGATCGTAGCGGCGTAGCAGGCCGCCGCGGCGGCGCTCAGGACCAAGATCACGGCAAAGCTAGGGCTGCGAAAGACTGACAGATCGACGAGCGGGTGCGCGGTCCGGCGCGCCCGTAGCGGGAAGGCGGCCAGAACGGCCAGCCCGGCTGCGAGCAAGGCGATATTGAGATCAGACCAGCCGGTTGAGTCGGCCCTGTCGATCCCCGTGCCGATCCCGGCCACGGCAGCTACCATCATGGCCGCGCCCAGCCGGTCCAGCGGTGACGCTCCGGCACGAGACTCGGGCACGAACCGCGCTGTGACCGCGATGGTCAGCGCGGTGATCGGGACCAGCAGCCAGAAGATCCACTCCCAGCCCGGCCCCTCGGCCAGCCAGCCGCCCGCCAGCGGGCCGATCACCGTGCCGGTGCCGGCGAGCGCGAAGGTCAGCGCGAGCGCTCTGGCCTGCCGGTCGGCTCCCGGGTAGCTGGCCGACACCAGAGCGGTGCCGGCCGGCAGCATCAGCCCGGCCCCTGCTCCCTGAAGGACACGGAACACCACCAGCACCGGCAGGGTTCGCGCCAGAGCGGAGCCGACCAGCGTCAACAGGAACAGCAGGCAGCCGACGATAAAGACGCGCCGCCGCCCCGCTATGTCTCCGATGCGCCCCGCCACCAGGAGCACCGCGCCGAGGCTGAGCAGGTAGGCGCTGAGCGCATCCTGCGTTGTGTCGGGGCTCTGGTGAAACAGGCGGGCCATATCGGGCATGGCAACAACGAGCGCCAGGAAGCTGACCTCCAGGCAGAACATCGCCAGGATGACCGCGGTCAGGGTGCCGCGCCGGCTGCTGGCCAGAGGATCCGGAGACGGAGATGCCGGGTGCTGACTTCGAGCCCGGGCCAGGATAGCTGCCAGTCTGGTGGCAAAGTCGGGGCCGGGACGGTCCCGGCGCGGTCTGCCGTGCGGGCCAGTCAAGCAGCCATCCTCCGGTCTCGCGGTAGCGCGGCGGGCAGTACCTCAGGCGGCGATCTGCCCGGCCTGCCTCGCGGTGTCTCCGGGTTACTACCCGCCGGGGCCGAATGCCCCTGGCTGGTTTGCCGGGGCTCCGGGGGCTGCTCCTACCGGCGCGGCCGAGGCCGCTGGGCTGAGCAGGCCGAGGCGGGTGCCTACCTCGCCGACGATGACAGGAGTCTGAGCGCGGTGGCGCAGCAGCCCGGCTGCGGCGGCCGGGGCGCAGGCCGGTCTTGGGCCGGCACGGCAGGGCTGGTACGGCTCCTGCGAGCGGGATCCCGGTCAGGATCGCCGGGCATGAGAGCGAGCGCGGTGCCGCTGTGCGGCAGTGAGCGAAGGTCGACCCTCGCGCCGGCGACGATGGAGCAGACGGGCGGCCCAGCTCCTCCTGCCGCCTGGCGACCTTCGCGGGTGTTGTGTACAACTCGTCATTACCTGGCGGGAAAGCTGACCCGGTCTTGCTGGATCGCGTCGTCGTCTAGGACGGCGGCGAGGGCGCCGGCCTACGGGCCGTGGCAAACGGTGTATGGCCTGTTCCGGCGCTGGCAGCGGGATGGGACCTGGCGGGCGGTGCTGACCGGGCGGTGCGATGAGCTAGGGCTGCGTGAGGCGCTACCGATCTATGCTTCTTGCGCCTGCAGCCAGGCGTGGCAGCGCACAATGTCCACGTGCGCGCGTATATCGGGGTGACCGACGGCAGGTGGTACCGGTTCCTGGCTGCCCGGCCCGAGTTAACGGAAGTCAATTTCTGGCGGCCTGGCGGCAGGCATGCGTTCCGCGCGCTGCAGCCCGGGGAGCCCTTCTTCTTCAAGACGCACTACCCGCACAACAGAATCGTCGGCGGTGGTTTCTACAGCGGTTTCGTACCCATGCGGGTATCGGAAGCGTGGGAACTTCTGGGCACGGGGAACGGGGCGGCCAGCCTGGAGGAAATGCGAGGCCAGATCGCCCGTTACCATCCGATCGCCCCGAGCGAGGACCCGGAGATCGGCTGCGTGTTCATTCGCGATCCCCATTTCTTCCCCGGCGATCTGACTGCAGCGCCGCCACCTGGCTTCGCGCCCAACATCGTGCAAGGCAAGGGGTACGACCTTGCCGATAGTTCAGTGGCGCCGTACTTCGATGAACTCCTGCAGATGCTTCTCGGCGTCACAGTGGAGATCGACCTGGCGCAGCCGTGGCACCGGCCTGGATCAGTGTTCGGTGATCCCCGGCTCGCGCCCTACCGGCTGGGCCAGCAGGCGTTCAAGGCCGTGGTCCTCGATGCCTACCAGCGACAATGCGCGATCACCGGCACGCACATTCCGCCCGTGCTTCAGGCGGCGCACGTCCGCCCGGTGACGGAGGGCGGCGAGCACCGGCTCGACAACGGCCTGCTGCTCAGGTCGGACGTGCACACCATGTTCGACCGCGGCTATCTGGGCGTGGACCCGAAATACCGGCTCGTGGTGAGCCCGCGGCTGCGCGAGGAGTTCGGCAATGGCGAGCAGTTCTACGCCAAGGCGGGCCAGGTCATCGAGCTGCCAGCGCGCCCGGCCGACCAGCCGAACCGTGAGTTCCTGGAGTGGCACATCGACGAGGTCTTCAAGGCGTCCTGAGGCCGGGCCTACGGCACGACTCGCCCTGCCTGAGGAGATCCCGCGCGCCCTCAAGCTGCTTCCCAGAGCTAGCCAGCGTGCGGGAGAGTATCGCGTCCACCACCTGGTCGAGGGGCTGCCTGGCGTCGATGGGGATCGCGCCGAATGCACGCAAGCGGGCCTGAATTTCCGGCAGCCTGCGGCGCAGGTACTCGCGAGTGTCGCCAATGCGGCCCCAGTCGTTGTCCGGGCGCGCATCAATTCGGGCCAGCATGGTGGGCTCGTCGATCTCCAGCAGGAACACCTGAGTGAAGCGATCGGCGAGCTCCAGCTCGTTGGCCGCACCGCCGCAGACGTACAGCGTCGCCGACGCTGCGGCGCGTATGAGTTCGTCCAGGCGGGCCGGATTCCATGCCCAGCTGTGCCGGGAAAGCCAGGCAAAGTCCGGCACTGCCGGGTCTTCCACCACGTTGCCGGCAGCGTCAACGTCCCGCGCGAGCAATGGGTCGTCGTCGGCATCGATGGCTGCCAGGCCCCGGCGGGCAAGCACGGCGGCGATCGTGGTCTTCCCGGCGCCGGAACAGCCTGTGATCATCACCGCGCTCATCGGTGTCTATCGTCGGCCAGCCCTGAACGCGGTGCAAACGAGATTGTGACCCCGCGCGGGCGGCGTCCATAACCGGCTGCTCCGCGTTCGCCGCGCTCGGAGGCTTAAACCAGTACACCTATACCTAATCATCTGGTGAGGCTTGACGGTATCGGCTTCCGGCTAGTAGCTTTCCCATGGCCTCGGGCGCCATGGCCGGGGTGGCAGCCAGTTCAGCGAAGTCCGGTGCGAGCCCGGCACTGTCCCGCAACGGTTATGCCCCTTCCGGGGGCGAGTCCGGTCGCCTGGCCTGGTCTGCCCGGCGAGCACCAGTCCTCGGAGGAAGGGCGGTTCGCTGCGGGACCGGCTTGCCGGGACCGCGGGGGCTCTCTTCGTCCTCCGGCAGATGAGGAGGATGATCCATGCCTGACGGCCAGCGACGCATGGCGACGGCCAGGCAGCGTCTGCGCGCCGTTCGGGCCGCGATGGGGGCCCGCGAGTGGGGCCGGCTCGCCGCGATGCTCGCGTTCATCGGGGCGGTCAACGTCGTGGGCTGGGGCATTTTCGTGCTGTACGTGCTGCCGCACCACTTCGACTACAAGGGTGAGGGCGGCAGCCGGGGCCTCGGCGTCGGTATCGGGGTCGCGATCACGGCCTGGTTGCTCGGATTCCGGCACGCCTTCGACGCCGACCACATCTCCTGCATCGACAACACCACCCGCAAGCTGATGGCCGACGGCAAGCGGCCGCTGGGCACGGGGTTCTTCTTCTCCTTCGGCCACTCCACCGTCATCGTCGCGGTCGGCGTCGGGATCACCTTCGCGGCCCGGGCGGTGTTCGGTGCCATGGTCAACCCCAGCTCGGCGTACGAGACCGCCGGCGGGGCGATCGGGACCCTGCTGTCGGCCGGGTTCCTGTACCTGATCGCCCTGCTCAACCTGATCGTGCTGGCCGGCATCTTCAAGGTCTTCCGCGACATGCGGTCCGGCGCCTACGACGAGCAGCAGCTCGAAGCGCAGCTGCAGGCCCGCGGCCTGATGTACCGGTTCTTCGGCCGGTTCATGAAGTCCATCAACCACACCTGGCAGCTGTATTTCGTCGGGCTCGTGTTCGGCATCGGCTTCGACACCGCCACCGAGGTGGTGCTGCTCGCCGCGACGGCCTATGCCGCGATCCAGGGCCTGCCCTACTTCGCCGTCCTGGCGCTGCCGTTCATGTTCTCCGGCGGCATGATGCTCTTCGACACCCTCGACGGCGCGTTCATGAACTTCGCCTACGGCTGGGCGTTCGCCCGCCCGGTCCGCAAGGTCTACTACAACCTCGTGATCACCGCCCTGTCCATCGGCGCGGCGTTCATCATCGGCACCATCGAGATCCTCGGCATCCTCACGACCGAACTGCACCTGCGCGGCGCGTTCTGGAACACGATGACCAACTTCAACATCAACGTCGCCGGCTTCTGCATCGCCGGCCTGTTCATCACGGTCTGGGCCGTGGCCCTGATCTACTGGCGCCTCGGCAACGTCGAGGCCCGGTGGTCCTCGAGCGTGGCTACCGTCCCGGCCCAGCCGCCCGGGGTCATGCCAGGGTCATGACATCCGGCGCAGCACTGCTACGGGCAGGCCAGCAGGGCCGCGACGGCGTCGCTGGCGAGCCGGTAACGGATGACCCGCCCGTCGCGTTCGGCGGCGACGATCTGGCCGGCGCGAAGGTAGCGCAGCGTCTGCGAGACGGTCGTATCGTTGAGGCCGGTTGCTGCGGCGAGGTCGGAGACGCTGATCGGCTCGGCGGCCCTGATGCACGTCAAGATCATGAGCCGGGTGGGATCACCCAGGACCGCGAACCGCCGGGCGCGCGCCTGGATCGCGTCGCGATCGCCCAGGGCGGCGATCGCCTGGCAGACGCGCTCGCCGTCGATCACCCGATGACCGGACTGCTCGGCCGACAAGAGATGCACGTGCGCAGTATGGCATGGCCGCAGGTCGATACCTAATCATCTGATCATTTTGACTCTCGGCTAGGCTTCCGGAAGTCGCCGCCGAAGCAGACCTCTGCGGTAACGCGCGACACGCCGTTTGGTGCAACCAGACGCCGCGCGAGGTACAGTGCGATAGTAGGAAAATCTGATTATCCGGAGCCGCCGATGAGCGTTCCTATGGCCAAGATGGAGCCAGAGCCTCGCCTGCGGGCCAGGGCGAAGGTCCGTTCCAAGGCACAGCTCACCCTGCCCGAGGAGGTCCGGCGGACCCTCCACATCGGTGAGGGCGACGAAGTGGAATTCACTGTGCATGCCGACGGGACGGTCACGATCCGGGGTTACGTGTCCATCCCTACCGATCAGGCGTGGTTCTTCACACCTGATTGGCTGACCGGAGAGCGCGAAGCCGACGAAGAGATCGCGGCCGGACGCGGCACCGGCCATGAATCTGCCGAGGACATGTTCGCTCACCTCGACTCGCTCGGGTCAGCGGATGAGTGAATGCCGACCTTCGAGACCCTGCCCCGGTTCGAACGCGACTGGAAGAACCTCACTGCACAGCAGCAGGCGACGTTCCGCAAGGTGGTGACTGAGGCCTTCGTGCCCGACCTGACAGCGCGCGACCGTCCATTCCGTCCAGGGCTGCGCGTCAAGGGCGTAGCCGCCCATCCCAATGTCTTCGAGATGACCTGGGACAACGACGGGCGCGCGACGTTCAGCTACGGGGAAGAACGAGTTCCTGGCCAGGCACACGTCATCTGGCGGCGTATCGGGACCCACGCGATCTTCACTC
>CAWKCG010000008.1:0-23321 GCA_963847965.1 uncultured Actinomycetes bacterium
AGGGCGGTGTGGCGGCGGCCGGGCGCCCCTGGTGCGGACGGCGGCGGCCAGGGCGCGGCGGGATCCGGCCAGGACGACCAGTTTCTTGGCCCGGGTGACCCCGGTGTAAAGCAGGTTGCGCTGGAGCATCATCCACGAGCTGGTCGTGAGCGGGATGACCACCGCGGGGTACTCGCTGCCCTGGGAGCGGTGGATGGTGACCGCGTAAGCGTGGCCAGCTCGTCAAGCTCGTCGAACCCGTAGTCCACCGATTCGTCCTCGTCGGTGCGCACGGTCAGGGTGTGCTCCTCCGGGGACATCCCGGTGACCACGCCGACCGTGCCGTTGAAGATGCCCGCGGCGCCCTTGTCGTAGTTGTTGCGCAGCTGGGTGACCTTGTCGCCGATCCGGAACACCCGGCCGCCGTAGCGCCGCTCAGGCGCGCCCTCGCGGAATGGGGTCAGGACCTCCTGCAGCAGCAGGTTCAGGTTCCCGGCCCCGGCCGGGCCGCGGTGCATCGGGCACAGCACCTGCACGTCGCGCCGCGGGTCCAGGCCGAACCTGGCGGGGATCCGCCGCGCCACGATGTCGGTCACCAGTCCGGCGGTCTGCTCGGTGTCCTCGCAGCCGAACCAGAAGAAGTCGGCGTACCCGCTCAGGGCGGGCGGCTGCCCGTCGTTGATCCGGTGCGCGTTCACCACGATCCCGGACTGCTGCGCCTGCCGGAAGATCTTGGTCAGCCGCACCACCGGCAGCGACCCGGCCGCCAGCAAGTCCCGCAGCACCTCCCCGGCGCCGACCGAAGGCAGCTGGTCCACGTCCCCCACCAGCAGCAGGTGCGCTCCCGGCGCGACCGCCTTGACCAGCTTGTTGGCCAGGATCACGTCCACCATCGAGGTCTCGTCCACCACCACCAGGTCCGCGTCCAAGGGCTTGTCCGCGTCGAACGACGGCTCGCCGCCCGGGCGCAGCGCCAGCAGCCGGTGGATGGTGGCTGCCTCGTGGCCGGTCAGCTCGGCAAGCCGCTTGGCCGCCCGCCCGGTCGGCGCGGCCAGCACGATCCTGGCGCCCTTGGCGCGGGCCAGCTCCACGACCGAACGCACCGTGAACGACTTCCCGCACCCTGGCCCGCCGGTCAGCACCGCGACCCGGGAGGTCAGAGCCAGCCGCACCGCGTCGGCCTGTTCCGGCGCGAGCTGCGAGCCGGTCCGGCCGCGCAGCCACTCCATCGCCTTGTCCCAGTCCACGGCCGCGAACGCGCCCAGGCGGTCAGCCCGCGCGGCGAGGAGGCGGAGCAGGGCGTGAGCCAGGGATCGTTCGGCCTGATAAAAGGGCGGCAGGTAGACGGCGGGGACCTGCGGCGCGGCCGGGGCCTGCGCGGGGACCGCCTCGCGGACCACCCCCTCGGCCGCGGCCAGCTCATCCAGGCACGGCGTGATCAGCTCGGCCGGCACGTCCAGGATCTTGGCGGCGTCGGCGATCAGGTTGGGCGCGGGCAGGTAGCAGTGGCCGTCGTCGGCCGCCTCGGACAAGGTGTAGGCCAGGCCGGCCTTGATCCGCTCGGGGCTGTCCCTGGCGATGCCGACCGCGCCGGCGATCGTGTCGGCGGTCTTGAACCCGATCCCCCACACGTCCGCGGCCAGCCGGTACGGCTCATCGCGGACGACGGAGACCGCCGCGTCGCCGTACTTCTTGTAGATCCGCACCGCCAGCGACGTCGACACCCCGACGCCCTGCAGGAAGATCATCACCTCCTTGATCGCCTTCTGCTCGGCCCACGCCGCGGCGATCATCGCGGTCCGCTTGGGGCCCAGCCCGTCGACCTCGATCAGGCGGCCCGGCTCGTCCTCGATCACGTGCATGATGTCCACGCCGAAGTGCGCCACCATGCGTTCGGCCATGACCGGGCCGATGCCCTTGATCAGGCCCGAGCCCAGGTACTTCTGGATGCCCGCGGCCGTGGCGGGCAGCACCGTGGCGTACGAGTGCACCTCGAACTGCCTGCCGTACTTCGGGTGGCTGGACCAGCGGCCGCGCAGCCGGAGGAACTCGCCCACCTGCGCGCCCAGCAGCGGCCCGACCGCCGTCACCAGCTCGGCACCCCCGCGCTCGGGCGCGATCCTGGCGATCGTGTACCCGGTCTCCGGGTTGGCGAACGTGACCCGCTCGAGGACGCCGTCCAGGACCGCGGGCGCCCCGCCCGCCTCCCCCGCCCCCTTCACGGCCACCGTGGCTGGCATAAAGACCATCTTCACCCCGGACGGCCGCGGGTGAGGGTCACCTCTCCGGAAGCGGGGCGGCCTGGTGGCCGAGTTCGGCGCGGACCCAGGCGACGATGTCCGTGGTGGGCGCGCCCGGGGTGAAGATCTTGGCCACGCCCATCCGGTACAGCTCCGCGATGTCCGCGTCCGGGATGATGCCGCCGCCGAACACCACGATGTCCGCGGCGTTCCTTTCCCTCAGCAGCTCGATGACGCGGCCGAACAGCGTCATGTGGGCCCCGGAGAGGATGGACAGCCCGACGGCATCCACGTCCTCCTCGATGGCGGCGGCCACGATCTGCTCCGGCGTCTGGTGCAGCCCGGTATAGATGACCTCCACCCCCCCGTCGCGCAGCGCGCGGGCCACCACCTTGGCCCCCCGGTCGTGGCCGTCGAGCCCGACCTTCGCGACGATGACGCGGATCTTCCCCATGCCGTCAGCCTAGTTGACGCAGGGGATGCCATCTTCCGCGCTGACCGCGCCGCCCGCCGGCCCAGTGGTGGGAAGCGCCGTCGGCGACGAGGCCGACGGGGTGGGCGTCGCGCTCACGTTCGGCAGCGTGGCGGACGCACCGAGCAGGACCTCCACGTGGCCGGCCGCGACCGTCGAGCTCGCCGTGGCGGTCACGTTGAACAGCGCCGCGATCTTGGCCGCGCTCGCCGCGGAGCCCGAGCCGTACAGCACCTCGGTCGCGGTGAGCGGGCTAGTGTTGCCGACCTTGCCCGCCTTGTAGCCGGCGCTGACCAGGGCCGCCGACACCTGGGCGGCCAGGCCCGCGGTGTTGCCGCCGTTGTAGACGTCCACCGTGGTCAGGCCGGGATTCACCGTGACGGTGGGCTGCGGGTGCGGGCTCGAGTGCGACGAGGGCTGCGGCCCGTAGAACAGCTGGTGCATGTACTGCTGGATGTAACTGGTGTCAACCTCGTTGACGTCCTGGCCGTCGATGGTCGCGTAGCCCACGATCGGCAGCGTGTAGAACGTGAGGTTACCGCTGGTCAGGCTGCGCATCTGGGTGATGAAGTCGAGCAGGTTCCAGCCGGCGTCGGTGATCAGGTACTGCTTGGCGACCGACAGCAGGGCCGAGACCTTGGTCAGGTCGTCGAGCACGCCATCGCTGCGCAGCTGGTGCAGCACCGAATCAAGGAACGCCTGCTGGCGGTGGGTGCGATCCAGGTCGCCGTTAGCCAGGCCGTCTCGCTGGCGGACGAAGGCCAGCGCCATCTTGGCGTCCAGGTGCTGCAGGCCGGCGTGGGCGGCGGAAAAGCCCGAGTTCTGGTCGTAGGGGACGGGGTGGTTGAGGCACACCTCCACGCCCCCCAGGACCTTGGCCAGCTCGTAGAAGCCGTCCAGGTTGAGCTCGGCGAAGTGGTCGATGTGCACGCCGGTGAGCGCCTCCACCGTCGCCACCGTGGCCGCGCGGCCCGCCTCGTTGCCCTCGAAGGCGAGCTGATCCTGGCTGATCCCCGGGTCCTGCGCGGTCAGCTGGCTCTCCCTGGCGGCCATGGACACGCCGTACGCCTGGTCGATCTTGCCGATCTGCTGCGTGCCCAGCGTGTCGGCGAAGGTGACCCAGTCGTCGCGCGGGATGGAGACGCCGACCGCCTTCTTGCCGCCCGCCGGGATGTGGATGAGGATCAGCGTGTTGGTGGCGTTACCGCCGCAGCCGTCCTCGATCTCCTGCCTGTTGCACGCGTGCAGGGCCTTCAGCACGTCGTTCGGCAAGATGTTGCCCTGCCAGTCGGTGCGGCTCTCCAGGCCGATCAGGAGGATATTCTGGGCGCCGATCGACGGACCGCTGGCGATGGCGTGCGAGCCGCCGATGGTGCTCACCTCGTGCACCACGAAGTAGGAAAAGCCGCTGATGGCCAGGACCAGCGCGGCGGCGACGCAGCTCAGGGCGTACCCAGCCTTCGCGGCGGCACCCCACAACGGCGTCGGAGCACCTGGTCTAACCATTGCATTTCCTTGGGAGCCCCAGGCCTGGATCAATACCGTCCGTCGAAGCCTACCTTCATGTCCCCGTTACCCGTGCGCAACGACTAACATCCAAGAACAGATGAGCAACCCACTTTGGCGGGAAGCACGCCCGACCAGCCCGTACGGCAGCGAGCCTGGAGCCAGGCCGCGCGGCCGCAACGCGCGTGTGCCAGATGACGACTCCCTGGCCACGACGCGCGATCCGCAGTGGCGTGACCCGGGCCGCGTACCGGGCGAGGCGGCGGGTTCCTACCCCGACGGCAATGGGCGGGTCCCGGGTAATTCTCCCACGCGCGGCGGCGATCCACGGGCCGGCGCGCCGACGCGCCGGATGCCCGCGCAGCCCGGCGCGGGGCGGCCCGGCGTGAGGCAGCCCCGCTTTACGCCAAGGGACGACGTGATACAGCACGGCAACCGGGAGCGCGGAGGGGCCGCGGGACCGGAGCGCGGGTCGCGCGAACCACAGGGGCATCGAGATGGCGGGGGGCTGTGGGGCATGCGCCTGGGGGGCATGCGCCTGGGGGGCTCGCTGTCCGGCGGTCTCGGGGTGGCCATCGTCGCCGCCAGCACGGCGCTCGGGGCCAGCGCCACCATGCTCATCGGTAAGGAGCCGGGCTCGATCCTCGGCGTCTTCGTCATCATCGGGACGGTGGCCGCCGGAGTGGCCGTCCGGCCCCAGTCTGGCCGCGTGATCATCCCGGTGCCCGCGCTCTCCTACCTCATTGCGGCGATGGTGACCGGGGTCATCTACGACCACTCCGCCGACGTGTCCAAGACGGCGCTCGCCATCGACGCGGCCCAGTGGATCGCCAACGGGTTCTTCGCCATGGCGCTCGCCACCATCCTGGCCGCGGTGCTGGTCATCGGCCGCTGGATCCTCTGGCGGCGCCAGCAGCCCGTCTCCCGGGTGCCCGGCCGGTCCTCGGCTGCGGGGCCGCTGGCGGACCAGGATGGGCCGCAGGCCAAGCTGGACGACTACTGGAGCCCGGCGCCCTACGGTAACGCGCCGCCGAGAGCCCAGGGACCGCGGGGCGGGACGTTGCGCCCGGACCAGCAGGGGCCGCCGCGCACAGACCCGCGTCAGGCGCGGTCGCAGGGACCAGACCCTTACAACTTCTCCAGCGGGGCGTAGCGAAGCACCAGGTGCTTGACGCCGTAACTGCCGCCGAAGTCGATCTTGGCCTCGGCCTGATCACCGTAGCCGTCGGTGGATACCACCGTGCCGAGCCCGAATTTGTCGTGGGTGACCATATCCCCCGGCGATAGCGACGGGACCGGCCGGTTCCCCGGGGACCTGGTTCCCGGCCTGCTCGCCATCCGCTCCTGAGCGGGCGCGACCGCCGACGCGGCCGCGGCCTCGTCCCTGCGCCATTCGATGAGGCCGGGGGGTATCTCGCCGAGGAACCTGGATTGCTTGTGGAACGACGGACGGCCGTACCAGTTCCTGGTCAGGGCGCGGGTCAGGTACAGGCGCTGCTTCGCCCGGGTGATGCCCACGTAGGCCAGCCTGCGTTCCTCCTCCAGCTCCTTGGCGTTGGTCAGCGAGCGCTGGTGCGGGAACACCTCTTCCTCGAGCCCGGTCAGGAACACCACGGGGAACTCCAGGCCCTTGGCCGTGTGCAGGGTCATCATGGTCACCAGGCCGCCGTGGTCCTCGCCGTCGGGGATCTCGTCGGCGTCGGCGACCAGGGACACCTGCTCGAGGAACTCCGCCAGCGTCCCCTCGTCGTGCAAGCCGTCGAACTCGCGGGCGACCGACACCAGCTCCTTCAAGTTCTCCACCCGGCTGGCGTCTTGCAGGTCAGAGGAGGTTTCCAGCGATTCGATGTACCCGGTGCGGTCGAGAACCGCCTCGGCGAGCTCGGCCACCGGGCCGGTCTCGGCCAGCTCCCGCAGGCCGTCGATAAGCGCGTTGAACCCCGCGATCGCGCTGGCCGACCTGGCCGGCAGCCCGGGGACGCTGGCCGGGCTCGCCAGCGCGCGGGCGAACGTGATCCGCTCCCGCTGCGCGTAGGCGGCCACGTACTCCTCGGCCCTGTCGCCGATGCCGCGCTTGGGCACGTTCAGCACCCGCCGCAGCGACACCTCGTCCGCCGGGTTGGCGATCAGCCGCAGGTAGGCGAGCAGGTCGCGGACCTCGCGGCGCTCGTAGAACCGGACCCCGCCGACCACGCGGTAGGGCAGGCCGACCCTGATGAACACTTCCTCGAAGACACGGGACTGAGCGTTCGTCCGGTAGAACACCGCCACCTCGCCGGGGATGGCCTGGTCCGCGTCGGCGAGCCGGTCGACCTCCTCGGCCACGAACGCCGCCTCGTCGTGCTCGTTGTCGGCCACGTACCCGACGATCGGCGGGCCTGCGCCCGCGTCTGACCAGAGGTTCTTGGGCTTCCTGCTCCTGTTCTGCGAGACCACCGCGTTGGCGGCGGCCAGGATGTTCTGGGTGGACCGGTAGTTCTGCTCGAGCAGGATGACCTTCGCGTCCGGGTAATCCTGCTCGAACTCGACGATGTTGCGGATCGTGGCGCCGCGGAAGGCGTAGATCGACTGGTCCGCGTCGCCGACGACGCACAGCTCGGGGGGATCCGGGGGGTCGTCCCCCCGGGCTAGCACAGCGGGGGGTTCCAGGGGGGTCGTCCCTCCGGGCTGGCCGAGCGAAGGGGCAATGGCGTCCTCGGGAGTGTTACCACCGCTCGTTCGGGAAGAAAAGAGCGGGGCACCCCCCGATACGAGCTCCCTGACCAGGATGTACTGCGCGTGGTTGGTGTCCTGGTACTCATCCACGAGCACGTGGCGGAACCTGCGGCGGTACTCGGCGGCGACCTCCGGCAGCGCCTGGAAGATATTGACCGTGACCATGATCAGGTCGTCGAAGTCCATCGCGCCCGCGGCGTGCAGGCGGCGCTGGTACTCGGCGTAGGCCTCGGCGAGTACCTTCTCGCGTGCGGTCCGCGCGCGGGCGGCGAACGCCTCGTGGTCGATCAGCTCGTTCTTCAGGTTCGACACCTGGGCGGACAGCGCCTTCGGCGGGTACTGCTTGGCGTCGAGCTCGAGCTCGCGGCAGGTGAGCGCCATCAGGCGCTGCGAGTCCGCCTGGTCGTACACCGAGAACGACGAGGGGTAGCCGAACCGCTTCGCCTCCCTGCGCAGGATGCGGACGCAGGCGGAGTGGAACGTCATCACCCACATGGCCCTGGACCTGGGGCCGACCAGCGCGGCGACGCGGCTCGCCATCTCGCCGGCCGCCTTGTTGGTAAAGGTGATGGCCAGGATCTCGTGCGGCGCCACGTCGCGGGCGGCGAGCAGATACGCGATCCTGTGCGTCAGCACCCGCGTCTTTCCTGACCCGGCGCCCGCCACGATAAGCAGCGGGCTGCCCTGGTGCACGACAGCAGCGCGCTGCTCGGGATTGAGTCCGTCGAGGAGGGCGTCTACGGCGAGGGCGGTCACTGTAACAGCGTAGGTGGTAGCCGCGACAAAAGCAGGAAGCCGACGCGCCGCGATCGGCGGACCTGGAGTCATCACGTGGCCAGGACGCTATGTCACCCACGGCGCGGCGAAACGCGGGCGGATCTGCGGGTATATCGTTCTTCCGCTCCGGGCGATGCGTGCTATGGGCTATTCTGGCCGTCTTGGCCATAGTTGGACGCGACGGGGGCCACGCAGCCGACGCCTTTTGAAAACTCGGGAGTGGTCATGGGATCGCGTGGCCGGTCCATTCGGCTCCGGATTTACGTCCTCGTGGCGATACCCCTCGTCACCATGATCGGAATGCTCGCCTATCTGGTGGTGACGACGGTCAACAGCGCGGTCAGCATGGACCGCGCGCCCGACCTGATCTCAGGAACCGCCATACCGGCCGCGAACTTCATCAACCTGCTCCAGGATGAGCGCCGGGCCGCGGTGGTCTACCTGGCCCGGCCGACCGCCGCGGATGCCCAGTTGTACGCCGCGGCGATCGCGGCCACGGACCGCGGCGAGCAGGCCTTCAGGCAGGCGATGTCCTCCTCGGCCACGCTCAGCAGCGAGGGCGGCAGCGAGGCCCAGCAGATCAGCGACGTCACGGGGGACCTCAGCCAGCTCGGGACCATCCGCGGCGCCGTCCAGCACGCTCGGATGACGCCGCTGGCCGCGTTCACCGCCTACAGCAAGGGCATCGCGGAGGAGCCCAAGCTGTTCCTGGCCGAGGCCGACAGCGTGACCACCGATGTGTCCGGGGCGGACCAGTCCCTCGGGATCATCGCCACCGCCCAGGCCAGGGAAGGGCTCTCGCAGGAGGACGCGCTGCTCGCCGGGGCGCTGGCGGCCCACCGGATGTCGCTGGCCGCGCGCGGCGCCTTCAACCAGGCGGCGGCGCAGCGGCAGGCCTACCTCGGGTACGCGGAGTCGATCCTGAACCAGGCCGACCTGGCCGCGTTCAACGCGCAGCTGGACCGGGCCCCGGCCGACCAGCAGCGCCTCATCGCGATCGAGCAGGCGATGGCCTCCGGCACGCCGATAGCCAAGCTGGGCCTCACCCCGGCCGCCTGGCAGGCGCTGACCAGCACGATGCTGGACGAGTACTTCAACGGCGGCGTCAGCGCCGCCGACGCCCTGCTGGTGGTCGATCACCGGGACGCCCACCAGGGGTGGGTCAACGTCGCCGTGGTCAGCGGGGCCGGCCTGCTCGGGCTGCTCGTCACCATCCTGGTGACCACGCTGGTCGGGCGCGGCATCATCCGCCGGCTGCGCGGGCTGGAGCGTTCGGCCCTCGCCCTGGCCGAGAACCAGCTGCCTGACGTGATCGGCCGGCTGCGGCGGGGCGAGGACGTGGACGCGGCGGCCGAGGCGCCGCCCCTGCGCGTCGGCCGGGACGAGATCGGCCGGGTCGGGCAGGCCTTCCACCTGGTCCAGCAGACGGCCATCGGGGCCGCCGTGGACGAGGCCAGGCTGCGGCGGGGGCTCAACGACGTGTTCCGCAGCCTCGCCCGGCGCAGCCAGTCGCTGCTGCACCGCCAGCTGGCGCTGCTCGACCAGATGGAACGGCGGGCCACCGACCCCGAGGCCCTGGACGACCTGTTCCGGCTCGATCACCTCACCACGCGGATGCGCCGCCACGCGGAGGGCCTGGTCATCCTGGCCGGCGCGCCGTCGGGCCGGGGCTGGAGCAGCCCGGTCCGGGTCGTCGACGTAATGCGCGGCGCCATCGCCGAGGTCGAGGACTACGCGCGGGTGTCCGTCGCGACCAGGAGCCAGGCCGCGCTGTCCGGCTCCGCCGTCGCCGACGTGATTCACCTGCTGGCCGAGCTCATCGAGAACGCCACCACGCTGTCGCCGCCCTACACGTCGGTGCGCGTGTCGGGCGACACGGTCGCCACCGGGTTCGCGATCGAGGTGGAGGACCGCGGGCTCGGGATGAGCCCGCAGCGGCTCGCCGAGCTGAACGAGCGGCTGGCCAGCCCGCCAGAGTTCAACCCGTCCGACAGCGAGCAGCTCGGGCTGTTCGTGGTCAGCCAGCTGGCCAAGCGGCACGGCATCCGGGTGACGCTGCGGGCTTCTGCCTACGGGGGAACCGCGGCCGTCGTGCTCATCCCAGAGCACCTGGTGGTGACCGAAGAGGCGTTCAGGGCCGGGCTGCCCGGCCAGCCGGCCGCGCTCACCATGGCACGGCCGGCCAACGGGCATCAGGATCGGGCTCCGGGGGTCCGCGTCTCCGGGCCGCTTGGGCGGTCCCAGCCGAACCCGGCGGAGGGCCACAGCCGGGGCGCGCACGCCGCGGCCCCGCGCGCCTTGGCCAGCGGCAGTGCGGCGAGCGGCGGGGCGGCGAGCGGCGGGGGCGGCGAGCGGCGGGGCGGCGAGCGGAGGGGCGGCCAACGGAGGGGCCGGACCCGCAGGCGGCGGGCTGGGCGGGAAGGCGCGCGAGGAACGGCCCGGCGGTACCGGGTCCGCGGCATCCGGCGAGACCGAGCCCCCCGCCTTCGACGTGTTCGCGCCGCTGCGCCGTCCGGCGGGCGCCGGCGAGACGCCGCCCGCCCCGGCTGGCGAACCCGCCCACCAGGGCTACGCCGGTCCTGCGCCGTTCCCGGGGGCTGGCGCCCCGCACCCCCTGAACGAGCCGGTGCCGTTCCCCGGGTGGGCCGGCCGTACGGCTTCGGCCGGCCCGCCGAGTCCCGCCGACTTCCCGGGTCCCGTCAGGTCCCTGGGTCCCGGCGGACCCGGACCCGGACCTGGGCCCGGCTCGGGCCACGGCTCGGGGTCGGGCTCGGGTACCACCGCGGCCCCGGCCACCCCGATGATTCCGGTGGCCTCGCCCCGGACTCCGAACGTGTCCGGTCCGTCCGGTCCGCCCTGGGAGCTGTCCGGCCAGACCGGGCCGCTTCCGGTGCTCGCTGATCAGGGTGGCGGCGACGTGAGCGGGCTTCCGCGCCGGGTCAGGCAGGCGAACCTGGCTCCCCAGCTTCGCGCCGATCCGCCGCGCCGCCTGGCTTCTACCACCGCGGCCGCGAGCCTGACCGGCGGGCCCACGCCCGCGGAAATCCGCCAGACCATGTTGGCGCTCCAGCGCGACTGGGACGGCGGCCGGTCACAGCGCTCGGCCAGCCAGGGGCCAGCCGAGCCACCGGTGGTGCCGGCGGCCGGCGCCAGCACGTCTCCCCCGGCCGCAGGGGACCAGGAGCAGGCCGCAGGCGGGGAGTCCGATGGAACTTGATGCGGACGCGCCGGGACGCCGGCCAGGTGGGCCGCGAGGTGGCTATCATGGTCACGCGGTCGGGTGAGGACATCCGCGTCATGACGCACGCGGCTCCCCTGCCCGGCCAGGACGAAGAGCATCATGCCATCCAACGATGAACGGTGGCTGGACGCGGACGCGGGTCCGGTGGTCCGGCCTTACGCGCTGACCCAGGGCCGGACGAGGCACGCCGGCGAGTTGTTCGATCTGGTCGCGACCGTGACGGCGACGCGCGCGGTCGCCGACCCCTCCCTTTTGGCACCGGAGCACATCAGCGTGCTGCAACTCGCCCATACGCCCACTACCGTCGCCGACATCGCGTCTGATGTCGACCTCCCGCTCGGTGTCGTCCGCATCATCCTGGCCGACCTCAGGGAACTTGGCCTCGTGGCCATCAGGACCCCGGCCGTCATGGCGGAGCGGATCGACAGGCACACTCTCGGAGAGGTCCTCAATGGACTACGCGGTCTCTGATCCCGCCGTGGCGTCCCGGGGGAGCTCGCGCCAGTACCGCGCCCTCAAGATCCTCCTGGCGGGCGGCTTCGGGGTGGGCAAGACCACGCTGGTCGGGGCCGTGAGCGAGATCAGGCCGCTCCGTACCGAGGCGCTGCTCACCCAGGGCAGCCTGGGCACGGACAGCACGGAGGGCATCGAGGGCAAGACCACGACCACGGTCGCGATGGACTTCGGCCGGATCAGCCTGCACAGCGACCTGGTGCTCTACCTGTTCGGCACCCCGGGCCAGCAGCGGTTCTGGTTCATGTGGGATGAACTCGCCATCGGAGCGCTCGGCGCGGTGGTGCTGGCCGATACCCGGCGGCTCGCGGACAGCTTTCCCGCGGTCGACTACTTCGAGCGCAGGGAGATCCCGTTCATCGTCGCGCTGAACTGCTTCGAAGGTGCCCGCCGGTACGACACCGAAGACGTCAGGGCCGCCCTGGACCTCGAGCCTGGGCACCCGATCATCCTCTGCGACGCGCGGAGCAGGGAATCGGCTAAGGCCGTGCTGATCGCCCTGGTCGAGCACGTCATGCTGACCACGGCCGACGAGCAGGTATCAGGATTCGCGTAGCACGGCCCAGACCGCCTTGCCGTGGCCGGCGATCGGGCTCCATCCCCACACGTGGCTTAGCGCCCCGACGATCTGCAGCCCGCGCCCGCTTTCCCCGGACCAGTCGGGCTGCTTGGGAACCGGCGTCTCGTTGCCTGGGTCGACGACCGCCAGCATGACCTCGCCCGCCCGCCTGAGCATGCACAGGCGCAGCACCGTCATCGAGGCACCCGGACTGCCGCGGCCCAGGCCGGCCCGCGTGCCGTGCAGGACGGCGTTCACGACAAGCTCGTCGACGATCATCTCGGCGTCGTCGGCCAGCGCCTCAAGGCCCCAGCAGGTCAGCAGCTCCCTGACGAAGCGGCGCGCGGTCCTGGCCTCTTCCGGCCTGGCGCTCAGGGCCCGGGTGGTCACCGCCGGGGTCTCCCACCAGGCGGACGGCACCGGCAGCAGTCGGGGCATGCCGTCAGGGCAGGGTGGCCAGGGGATGCCTACGTCTTCGTCGTCATCCCCGCTACCAGTAGCGACACTGAGATGCGCCAACGCCACAGCTTCCCTGCAAGTCATCGGGCAAATCTGCTGCCCGTCACCATGGTTAACCGCGTGCCCACAGACATGCTGCCTGATATATTGTGCAAATGCAAGACCAGATGCACGTTCATTCGCACTGTGCACAGATCTCCGTATAGACGCACGGGGGCCAGTAGACAGGCGGACCGGACGAGGCACTTGCTCACTAGTTGCTAACTGAAGACTACAGCGAGTGAATCAGCGGGCCTCGCCTTAGTTGAACCTGGCGGAAGGAGACAGACATGGTCATCACCTACAACGGCATGCCGGCAGGCGAGCTCGGGGACGTCCGCTGGCTGAAGAGCCAGCACAGCAATCCCAACGGCGCATGCGTGGAACTGGCCGCTCTGCCCAGCGGCGAGATCGCCATGCGGAACTCGCGTTTCCCGGTCGGGCCCGTCCTGCTCTACACTCAAGCGGAGATCACCGCATTCCTGGCAGGCGCCAAAGACGGCGAATTCGATCACGTGATCGTCGAAGCGGCCCAGCTTACTCGTCAGTAGCAGCGCTACCGGGAAGCACGCGGTGACACTGCTATAACAGACTGGCAAACGAGACCCTCGCGACCTGCGAGAACACGGAGAGATCAGGACTTAGTTTGAATTGTCACGGATCCCTCTTTCGCAAGTGTGAGATCGCGTGGGAGACTGGTCCACACCCCGCCAGGATCAGGGTGTGAGGATGCGAGGAGCGCCGATGGTCTCATCGGAAGACTCGGCCTGGGATGTACCCCCGAGCTTTTTCGGCACGCGCGCGAGCGGGCCGACCGTCCAGCGCCTGGTACTCGGCAGCCAACTGCACCGGCTCCGTGAATCACGCGGGATCAGCGCGGAGCAGGCCGCCGAGGCCATCCGGGGGTCGCACTCCAAGATAAGCCGGATGGAACACGGGCGGGTCGGCTTCAAGGACCGCGACGTGAGCGACCTGCTCACCCTCTACGGGGTCACCGACCCCGAGGAGCGCGCCGCGCTGCTGAACCTGGCCAAGGAGGCGAACACCCCCGGCTGGTGGCACGCTTACTCCGACGTCCTTCCGGCCTGGCTTGAGGCCTACGTGGGACTGGAGGCCGCGGCCTCGATCATCCGTACCTACGAGGTCCAGTTCGTTCCCGGGCTGCTGCAGACCGAGCGGTACGCGCGGGCGCTGATCCGCCAGGGCTCGGCGGTCAACGAGGAGGAGATCGCCCGGCGGGCCGAGCTGCGCACCAGCCGCCAGGCGATCTTGTCCAGCCCGACCCCGCCGCAGCTGTGGGCGGTCGTCGACGAAGGCGCGCTGCGCCGTCCCGTCGGCGGCATCGATGTCGTCCGTGAGCAGCTCAAGCACCTGATGGACATGGCCGAGCGCCCCGCGATAACGCTGCAGATCCTGCCGTTCCACGCGGGCCCGCACTCGGCCATGGGCGGTCCGTTCACCATCCTGCGGTTCGCCGAGCCCGAGCTGAACGACGTCGTGTACATCGAGCAGCTGACCAGCGCGCTCTACCTGGACAAGCAGACCGAGGTGGACAACTACCTCGAGGTCATGGAGCAGCTCTGCCTGCAGGCCGACGACGCGGCCAGCACCGTGAAGACCCTCGGCAAGATCCTGGCCGAGCTCTGACCTCAGGCGGTCTGCAGGACCTGGAAGGACTCGGCTAGGCGGCCTTCGGGGAGCCCCCCGTTTTCTGCGGCCCTGGTGAGCCGCGTCCTGATCCGCTCCTCCAGGTCGTCCATGTTGCCGGTCTGGCTGACGTGCGCGCGCAGGGCGGCGATCTTCCTGCCGAACGTGTCGGTCACGTCGACGAAATGGGTGGGCGACGGGGATCCCGAGATCCAGACCTCGCGGACCTTCCAGGGTTCCAGGCCCTCGCGGTTGCGAAGCTCGGGGAACGCGAACGGGTTGCGGGCGTCCGGGTACACGGCATCGAGGGCGGCGGAGCCGACGGCCCGGTGGTCGGGGTGGCTGATCCCGACCCCAACGTAGTTCCGCTCCGGGCTCGGGCAGACCACGCGGTCGGGGCGGACCTGCCTGATCACCCGGGCCAGGTCCCTGCGCAGGTCCAGCGTGGCCTCCACCCGGCCGTCCGGGTAGCCGAGGAAGCGCACGTCGTGCACGCCGACGCACTTGGCCGCGGCGACCTGCTCGGCGCGGCGCAGGGCGGGCACCTCGGCGCGGGGGAAACCCTCGTCGTAGCCGCCCGCGTCGCCGTCGGTCACCACGCAGTAGGTGACCTCGAGGCCTGCGTCGGTCCACCGCGCGACCGTCCCCGCGGCGCCGAAGTCGACGTCATCGGGATGCGCGGTGATGACCAGGACCCGCCCGATATCGGCGTCATCGAGTGCGCCCGCCATCTACTTGTCGGGGACGAGGGTGGGGGTCAACCTGGTCAGCGTCTGCTTCTTGAAGAACGCGGGCGCGGTGATCCGGCAGTAGAGGTAGAACAGCAGGCCGACAATGACCGACAGGAAGATGACGACGAAGGCGCCGCCGATCACCCAGTGCAGGCCGGGCACCGTATAGCGGGTGTAGCTCTCGCCGGTGGCGACGTCATAGTCCTCCCACACGCTCCAGCCGCCGAGGAAGAACAGGATGAGGCCGCCGAGGACGGGCAGGATGCCCTGCATGAACAGGTTACGGACGCTGCTGGCCAGGTTCTTGCGGTAGTACCAGGCGCAGGCGAAGCCGGTCAGCCCGTAGTAGAAGGCGATGTAGAGGCCGACACCCGTCACCGCGTCCAGGATCACGTAGTTCGCGGTGCCGAGGGAGTTCATGATCACGTACAGCACGATCGAGATGGCGCCCATGACCAGGGTGGACACCGTGGGCGTCAGGAAGCGCGGATGAATCTTGGCGAACGAAGCCGGTATCGCCTTGTAGGCCCCCATCGACAGGGACGTGCGGGCCGTCGGCAGGATGGTCGTCTGGGTGGACGCCGCGGCCGAGGACAGCACCATGAGGATGAGCAGGTGCGTGAAGAAGGGGCCGACCCCGGAGCCACCGAAGATCGCGTGACCCTGAATCGACAGGACGTCGCTGGAGTTGTTCGGGTTGGCCAGGCCGTTCCCTGACGTGCCGACGCCGGCGAACGCCGTCATGGAAAAGATAACTATGGCGTAGGTGACGAGCAGCAGCAAGGTGGAGATGATCGCCGCCCGGCCCGGGGTCTTGTTTTTGTCCTTGGTCTCCTCGTTGACCGAAACCGCGGTGTCCCAGCCCCAGTAGATGAACACCATGAGCACGATGCCGCTGGCGAAGGCGTTGAAGCTCGGCACGTGGAACGGGTTGAACCACGTTGCGCTCGGGGTGAGGTGCGCGTGCGGGGCGTTGCTGACCTTGACGAGCGCCGTGATGGACAGCACGAACAGCATGACGAGCTCGATGCCGAGGAGCGCCTTCTGGAAGTTCGCGGACACCTCGATGCCGACGTAGCAGATCGCCGTCATCGCGACGATCCAGAGGACGCCCGTTAGCAGCACCCAGCCGCTCTTCGGGTTGTGCCCGATGCCGTCGGCGTTGAAGAGCAGGAATATGTACTGCCCGGCCACCTGCGCGAGGCTGGCCATGACCAGGATGTCCGCCGCCAGGATGCCCCAGCCGCCTGCCCAGCCGGACCTCGGCCCGAAGGCCCTGGTGGCCCACGTGAACGTGGTACCGCAGTCAGGGTCAGCCTTGTTCAGCTCGCTGTATCCGATCGAGGTGAACAGCATCGGGATGAAAGCGAGGACCGCGATGGCCGCGGCGTGCACCCCGACCAGCGCCACCACGAAGACCAGGGTCGCCGCGAGGCTGTAGGCCGGCGCCACGGACGCGGTCGCGATGACCGTGCTGGAGATCAGCCCCAGCGCCCCCGACTTGAGACCCTTGTCAATGGAATCTTCCTGAGACTGTAGCGCCGACGCAGCGGTGGCCATGCCTCACCCTCCTGGCTGAGCGGCGGGGCGTGACCACGAAATCAACGCCCCTTACGCTACGGTTCTAGCATAAATGGTGCTCTCCGACAACGAGATCCGTCGTAACAGCTATATATCTCGACTGGTCCCGTCTGCCGCGACCGGAGGATGCGTCTAGGATCGAAGTCATGCGCATACTCCTGGTGGGGGCGGGCGGGGTGGGTACGGCATTCGCGCGGATCGCCGCCCGCCGCCCGTTTGCCGAGCTGGTCATCGCCGACTACGACCTACGTCGGGCGCAGGGTGCCGCCGCGGCCCGCGACGGGTACGAGGCCGTGCAGCTGGACGCCCGCGACGAGCAGGCCGTCGCCGAGCTGCTCACCCAGCGCCGCTGCGACGTGCTCATGAACGCCACCGACCCGCGCTTCGTGATGCCGCTGTTCCGCGCCGCGCTGCGGGCCGGGACCCACTACCTGGACATGGCGATGTCGCTGTCACACCCCGATGCCGATGCGCCGTACCGCAGGACCGGGGTCAAGCTCGGCGACGACCAGTTCGCGATGGCGCCGGAATGGGAGCAGTCAGGAAAGCTGGCGCTGGTCGGGATCGGGGTGGAGCCGGGCCTTTCCGACGTGTTCGCCAGGCACGCCGCCGACGAGCTGTTCAGCGAGATCACCGAGCTCGGCGTGCGGGACGGCGCGAACCTGGAGGTCGCAGGCTACGATTTCGCTCCCACGTTCTCCATCTGGACCACGATCGAGGAGTGCCTGAACCCGCCGGTGATCTGGGAACGCGGCCGCGGCTGGTTCACCACCGAGCCGTTCAGCGAGCCCGAGGTCTTCACGTTCCCGGCCGGCATCGGCCCGGTCGAGTGCGTGAACGTGGAACACGAGGAGGTGCTGCTGATGCCCCGCTGGATCGACGCGCAGCGGGTCACCTTCAAGTACGGCCTCGGCGGGGAGTTCATCGGGGTGCTGCGCACCTTGCACAAGCTCGGCCTGGACGCCACGGACCCGGTGCGGGTCGGCGCGGTGAGCGTGTCGCCGCGCGACGTCGTGGCCGCGTGCCTGCCGGATCCGGCCACGCTCGGGGACAAGATGAGCGGGCTGACCTGCGCGGGCACCCGGGTGACCGGGACGGGCCGCGACGGCGCGCCGCGCGAGGTGTACCTGTACCACGTGGTCGACAACGCCTGGTCGATGGCCGAGTACGGCTCGCAGGCCGTGGTCTGGCAGACCGCGGTCAACCCGGTGGTGGCGCTCGAGCTCATGGAGGAGGGCGCGTGGTCCGGCTCCGGCGTGCTCGGTCCCGAGGCGCTGCCCGCCCGTCCGTTCCTTGACCTGCTCACCGACTACGGCTCGCCGTGGGCGTGCGAGGAACGCACCCCCGCAGGGAACGTCTAGCCTGGTCCTCGGTCCGGCGGCGCGGGAGCCGAATTTTCGGTGATTTCTGTCCCACTGCCGCGCGGGCAGCACGCGCTAACTGATCTAGTCACAGTGTTCCAACGCTGATGACGGCGGGTGGAGCGGCGCCAGCGTGCGTTCGGATCGTGAGGGACACCAGCAGTGCGGCGAGACGCGCGAACCAGCGGGGACTGGTGTTCGCTTCAGAGGCGTCCTAGGTTTGGCTCCAGGCGATTACGCCCAGGGAGGTCGGCTAGGAGGCCGGATGACCAAGGTCAGCATGACTATCGACGGCGTGCGGTACGACGATGACGTCGAGCCCCGCATGCTGCTCGTTTATTACTTGCGCGAGGTGGCGGGGCGGACGGGCACGCCCGTCGGCTGTGATACCACCAACTGCGGCGCCTGCACGGTGCTGCTGAACGGGATGTCCGCGAAGAGCTGCTCGGTGCTCGCGGTACAGGCCGACGGCGCGGAGATCACCACCATCCAGGGGCTCGCGGACGGTGAATGGCATCCGCTGCAGCGCGCCTTCCACGAAGAGCACGCGCTGCAGTGCGGGTACTGCACGCCCGGCATGATCATGGCCGCGGCCGACCTGCTACGGGAGAATCCGCACCCGACCGAGCATGAGGTCCGCGAGGGCCTCGAGGGCAACCTGTGCCGCTGCACCGGCTACCAGAACATCGTCCGCGCCGTGCTGCGCGCTGCGTCGGAAGGGGCGTCATCATGACGGTCACCACCGAGATCGGCAAGCCGCGGACCCGCAAGGAAGACGCCAGGCTGCTGACGGGGCAGACCAATTGGACGGACAACATCCAGCTGCCCGGAATGGTGCAGGTGGCCTTCCTGCGCAGCCCGATGGCGCACGCGCGGATTAATTCGGTGGACGTGTCCGCCGCCCGCGGCGCACCCGGCGTCATCGCGGCGTTCTCCGGCGCGGACTTCGCCGCCGAGCAGGGCAGCCTGCCCTGCGCCTGGCCCGTGACCCCGGATATCGTCATCCCGGCCCACCCGCCGATGGCGGTCGACGAGGTCCGCTACGTCGGCGAGATCGTGGCGTGCGTGGTCGCGCGCAACCGGTACGCGGCGGCCGACGCCCTGGACCTGATCGACGTCGACTACGAGCCGCTGCCCGCCGTGCTCGACATGGAGGCGGCGCTGGCCGACGGCTCGCCGAAGGTGCACGAGGCGGGCAACAAGTCCTACGAGTGGCCCTTCGTCCAGGGTGACATCGAGGCCGCGTTCCGTGACGCGCCGGTCGTGATCGAGCGGACCTACCGGCAGCAGCGCCTGATCCCGTGCGCGATGGAACCGCGCGCGACGGTGTGTCAGCCGGTGGGCGACGAGTTCACGCTCTGGTCCGCCACGCAGATCCCGCACGTGCTGCGGTTCCTGCTGGCCGCGGTGCTCGGCATCCCCGAGCAGAAGCTGCGGGTGATCGCGCCGGACGTCGGCGGCGGGTTCGGATCCAAGCTCCAGACCACGGCCGAGGAGTTCCTGACCGTGCTGATCGCCCGCAAGCTCGGCAGGCCGGTGAAGTGGACCGAATCGCGCACCGAGGGCAACCTGGCCATCCATCACGGCCGCGACCAGATACAGCGGATCAAGGTAGCGGCCGACCGCGACGGCAGGCTCCGCGGCCTGTCCGTGGACCTGCTGGCCGACATGGGCGCGTACCTGATGCTGGTCACGCCGGGCGTGCCGCTGCTCGGCGCGTTCATGTTCAACGCCATCTACAAGATGGACGCCTACTCGTTCAAGTGCACCGGCGTGTTCACCACGAAGACTCCCACCGACGCCTACCGGGGCGCGGGGCGGCCCGAGGCGACGTTCGGGATCGAGCATGCGATGGACGACCTCGCGGCCGAGCTCGGCATGGACCCGCTGGAGCTGCGCCGGCGGAACTGGATCACGCATGAGGAGTTCCCCTTCACCACGATCGCCGGGCTGACCTACGACAGCGGCAACTACGAGGCGGCCACGGCCAAGGCCGTCGAGCTGTTCGGCTACGACGACCTGCGTAAGGAGCAGGCCGCCCGGCGCGCTTCCTCCGATCCGGTCCAGCTCGGCATCGGCATCTCGACGTACACCGAGATGTGCGGGCTGGCGCCGTCGCGGGTGCTCGGCTCGCTCTCCTACGGCGCGGGCGGCTGGGAGTACGCCGCCATCCGGATGCTGCCCACCGGCAAGGTCGAGGTCGTCACCGGGTCAAGCGCCCACGGCCAGGGGCACGAGACCGCCTGGAGCCAGATCGTCGCGGACCGGCTCGGCGTCCCGTTCGAGGACATCCGGGTGCTGCACGGCGACACGGCGATCGCGCCGAAGGGCATGGACACCTACGGGTCGCGCTCGCTGGCGGTCGGCGGCATCGCCGTCGTCGGCGCGTGCGAGAAGGTGATCGGCAAGGCGAAGGTGATCGCGGCCGGGCTGCTGGAGGTCTCGGCTGAGGACCTGGAGTGGACGCCGGGACGGTGGTCGGTGCGCGGCGACCCGGACAAGGGGCTCGGGATCGGTGAGATCGCGCTGGCCACGTTCGCGGCGCACAACCTGCCGGAGGGCGTCGAGCCGTCGCTGGACTCCGACGAAACCTACGACCCGAACAACTTCTCGTTCCCGCACGGCACGCACCTGTGCGCGGTGGAGGTGGACACCGAGACCGGGCAGGTGCAGATCCGCTCGTACGTGGCGGTGGACGACGTGGGCGTGGTGGTGAACCCGCTCATCGTGGACGGCCAGCTGCACGGCGGCATCGCGCAGGGCATCGCGCAGGCGCTCTACGAGGAGGCGGCCTACGACGCGGACGGCAACCTGCTGACCACGACGCTGGCCGACTACCTGGTGCCGTCGGCCGCCGACCTGCCCACGTTCACCCTGGACCGGACGGAGACCCCGGCGACGACCAACCCGCTCGGGGTCAAGGGCGTCGGCGAGGCAGGCACGATCGCCTCCACCCCGGCGGTCGTCGACGCGGTCATCGACGCGCTGCGGCCGCTCGGCGTCACCGACGTGGAGATGCCGTGCACCTCGCAGCGGGTCTGGCGGGCCATCAACCAGGCGAAGGGAGGCGCGCGATGATCTCCGCGCAGTTCGAGTACGAGCGGCCCGGGTCCCTGACCGAGGCGGTCCAGGCGCTGGCCGGCGGCGGCGACGACGCGAAGGTGATCGCCGGCGGGCAGAGCCTGCTGCCGCTGCTGCGGCTCAGGCTCGCCTATCCCAGCCTGCTGGTCGACATCGGCGGGCTCGGTGAGCTGAGCGGCGTCCGGGACGCCGGCGATGCGCTGGTGATCGGCGCGATGACCACGCATTACTCGCTGACCAGGGATGCGCTCATCCATGATCACTGCGGGCTGATCGCCTCGGCGGCGGGCACGGTCGCCGATCCCGCCGTCCGGCACCGCGGCACCATCGGCGGCTCGCTCGCCCACGCGGATCCGGCGGGCGACCTGCCCGCCGTGATGGTCGCGCTCGACGCGACGATGCTGGCCACCGGGCCCGGTGGCGAGCGGGAGATCGCCGCGGGTGATTTCTTCGTGGACTACCTCACCACCGCGCTGGCGCCCGGCGAGATCCTGACCGCCGTGCGCGTGCCCAAGCTCGGTCACGGCTGGGGGTTCCGTTACGAGAAATTCCAGCCGACCGCTCAGGCCTGGGCGATCGTGGGCGTGGCGGCGCTGGCGCGCAGGGACGACGGCCACGTGGCCGAGGCCAGGATCGGGCTCACGAACATGGGCACCGTCCCGGTCCGGGCGCGCGCCGCGGAGGCCGCGGCCTCCGGCGCGGCGGCGTCACGCGAGGCGCTCGCCGGCGCGGCCGAGCACGCCGACGAGGGCTCGGACCCGCCGTCCGACCTGCGCGCGGCGGCGGACTACCGCAGGCACCTGGCCCGGGTTCTCACCGGCCGCGCGCTGGCGGGAGCCGCCGGGCTCGGGTGAGGTCGCACCGACGCAAGCGCGGCCGGGACGGGTTTACCTGTCCCGGCCGCGCGGTAGGTCTTTGCCGATGCGGTCCGATACCGGGCATAATCCACTGACCGAGCAAACAAGAAGAGCAAACAGCACGACGGCAAGCACAGAGAGCGTGACGTACCCATGGCCATGGAGCTCGACAACTCTTTTACCGTGCCCGCCCCTCCGGACAGGCCTGGGGCGTCCTGCTTGACGTGAAGCGGATCGCGCCGTGCATGCCGGGCGCGACCGTCGACGAGGTTGACGGCGATGCGGTCAACGGTACCTCAAGGTCAAGGTGGGGCCGGTCTCGCTGACCTACCGCGGCACCGCGACCTTCACCGAGCGCGACCCCGACGCGCGCGTCGTGGTGGTGCAGGCCTCCGGCAAGGAGACCCGCGGCGCCGGCACCGCCTCGGCGACCGTCCGGGCCTCCCTTCAGCCCGATCCTTCGGGGAGCGGCACCGTGGTCACCATGCACACGACGATGAACGTGACCGGCCGCCCGGCCCAGTTCGGCCGGGGCGTGATGGTCGAGGTCGGCGGCAAGCTGGTAGACCAGTTCGCCGTGAACCTGGCCCAGCAGATCTCCGGCGAAGGCGCGAACAGCACGGCGGCAGCCGGTAGCGGTACGGCCGGGGCGAGCGCGGACGGCGCACAGAGCGCCGACGGTGCCGCCACGGCGCAACAGAACGGGGCGGACTCGGCCGCACCGGTCACCACGGCTTCCCCTGCGGCTCCGGCAAAGCAGCAGGACTCCCTCAACCTGGTCCGGGCCGTCGGGCCTGCCATCCTCAAGCGCGTCCTCCCTGTCGCCGCCATAACCGCAGCCCTCGCCCTGCTGGGCAGGCGCTTCTGGCGTATGTTCCGCCGGTCGGGAAGCAAGGAGAAGGCCTAGCGGTGGAGTTCCAGGAGGTCGTCCGGCGCCGGAACATGGTCCGCCGGTTCACCGACGAGCCCGTCTCGAAGGAAAGCCTCGACCGGATCTTGGACAACGCCGTCCGTGACCGTCCGCCGGGTTCTCGCAGGGCCAGGCCTTCCTGGTGCTCACCGGCGAGGACCTGACGCGCTTCTGGGAGGTCGCGGGCGACGCGGCGGCCTCATCGGTTACGGTCATCGCCTCTGGTCATCGTGCCGATGTCCGCCAAGCAGGTGTACCTGGACCGCTACGCGCTGCCCGACAAGGGCTGGACCGACCGGGATGAGACGCGCTGGCCGGTCCCTTTCTGGCACATCTACACCGGCATGGCGGCGCTGCTGATCCTGCTGACCGTGGTGGACGAGGGCCTGGCCGCGCGGCACTCTTCGGCATCGTGCCCGAAGACGTGGCACGGTTCCGCCAGGAGTTCGGCGTGCCGGAGGACCTCGAGCCGATCGGCGCCATCGCCATCGGCCACAACGCGGAGGCCGCGCGGGCCCCGCGGGACCTGCGCGCCCGCCGTCGTCCCGCACCGGACGTGATCCACTACGGCCGCTGGTAGGAGCCATCGCCTCTTCGCGGCTGGGCTACGGTCGTCGTCATGCCTGAGCGATTTCCGGAGATCGAGCCCTAGC
>CAWKCG010000009.1:0-65567 GCA_963847965.1 uncultured Actinomycetes bacterium
TGGTCGCGGCTCCGGACCGGCAGCCCGGCTCCATCTCGAAGTAGCGTCACTCAGGAGGCACGACATGGCCAGGATCGCCTACGACGACCAGACCGCGGCAGCGTTCAAGGCGGTCCGTGAGGTCCCGCGAGACGGGCTCGGGCACTGGCGTGCGGCGATACGACGTCACCTCAGCCCGTCGCGGGGGATGACTCTGGTGGATATCGGCGCGGGGACCGGCCAGTTCGCCGCCGCTTTCAGCGACTGGTTCGGTCTGAGCGTCGTTGCGGTCGAGCCGTCGGCGGCGATGCGGGCGCAGATTCCGCGCCGCCCGGGCATCCGGGTGCTGGAGGGCGACGCCGGCGCGCTGCCGCTCCCAGACGACTCGGCGGACGGCGCCTGGCTGTCCCTCGTGCTCCACCACATCCCCGACACCGAAGCCGCCGCGCGGGAGATCCGCCGCGTTCTCCGCCCGGGCGCCCCGGTGCTGATCCGGCAGGGCTTTCCTGGCCAGGCTCGACCGGGTCGAGCTCGTCCGCTGGTTCCCCGAGACCGCGCGGATGGCCGGTACCTATCCCTCCGTGGAGCAGACGTGCCGGGCGTTCGCCGCCGCCGGATTCCGCCGGGGCGCCCTTGAGCCGGTTCCCGAGACCTACCCAGGCAGCCTCGCCGAGTTCCTGGCCCAGGCCGACGCCTTGCGCCGCGCCGACACGACGATGCGCGCCCTCACCGAGGAGGAATTCCTCCGCGGCAAGGAACGACTCCGCCAGGCCGCGCTGGACGCCAAGCAGACACCCAGCCCCGAGCCCAGGACCAACTGGCTTGACCTGCTGGTCCTGCGCTGAGACGGGTTAGGCGTCTGCGGCCGGGCGCAGGAGGCCGCGCTCGAGCACGAGCGGTACGAGCATCTCGCGGTACCCGTGCTCGTCGAACAGCACGGTGACGTGGTCGCCGTCGTAGCGCTGCACCGTTCCTGCGCCCCAGCGCTCGCTCACCACGTGGCTGCCGACGGCGAACGGGACGTCAGCCGGCGGTGCCTCGGGGTGCTCGAGGTCGTTGTCGCAGTTCCCGCAGGGGCCCGGGTAATCCTGCCCGAAGTAAGTAAGGAGGAACGACCGCCGGCATCCCGGGTGCTCCGTGTATCGGCGCATCATGGTCAGCCGGGTCCGCTCCACCTCGTCCTCGCGCTGCGTCTCGGTCTCCGACGCGGCCAGCGTCTGCGCGAGGCTCATCGTCCCGGTCCAGCGGACCTCGCCGTCGGCTGGCCACTCGGCCGCGCCGAGATCAGCCAGCCGGACCAGCGCGGCCACCTGCTGCCGCGCACCGGGCTCGATCGGCTGGCCCGCCGCGAGCGCGGCCGCAGCCGGCGCCACCGCCTCGCCGGAGACGCCGCGGGTGCTCAGGTGACGTGCCGTCTCGAAGTCCTCGTAACGGTAGAGCAGCCGCGCGCGGGAGGCTTCGCCGTCCCGGCCGGCGCGCCCGAACTCCTGGTAGTACGCGTCCAGCGAGGGCGGCGGGTCGAAGTGCAGGACCCAGCGCACGTCCGGCTTGTCGATCCCCATGCCGAACGCGACCGTGGCCGCGATGATGCGGGCCGAGCCGCCCACGAACGCCTCCATCGCGTCCCGCCGAACGCGGGCGGACAGCCCGGCGTGGTACAGCGTCACCTGCTCGCCCGCCGCGGACAGCGTGTCGTAGGCGGCCTGCGCGCTGGCGTGCGTCGCCGCGTAGACGATCCCCGGGCCAGCCAGCTCGCCCGCCGCGCGGGCCAGCTCCCGCCGCTTGTCTGACTCGGTGAGCGCCCGGTGCACCGACAGCTGGATGGACGGCCGGTCGAAGTCACCGATGACCACCACCGGATCGCTCAGGCCGAGCCGCCGGATGATCTCCTGCCGCACCGGGGGCGCGGCGGTCGCGGTCAGCGCCAGGCGGACCGGCGCGCCGACCGCCTCGGCCTGCGCGCCCAGCCGCATGTAGTCCGGGCGGAAGTCGTGGCCCCACTGGCTGATCAGGTGCGCCTCGTCCACGACGAACAGGCCCGGCCGCGCGCGCCGTAGCGCCTCGCGGGTCTTGGCCTTGGCCAGCTGCTCGGGCGCGAGGAACACGAACGTGCCCGACTCGCACGAGGCGAGCAGCGCATCGGTATGCGCACCGGCCGACTGCTGGGAGTTCAGCACGACGGCCTGCAGGTCCGCCGCGCGCAGGTGGGCCAGCTGATCATCCTGCAGCGCGATCAGCGGCGAGACGATGACCGTCGGCCCCTCCCGCAGCATCCCCGCCAGTTCGTAGATCGCCGACTTCCCGCCGCCGGTCGGCAGCACCGCCAGCACGTCGCGACCGTCGGCCAGCGCCTGGACCGCAGCTGCCTGTCCATGACGAAGCCGCTCGAAGCCCAGACGCTCCCGCGCGAGTTCCTCGATCCCGGTCCCACCCTGCCGGACGTCAGCCATCCTCGCCTCCCACCTCAAGGCCGGCCGCCCATCTTATGCGCCTGCGCATGATCAGGCGCCGCTCTGCGGCCTGCGTCACGGGAGGCCGGCGGCCTTGAGGAACGCGTTGGCGATGACGCGGTAGCCGGCTGGGTTCGCGTGCTGGTTCGGGCCGCGGGGCGGGGGAGCGCATTCCCAGGTCCACTCGCAGATCCGCGCCACGTTGCGGGGCAGGGAGCCGATCCCCGGCACCATCACCTGATTGCCGAAGTCGGTGCTGTCGAACGCTCCGAACACGTCGGCGACGCCGGCCCCAGCCTGGGCGTACACCTCATCGAGCAGGGCGTTGAAGGCGAGGGCGAGCATCTCGCTGACCCGCGCGACCGCGTGACCCAGGCTGCCATCGCGCCATTCGGCGAGCGCGGGCAGGTAGTAGTTCATTCCGGCGATGCGCACGCCCGGGCCGGCCGCGGCGCGCAGGCTGCCCAGGATCGAGGCCAGCCGCGTGGCGGTCCCGGGGACCTGGCCGATGCAGGAGGCGAGCTTGGCCAGGTCTGGCTCGCGGCCGCAGCCCTCGGGATCGTTGGCGCCGATGTCGATGGTGATCAGCAGCACATGCCCGCGATGAGCGCGCAGGAAGGCGACCGCGGCGGCCAGCTGCGATCCGCCAGGGTAACGGCAGATGCCGCCCTGCAGCATCGTCCGGGTCGTCTCCCCGGGACAGCCGAGCTGCACCAGCCTCAGCCCGCGATGGCCGCGGCGCAGCTGGGCGTACACCAGGTTCGGGTAGCCCTGCGCGGTCTCCACGCTGGTGCCGGCCGCGTCGGGCTGGACCCCCCGGGACAGCGAGTCGCCAAGAGCGAGGTAATAGCTCGCCGGGTCGGGCTTCGCGGGCGCCGGAGCCGAGCACGCCGTAACCGCCGCCGCGGCCACCACGGCCAGAGCGGCCGCCCCGGCGCTGCGCACCAGGCACCTGCGAGACCTGCAGCGGGTCCGGGATGCGGCATCCCCAACGCCCGGAGGCAAGATCTTCACCGGGTTCCCCTCACGCCGTTCCAGCCGACTCACCATAGCTAATGAAACGCTAGGAAAACCAACGGTCCGGCGGTAGCCGGACCACCACCCATCTTCAGGTGGGTGCTTGCAGGGGCGACAGGTACCCGCGCGCGTTTAACGCCGTCGGGTGTGGTCAGATGGGCTCTGTTGATTGGCACCGCGGTCTTGCCTGCCGGGCCAGCGCCGGCGCCCTCATCACCCGACAACTGAAATCTCAGCTGGACCGTGCATCACGGGAGTAACCATGACCACGACCGAACTCACCCCAGGCACCGGCCTCGACGGGATTGCCGACCTGGCCGCACAACTGCGAGTCGACTCGGTCCGCTCCTCGACCAGCGCGGGGTCCGGGCACCCTACCTCCAGCATGTCGGCTGCTGACCTGCTGGCCGTGCTCATCACGCGGTATCTGCGCTACGACTGGGATGACCCGCACGCGCCAGGCAACGACCATCTGATCTTCTCCAAGGGCCACGCCTCCCCCCTGCTGTACTCGGTGTTCAAGGCCGTCGGCGTCGTCAGCGACGAGGAGCTGATGACCGGCTACCGCCGCTTCGGGCAGCGGCTGGAAGGGCACCCCACCCCGGTGCTGCCGTGGGTGGACGTGGCCACCGGATCGCTCGGCCAGGGGCTGCCCGACGGGGTCGGGGTCGCCCTGGCCGGCAAGTACCTGGACCGGCGGCCCTACCGGGTCTGGGTCCTGTGCGGTGACAGCGAACTCGCCGAAGGCTCCATCTGGGAGGCACTGGACAAGGCCTCCCATTACAAGCTGTCCAACCTGGTCGCCATGATGGACATCAACCGCCTTGGCCAAAGCGGTCCCACCGACCTGGGCTGGGACGTCGACGCCTACGCCCGCCGCGCCGAGGCGTTCGGCGCCCGGGTGCTGGTCATCGACGGCCACGACCTCGTCGCGATCGACACCGCGCTGGCCGAGGCGGGCGAGGCCACGGGCGAGCGGCCCACGGTGATCGTGGCCAGGACCATAAAGGGACGGGGGTTCTCCGAAGTCGAGGACAAGGAGGGCTGGCACGGCAGGCCGTTCCCGCCCGACATGGCCGAACGGGCGATCGCCGAGCTTGGCGGCGTCCGCAACCTGCTGGTCCGCGGCCCGCGCCCCGAGCCGGTTCCAGCCGGGGACGAGGAAGCCGGCCTGGCGAAGGCCGAGGCGGCGGAGGCGAGCGCGGCGAAGGCCAGCACGAAGACCCCCAGCTACCCCGTCGGCGACAAGGTGGCCACCCGCAAGGCGTACGGCGACGCGCTGGTCGCCCTCGGCGGCGCCGATCCGAAGGTTGTCGCCCTGGACGGCGAAGTCAAGAACTCCACCTTCGCGCTCGAGTTCGCCGAGGCCTACCCGGCCCGGTATTTCGAGATGTTCATCGCCGAACAGCAGATGGTCGCCGCCGCAACCGGCCTGGCCGCTCGCGGCTACAAGCCGTTCGCTTCTACCTTCGCCGCGTTTCTCACCCGGGCGCATGACTTCATCCGGATGGGCGCCATCTCCGTCGCCAACCTGCGGCTGGCGGGCTCCCACGCCGGGGTCGAGATCGGCGCCGACGGGCCATCCCAGATGGCCCTGGAGGATCTGGCCATGATGCGCGCGGTGCACGGCTCGACCGTGCTGTACCCGGCCGACGGCACCAGCACCGCGGCGCTGGTCGAGGCGATGGCCGTCACCCCCGGCATCAGCTACATGCGCACCACCCGCGGCGCCTACCCCGGCCTCTACCCCGCCGGGGAGACCTTCCCCATCGGCGGCTCCAAGGTGCTCCGCTCGAGCGACCACGACGACGTGACCCTGATCGGCGCCGGTGTCACCCTGCACGAATGCCTTCGCGCCGCCGAGACGCTGGCCACCGAAGGCATCGCCGCCCGCGTCATCGACTGCTACTCCGTCAAGCCCATCGACGGTGCGACCCTCACGGCGGCCGCCGAGGCCACATCCGGCCGCGTCGTGATCGCGGAAGACCACCACCCCGAAGGCGGGCTCGGTTCCTCGGTCACCGACGCGCTGCTCGCCGCGGGGCAGAAGGACCTGTCCACCGAGCACCTCGCCGTCCGCGGGATGCCCGGATCGGGAACCGGTGAGGAACTGCTCGCCTGGGCAGGCATCGACGCCGACCACATCGCCGCGGCCGCCCGGCGCCTCACCGGCAGCCAGTGACCGGCCCTACGCTGCCCTAACGGCGTGAACGTGCCGTAATCGTCGCCAGACCCTGCGGTTTGGCCTCTCACGAGCGGGCTGGGTTGACGCCCAGATCCGGCGCCAGCGCGCCATGTCGCTCGGGCCACGGCGCCCTTGAACGGCGTCGGGAACGGCGCTCGGCTCGGCGGTTCTCCTCGCGAGGCCGCCAGCGGGAGGGAGATCGATCGTGCCGTTGGCGGCCGCTCGCAGCGCACCGTACCACCCAAGCTCCTCCTCGGCTGCGAGCCGGGCGATGGCGCTGGTCATCCGCTGTCTGAACTCGCTGGCCCGCTCACCCTGGGCTGGCCGGAGCGGCCTGCCGTACCGGATAGTGATGCGCGGGCGGCCGCGTTGCGGCCAACTGCTTCCGGATGGCATGGCGTTGTACGAGCCGGCAATAGCGATCGGCACGAGCGGTAGAGACCTGGCCACGCACAAATGCGCAGCTCCCAACCCGAACGAGTTCATCCAGCCGTCCTGGGAGCGGGTTCCCTCCGGGTAGAGCAGCAGGCTCCAGCCGTCAGAGAGCAGGTCCCTGGCCAGACTGCGCATCCGGCGGGAGCCGTAGCGATCGACAGGAAACGCGTTGAAAAACAGCGCTGTTGTCACTGCTCGCCAGTGCGCGTCGAAGAAGTAATCAGTAGCTGCGCCCACGGCAATTCGGCGCGCGAACCGCGGCGGCAGCGATCCGAGGATCAGCGGGGTGTCCAGATGGCTGGAATGGTTGGCCACGAAGATGCACGGGCCTGGCAACTCCGCGAGGTACTCGGTGCCCTCCACCGTCGGCGCGGTCTGGCTCCACACGGCGGGCCGCAGGACGCCGCGCAGGAGCGCGGCCCGGACGCCGACCGCGAGCGGGGTCCGCGCCCAAGCGGTAGGAAATTCGCGCGCGCGCGGCTCGGGAACCCATGCCTGGGCCGATCGGGGTACGACGGACCGGGCCCGCCAGTCGCGCCCATGGCGTAGCAAGCGTATCTCGTCGCGAATTGCCGCGCGTGGCGTCCGGCGGCCGGCACCGCTGCGCAGCAACCCAAGGCGCGGGGTTCTTCCGCTGGCCCGTTCTGTCATTCTTGCCCCGCCTTTCGTCAGCGCACGTCCGCGAGCACTAGCGGCGGGGCATGCAGATAGGAAATGGTGGGGCTCGAGCCGACCACCGAACTCGCTATCTCCAGGGCATCGGCGAGCGTGGATGCCGCGCGGAAGCCCATGCGCGCCGTGGTCTTCCTATTACCCCCGACAAAGATGACCTGCCCGAGGTGCTGCAGTGCGTGTGCCCCCCAGTACCACATGTAGAAAGGATGCACGCCGTGGTACGCGTAGCTCTTCCGGTACATCTGGATGTACCAGGGGTCGGTCGCGAATTGTTCTTCGTATTTCGTCTCGAGGACGGCGGGGTCTGTGCTCTCGGTGAGCAGCTCCTCAAAGAAATCGATATAGCTAGGATGGTGTACCGGATGGAACTCATCGGGGACCGGATGGTAAAAGATGGCCACGCCGCCTTCGCGGACAATCGGTCGCCGCTGGTAAAGATTGAAGAAATACCCGAGTCCTAGCGACATCACGAGAACCGGGTTCATGATGGAATTGACGTTGTAGGGGCACAGGTACGGAAGCCCGAAGATCGCGATGTCGGACTGGCCGTCTACCTCAGTGAGCTGCTGGCGGTAAAGGCTGGCGAGCGTCTTCGGGTGAACCTCCGCCGGCGCTCCGGCATTTATCCCGGTTATCCCGTAGGGTGCGGCGTTAGACTGCCAGGCCGCGTGTCTTGCTCTCGGGGTCAGGAGATCATTTGCCCGGCTGGCGGCGAGATACCTGAGCTGGTCGCCAAGATTCCATTCCCATTCACGCTTATTCAGGAACCGCATGGCGGGAGGAAACAGGTTGTTGTTGAGTGTGGTCTCTATGGTGAAGACCTTGATGTGCGGATCGATCAGGCGAGCCATCCGCTCATAGGAATGATGCATCGCCGAGTTTACCGGGTCATTGAAGGACCGCGAGTTCCGCAGGGTGCGGACGTTATGGTGGTGCCGCAGGCTGCGATAGCTGGCTAGACCTACCGACACGGACTTCGGCCCGCCGCTCATCGCGCCCAGGGTGATGTTGACGTACACCACCAGGTCGCTCTCTGCGGCGCGCCTGTTGAGCTCTACGTCTTCCCCGTGCGGGGTCTGGCCGAGGTGGACCAGGTTCCGCCGGTCCTCGGCGTCATGGTTGCGCAGATGATGGGGGAAGAACGCCCGGAACACCCGATCGCCGACGGTACGCCGTAGCTCCGCCGGGGTCATACGGCGGTGCAGCGAGTTGGCGGCGATAAGCTCAACGTCGTCGACGCCGTTCGCCGCGGCGAGTTCAAGCACGTGTTCTATGACCCGCTGCCTGATGTCCGGGGTCCGCATGGGCGGCAGGGGCAGGGAGAGATCGTCGAAGACGATCGTCAGCCGCATTCCGGGTCTGAGCAGCTCGGGAAGCGGTTCGATACCCAGCGGATGGCGGAGGGCCCGTTCGATGGCGGCGTCCACCTGCCTGATGCCGGGCAGTGAATCAGGCGGATAGATAACCTTGGTGCCTAGCGGCAAGGGCTCCAACCGGAACCCCTCGCCCTGGTGGATGAGCAGGGGAGGGGTCCGTTCGTCCACCTCTAGCACGAATCCCGGCCTGCTCATCCTGCCTCCTTGGCGCAACGGGCCGCGCCCGGCCTCGGCCCGGGCTTAGTATCCACGCGGTCTGGCATCGGGTCTCACCGCCGGGTCAGGTCGAACGCGACCTTGACCGTGCCCAGCCGGCCCGCGTGGGCCGCGTGGTTGAGCGCCTCACGCCACCGCCCAAGCGGATATCCCACGTCCACGTCAGCCGGCCAGCGCCGGGGATCCTGCCAGCCTGATGGCTTCCGCGAAGTCCGCCCGCTCCGAACTGGACGCGTATGCACCAACCAGCCTCAGCTCTCGGTACCACAGCGGGGCCAGGTCGACGCTGCCTGAAGGCATGCCCGATAGCACGACGGTTCCCCCGGCGCGTACCAGCCTCAGCGCCGTCCTCAGCCCGGCGGGGCTGCCCGTGCACTCAAAGGCGATGTCCACGCCGCCGAGCAGGAAGGCCTCTGTCCGCTCAGGCGTGTGCATCTGCGCGGCAGTCGCGCGGCGTATGGCCCGGAGCCCTTGCTCTGGCCCGACCACCGCAGCAGTAGCACCCAGGTCGCTGGCGCGCGACCGCTGATGGGCGTGCTTGGCTATCAGGTAGACCGCGCCGGCCGACGTGAGCTCACGCAGCGCCAGCAGCGTGAGCAGGCCAACGGTACCGGCCCCGACGACGACGACCGACGTCCCCGGCGGCACGTCTATCCGCCGGACCGAATGGATCGCGCAGGCGAGCGGCTCGACCAGGACCGCGCGTTCGTCTGGCAGCTGATCGGGCACCGGATGCAGTTGGTCGGCGTGGGCCACGAATTCCCAGCTCCAGCCGCCGCCAGTGGCCCCGCAGAAGCCGGTCTGCAGCCCAGCAGGAAGCGTGCCTGCGGTGATGTGATCGCACCGGTTCTCCCGACCCGAGCTGCACGACGGGCACGCCCGCATCCCGCGTGACCGGCACGACAGCAGGGGATCCAGCACGACACGCGTGCCATGCGGCATCGAGGGGAGATCATCCAGCGTCTCACCGACGACCTCGTGGCCAGGAACGAACGGCATTGAGGTCATCGGTGACAGGTACGGCGACGCGGCACCGGTGAGCAACGCCACGTCTGACCCGCAGATACCAGACAACCGCGGAGCAACACGCGTCCAGTCCGGACCGGGAAGCCGCGGTGCCTGGCGGTTCACCAGCCTGAGCGGAGACAAGCTGCCAGCGACCAGGCCGGCCACGCGGTTCCCCGTCTTTATCGTGGTGAGCCCGCGCGCGGTCAGGTAACGAGCAGGCGAGCGGTAGTACTCCAAGGCGAGAATCACCAGGACCTGACTTTCACCGTGTCAATCAGCACATCTGCGGCCTTGCGAGAATACGTTCCCCAGTTGTAGATAGGCCAGCGCATGCGTCTGGCGTGGGCATAGAGCGCAGGATCAGGATTGACCGCCGATGGGTGGCCGACAATCTCAAGCATGGGCCGGTCAGAATAACTATCGCCGTAGCCATAGCACCCGGTGAGGTCGAGGCCGGCGTCATGGGCGTGGCGCCGGAGCCAGGCCGCCCGTGCCTCGTCGACGACGGGCGGTGCCGCTAGATAGCCGGTGAGGATGCCGTCTGCCGCATGCATGCGGCTAGCCACGACTTCATCGAACAACCCAGCCAACGGCTCGACGAATACCTCGGGGGCCCCGGTAATCAGGATCGTTCGGTGTCCCGCGTGCCGATGCCTGCGGATTTGCCGGACCGCCTCCGGCCTGACCCGCTGGAGCAGCGCCGGGCCGAGCACCTCATCGACCAAGCCGCTCAGCTCCGCTTCATCGGCACCTTCATATCGACGCAGGAAGGCGCGGACGAACTCGCCGCGGTCGCCGCGCTCGGCAGCCATATACCGCGGCAGTTGCCGGACCAGGTCCGCAAGCTCGTGTCCCCATCGCGACCTCGGCAGCGTCGGCAGCTTAGCCCACAGATAAGACTCGACGAGGTTGGAGGCGACGACCGTGCCCTCAAGGTCGAAGACGGCGGCGACATCGGTTCGTTCGGGCAGTTCCGCTGCGTGCACCCGGCTTAGGCTGCCGCCACGGCGGGCAGGCCGGCCGCGCATCAGTGCACTCACCGCGGGCATGTGAACCTCTTGGAGGTAATGCCGCCAGTCGATGACCGCCGAATCGAAGCCGTGCTCCGCCGTCAGGCGGTCCGGAAGCAACTGGTGCAGCGCGTACGTCCGGCTGTCATCGTAGATGATCTGGTGCTGCGCGTATGGACCGTACAGATTGTCGTATCTGCGCAAAAACTCCAGGTTGGTTCGCTGGCGATGCAGCGTGCTCATCCACTCCTGGGTCCGCGCCGAGCCGGGCATCTGCAGCAGGATGCGCTCCGCAAGCGCCGCCGCCCGCTCACTGCTGCGCAGCATCAGCTCGACTCTCTTGCCGCCGGGAAACCGCCACGAAGGCGCGCGGATATGACCCTGGTCGGCGGTTGGGATCGGGTGCTGCTGGTAGTACTCCCGCCCGTGTTCATAGAGCGCACGCACGAGCAGGGGATTTCGCGAGCTTGACCCCACCTGAAAATATGCGGGACGGCCCTGGTCGGGCGATGTGGCCGCGATCGCGAGCAGGGCGTTGACCACCAGGTCGATAGGGATAAGGTCGATAATGCCGTCGGGCGGACCGGGATATTCGGGTATTGTCCCCGTGCCGTAGGCGATGATCAAGGGATCAATCATCTTGAAACCGTCGAGCCAGCCCGGATAGGGATGCCGCAGGGCGCTCTCCACAACCGTTGGCCGGACGATGGACAGCCGATGCCCAGTTTCAGCCCATAGCTCCTCGGCGACCCGTTCACCGAGTGCTTTCGTAAAAGTGTAGGTATCCTGCCAGCCGAGGCTTCTCGCGCGCGCCGTGCCGTATTGGATCATACGCTGAGTAACCCACTGCACCCGGGCCTCTTCGGCCGATCTTGCGACTGACCGGGGCCCAGTTTTGCCATGCTCGTGCCAGGCCTGCGCGGAGGTCTTCCGCAGTATTTCTGGTCGCCGTGAGTCGTGTTCTGCTTCCGCGCGGGCAGCGCGCGCGAAAGCAAGCTCGGCCCGCCAGTCGACGGTGTGACTGAGGGCTTTCTCTGGAACGACGCCCTTGCCCATGCCAGCGACATATGCGGTCGACACGTGTACGACGTGCGGGTTGCCGCCAGCCGCAGACAACGCCTCGTACAAGGTGACGACCCCTGCCACGTTGGTGTGGAAAGCTTCATCGATCGCGGGGTCGAAAGACACGGTCGACGCCCCGTGGATAACCACGTCAAGGTCGCCGGGAACGGTCATCCCATCAAGATCGCCGTCAATGACGGTGACTCTCTCGCTGACGATCCGCTGCCACTCCCCGTCACCGGTGCTCTGCTGCCATCGCTGGAAGACAGGCTTGCGCATCAGGCCATCCATTCGCGCAGAGGCTGACACGCCATCACGACCGCGAATAAGAAGCCAGATCTGAACCGTCGGGTAGGCCGAAAGAAACTTCTCGAGCAGGGCCTGGCCGAAAAAGCCCGTCGCACCGGTGAGCAGGACGTTCGCCCGGTCGAGGAGGTGGAACTCCCGCTCACCTGACATCGGTCCCCCCAGCTAGGACGAAGGTCGGGCAGGCTCGTCGCGGCTGCGACGAGGGCTGTCACGGATCGCGGGAAGATCTACTGTCAAAAGTAAACTGAGCCCTGCCAAATGCAACAGTTCCGTGCTTTTGAACCTTCATACACAGTCCGGCCCAGTATGTCACACGTCACGCCAGCGCTGCGGATCGTCGAGCAGGTCGTTCATGGAGCCGCTGCGGAATGCCTGGACCTGTACCGGTGTCGTGCCGAATCCGGCCGCCTGGATCGCGGCCAGCACGTCCGCATTGTCGCGGGCATGGTCCACCGCCGACGCGTCGAGTTCGAGGCGCGCAGCATCCCCAAGATCGCGGACGCGCAGGTCACGAACCTCGTATCCCTGGCCACGCAGGCATGTGCGGACGGCTGCCTCGGCTCGCTCTACCCGGCCGAGCCGCGCCGGGGTCACCGCGACGCCGTAGGCGATGCGGCTGGCCAGGCACGCAGCCGCGGGCTTGTCCCAGGTTTCCAGCCGCCAGAATCGGGCGATGGCGCGGACGGACTGCTTGGTCAGGCCACAATCCGCGAGCGGGGTCCGGGCCCCCCGCTCCGTCGCGGCCAGGATGCCGGGCCGGAATCCCGCGGCCAGGTCGGAAGAATTGGTCCCCGTGACGACGGTCTCGAAGCTGCGGTCCGCAGCGAGCTTGGCCACCGAGTCCAGCAGGACGCTCTTGCAGAAGTAACAGCGGCGCGGCCCGTTCTGCCGGTAGCCCGGCACTTCTAGCTCCTGGGTCAGCGGAGTATGGTGCTCGACGGCGAGCGCCGCGCAGAAGGCTCTGGCCGCGGCCAGCTCCTCGGCGGGAAGCGATGGCGAGACCGCGGTGACCGCCGCTACCTCACCGGCGCCAAGAGCCCGGACCGCGGCCGCGAGCGCGACACTGGAGTCGACACCGCCCGAGAATGCCACGATGGTCCTACCGTAGTCGGCCACTTCCGCCAGCAACCGTGCGGCGAGAGAGGACGCAATTTCATCCTGCTCCGTCACCATCCGCCTCCCTTAGTTCAGGATGCGAGGAACCATGACCGTATCGCAAGGGTCGGCGTGCGGCCCGCAGGCGGACACCGCCGATCTGGGCTTCGCGCGCCTGGATATCGGCCGGGCTAGGCGCACCGGGGATCCGGAGGTCGTCTTCGGCGTCGGCAAGACCCCGAAACAGGTCGTCGCCACCCTGCGGGCGCTGTCCGAGGCTCATCCTGACCGTGCGATCCTGGCCACGCGGCTGTCTCGCAGCGCGCTGCGATCATGCGCGGCACACCTGCCAGGGGCCATGATCAACGCCGTCGGCAGGCTCGCGGTGATCGGCCAGCCGCCGCCGCCGCGTGGCCACGTGGCGGTGGTCGCCGCGGGAACCGCGGACCTGCCCGTCGTGCACGAGTGTGCGACCACCGTCCGGGTCTTCGGGGCGGCCCCCGACGTGATCGCCGACGTCGGAGTGGCCGGGCTGCACCGGCTCCTCGCCGAAACTGACCGCATCGCCGCTGCCGACGTGGTCGTGGCCGTGGCGGGCATGGAAGCGGCGCTGGCCTCGGTCATCGGCGGACTGGTGGGCACGCCGCTGATTGCGGTGCCGACTAGCGTGGGCTACGGATGGCACCTTGACGGGCTTACCGCCTGGCTCGCGACTCTCAATAGCTGCGCACCAGGCGTCCTCTCGGTGAACGTCGACAACGGATTCGGCGCCGGTGTGGCGGCTGCGCGCATCGCGCGCGCCATCGCCGGTCCTCGAGGGGGAGAAGAGGCTACATCGTGAGGATCCTGTGGGTCGACGCCAGCAACGGCGCGGCAGGCGACATGCTCCTGGCCGCGCTGCTAGACGCAGGCGCCGACCTGGCCACGGTCCAGGCCGGGCTGCGGGAGATCGGCGCCGAGCCGGTGGAGGTGTCAGTAAGCGACGTGCGCCGGCACGGCCTGCGTGCCATCCTGGCCAGCGTTCATGCGCACGAAAGTCACGTGACGCGCAACCTGGCTGATATCACGGCACTTGTGTCAGGAGCAGGGCTCCCCGACGAGGTTCGTGACTTCGCGGTCGGAGTATTCGCGAGGCTAGCCTGCGCGGAGGCACGCGTTCACGGCGTAGCAGTTCCAGACGTGGGCTTCCACGAAGTCGGCGCGCTGGACGCCATCGCGGATGTGGTCGGCTGCGCGCTGGCGCTGCACTCCCTGGACGTGCTGCGGTCGCAAACCCGGGTCGTTTCCCCGGTCGCCGTCGGCTTCGGGTCGGCACAGGCTGCGCACGGGCGCCTCCCGGTTCCGGTGCCCGCCACGCTGCACCTGCTCACCGAAGCCGGGGCTCCGCTGCATGCGCATCCCGCCGTGATGGAACTGTGCACGCCAACCGGTGCCGCTCTGCTGACTGCCCTCGCGACGGGCTGGGGGCCGGTGCCCGAGTGCGTACCGCGCGCGATAGGCGTCGGTGCTGGCCGCGCCGACCCGCGTGATCATCCCAACGTGCTCCGCGTGCTGGTTGGCGAACCGGTCGGACCGGTCGAGTGGGCCGTTACCGACATGTGCATGATCGACGCCACCATTGACGATCTCGACCCGCGGTTGTGGCCAGATGTGCTGGAGGCCATCCACCGGGCCGGAGCGGCTGATGCCTGGTCTACTCCCGTGCTGATGCGCAAGGGGCGGCTCGGTCATGTGCTGAGTGCGCTGGCGGAGGCATCGCGGCTCGATGCGGTATCGACCGCGGTCTTCGAGCACACCACCACGCTGGGCTTGCGGATCTCCGCCGTGCAGCGCCGTTCGCTTCCTCGTGACGTGGTGAGCGTGCCGTTTGGCGACTCGCTGATCAGCGTCAAACGCGGCCATCTGGGAGACCGTATCGTGACCGTGCAACCCGAATATGACGACGTGGTGGCCGCCGCGGCGCGCACCGACCGCTCGATCGCAGACGTGCTGTCCGAGGCCCGGGCCGCGGCGGAACCCTTGCGGCGCGAACCATCCCACGGCGGGCGGAGCCCATAAGGGCCCTGAGCTACTGAACCGGCCGAAAATTCGAGAGAGGGACGGAACCCCACATGGGAGCATCATCGCCGGGGCCTCGTCCCCCGGGGCAAGCGCGCTTTGGCGGGCGCATCGGCCGGGACTGGCGGGACTCGGAGGCGTGGTGGCCGCCGCAGCCCGCCCCGCCGGACGGGGCGCCGAACATCGTTCTCGTGGTGCTCGATGATGTCGGCTTCGCCCAGCTCGGGTGCTACGGCTCCGACATCGAGACGCCCACGTTCGACGGCCTGGCCGCCCGCGGCGTCAGGCTCGCGAACTTCCACACGACCTCGCTGTGCTCGCCGACCCGCGCGTGCCTGCTGACCGGGCGGAACCAGCACCGCAGCGGCATGGGACGGGTCGCCGAGCTCGCCGTCGGCTATCCCGGATACTGGGGCAGGCCGCCCCGGGAGAACGGGTACCTGTCCGAGATCTTGCGCGCCAGCAGATACGCCACCTACGCCGTGGGCAAGTGGCACCTGACCCCGGAGAACGAGGTCAGCATGGCGGCCTCGCGTGCCACCTGGCCGCTCGCCCGCGGGTTCGACCGCTGGTACGGCTTTCACGGCGGCGAGACACACCAGTTCGTCCCCGCGCTCTATCACGACAACCACGCGGTCCGGCCGCCCGCGTCGATCGAGGACGGCTACCACCTCACCGAGGACCTGGCCGATCGCGCGATCGAGTTCCTGTCCGACCTTCGGGCGGCCGATCCGCAGAGACCGTTCTTCCTGTACCTGGCCACGGCCGCGTGCCACTCGCCGCACCAGCCGCCGGCGCGCTGGCGCGAGCGCTACCGGGGCCGGTTCAGCCTGGGCTGGGATGCGTGGCGGGAGCAGATCTTCGCGCGCCAGCTCGCCTCCGGCCTGCTCCCGGCCGCGACGGTGCTGTCCGCGCGGCCCGCCTGGGTCCCTGCCTGGGAAAACCTGGACCAGACGGAACGAGCGGTGGCGGCGCGCTTCATGGAATGCTTCGCCGGCTTCCTGTCCCACACCGACGAGCAGATCGCCCGGGTGCTGGGCTTCCTCGCAGACCTGGGCGAGGCGGACAACACGATCGTCGTGGTGGTGTCCGACAACGGCGCGAGCTCCGAGGGCGGCGCCGCCGGGTCGATCAACGACGTACGGCTGCTGAACATGGACCCGGCCGGCACCGACGAGATGTTCGCGCGCCTGGATGAGATCGGCGGGCCGCTGACCCACAACAACTATCCGTGGGGCTGGACCATGGCCGGGAACACCCCGTTCCGGCGCTGGAAGCGCGAGGTCCACCAGGGCGGGGTCGCAGACCCGTGCATCATCTACTGGCCGGCCGGCCCGGTCGAGCCCGGCGGTATCCGCCGCCAGTTCACCCACGCCATCGACGTCCTGCCCACGCTGGCCGAGCTCGCGGGCCTCGAGCTACCCGCCGAGATCGACGGCGTGGAGCAGACCGGCCTCGACGGCGTCAGCTTCGGGTACCTGCTCCCGCCGGGCACCCAGGCCGCCCCGGAACGGCACGAGACGCAGTACTTCGAGATGTTCGGGTCCCGGGCGATCTATCACAAGGGCTGGAAGGCCGTGACCTTTCACCCGGTCGGGCCCCTCTACGACGACCAGGACTGGAACGCGCCGTTCGACGAGGACGTCTGGGAGCTGTACCACGTCGCCGAGGACCCGTCGGAGTCCGCCGACCTCGCCGGGCAGCACCCGGGCCTGGTGAGCGAGCTCACCGCCCTGTGGTGGGAAGAAGCCGGGCGCAATCAGGTGCTCCCGCTGGACAACCGGGTCCTGTGGGCGATCGTCGACCTCAGGCGCGACCGGCACCAGGCCGGCGATCGTTTCCGGTACTTCCCTGGCTGCGCTCAGGTGCCCGCGTCCGCCGCCGTGAACGTCCGGAACCGCTCGCACGCGATCATCGTTGACGTCACCGTTCCCGGCGCCGGGCCGGCCGACGGCGTGCTGCTCGCCATGGGATCGGCGCTCGGCGGGTGGTCGCTGCACATCCTCGGCGCGAAGATCCGCTACGTGCACAACCTGTACGGCAAGGAACGGCATGTGATCTCCTCGGGCGAGCCGGTGGGGCCCGGAGATCACCGGATCGAGTACGTGTTCACCAAAGACGATGATCTCGGCGGCACCGGGGTGCTGCGCTGCGACGGACTCCAGGTGGGCTGCGGCCCGATCCCGAGGTTCACTCCGGCTGAGTTCAACGGCGTCGGTGCGGGGCTCACCTGCGGTTACGAGTGGGGACCCGCCGTTGGCACCGGCTACGCGGCCCCCTTCCCCTTTCGGGGAACGATCCGCCACGCCGTGATCGAGGCCACCGGCCCGGTCGTGCGCGACCTGGTAGCGGAGGTGGCCGCGATCCTCTCCGAGCAATGACCCTCCTCTGACCATACTGACCGCGCCGACCGCCCAGGGCAGGCGTTGTCGGGCTCGGTTTCGCTATGGCTTGGTCGCGGCGGCGATGAGGTGAGGGCTGAAGCCGGTCAGCGAGGATTGCGTCTCGACCGACCGCGCGGCGAACAAGATGTCCTCGCGGCGCTGCGGGTCGGCCCAGTCGCGGCGCAGCGGCCAGCCCGGGCCCTCGACGCCGTAGACCGTCACGCCGGAAAAACCGGCCCGTTCGATCTCTGCGGCCAGGCCGTCTGGAGTGTGGAAATAGGCCGTGGTGAAGAACTCTGGCCTGCCCACCGGGTCGGGATTGCGGTGCTGGCCATCGGCCAGGTCCTGGTCCACGATCGGCCGGAACACCGGATCGCCCAGCCAGCCCCGGTACAGGCCGTCCAGCAGCGACGCGAACCGGGAGACCGCGACCGCCAGGACCCGGCCGCCCGGCCGCAGCACCCGGGAGGCCTCGGCCAGGGCCTGCCGGCGGTCCGCTGCCTCGGTCAGGTGGTACAGCGGCCCGAACAGCAGCACCGCGTCCTGCGACTGGTCCGGCTCGGCCAGCGCCCGCGCATCGCCGACCGCAGCGGTGTAAGCCGCCGCCGGGCCGGTGCCCGCCGCCTGGCGGGCCTGCTCGACGTGCAGCGGCACCGGGTCCACCAGGTGCACCCGGTATCCGCGGCGGGCCAGCGGGGCGGCGTAGGTGCCAGGGCCGCCGCCGACATCCAGCAGCCGGGCCGGCGGGCCGGGCAGCAACCGGTCAAGCAGCTCCAGTGACCTGACGTACTCCAGTGACGGGTCCCCGCCGGGAAACAGGCGGGAGCGTTCGTAGCCGGTGCCGTAGTGACTTTCGATCGCCGGATCAATCGGCCTCAATAAATCACCCCCTCATCGACTGTTTCGATCCAGGCGAGCATCAATTCCCGTGCTCGCATCACGTGATTATGCGCTACCTTGCGCGCAGCCTCGCCGTCCCTCCTCGTCAGGCATTCTATTATCTGAGAATGATCCCGCCTGTATCTCTCCACGATATGCATGTCATGTTCGATGCCGAGCCACGTTATCGCCCGCGGCAGGCTCCTTAGGACATAGTTCAAGGTATCCGTGAGCCGGCCGCAGTGGGCTGCCTGCAAAAGCAGATCGTGAAACCGGTCATTCGCCTCTATCCATCCTATTCGCGGATCTTCTTCTGCCCCGCTTTCCGCCTGTTCCCCGCCTGCCGCATCGCCGTCGTCATTTCTTCCCTGGAGCAGCAGCTTCTCCCACCGCTCAAGCTCCTCGTTCGCCTTGAGCAGCGCCTCTAGCTGCTGCTTGGTCGCTCGCTCAGCAGCGAGACTCGCGGCCAGGGCTTCCAGTTCAGCGCGAACCAGGTACGACTCCGAGCACTCCGTGCGGGTCACGCGCCTGACCATCGCCCCACGGCCCCGTTCCACCGTCAGCAGCCCCTTTGCCTCCAGCACCAGCAGGGCCGCCCTCACGGGTGTCCTGCTGACTCCGAACTGCTGCGCAATTGCCTCTTGCCGGAGCTTTTCTCCCGGCCGCAGCACGCCCTTCAAGATCAGGGTATCGATACGGCGCGCAATCTCTGTCGCCAGAAGATCGTGCTCTACCATGCTGACTTTGTGTCTCTGCTTGGAGTTGCCAGCCCTGTTCCGTGATCGCACAGCAGGATGTGCCGAACCGGCCAGCTCTTGCTTCGCCACTTCTCCAGCCAAAGTATCGCCCGCCCTATTTTCTCGCGCCATCGCCAATCGTACCTTCCGCATTCAGACATCGACCGCCAGGACAACCTTTCCGAACTGCTGCCGCCGGCCGGAGCGGTCGCGATGTCCCTGGGTTCCACGGTGGCTATCCTCCTCCCATCGCGATGCGGAGCTCGCCCTCGAACGGCGGCACCTGCTCCTCCCTGCGCAGCAACCGCCCGTCCTCCTCGTCGAATACCGAGAGCCGAAGCGGGCGGTCGGTGCTCCCGATCAGCCTGGCTTCCAGCCGGCCGCCGTTCCTGTGGGTCCCTGTCAGCCGTACCCCCTGCCGCGCCTTTGCGTATTCCGCGATTTCGTCATAGGAGCCGGAATGCCATTCCACGTCAGACATCTTACGGTCCGCCCTATCGAGGATCTCGCCCCATTCCCGCCGGTCAAGATATTGCGTGAAGTGGGAGTGGCTGATCGACCCGCCGAAGAACAGTGAATCAAGGCCGATACGGCAGTGCTCCACGAGACGCTCCACTATCTCGTTCAGCCGAGGTTCACCGGCTCCTCCGGGCCGGACAAGGCCGTTCAGGAAATCCCATTTCTGGCGGCCGAAGCCGCCGGGCCTGTGGTACAGGAATACGGACTCGTCCAGGTAGACCCGGGCTGTCTCGAATGACGGATGGTGATTCGTGACGACGAAGAAGTCCTCCAGCGGGGGCGGGAGGTGATCCAACGCGTAGTTCATCGACCCGAACGGTCCCGGCCGCCAGTCGGTGTGCTCGCCGGCCCAGCGCTCCCCGGGCAGGGTAATGTTCATCTTGAACGTCATCCCGCGCTCCCGCAGGAACGGAACGGCGTTCTCGCTCCATTCGTGATCGTGGTCTGAAAGCAGCCGTGACCACTCCACGCCCCACCGGCGCCGCGCTTCATCAAGCTCGCCGAACAATCTCGTAAACTGCGCGCGCGAGTACTCGCCGGCCGAGTCGCCAGAGAACAGGCTGGTGTCAGCTTCCAGCGTATGCGGAGCCAGCCCGATAGACCCTTCCCGCTGAAGCTGCGCCACCGTTGATATCCCATCGGGAGTCAGGGCGCGCAGGCAAAAGCAGATCGACGGGGTATGGTCTCTCTTGACAAATTCATCAACGAAGGATAGATCCGCGGAGTCTCTCCATAGACCACGGCAGTCATCAAACCTGAACCGCACGAAGGGAGGCATCGAGTTCATGCAGAACGGCTTTGGGCCAGCCCACACGCAACTGCGCCACAGCAAGCCGTCAAGTCCATGGGCAAGCCCCAGGTACCGTTCGTTCCAGACCTTCGGAGACAACAGCCACTGGACAATCCGGCCGCTATCCAGGTGCTGAGCGCTCACCAGCGGCTCCTCCGCCTGCCCCACGAGGAGCGGATCTCCTGCGCATTCTCTCGCGTGCGTGACCGGCAGGGGTTGCTTGAAGCGGACCACCGACCCGGGTGCTCTCCCGCATCCGATGGCGTGGGCCTTATGCGGCAGCGCGGCGTCTTCGGCGCTGTCCTCCTCGACCTCCCCCTGGATGCCGAGGACGCTACGGTAATCTGACGGATACTCGGCCAGCGCGTTGTCAAGGTTAATCAGCCCGGCGCCTTGCCGTACCCTGCGGATGATGGCGTCCAGGTGCGGGGCCAGCACGCCGCCGAGGTATTCCTGGGCCACCAGGATAACGCCGGCTTTGCCTATGGCCTCATTGACGCTGGCCTCATTCGCCAGGTCAGCCAGCGTATGCGGAATGCCCCAATGACGAAGGGCGGCCAGCACCGTTCCCTTCGCCAGCAGGTGCTCCGAACGGCGGCTGTCCATCAGCACGGCCACCGTGGGATCGAGTGCGGGACGAAGGTCAGGCTTGATCACGGACGCTCCGGCGGTACCACTGCACCCTGCCGTCGGACGTCTTCAAGTCCGGCCCCGGTCAGCATACGAAGGCCGGTGGTGCTGGAAACTGAGGCCAGGTCACCGGGCAGTGCCCCGGAACGAGGCGGGCCTGCCGTTCGTCCGCCAGCGCGACGAGATGGTCGTGTGCGACCCTTCGCAACGGCGCATCCGCCTGGCGGATGGACTGGCCGACGGTCTGGTCCAGGCTCAGGTTCTCTTGCAGGTCGATGGCGTCGACGGCGAGCAGCCAGGGACCGGATTCCAGATCGACAAGGTAGGACATGTGACCTGGGGTGTGCCCCCTGGTGGAGACGGCGGCGATGCCTGCGGCGAGTTCCGCGTCGCCGTCGATGGTCTGCCAGCGCAGGCCGTCAACGTCGTAGCCCGGCGTCCAGTAGCTGCGTTCGGCGAATCCCGCGTCGGACATCCCGAATTCCAGCTCCCCGCGCTGGACGAAGACCGGCGGTCCGTACGCGAAATGCCGCAGCCCGCCCGTGTGGTCCACGTGAAAGTGGCTGACGGCCACCCCGGCGATCTCTGTTACCTTCGTGCCGCACTGGGCCAGCGCGCTGAGCAGGGGGTCACCCTCGCCGGCCAGCTCAGGCTGCGGGCCCCAGATGTAGACGTCCTTGAGCAGCTGCGGGTCGTCGCGGAGCCGCCCGGTGAGCCCCGTCTCGAGCAGGAACCAGCCGTCCGGGCTGTCCACGAGCGCCGCGGTGACCGGCTCGCGCATAACCTCGTCGCCGCCGCCTTCCACGGAGATCCATCGGGGAACGTACTCATAGCCCAGGGTCAGCAAGAACATCCGGCGACACGTGGCCATGGTCGGTCCTTTCCGATCGGCCGGAGAGGGCTAGGCGGGCGGAAGCTGCGGCGTCCCGGCCCGCGCCATGCGGATCAGGAGCCAGTAAGCCGCCGCCGCCACTATCGTTCCCACGATCCACGCAATGTCCGCGCCGTCAAGAGCCTGGGCCACCGGCGATACCCACCAGCCCGTGCTGACGAACGGGACCTGAGCGCCGAGGGCGAGGAGGTAGGCGATCGAGGCGGGCAGGGCAAACCCGCCGCGGATCCAGTTGGCCGGGTCGTGGGCGTACCGGCCGTGGCGATCGCCGAACGCTCCGACGTCGTAGTTTCCGTGCTTGACCACGTAGAAGTCGAGCAGGTTGATGACGCTCCAGGGCAGGAACACGTAGGCCAGCAGGTTGAGGAAATTGGTGTAGTCGGTGATGAAGTGCGCCGATGCCGCGACGGCGATCACCACCGCGGCCACCCAGGTCAGGGCAATGGCGGTCACGCGCACCGGTCGCCGCGTCCGGTCCGGCAGGCGGGCCAGGGAGCTGGCCCCGGTAATGAGACCCAGCGCCCCGCCGTAGACGTTGATCGCGGTGGACCCGATGGCGGCTACGGCGGCCACGACCAGGATGAGGGTGCCCGTGACGCCCCCGGTTACCTTGTCGGCGGCCGTGACCGAATCGAGCGAAGCGTACTGCGTGACCAGGACGGCGCCGAGGATCATGGCCCAGATGGAGCTGAGGTTGGTGCCGAGAAATGTCGCGACCACCGGCCCCTTGGTGCCCACGCTGGACGGCAGGTATCGACTGTAGTCGGAGACATACACCGCATAGGTGACCTGGAAGGCCACGAAGATCGAGATCGCCAGGAAGAACGGCCCGGCGCGGAACGGGGTCGCGGAGAATGACGCCCCGCCGTGCGCGATAACGGCGCCGGTGAGGATAATGCCGAACAGGAACAAGGTGATGTACGTAATGAGCCTCTGGGCGTGATGAATGAAGTCATGCCCCCAGAGCGCGATTACCAGTGCCGGAATACACAGGATCACGATCCAGACGTGCTCGGTCGTCGTGGGCGATCCGATGCGCGCGCCGATGACGAGCATCGCCTCGCCGGAGGGATCCACCGTGAGGACGGCGAAGCCGATGTACATGAGAACGGCGATGATCACCGGGATGATGGCGCCGTGAAAGCCGAACTGGCCGCGGGCCTGAATGAGCTGCGGGACACCCAATCGCGGTCCCTGCGCGGCGTGCAGGGACATGAAGACAGAACCGATCAGGTTTCCGATAACGATGGCGACAACCCCCCACAGCAGGTTGTTGCCCACGAAGATGGCGACACTGCCTGTTACGATCCCGCCGAGATTGAGGTTAGAGCCGAACCAGATGTAGAACAGCGAACGGGCCTGGCCGTGACGTTCGGCGGCGGGCACCACGTCGATGTGATGCGTCTCGATGGGTGAAATGCTCTGACTGGTACCGGTTGCAGCCATTCACGCCTCCCGCTTTCGTTCACTCGCAGGGGGATAGGGACGACTGCGGCCGCCAATTCCCGCAGCCGCCTTGAATCGAGTCCGTCACGATTGTTAAATTCGGTTACGGGCCGTCCTTTGGCGTTCGGCCCCGCGCACCAGGCAAGCATGAGCGGATTCAATTGTCAATATTTGGATCCAGTATCGGCGCCTGGCCGGAATACGCTGCGCGGTACGAGCGGTCCTATGAGTCGGCTGCGGCGAGGTCCGCGAGCGTGGGCGGGTCATTGCCGCGCCGCTGGACGTTGAGCGAGGCCACGAGGATCGCGTCGTCGAGCGCGCCGGCCAGCTGGTCCTCCGGACACCGGGCCAGGCGGCCGGGGGAGTGCCGGTCCCGCCGGATGAGCGATGCGATCAGCCCCGCGGTGAACGAGTCTCCCGCCCCAACGGTGTCGGCCACGACGACGTCGCGCGCGGGCCGGTGCAGGGCCAGGCCGTCACGGGTATAAGCGTCGGCCCCGCTGGCCGAGCGGGTGATCACCACCATGGTCGCGCCCAGCCCGAGCCAGAGCCGCGCGACGTCGCCGGGCGTCCGGTCGGGGTACAGCCAGGCGATGTCGTCCTCGCTCGCCTTGGTCAGGTGGGCCAGCCGGACGGCGCGCTCGACCGCGTGCTGGCCGTGAACGCGGTCGCCGAGGAGCCCGGGCCGCACGTTGGGGTCATAGCTGACGAGCACGTCGCCGCGCTCGCGCCGCGCCCGGGCGAGATCGAGGATCCGGGCGTCGCCCGGAGGCGTCCACGACGCGATCGACCCGAAGTGGAGCACGGCGGCCCCCTCGGGCGCCGCACCGATCTCCCGAGCCGTCCACTGCCAGTCTGCGGTGCCCTCGAGGTAGAAGTCGTAGCTGGCCTGGGCCCTGGCGTCCAGGCCGACCACGGCCAGCGTGGTCGGCTCAGCGGCGCGCGGCGCGACGGCGACGTCGATGCCCTCGGCGAGGGCGTGGTCGCGCAGCAATCGCCCGAACGCGGTATCGGACAGGCGCGCCATCAAGGTCACGCGCTGACCGAGCCGCGCCAGGCCGATCGCGACGTTGTACGGGCTCCCGCCGGGGACGGCGTAGTAGCTGCGCGGCTGCTCGCCGGGGACGAGGTCGATGACCGCCTCGCCGATGACGGTGACCGTGACCGTATCGCTGACGCTGACCGGGAGGTCCGGGGGCCCGGCCGGCCGCATTACTCCCAGATCGCCTTGTCCGTCTCCATGTCGAAGAACTGCATGCCCTCGGTATTGACCGCGAACGTGATCCGCTCGCCGACCTTGACCTTCGTCGTCGGATCGACCCGGGCCACGCCCTCGCCCGCCTTCGCGGTCGCGTCCTCGTCGTCTGTGCCCGCACCTTCGGGCCGTACCACGGGGGCATCGATGGTGAAGTGAATCACGAGCTCCGAGCCGAGGGCCTCGATCAGGTCCACGTTACCGACCAGGGTCGGCCCGGTGACGCCGTCGTGCGCGGCGGGCAGGTGCTCGGGCCGCACGCCCAGGACCACCTTCTTGCCGCCGTAGCGAGCCAGCCCGGGGCGCACCGCGTGGACGTCGTCCGGCACCGGCAGCACCTGGGACCCGACCTTGACCGACCTAGCGTCGTCGGCCATCGTCGCCTCATACAGGTTCATGGCCGGCGAGCCGATGAACGCCGCGACGAACACGCTGTCCGGGTGGTCGTACAGCACCTGCGGGTGGTCGACCTGCTGCAGCGTCCCGCCCCGCAGCACCGCGACCCGGTCGCCCATCGTCATCGCCTCGATCTGGTCGTGCGTCACGTACAGGGTGGCCACCCCGATGCGCCGCTGGATGCGCTGGACCTCCGCCCGCATCTGCACCCGCAGCTTGGCGTCCAGGTTCGACAGCGGCTCATCCATCAGGAACACCGAAGGCTCGCGCACGATCGCGCGGCCCATGGCCACCCGCTGGCGCTGGCCGCCGGAGAGCTGGGCGGGCTTGCGGTCGAGGAAGTCGGTCAGCCCGAGGATATCGGCCGCGTCCTTCACCTTGCTCGTGATCTCGGTCTTCGGCAGCTTGCGCAGCTTGAGCGCGAACCCGATGTTGTCGGCCACGGTCATGTGCGGGTACAGCGCGTAGTTCTGGAAGACCATCGCGATGTCGCGTTCCTTCGGGGTCTCGTCGTTGGCGACCTTCCCGCCGATGCGCAGCACGCCGCTGGTGATGTCCTCCAGCCCGGCTACCATCCGCAGCGCGGTGGTCTTACCGCTGCCGGACGGTCCCACGAGCACCATGAACTCGCCCTCGCGCACGTCCAGGGTCAGATCGATGACCGCGTGGAAGCCGTTCTCATACACCTTGTTCACTTGCTCTAGGTCGACGGTGGCCATCCTGCCTCCTTACCGGGTTCTATTGAGTCAATCACTTAGAGGGTCCGCAGCGATGAGGGGTACGGCTGCGGTCGAGCCGGGCGGCCCGGGCTGAGCTGGTGAGCCGGGTCGCAGATCCGCATGGTGCGCCGGGCCAGGAAGAGCGCCGCGGCGGTGGCGATGGCCAGCGCGACGGCCAGGATCTCGATGACGGTCGTGGCCGACAGGCTGGCGGCAATGCCCGAGCCGATGCCGCTCGTCTGGCCCTGCATGTTGATCAGCCTCGGGGCGATCACCAGGCCCGCCACCGTCCCGCTGGTCACCCCGATCGCGGTGAGGATCGTCGTGTTGACCACGAGCGTGGCCATGACCTGGCGCGGCGTCAGCCCCAGCGCCTTGAGCACGCCGACCTCGTGCAGGTGGTCCCGCAGCCCGACCGCGGCCGCGGTAAGCAGGTTCGCCAGCCCGATGATCGCGAGCACCGCGACCGCGATGACGATCACCACCTTCACCACCCCGAGCCCGTCGGCCGGATTGGCCACGACCTGCACGTCGAGTTCGTCGTGTGACGCCCTGAGCAGCGTGGCCCGCGCCGCGGCGGCGGATACCCCCGGCTTCAGCACGAGGGCGTACATGAGCTGCGGACCCGGGCTGCCCGCTTCGTTCAGTGCGTCAAGCCCGAAATCCAGGACGTCCCCGTTGTTGTCGGGCTCGATCGTCCGGCCGACGATGTGCAGGATCACCGGGACCCCGTCGATCGTCGGCGAGATCCACGCGCCGACCCCGATGTGCATCAGGGTCAGGAAGCCCTGCCCGGCGACCGCCTCGTTAGGCTCGTCGAACATCTGCCCCTGGACGGCCTGGAACGGATAGGGGCGCGAGGAGTACCCCATGGCCCGGGCGATGAAGGTGCCGTTGTCGCCGGGCAGCAGCGTGTCGAACTCGGCGCCCGGATAGTACGCGCGCACCTGGTCGTCGTGATCGATCAGGCTCACGGTTTTAGCGGTGTTGAAGCCGCCGCCCGGGCTGACCGTGATCGCCGCGGCGAGCCCGATCCTCCCTGGATCCCTGGTGAACCCGTCGATGGTCGACCAGCAGACGAGCGCGATCGTGATCATCGCCATGGGGATGGCGAGGCCGACCACGGTCAGCGCCGAGGGCAGCCGCCGGGTCAGCGAGTCCCTGGCGCCGAGCACGAGCGCCGGCGGCAGGTGGACGAGCAGGCCGAGCCGGGCGATCAAGGACAGGTGGCCGCGCGGCGGGCTCGGCTGGACGGCGGCGACCGGGGACACCTGGCCCGCCCGCCAGGCGGGGATGACCGTGGCGATCGCGACCGTGAGCACGGTGCCGACGCCGATCAGTGCCGCCCAGGAGGTGGAAAGCGGGGCCAGGCCCACGGGCGTGCCGTCGGGCGGCTGCACGAACGCCGATGAGGTCATGAGCCGGGCCGCGACCAGGCCGAGTCCGGCCCCGGCCGCGCCGAGCACGGTCTGCTCGGCGAGCAGCATCCCCACCACCTGGCCGGGGGTGAAGCCGAGCGCCTTCAGCATCGCGATGTCCTGCCGCTGCATGAGCACGTGGCCCGCCGTGACGTTGGCGATGGCGCAGGGGGCGGCCACCAGGGCAATGACCCCGAACAAGGCGAGCAGCAGCCCGAGCAGCCTGTCGTTGCTGGCCATCGAGTTCTGCACCTGCTGCCACGTGGAGTAGCGCAGGACCGCCGAGTTCTCGGAGGGACCGTTGTACAGGTTCCAGATGGTCTGCACGACCTGGCCGGTGGCGACCGTGGAGGTGTCATCCAGCCGGAGACCGACCACCTCCTGGGTCTCGCTCTGATGCGGCTCGACCTGGGTCAGCAGCCCGTGCTGAACCCAGATCAAGCCCGGCGTCCATTGCGGGTAAAAGCCCTGGTCGGCCGTGTCGGCGATGCCGATGACGCGCATCGGGACCGAGGTTCCGTCGATGCCGTCGACGCGGATCCTCATCCCGACGCCGACGTGGACGGCTTCGGCGAACGAGGCTTCCAGGACGGCGCCGTCCGGCTCCGAGGCCCGCAGCCAGGTTCCCGTGACGATCAGCGGCGCGGACATCGCGGGCGGGACGGGCGTCATCCCGCGCAGTTCGACGGGTGACTGCACCGGGCCCTGCTCGAGCGTCGCCGACGCCGCCTGATAGGGCTGGCCGATCTCCTGGACTCCCGGCACGGAACTCAGCTCGCTCAGGTTGGTCCCGTTCTGGAAGTAGATCAGCACGTCCGCCCCGTGGGTCCTGGCGAACAGTTGCTGCCACGGGTTGACGGCGCCCTGAAGCAGCATGGTCGCGAGGACGAGCGCGGCCACCACCCCGGCGACCACGCCGACCGTGAGGAGGGCCTGGCTGCGGCGGCCGCGCAGATCCGCGCGCGCCCACCGAAGCGTCCCTCGCACCTGCCCTCAGCCCCTGAGCTCTAGGACGTCGCGGACACCGTTGATACTGCGCGGGATCGGAACGATCGCGGCATCGTCGGCCACCATCCCGTCGAACAGGTTGATCACCCGGTCGGCGAGGCTCGCCACGCGGGCGTCGTGAGTGACCATCAAGATCGCCTGGCCGCCGTCGTGCACCCGGCGGAGCAGCCTGAGTACGTCGCGCGTGCTGGAGCTGTCCAGGTTGCCGGTGGGCTCGTCGGCCAGCAGCAGGCTCGGCTCGTTGGCGAGCGCCCGCGCCAGCGCGACGCGCTGCTGCTCTCCGCCGGACAGGCGGGCCGGGGCGGTGCCCGCCTTGTCCGCGATGCCCAGCTCGGCCAGCAGTTCCTCCCTGCGCTTCCTGGCCTGCCGAGGGCTGGCGCCCGCGAGCAGCGCAGGCAATTCGACGTTGTCGGCGACGGTCATATTGGAGAGCAGGTTGAAGAACTGGAAGACGAACCCGACGTGCCGGCGGCGCAGGATCGCCCAGGCGGACTTCGACAAGCCGTCGACCCGCTGACCCCGCAGCCAGATCTCGCCGCTCGTGGCCGGCTCCAGCCCGCCGAGGACGTGCAGCAGGGTGGACTTGCCCGAGCCGGACGGGCCCATGATGGCCACGAACTCGCCGATGGCGAGTTCGATCTCAACCCCTCGCACGGCCTCCACCGCGACCCCATCGGTCCGGTATACCTTGACCAGCTGGCGGGCCTGAAGCAGCTCAGGGGGGTCAGGGGGGTATGGGGGGGCGGAGAGCCCCCCCATACGCGGGGGGTCCAGGGGGGTCGCCCCCCCGGGCCAGTACGACCGCCTCACACAAGTTCCTCCTGGCATCGTTCCAGCCAGTCGAGGTCCGCCTGGAGGTGCAAGGTGGCGCCCTCGATCAGCAGCCGGGCCGCGGTGTCCGTGGGGTCAGCATCGGCCTGCAGGTCGGTGAGCTTGCGCATGAGAGCCAGGTAGTGCCTGCGCTGAGCGTTCATGAGCGCGATCCGGTCGGCCACCCCCGCCATCGGGGCGAGGATCAGCTTGATGAAGAACTCGTCGCGGATGCGAGGCCCATCACTCGGCTCTTCGACCCACGCGTGCAACGCTTCGCGGCCCGCTGGCGTGAGCTCGTATACGCGCTTGTTGGGCCGGGTGGTCTGCTCCACATCCTGGCTGCAGACCAGCCCATCCTGTTCAAGGCGTTTCAGCGTGACGTAGATCTGCCCGATGTTCGGGGACGGGTACGCCTGGCCGAAGGTCTGTTCAAGCGCCAGCTTCAGCTCGTAGCCGTGAGCCGGCTCTTTAGCGAGAAGCGCCAGCAAGGGCTGCCGCACGATCCCGTCACCTCCATCGGGCCCGGAAACGGCCCGCGCTCAGATTAACGCTGTGCATAACAAATATGTAAGGTCCCGCGGACGAGGAACTCTCCCGCGCCGCGGACGCGCGGACGAACCGCCGGCCCGCCACGCACGCGCCGCGGACCCCCACTGGGCACAAGCCGGTCGCCACCCGATCGCCATGAAACATGCCTGACTCGTTATGTGATCTGGTTGACACATACATAACAGACGTGCATAACATGCATTCACAATAGTATCGGACGTTGGTGGACGGTGACCTGCATGCGGCGTGCGATGCCTCGTCTGGTAGTCGTCGCCGCTGGCCTCCTCCTGACCGCGGGCTGCTCAGGCAACACCACGGCGGGCGGCTCGGCCCCGTCCACGAACGGCATCGGCCCGATCACCTTCGCGATCGGCCAGGACGACTCGGGCTGGGTGCAGGGCGTGATCACGGGGTGGAACAAGAGCCATCCCGGCCAGAAGGTGACGCTGCTCGAGCTGCCCGAGGCGGCCAACGACCAGCTGGCCCAGCTGGTCGCGAACCTGCAGGCCAAGAGCGATGAGTACGACGTCATCGACATGGACGTCATCTGGACCGCGGAGTTCGCCTCGAACGGCTGGATCATCCCGCTGCCGCAGAGCCAGTTCCCCGAGCTGAAGGATTTCCTGAAGCCGGCCGTCGACACCGCCATGTACCAGGGCCGCCTATACGCCGTGCCCGACTACAGCAACGCGGATCTCCTCTACTACAGGAAGGACATCCTCGCCAAGGCGGGCCAGAAGCCCCCCACCACCTGGGCCCAGCTCGCCGAACTCGCCAAGACCGTGGCGCCGAAGTACGGGCTCTACGGGTACGCGGGCACCTTCGCGCCGTACGAGGGCCTCACCGTCGACTTCGCCACCGCCGTCCAGTCGGCCGGAGGGTCGATCCTCTCCGCCGACGGCACCAAGGTCACCGTGGACTCCCCCCAGGCGCTGACGGGACTTGAGTTCCTGGTGAACGGGTTCCGGCAGGGCTGGATCCCCAGGGTCGCGCTCACCTACGAGGAGACCTCGGCCCAGGCCGCGTTCGAAGCGGGCAAGTTCCTGTTTCTCGACAACTGGCCCGACGTCTACGCGGCACTGTCCGTGCCTGGCCCGGAGAACAAGGTGTACGGCAAGTTCGGGGTCGAGGAACTGCCAGGTCCGGACGGCACCGGTTCCAGCTCGCTCGGCGGCGCCAACCTCGCGATCAGCGCGTATTCCCAGCACCAGCGGACGGCGCTGGCCTTCATCCAGTACATGACCGACCTGGCCAACGAGAAGGAGATGCTCGAGCAGGGATCGTTCCCCCCCGTCTGGACCCAGCTCTACACCAATCAGTCTCTGGTCCGCAGCTACGGCTACCTGCCGGTGCTCGAGCGGGCCATCAATTCCGCCCAGCCGCGCCCGGCGATCACCAACTACGACCAAGCCAGCCTGGCCATCTCCAGCGAGGTGTATCAGGCCCTGACCCAGCAGAAACAACCACAGGCGGCCCTCGCGGACATGGCCGGGCAGCTGACCCAGATCATCAGTGAGGGCTGAACAGACGCGGGCTGGCCGTACGGGGGTCGGCCAGCCCGGATTGCCCGGGAGAAACCCGGGTACGCCACGGCTGACAGCCTGGCCGCGACACATGAATAAAGGAGAGTCGTAAGACGGCTACTCCTCCGCATATCAGAACGCGTAACAGAACTCCAAGAAACTCCAAAGGGTGCCCGAAGACTAGGAAGGAGTCCTCAATGGGTTCCAGGAAGAGAGTCACCAGGGGCAGATCCGTGCGCTGGCGGGCCGGGGCCATAGCCGTGGCCGCGAGCCTGGCGGCGCTGACCGCCGCGTGCAGCAGCTCGAGCTCGAGCAGCAGCGCGGTATCGGCCAGCAGCTCACAGACGATCACGTTCGCCGAGTCCGGGCTCGGCACCGAGGGCATGCAGACCGCCAAGGCGATCGCGGCCTTCGAGGCGGCTAACCCGAACATCAAGGTCAACATCCAGGTCCTGTCGTCGGACTCGACGACGTACCTGTCCCAGCTCGAGCACGACTTCATCGCGGGGTCGCCGACACCGGACGTGTTCGAGTCCGACGTGACCTACCCGGCGAAGTTCGCCCAGGCCGGCTGGGTGCTGAACCTGGCCCAGTTCAGCCCGAACATGAGCCAGTTCTTCCCGCACGAGGTCGCGGCGGGCACCTACAACGGGGCGACCTACGCCGTCCCGTGGTTTGACAACCCGGAGGGCCTGTTCTACCGCACCGACCTGATCAAGACGCCGCCGACCAGCCCGGCGCAGGTGGTGAGCGACGCGCAGGCGGCGATGAAGGCCGACAAGACCCTCAAGGAGGGCATCGCGTTCGAGGCGGACAAGTACGAGGGCGCGATCACCGCGTTCCTCACCGTCGACTCGGCGTTCGGCGGCTCGCTGAACCCGCAGAACATCGACACGCCGGGCAACGTCGCGGCGCTGAACTGGCTGCACGCGGCAATCTACCAGTACCACATCGCGCCCACCGCGGTGACCGGCTGGGAAGAGGGCCAGGTCGAGTCGGAGTTCGTGTCCGGGTACACGCCGTTCGCCATCGACTACCCGTTCGTGGAGTCGCTGGCCACCGCGGCGCCGGTCAAGGGCAACGTCGGTTACATCCCGTTCCCCGCGGGCCCCGGCGGCACGCCGGGCTCCGCCCTCGGCGGCGAGATGCTCGCGATCAACGCCAAGACCGCGCACGCGGCCGCGGCGTGGAAGCTGATCGAGTACCTGACCAGCGCTCCGGTGGAGATCGCCCGGGCCATCGCGACCGGCGACCCGCCGTCGCTGCCCGGCGCCTACACCTCGCAACTGCTCTCGGCGGCGCCGTACTTCGCGGCGGTCAAGACGCTGAACACCTACTCGGCGCCCCGTCCGGTTAACCCGAACTACCTGACCGTCTCCGCGGACATCCAGACCATCTTCTCCTCGGTGTTCGCGAACGGTGCTTCGAACGCGGCGGCCTCGGCCTTGGCCTCGGGCGCCGCGACCGTCAAGGCGGCCGCGAATGCGACCCCGACCGGCTAGCGGCGGAGGCGACTGAGCCGATGGCTACCGAAGTTGAGCCGGTAGAAGTGGAAGGGCGGCCCGCACGCGCGGGCCGCCCGGCCCGGCGGCTGGGGGACGCGCGCGTACGCGCCGACCGCAGGCTCGGGTACGCACTGGTCACACCCGTAATCGTCCTGCTACTCGCGATCACCGCGTTCCCGCTGGTCTACAACCTCTGGAACGCGTTCCACTTCGACAACCTGTCCTACGGCAACCTGCCGCACAAGTGGGTCGGGTTCGCGAACTTCAGCGCGCTGTTCCACGCGTCATCCGGCTGGGTGGCCGCGCTGGAGCGGACGCTGGTGTTCACCGTGGTGACGATCGTGTTCGACATCATCGTGGCGCTCGCCCTGGCGCTGATGCTGAACCGCACGTTCCGCGGCCGCGGCTTCCTGCGCGCCGCGGTGCTCGTGCCGTGGGCCGTGCCCACCGTGGTGTCGGCGACGCTGTGGAAGACGATGTTCGACCCGCGGGCCGGCTTCATCGACTACTTCCTGGGCGCCATCCACCCCGGCTGGGCCAGCATTTCCTGGCTGGGGGCGAGCGTGTGGCGGTCCTGGGTCGCGATCTTCGTCGCCGACTCGTGGAAGAACATCCCGTTCGTCGCGATCATCTTGCTGGCCGGGCTGCAGGTCATCCCCAGCGAGGTCTACGAGGCGGCCAAGATGGACGGGGCGACCTGGTGGCAGTCGTTCCGCCGGATCACGCTGCCGATGCTCAAGCCCGTGATATCGGTGGCGCTCATCTTCCGCACCCTGCAGGCGCTGCTGGTCTTCGACGTCATCTACATCATGACGACCGGCGGCCCGGGCAACTCCACCGAGACGCTGTCGTTCCTGAACTACCAGACGTTCATCGTCAACACCGACTTCGGCTCGGGCGGCGCGATGTCCATCTTGCTGGTCATCCTCGCCCTGGTCGTGTCCGCCATCTACGTCAGGGTGTTCCGCCCTGAACGGACAATGTGAGGGGGGTGAGCGCATGACCGCCGCCGCCGTGGACGCGGGCGCCGCGCCCGCCGTAATCAAGTTCCGCCGCCGGATCACCCCCGGCAAGGTCATCAGGGAGACGCTGTTCTACATCGCGGTCCTCATCGTGGTGCTGATCGCGCTGTTCCCGTTCTACTGGATCCTGCGCACCGCCCTGGAGTCCAACAGCCAGGTCGCGGCGGGGGTGGGCGGCAAGAACGGCATCATCCCCTCCCACCTGTCCGGTCAGGCGTTCGTGAACGTGTTCACGCAGCAGTCGTTCCTGACCCCGCTGGTGAACAGCATCATCGTCGCGCTCTGCTGCACCGCGGTCACGGTCGTCGTCGCGTCCTGCGCCGGCTACGCACTGGCCCGGCTGAACATCCGCGGCGCGGGCGCGGTCCTCGGGTTCATCCTGCTGGCCGGGTTCTTCCCCGTGCTGGCCATGATCGGGCCGCTGTTCCTGCTGCTGCGCTACATCGGCGCGCTGAACAACATCTACCCGCTGATCATCATCTACCTCGTCTATACCCTGCCCATCTCCACCTGGCTGCTGAAGAACTTCTTCGAGCAGATCCCCAAGGATCTCGAGGACGCCGCGCTGACCGACGGCGCCACCCGGCTGCAGACCCTGCGCAAGGTGGTCGTTCCCGTCGCCGTGCCCGGCGTGTTCACCGCCGCGATCCTGTCCTTCATCCTGGCCTGGAACGACTTCGCGTTCGCGGTCTCGTTCCTGACCACGCAGAATCACTTCACCGCCCCGCTGGCCATCACTACCTTCGGCCAGAGCGGCTACCAAACCTTCTACAACCTGATCGACGCGGCCGTGGTCATCGTCTCGATCCCCATCGCCCTGCTCGTCCTGTTCGCGCAGCGCCGCATCGTCTCCGGCCTGACCGCGGGCTCGTTCCGCTGACCCGCAATGGCCGTGCTGGGGAATGAGGTGGACGGTGAACTGGCCGGGATCGCGAGTGACTACCCGGCCTGGCACGTGTGGCGGTCGCAGGCCGGTCGCTGGTGGGCGACCAGGCTCGGGCACCTGCGGCCGCCCGACGACCGGGACGGCGATTACGCCATGACCCTGGACGCCGACACCGCCGGCGAGCTCCGCGCGGCGCTGGCCGCCCAGGGCCGGGCAGGCCCGGCCATCACATAGCGGCCATAGTGGCAAACCCGGCGGGATTTCCCGCCGGGCTGGCGGGAAGCCGACTACTCGGCGCACCAGGTTGCGGGTAGCGTTCGGGTATGACGATGAGCAGCGCGCCGTACAGTGCTAGCCCGGGGGGACGACCCCCCCAGATCCCCCCGTTCGGGCGGATGATCACGGCTATGGTGACCCCGATGACCCCCGAGGGCGCCGTCGACTTCGACGGGGCCGCGCGCCTCGCGGAGTACCTGGTCACCGACATGCGCAACGACGGGCTGGTGATCAACGGCACCACCGGCGAGGCGCCGACCACCACGGACGAGGAGAAGGACCGCCTGCTCCGGGTGGTGCTTGAGGCGGTGGGCGCGCGCGCGAAGGTGGTGGCCGGGGTCGGCACCAACGCGACCGCCCACACCATCGAGCTTGCCCATTCTGCCGAACGAGCGGGGGTGCACGGCCTGCTCGTCGTTACTCCCTACTACAACAAGCCGCCCCAGCCCGCCCTCGAGGCCCATTTCACCGCGGTCGCCGACGCGACCGGGCTGCCCATCCTGATTTACGACATCCCCGGGCGTACCGGCGCGCAGGTGGCGACGGAAACGCTGGTCCGGCTGGCCTCCCACCCGAGGATCATCGGCGTCAAGGACGCCAAGGACGACCCGGCCGCCACCTCGCACGTCCTGGCCAGGACGGACCTCATCTACTACTGCGGCACGGACATGCTGAACCTGCCCTGGCTCTCCCTCGGCGCCGTCGGGTTCATCAGCGTCGTCGGCCACGTCGTGGGGGACCGGCTGCACGAGATGATCGACGCGTTCGGCGCGGGCGACGTCGAAACGGCCCGGCTGCTCCACTACGAGCTCATCCCGGTGTACACCGGCCTGTTCCGCAACCAGGGCGCGGTCATGACCAAGGCGGCTCTTGACCTGCTCGGCCTGCCCGGCGGCGCCGTGCGCGCCCCGCTGCTCGCCGCCACCGAGGCCGAACGCCACCAGCTGGCGCTTGACCTGGTGGCCGGCGGGGTGAAGGTGGCGGGAACACCCGCGTGAGCCACCCCCACCCCGATCTCGCCGCTCCTCCCGCGCTCCCGCACGACGGCCTGCGCATCGTCGCCCTCGGCGGGCTCGGCGAGATCGGCAGGAACATGACGGTCTTCGAGTACCGCGGGCGCCTGCTCATCGTGGACTGCGGGGTCCTGTTCCCCGATCCCGACCAGCCCGGCGTCGACCTGATCCTGCCCGACTTCGGCTACCTGGACGGTCGGCTCGACCAGGTGGAGGCGGTCGTCCTCACCCACGCGCACGAGGACCACATCGGCGCGGTCCCCTACCTGCTCAGGGAGCGCGGGGACCTCCCGCTCGTCGGCTCTAGGCTGACCCTGGCCCTGGTCCGCAGCAAACTGACCGAGCACCGGATAGATCCGGTCACGGTCGAGGTGGCGGAGGGGGAGCACCGCCCGTTCGGGCCGTTCGACTGTGAATTCTTCGCCGTCAACCACTCCATCCCCGACGCGCTAGCCGTGGCCATCCGCACCCCGGCGGGCCTGGTGCTGCACACCGGCGACTTCAAGATGGACCAGCTCCCGCTGGACGACAGGCTCACCGACCTGGCCGGCTTCGCCAGGCTCGGCACCGGGGGCGTCGACCTGCTGATGGCCGACTCGACCAACGCCGAAGTCCCCGGCATCGTGACCCCTGAGCGCGACATCGCGCCGGTGCTCGACGAGATCTTCGCCAGCACCGAGCAGCGCATCATCGTCGCCTGCTTCGCCTCGCACGTGCACCGCGTCCAGCAGGTGCTCGACGCCGCCGTCAAGCACCGCAGGAAGGTCGCGTTCGTCGGCCGGTCCATGGTCAGGAACATGGGCGTGGCCCGGGACCTCGGCTACCTGCACGTGCCCGGCGGGCTCCTGGTCGACCTGCGCGAGGCCGAGGAGATGCGCCCCGGCGACGTGGTGCTGATCTCCACCGGCTCGCAAGGGGAGCCGATGTCGGCGCTGACCCGGATGGCCGGGCGTGACCACCCGATCAGGATCGCCGACGGCAACACCGTCATCCTCGCGTCGTCGATGATCCCGGGCAACGAGACCGCGGTGTTCCGGGTGATCAACGAGCTCACCCGCCTCGGCGCGCGCGTCGTGCACCGGGGCTCCGCGCTGGTGCACGTGTCCGGCCACGCGCCGGCCGGCGAGCTGCTCTACGTGCTCAACCTGGTGCGGCCGCGCAACTTCATGCCGGTCCACGGCGAGTGGCGGCACCTGCGGGCGCACGCCCGGCTGGCGTCGCTGACCGGAGTGCCCGACCGGAACATCGTGATCGCCGAGGACGGCGTGGTCGTGGACCTGCTGGCCGGGCAGGCGAAGGTGACCGGCGCGGTGCCCTGCGGCTACGTCTACGTCGACGGGCTGACCGTCGGCGAGGTGACCGAGTCCCAGCTGAAGGACCGGCGCATCCTCGGCGACGAGGGCTTCGTGTCGGTGGTCATCGTGGTCGACGCCAGCTCCGGCAAGACGGTGGCGGGCCCCGAGATCCACGCCCGCGGCTCGGGCATCGACGACGCGTCGTTCGGTGAGGTGCTACCCAAGATTGAAGAAGCGCTCGCCCTGGCCGCCGCAGACGGCATCAGCGACACGCACCAGATCAGCCAGCTCGTCCGGCGCATCGTCGGCAAATGGGTCAGCGACAACTACCGCCGTCGCCCCATGATCATCCCCGTAGTCATCCAGACTTAAGCCCTGTGAGATATCCACGAAGCAGTAAACGACCTTGCCGCCACCCGGGGGAAAGAAGTAGGACCATTCCCTGGCCAGCGTGTCCACCAGCATCAGGCCCCGGCCGTTTTCCGCGTACAGGTCGGGATCGGTTAGCACCGGCGGCTTGGCGTCGGTATCGAAAACCTCGATCAGCAAGCCCTCGCCGAAATGCCGCAGGGACAGCGATATCAGGCCCGCGCTCGCGCGCTCGGAATACCGGAGCGGGCGGGCGGGATCGCCGGAGAACCGTACGGCGTTCGTGACGAGCTCCGAGACGAGCAATTCAGCGGTGTCCGCGGTGCTCTCGGTCATTTCATGGCAGGAATCAAGGAACTGGCGGGTATAACGACGCGCCCAGAACGGCGAGCTCGGCAATGCTCCCAAAGCGAGCATTCCCGCATTCATGGGCTGGGACTGGCCGGGTCGCGCTGGCAGCCACGCCGACCCGTTCGCGGGTCCGGCCAGTGACCGCGTATCTGGTGTCATCGGCACCAACCCTTCTTCCTCCCTTCTGTCCTGGTAGGTCACTTGCGCTACGGGCTTGAGATGTCTCACGCCGACCATCATTCCCACTGTCAATGTCCTTAAAAGAGGCTAAGATAAGGACCCCGACAGCCCTCGTTAGAGTCATATACCGCCCTATCCGCGGGAAAATGGCGATTGTTCCAACCCCAAGATCCAGGACTGCATCCCATTCCCAGAACCCCGAGCCGCGCCCGGGCCCCAGAACCCGGACCGCGGCCGATCCCAGAACCCCGCTCCGCGATGACCAACGGCGTGGCGGGGATGTTTACGGCTGCCCTATTGGAGTAAGCCTGCCGTCAGCCGGTCAGGACGCGGACGGGGGCGCCGTTCGCGAACGCCACGATGTCCTCGGCCGCCTCACCGTAGAAGACCCGGTAGGACTCGTCGGTGACGTAGCCGAGGTGCGGGGTCAGGATCAGGTTGGGCGCGGTGCGCAGCGGGTCGGACAGCGGCAGCGGCTCGGTGTCGTAGACGTCGAGCGCCGCCCCCGCGATCGAGCCGGAACGCAGCGCGGCCAGCAGCGCCGCCCTGTCGACGATTGGCCCCCGTGAGGTGTTCACCAGGAAGGCGGTCGGCTTCATCAGCGCCAGTTCCGCCGCGCCGACCAGTCCTACGCTGCGCGGCCCGAGCTTGTAGTGCACGGTCACCACGTCCGATGAGGAGAACAACTCCTCCTTGCTCACCGGCTTGGCGTGCGCCTTCTCGGCCCGTTCCGGGTCCAGGTTCTGGCTCCAGGCCACCAGCTTCATGCCGAACGCGCGGCCGATCTTCGCCACCCTCCGGCCCTGGTTACCCAGGCCGACCACGCCGAGCCGCTTGCCGTTCAGCTCGGTGCCGACCGTGTGCTGCCAGCCGCCGCTGACGGACATGGCCGCTCCGCCGGCCCGCCCGGCCATCTTCATCCGCGCGTCTTCCTCGGGGATGTGCCGGGCCAGCGCGAGGATGAGACCCCAGGTCAGCTCGGCGGTCGCGGTCGCGCTGCCGCCCGTGCCGCAGACCGTTATACCCCGTTCACCCGTCGCGGCCAAGTCGATCACAGCGTTGCCCATGCCCGTGGTGACCAGCAGCCGCAGGTTCGGCAGCCGGCCGAGCCGCTCGGCGTCGAAGGCCGTCCGCTCTCGCATGGCCACCACGACGTCGAAGGGCTCGAGCACGCGGACCAGGGCGTCGGTCCTGGATATGTGCTCGGTAAAGACGGTGATCTCGGCTCGCTCGCGTACCGCGGACCAGTCCGCGCTTTCCAGGGCGACCTGCTGGTAGTCATCGAGGATCGCGACTCGCATGGGCCCGACACTACTCCGCCACCACGGCGACACGCCCCCGTACTCCGCCACCCCTGCGATACGCCCTCCTTACTCCGCGCTCCGCGACACGCCCGGCGCGATGTTTGGGACGCTGGCGGGTTCTCGCTACGTTTGTGAGTATGGCGACCCGCGCCCGTGACGGATCTGCCCGTCAGCGTGACCGCGACGGGCCAGCCGACCCTGCCCGCAAGGCCCGGTCCGGAACCTCGGCGAGCCGGTCAGGCGGGACGCCACGCCGCAAGGCGAGCGGCTCTTCCGGGCGGGGCACCACCGGTCGTTCGGGCAAAAAGAGAAGTAAGGCCAGGGGGAGTAAGGCAGGCCGGGCGGGTGCGGCCAGACGCGGTGCGAGCCGCGCCCCGCGCACGCAGGCCCCGCCCGTGATCCTGGTCAGCTGGGTCGGCCGCGCCATCGCGGGCGTCTGGATGGCGATCGCCGGGTCCGTCGGCTGGCTGGCCAGGTCGTTCGGTCAAGGCGCGCGTGAGCTGGATCCGCACCACCGCAGAGACGGCATCGGGCTGCTCACCCTCGGCCTGTCGATCGTGCTGGCCGCCGCGCTGTGGGCGCGCATGAACAACATGGCCGGCCGCGAGATCCAGACCGTGGTGATCGGCGCGGTCGGCTCGCTGGCGTGGGTGGCGCCCGTGCTCGTCGCGCTGCTCGCCTGGCGGTTCCTGCGACATCCCGACCGCCAGTCACAGACGAGGCGCGCGACGATCGGCTGGACGGCGCTGCTCCTCGGCGCGGCGGGCCTGCTCGACATCGCCAAGGGCACGCCGCGCCCGTCTGACGGCGCGGCGGCGCTGCACCGGGCGGGCGGCATCCTCGGGTACGCGGTCGCGGGCCCGCTGGCCTCCGCGCTGACGCCGTGGGTGACGACGCTGCTGCTCGCGCTGCTGGCTGTCTTCGGCGTCCTGGTCATCACCGGCACCCCGGTGCACCGGATACCGCAGCGCCTGGCCTACCTGGCCGAGCTGTTCGGGCACGGCCGGCCGCGGACCGAGGGCGAAGACGGCCTGGAGATCGACGAGGACTACGAGGCGGGCACCGGCCGGGTGCCCTGTCAGCTTCCTAGGCAGATCCGGCTCCGCCCGGGGGGTGGTGGTGTCGAGGCCGGCGATCACGTCAAGCCCTACGACACGCCGCTGCTCGGACCGGGCCAGGCGCCGGGGGACGGACGGGGCTCAGCCGCCGGGACCTGCCGGGCTTCCGGGGTCGGCGCCCGCTCTGCGACCGGGATCGGACGGCGTGGAAGGCCTGATCGAGGCGCTCGGCTTCGGCTCGCCGGCCTCCGCTGACCCGCACGAACCCGGCGAGGCCGCCACGCCCGGGTCCGCCGCGGCCGGAGCCGGAGCCCGCCCGGCCGGCGCCACCCGGCCGGGCCAACCGGGGCGCCCCGAGCAGCTGATGCTGACCGGCGCGGCGCTCGGCGGCTACACCCTGCCGCCCACCGCCCTGCTGCGCCCCGGCTCGGCGCCCAAGCAGCGGACGCACGCCAACGACACCGTCGTCGCCGCGCTGTCCGAGGTGCTCGAGCAGTTCCAGGTGGACGCGCAGGTCACGGGGTTCAGCCGGGGACCCACGGTGACCAGGTACGAGATCGAGCTCGGCCCGGCGGTGAAGGTGGAGCGCGTCACCGCGCTCCAGAAGAACATCGCCTACGCGGTCAAGTCCGCGGACGTGCGGATCGTGTCCCCGATCCCGGGCAAGTCCGCGATCGGCATCGAGATCCCGAACGCGGACAAGGAGATCGTCACCCTCGGCGACGTGCTCAAGTCGCAGGTCGCCATCGGCGATCACCACCCGATGGTGGTCGGCCTCGGCAAGGACGTCGAGGGCCGAGTCCTCGTCGCGAACCTCGCGAAGATGCCTCACGTGCTCATCGCCGGCGCGACTGGCGCGGGCAAAAGTGTCTGCCTCAATAGCTTCATCACCTCGATCTTGACCAGGGCCACGCCCGACGAGGTGCGGATGATCCTGATCGACCCGAAGCGGGTCGAGCTGTCCATCTACGACGGGATCCCGCACCTGATCACGCCGATCATCACCAGCCCGAAGAAGGCGGCCGAAGCCCTGGACTGGGTGGTCGGCGAGATGGAGCGCCGGTACGACGACCTGGCCGCCAGCGGGTTCCGGCACGTCGACGACTTCAACAAGGCCGTACGCACCGGGCGGCTGACGCCGCCAGTGAAGGGGGCAGGGGAGGTGGGTGGGGAACGGGTATACCTGCCCTACCCGTACCTGCTGGTGCTCGTGGACGAGCTGGCCGACCTGATGATGGTGGCGCCGCGCGACGTCGAGGATTCGGTGGTCCGGATCACGCAGCTGGCCCGGGCGGCGGGCATCCACCTGGTGCTGGCCACCCAGCGGCCGAGCGTGGACGTCGTGACCGGCCTGATCAAGGCGAACGTCCCGTCCCGGCTGGCCTTCTCGACGTCCAGCCTGGCCGACTCCCGGGTCATTCTGGACCAGCCGGGGGCGGAGAAGCTGGTCGGGCAGGGCGACGCGCTGTTCCTGCCGATGGGGGCGTCCAAGCCCATCCGGCTGCAGAACGCGTTCGTCTCCGAGCCGGAGATCCGCGCCATCGTCGCGCACTGCAAGAAGCAGGCCGAGCCCGACTACCGGGAGGACGTGGCCGCCGCGCCGGACCGCTCGCGCGAGATCGACTCGGACATCGGCGACGACCTCGAACTGCTCATGCAGGCGGCGGAGCTGATCATCACCACCCAGTTCGGGTCGACGTCGATGCTGCAGCGCAAGCTGCGGGTCGGCTTCGCCAAGGCCGGCTGATGGACCTGCTCGAGACCCGGGGGATCGTCGGGCCGAGCGAGGGCTCCAAGGCCCGCGACGTGCTGGTCAGGCCGGATGACCTCGACGAGACGCTCACGTCGCTGCGCGGCGGATGAAGGCGCGCGGAGCAGGCCAGAGGGGGTAGTGTGGCGGCGATCGGGCGGCCATTTTCACCCGGGGGCACGACCGATCTCGGGCCGTTTGCTGTCTACACTTGGTGATAGTCCCCGCACTCGCGGGTTGCCTCATGGCGACACAAAGCCCATCCCGACGATGCAGGTGGAGGCGCAGCGTGAGCATCGGTGAAAGCCTCGCGGAAGCGCGCCGCCGGGCCGGTCTCACCGTCACCCAGGTAAGCCAGCAGACCCGGATCAGGGAAGCGATCGTCCGGGGCATCGAGCAGGATGACTTCTCCCAGTGCGGTGGCGATTTCTACTCGCGCGGTCACATCCGCAGCATCGCCGGGGCCGTCGGCACCAACCCGGTCCCGCTGATCAGCGAGTACGACGCCGAGCACGGGCCGCTTGGCAGGATGCGGGCGGCTGACGTCTTCGAGCCGTCCACGCCGATCAGGATCCGCGAACCGCGGCGCTCGCCCCGTCTGCGGACCATCGTGGTCCTGGTCCTGCTCGCTGTCATCGGGTACAGCGCGTACCACCTGGTATCCACGCACGGGAACAAGCACCTGACCGCCGCGGGGTCCACCACGAGCCCGCCCGCGGCCAGCCCGACGCCGCCGTCGCCGACGCCGACACCGACGGTGTCCCCGACGCCCACACTCTCCGACGTGGTGATCAATCTCGCCGTCGGGTCGGAGGATTGCTGGGTCCTGCTCACCAAGGCCAGCGACGGATCGCAGATTTACATGGGGACCATCCCGGCCGGCAGCACGATGACGTGGACGGAACAGGAGGCGGTCAACATCCGCCTGGGCAACCCCGCCGCGGTCGTCCTCACGGTGAACGGCAAACGGCAGCCCATCAAGACGGTGTATCCCATCACGCTGAGCTTCACCCCGGGGACGGGCACGACCCCGCCGAGCACGTCCCCGAGTTCCATACCGTCGGCCTGAGCCGCGCCGGGCGGCTCTCGCCGGCCGCTCCTGGCCTGCCTTCCGGCCGTGTCGCATAGGCTCTCGGTGTGCCTTCTCCCGCTGGGTCTACTCCGGTCGCCGAGTCCGCGTCGCGGACGGTCAGCCTGGTCACGCTCGGCTGCGCGCGCAACGAGGTTGACTCAGAGGAACTGGCCGCGCGGCTGACCGCCTCGGGCTGGGAGCTGACCTCGGCGGAGCAAGCCAGCGTGGTGTTGGTGAACACCTGCGGTTTCATCCAGGCGGCCAAGCAGGAATCCATCGCTGAGCTGCTGTCCGCCGCCGAGTCAGGCGCGAAGGTCGCCGCCGTGGGCTGCCTGGCCGAACGGTACGGCGCCGACCTGGCCGGCGAGCTACCCGAGGCGCAGATCCTCAGCTTCGACGACTACCCGGACATCGGTGCCCGCCTGGACGATGTGCTGGCCGGTCGGCGCCGCCTCGCGCATACCGCGCGAGACCGCCGCACGCTGCTGCCCATTACCCCGGTCGAGCGCCAGGCGAGCCGCGGACCCCGGCCCGCGCCCGCGGGCCCCGCCGACCCTAAGACCCCCTGGATCCTCGGAACCGCAGCGTCCGCCGCGTCCGGCCCGGCCGCCGGCGTGTTCCGGCAGCGGCTCTCCGCCGGCGTGGTGGCGCCGCTGAAGATCGCATCGGGATGCGACCGGCGGTGCTCCTTCTGCGCCATCCCGTCCTTCCGCGGGGCCTTCGTCTCCCGCCGCCCGCACGAGATCCTGGCCGAGGCGCGCTGGCTGGCCCAGGGCGGCGTGCGCGAGCTGGTCCTGGTCAGCGAGAACTCGACGTCCTACGGCAAGGACCTCGGCAACCTGCGGCTGCTCGAGGAGGTGCTGCCCGAGCTGGCCGCGATCGAGGGGATCGAGCGGATCAGGATCAGCTACCTGCAGCCTGCCGAGGTGCGGCCCGGCCTGATCGAGGTCATCACGTCCACGCCCGGGGTGGCCGACTACTTCGACCTGTCGTTCCAGCATGCGAGCGGCCCGGTGCTGCGGGCCATGCGCCGGTTCGGGGACACCGATCGCTTCCTCGCCCTGCTCGACCAGGTCCGGCAGGCCAGCCCCGCCGCCGGGGTCCGGTCCAACTTCATCGTCGGCTTCCCCGGCGAGTCCCCGGCCGACCTGGCCGAGCTCGAGCGCTTCCTCGGCCGCGCCGGGCTGGACGCGATCGGGATCTTCGGCTACTCCGACGAGGACGGCACCGCGGCCGCGATGCTGCCGGACAAGCTGGACGACGCGGAGGTCTCCCGCCGGGTGGAGGATCTCGCCGACCTGGCCGAGGAGCTGATGGCCCAGCGGGCCGCCGACCGGCTGGGCGAGACGATCGACGTGCTGATCGAAGAAGAGACGGAGCCGGGGGAGGAGGGCGACCGCGGAGGCTACACCGGCCGGGCCGCCCACCAGGCGCCGGAAGTGGACGGCGTCACCACGGTCCGCTCAGCGGCGCCGCTCAAGGCCGGTGAGATGGTACGCGCGGTCGTGACCGGTTCGGAGGGAGTCGACCTGACGGCGGACGTGATCGTGCCGAGCCGGCGGTGACCGCCGAGGCCGGGCTATGGAACGTGGCCAACGGGCTCACCGTGATACGCCTCGTCCTGGTTCCGGTCTTCGTCGCTTGCCTGCTGGCGGGCGGCACCGGCTGGCGGCTGGCGGCGCTGGCCATCTTCTGCGTCGCGTCGGCGACCGACCTGCTCGACGGGCAGCTGGCCCGCAGCCGCGGGCTGGTGACCGACTTCGGCAAGATCGCCGATCCGGTCGCCGACAAGGCACTGACCGGGGCGGCCCTGATCTGCCTGTCCGCACTCGGCGAACTACCCTGGTGGGTCACCGGGGTGATCATGTTCAGGGAGCTCGGCGTGACCGCGCTCCGCTTCTGGGTGATCCGCCGGGGCGTGATCGCGGCCAGCCGCGGCGGCAAGGCGAAGACTCTCCTCCAGGTCGTCGCGATCTGCCTGTACGTCCTGCCGGGCGCGCTGAGGCCGCCGGGGATCGTCCTCGGGCTGGTCATGGCCGCGGCGGTGGTCGTCACCCTGGTGACCGGCGTGGATTACGTGCTCCAGGCGATGCGCCTGCGGCGTTCGGAACCCGGGAGCAGGTGAGGTCTGACCGTGGCCGGGGGTGCGCCGGGATCTACCGGGGTCGTGGGCCGGACGGCGCACGACCTGGCGGGGCAGGTCCTGGCGCTGCTGCAGGCGGGCGGCCACACGGTCGCCGTAGCCGAATCGCTGACCGGCGGGCTGGTCGCGGCGGCGCTCACCGACATACCGGGCGCCTCGGCGTCGTTCCGCGGCGCAGTGGTGACCTACGCCACCGAGCTCAAGGCGGCGCTGCTCGGCGTGGACCGGCACATGCTCGCCCGGCACGGCGCGGTCTACGCGCCGGTGGCCGCGGCGATGGCCGAGGGCGTCCGCGAGCGGCTCGGCGCGACCTACGGAGTGGCCACCACCGGCGTCGCCGGCCCCGAGCCCGCCGACGGGCAGCCGGTGGGCACGGTCCACATCGCGGTGAGCGCCGCGGACGACACCGTGGTACGGACCATCGCCCTCTCGGGGGACAGGCACGACATACGTAGACTGGCGGTAGAGCATGCTCTCGGGTTGCTGCTGGGCAGGCTCAGGGAATCTGGAAGCTGATTACAGCGTTACGTCGGCAGCGAACACGGGAGGACATGATCTCGCAAACTTGCCGTAACGCCAGGTACGGTGGAAGTGTGGGCGGTTCGGCTCGGGGAAGGGAGTGCGACTATGGTTCTACTCCGCCAGCTGCTAGGTGACGTGCTTCGTCGGCTGCGCCAGCGGCAGGGTCGCACGCTGCGCGAGGTCTCGGCCTCGGCGCGCGTTTCCCTTGGCTATCTCTCCGAGGTCGAGCGCGGCCAGAAGGAAGCCTCGTCCGAGCTGCTCGCCGCTATCTGCGGCGCCCTAGGCACTCCGCTCTCTCAGGTGTTCCGCGAGGTCTCCGACAACTTCGCCCTGGCCGAGCTGCAGAACGAGCCCGTGCTCGGCATGCCGAGGGAGCCCGGCCTGCGGGTGCCCGCCAAGGCCGGTGTGGCGCTGGGCTCCATGAAGCCCGAGCGTAGCTTCATCCCGATGGGCACCATCAGCCCGGACGACCAGGACCTCACGGACATGGTGCCGGTCTGAGCCCGGCCCCCAGCCTCTCGACCTAGGCGCGGGGGTTCTCCGTCGCCCCCCTTACACCCAGGCGCGGGGGTTCTCCGTCAGGTGGCGGATCGTGTCCGGCAGGTTCCCCGACACGATGTCGGCCAGCGTGACCTGCTCCAAGACCGCCCGCTCATTGGCCCGGAGCGCGATCCACACCTGCTGCAGGGGCTCGGCTACGCCCGGGTAGGTGACGTTCTCCGGCCGCTCGCCCCGCACTCCGAGCAACTGGCCGTCGATGGCGCGGATGATATCCGCGAGAGCGATGTCCGCGGCGGGGCGGGCCAGCCAGAAGCCGCCGTCAGGACCGCGCTGGCTGCGGATGAGCCCCGCCCGCCGGAGCTGGGTCAGGATCGTCTCGAGGAACTTGCCCGGGATCTGCTGCGCGCGGGCGAGCTGGTCAGCGGTGACGTGGCCGCCCTCGGCCGCGGCGAGCTCGATGGCGGCGCGCAGCGCGTAGTCGGCCCGGGCTGACAGTCGCATGTCCGTCATTATGCACGTTCCCCACTGACTTTCTCGCATTGGCAACGGGCCCGCCGGAGCGGCCCGCTGCGACGGACGGGAACCCGGCGCGGGCCTGGCGCGTTACGATGGCCAGGCGGCCTGCCGCCGCAGGCATCGATAGGGACGGGTGGTGCGCTTACGCACCCGGCCCCGTACCGGGAAACGTGACCGACCGGCATGGGAGAGCATGTCCACGCCAACCGAGGATCAGTCAGTCGCTGCGCGTGTCGCGGTCGCCAACGACCAAGCCGCCGCTGACACCGACGGCACCGCGGCGGCCAGGTTCGATACCGCTGCCGCTGGCGTTGCGGGGCCCAGGGTCGTCAGCGCACACCGCCCTCGGCGGTCGGTCAGGTGGCTGACCTGGCTGGCGTGGCCGATCGGCCTCATCGAGGCGGCGATCGTCCTGTTCGTGTGCTACCTGCATGTCTCAAGGACCGAGGCGACCTCCTCAGACGGCGCCTCGAACGCGCTGCAGGCCTGGGACATGCTGCACGGCAACCTGCTGCTGCGCGGCTGGACGGTCACCGACGTGTCGTTCTACACGACCGAACTGCCCGAGTACATGATCGTCGAGGCGATCCGCGGGCTGAACGCGGACGCCCTGCACGTGTCGGCGGCGATCACCTACACGCTGCTCGTGCTGACCGGAGGCCTGCTGGCGCGGGGGCGCGCAAGAGGCCGCGACGGCATCATACGGTTCATGATCGCCGCCGGGATCATGGTCGCGCCGCAGCTCGGCGCGGGCGCGTTCATCCTGGTCTTCCAGCCCGACCACACCGGTACGCAGGTGCCCTTGCTGGCCACCTGGCTGGTGATCGACCGCGCCCCACAGCGATGGCGATGGCGATGGTACGTCCCGATCGCGGTGGCGGCCCTGCTGGCCTGGGTCGAGGTCGCCGACCGCCTGGTCGTGCTGATCGGCGTGGTCCCGCTGGCCGCGGTGTGCGCCGTGCGCGCCTACCGCACCGTGGTGCAACGCCGCGAACGGCTTCGGGCCGCCTGGTTCGACCTGTCGCTGATCGCGGCGGCGGGCGCCTCGGTCGAGATCTCCTCGATCATCGTCAAGCGCATCGGCGCGCACGGCGGTTTCGCCGTGCTCCCCGTCGCGAACGGCCTGGCCCCGGTCAGCGAGATGTCGTCCCACCTGTGGCTGATGGTCGAGAGCATCTGCGGTCTGTACGGCGCCGACGTGTTCGGCATGTCGTCGCCCGGGCTGAACGCGGGCATCGCGATTCTGCACCTGGTCGGCCTGGCCCTGGCGGCGTGGGGCCTGTGGCTGGTGCTACGCCGCTTCTTCAGCTGTGATGACCTCATCGCCCAGGTGCTGGCCCTCGGGATCCTCATCAACCTGGCCGCCTACCTGCTGAGCACGACGCCGACGACCTACTGGAGCGCCCGCGAGATCGCGGGCGTGCTGCCGGCCGGCGCGGTGCTGGCGGGGCGGATGCTGGGCGGCAGGTTCAGGGCGGCCCGGCTGGTGCCCGGCATGGCGGTGGTCCTCGCCTGCTACGTGGCGGCGCTCGGCTACACGGTCGCCCAGCCCAGCGTCCCCGCCATCAGCCAGAACCTGGCCGACTGGCTCGGCGCCCACCACCTCACCTACGGCCTGAGCAGCTACGGGCTGGCCAACACCACCACCCTGGCCAGCGGCGGCACCGTAGACCTCCGGCCGATTAACTGGTACAACAACGACGCGGCCGCCGGACCCTACGAGTTCAACCAGTCCTGGTATGACCCGCGGACGCACGACGCGAACTTCGTCGTGCTGATGAATCCGCCCCAGCCGCTCGACGAGATCGCGAACTGGGAAATCCTCGATCGGTTCGGCCCGCCGCTGCAGACCTACGACGTCGGCCCGTACGTCATCCTGACCTACAACACCAACCTGCTCACCGACCTGAGCCCGTCCCTGCCCAACCAGCCGGCCGCCAGCTAGCGCCGCAGCAGGCTGCCGCGCCGGCGAATGGCCCCCCCCACCCGCCTCACAGGCACCATTAGTCACTGCCCAGGTTGCCCCTGTTTGGGCTTGTGTCACACAAGCCCCGGTCCCGTAAGGCCAGGCCGAGGAGTTCGGCGGCGGCTTGGGCGCTGGCGCGGGACGCGCCGTAGGTGGCCAGGTAGCTCGTCCCTTCCGGCGGCTGCCAGAGCGGCAGGCCCATCTCCACCAGGACCGCGTCGGGCCGCGCCGCGAGCAGCGTGCTGACCAGCGACCGCGCAGCCGGGTCCCGGTGCGCGTCGCGGACCACCACGACCAGCGACCGGCCCGCCGCGGCCTCCAGGATCCCCGCAGCGGCGTCGGCGAGGCGCGCCGCAGCATCCGGGGGGCTCACCGCGCCGTCCGGGAAGCCCACCGCGCTGTCCCGGAGGCCCACCGCGGCATCCGGGGGGCCCACCGGAGCACCCGCCGTGGCCTCCTGGGCCCTCGCCGCGGCGGCCACACCCGGACCAGGCGCCCAGCCGCCACCGTGGATATCGACGCGGCGGACGCTGCCGCCGGCGCCCACGGGCCCAGCCCCCACCCGAACCGCCCCGCCGCGATGTTCTCCCCCGGTTCGATCTCGACGATCACCGGGCTGGTCAGCGTCGGGCGCGGCCCGGACAACCTGACGGCGCGGCGGGCCGCCGTCAGGCCGACGCCGTGACCGTCTGCCGCAGTGCCAGCCTGGCGGCTATCCGCCGCGGTGCCAGCCTGGCGGCTATCCGCCGCGGTGCCAGCCTGGCGGCTATCCGCCGCGGTGCCAGCCTGGCGGCTATCCGCCGCAGTGCCCACCCGGCGGCCGTCCGCCGCCGCATCCACCGAGTGACCGTCTGCCGCGACGCCCACTGAGTGACCGTCCGCCTCGGTGACCGCCCGCCCGCCGTCCCCGCCGGGCGCCACCCCCGTGGACCTCAGGGACTCCAAGGGGAGCGGGCCCAGCGGGCGGCGGGCGCGCGCCAGGCCCCCGCGCAGGCGCGCGACCCGATCGGCCGCCTGCTCGAGCCGGCTGCCCGCGAGCGTGCCGTCCCGGACGGCCGCGGCGAGGGCGGCCCGGACCGCCAGGTAGTCGTCCTCGCCGGCGTCCCGGCCGAAGCACAGCAGGTCGGTGCCCGCCGCTACGGCGAGCACCGCGGCGCCGGGGATGCCGAACGTGTCCCTGGTCGCCCGCATCTCCAGCGCGTCGGAGATGATCACCCCGTCGAAGCCGAGTTCGCCGCGCAGCAACCCGGTGATCGCGGCGCCGGACAGCGAGGCGGGCAGATCGCCGGTGAGCTCGGGCACCCGCAGGTGGCTGGGCATGATGGCGGTCGTGCCTGCCTTGATCGCGGCCAGGAACGGCGGCAGGTCATGCCGCCGCAGGTCATCAAGGCTGCCCTCGATGGTGGCGACGGCCAGGTGCGTGTCCGTGGCGGTCCGGCCGTGGCCGGGAAAGTGCTTGGCGCACGCGGCCACCCCCGCGTCCTGGAGCCCGGCGACCGCCGCGGCGGTGTGCCGGGACACCAGGTCCGTGTCCGCCCCGAACGACCGGGTGCCGACGGCCGGGTTGTCCGCGGAACCCAGCACGTCGGCGCACGGCGCGAGGTTGAGGTTGACGCCAAGCGCGGCCAGGTCGCCGCCGATCGCGCGGTACACCGCCCCGGTCAGGAGCACGTCGTCCACCGCGCCGAGCGCCGCGTTCCCCGGATAGGAACTGCCGTCGGAGTACGCGACCCTGGTGACGTCGCCGCCTTCCTCGTCGATCGCGATCACCGGGAGTTCCGCCGCGGCCTCGCGCAGCGCGGCGGTGAGCGAGCGGACCTGCTCCGCCGGAGCCGAGACGTTCGGCCCGAACAGCGTGACGCCGCCCAGGCCGTGCTCCAGCGCCCGCAGGATCCAGAGCGGAGCCGAGGACCCGGGGAACGGCGGGATGAGGATCGCGTCGGCCAGGCGGAGCAGGCCCGGGTCCGCGCCCGGGCGACCGGCCGTCGTCTCGTGACTCACCCCTTCACCGCCCCGGCTACGAGGCCCGCCGCCAGGGCGCGGCGCTGGATGAGCAGGAAGAACACCATGACCGGGATCGTGAACAGCGTCGAGGCGGCCATGATGGGCCCCCACTCGGCCCCGTTCCTGCCGTAGAAGTACTGGACGTAGATGGGCAGCGTGAACTTCGCCGAGTCGGTGCCGAGGAACGTGAGCGCGAAGATGAACTCGTTGTAGGCGAAGACGAACGCGAACACGCTCGTCGCTACCAGCCCCGGTGCCACCAGCGGCAGCAGGATCCGCCAGAAGATCGCCATAGGCCCGGCTCCGTCCAGCGCCGCGGCCTCCTCAAGGTCGCGGGGCACGGCGGCCACGAAGTTCCGCAGTATCAAGACGGTGATCGGCAGGGCGAACGCCGTGTAGACCAGGATCAGCCCGACCAGGCTGTCCAGCAGGTTCAGCGACCTGAAGTCGATGAACAGCGCGATCACCAGCGCCTGCTGCGGCAGCATCTGGACGATCAGCAGCATGATCAGGTACGTGGTGCGGAACCGGAACCTGAACCTGGCCAGCGCGATGGCGGCCAGCAGCGCGATCAGCGAGGACGCCGCGACCGCCACCAGCGTCACGAACAGGCTGTTCTTCAGGAAGTTCCAGTACGGCAGCCCGATGACGCTGCCGTCGACCACCGTGCGGAAGTTGCCCAGGGTGGGATGGCTCGGGAACGGATGCGGCGTCAGCGTGTACCACTCGGTGGCCGGCTTGAACGCCGTGGACACCATCCAGAAGATCGGGAACAGGGTGATCAGCGCGACGAGCAGCCCGAGCAGGTTCAGCCCGGCCCGGCGGGTCCGGCGCTTCCAAGACCGCCTGCGCGGCCTCACCAAAGGTGACGACCGCGCGGCGCGTGCGGCGAGGACGCTCATAGCAGCGCCCCCTCTTTGACCGAGGCCCTGACGTAGCCGACCGTGATGATGAGCAGGATGATCGTGAGGATGAAGGCCAGCGCTGACGCCAGGCCGTAGGCCGGCGGGAGCTGGAACGCGGTGGCGTACTCGTAGATGCCGAGGTTGTACTCATCACGCTGGCCGAGTTCGCCGATGATGATGTACACCTGCGTAAACACGCCGAAGTCCCAGATGACCGAGAGCAGGAAGAGCACCTGGAAGATCGGCCGCAGCAGCGGGTAGGTGACCCGCCAGAAGATCCGCCAGGCGCCCGCGCCGTCCACCCGCGCCGACTCGTGCAGCTCGGACGGTATCGTCCGCAGCCCGGCGAGCACGGCGATCGCGATGAACGGGAAGCCGGTCCAGACCACGAGCAAGGTAATCAGCGTGTAGGCGGGCAGCGCCGCGTTCGTCCAGGAAAAGCCGGCCCAGTGCGCGCCGCCGCCCAGGAAGCGCGGCAGCTTGGTGAGGAGCCAGTCGACGACGCCGCCGTCCGGGGTGGCCAGCCAGACGAAGATCACGCTCGCCGACACGGCGGGCGTGGCCCAGGCGAGGATCGCCACCGAGGATACGAACGTGGCCATCCGGCGGCCCAGCCGCGAGAGCAGCAGGCCGACCAGGGTACCGACCCCGAGCGTCAGCGGGACCATCACCGCGGCGGAGATCACGCTCAGCCGCAGCGAGAGCCAGAACTCCGGGTCGTGCAGGATCTGCGTGTAGTTGCTGAAACCGATCCACTGGGCCGGCTCGGTCCCCACGAGCTGCGGCAGCCCGTAATTCTGGAACGAGAAGGTTCCGATCTGGACGGTGGGCCACAGCACCAGCGCGCCGATCATGGCGAGCGACGGGATCAGGAGGAGGTACGGGGCCACGTGGTGGCGCCGGATCCAGATCACGCCCCGCTGGCGCAAGGTCGGCGGCGGGCCGTGGCCCGAGGGGGAACCAGCCGGGGAGTTGACGCTCCCCGGCTGGCCATAATCGGTTCTCACCATGCGCAGATTAGCCCGCTAGCTCTCGGTTCCGGTGTTCAGGACCGTCTGCAGCTGCGCGTTGGCCGCGGCCACCGTGGAGGCGAACGGCGCGCCGTTCATGAGCGACTTGAGCATGTCGGGGATGATGAAGTACTTGCCGGTGTCCGCCGTCGGCCAGTTCTTGGCGTTCAGCGGCGCGATCTGGCTGTTCGCGGCGGCCGTCGCGAAGCCGGCCAGGAACGGCTTGGACTTGTACGGGCCGTTGGTCAGCTGCGAGGCGTACGGCGGGAAGAAGCCCTGCAGGTTCGCGAACGAGGTGGAGTTCGGCAGGTTGTCCATGACCGAGATCAGGTCCCAGTCGGCCTGCGGGTACTTGCTGGTCTTGAAGATGCCGAGGTCGGAGCCGCCGGCGAAGACCGGCGCCGGGTTCGGGCCGTTCTCGCTCGGGATCGGGAACGAGGCCCAGTTGGACTTGTCCACCGAGTTGGCAGGCATGGTAGCCGACGCCCACGGGCCGTCGATGTACATGTCGAGCTTGCCGAGGCCGAAGTCGGTGTTGGCGCCGCCCGAGGTGGAGCCGGTGTTACCGAGCTCGGTCTGGCCGATGTACTTCGAAGGCGACAGGTGGTAGGTGCGGTACAGGGAGACGTAGTACTTGATGGCCGCCTCGTCCGCCGGGCTCGTCAGGTCCGCGGTCCAGGTCCCGTTGGTCTCGGTGGCGATCTGGCCGCCGGCGCCCCAGATGAAGCTGGCGAAGGCGTTGGTGTCGTCGGTGATGGCGTCGAGCCCGTAGGTGCCGGGGTACTTCGCCATCAGCTTCTGCGCGTCGGTGACCAGCTCCGCCCAGGTCGTGGGCGCGCTGGTGATGCCCGCGGCCGCGAACTGGTCCTTGCGGTACCAGACCCCGCGCACGCCGCCGAACCACGGGACCGCGTAGATGTCCCCGTTCTGCGTGTCGTTGGCGAGCATGCCCGACACGATGCCGGGCTTGCCCGACCACGAGTCCACGTAGCTGGTCACGTTGGCGAGGATCCCCAGGGTGGCCTCGGTGGGCGTGTCGGTGTTGCCGAGCTCGGTGATGTCAGGGGCGTTCTTTCCGCTGGCCAGTGCGTCGTTCCAGTCGGTGGTGCGGCTGGTCCACGGCACCCAGACGACGTTGACCTTGGTCTTGGCGTACTGCGGGAAATCCGTGTGGAACTGGGCGACCACGCCATTCATCCAGGCGACCTCGGACGCGACGGACCCGCCCATCCGCCAGACGGTGAGCGACGCTGGTATCGACGCCGATGATGACGACGTCGAGCTACCGGTCGACGAGCTGCTCGAGCTGCAGCCCGCGATCGCGAGCGCAGCCGCGGCGCCGAACGCGACCAGCGCGGCCGGTGTTTTTCTGAGTCCCACTGCTGGCACTCCTTCCGAGTGGTTTCAACGGGCTGAAGTCGGTGTTGAAACTATGACTAGCCGTAGGGAGAAACTAACAGGAAACTTTCCTATAAGATAGTGGTTGTGGCCGGATCGAGACGTAAGCTGCCCCTGCGGCGTGATAGACGGGGAGCTACCACGAAGGGACCGGGATGCAGCGACCACAGGAGGCACGGCCTGTCCAGGAGACACGCGCCAGGCCGGGCACGCCGAGTCTGCTGCGTGAGCTCAACGACCGCGCCGCGCTGGACCTCCTGCTCCGCGGCGGGACGCTGACCAGGTCCCAGATCAGCGAGTACACCGGAGTGTCCAAGGTTACGGTGTCGCAGATGCTGGCCCGGCTGGAAGAGCGCGGCCTGGTGGCGATCGTGGGGGAGCAGGCCGGGAACCGCGGCCCGAACGCCGCGCTGTACTCGGTCGTGCCGTCCAGCGCCTACGTCGCGGGCCTGTACATGGAGGCCAACCTGGTCAGCGCCGCGGTGGCCGACGTCACCGGCCGGCGCGTCGCCGACGTGAGCGTCAATCCCAACGGCGCCGAGGATCCGGTCGAGGTGGTGCGCGGGGTCGTCGAGCGCGCCTGCGCGCGCGCCGGGGTGGACGTGGCCCGGCTCAGGGCGCTCGTGATCGGCAGCCCCGGCGTGGTCGACCCGCGGACGGGCGACCCGCGGCTGGCGGTGAACCTGCCCGCGTGGCACGAGGGCGCGCTTGACGCGCTTCGGGACGTCCTGCACCGGCCGGTGGTGATCGAGAACGACGTGAACCTCGCCGCGATGGCCGAACGCGCCGCGGGCGCCGCCCGGGGCGCCGATGACTTCGTCCTGGTCTGGATCGGCGTCGGGCTCGGCCTGGCGGCCATGCTCGGCGGGCAGCTGCACCGCGGCACGGCCGGGGCCGCTGGCGAGATCGGGTACCTGCTGGTGCACGGGGCCCCGCTGCCCTCCGACATCAGGCACCCGGCCAGCGGCGGCTTCCAGTGGCTGGTGGGCGGGAGCGCGGTGCGCGCGCTCGCCGCCAGCTACGGGTTCAGCGCGCCGACCGCCGCCGAGGCCGTCCTGGCCGCCGTCACGCAAGCCGAAGCCAGCCCCGGGTCCTCGCCGTTCCTCGACGACCTCGCGCACCGGGTCGCGGTCGGTGTCGCCTCGGTCTGCGTCGTGCTCGACCCGGGCCTGGTGGTGCTCGGCGGCGAGGTCGGCCGCGCGGGCGGTGAGGCCCTGGCGACCCGGGTCGCGGCCGCGATGGCGAGCATCTGCCCGGCCCGGCCGCGCGTCGTGCCCACCGGCGTGCCCGACGAGCCCGTGCTGCGCGGCGCGATGCTGGCCGCCGTCGACCTGGCCCGCGCCGCCCTCCTCGCCTCGGTCGCCGACCCCCAGTAGCGCCCGAGCGGCGCCCCCAGTAGCGCCCGAGCGGCGCCCTCCAGTAGCGCCCGAGCGGCGCCCTCCAGTAGCGCCCGAGCGGCGCCCGCCCCAGACCGCCCCGGGACCGCCGCCGGACCGTCACCGGCCAGCGCATGCACGTGCGCAGGTCCGTGGTGCACGTGCATAATGAGTGTGTCAGTGAACATCCCGATATGGAGAAAAGCTCCGCGTGCCAGAACCTGCCGGTGTTACTGACTGAAGACTCCGCGGAGGCGTTCGGCACACGTGAATCGATGGGGGTAACAGGCGGTGGTGCCCTCTCACGAACTGCCGATGCGGCGGTTCCGGATAGGAGAGGTGCCCCCTCTTGCCGAGGGATTCACCGAAAGGCCCGATACCGCCCGCGGGATCGTGGACGCGCTCACCCCGGGGTCGGCCATCGCGCTCGTGCCCGGCTCGACGTTCGCCGAAGGCCCGCAGAACTGGCTGGGCGCGTGCGGCAAGACCCAGATCGCGGTGCTCCTCGCGGAATCGCTGTGGCAGTCGGGCGCCATCGACATCCTGGTCTGGATCTCCGCCACCAGCCGCTCGTCGGTGCTGACCGGGTACGTGGAGGCGTCGGTCGCGGCGACCGGCATCGAGCCGACCGGGACGGCCGAATCGGTCGCGGCGCGCTTCGTCAACTGGCTGGGCACCGCCAGCCGCCGGTGGCTGGTGGTGCTCGACGACCTGCCGGATGCGGCCGAGCTTGAGGGGCTCTGGCCCGAGGGGCCGGCGCTGGCCCGTCATCACCAGCGCGCAGGGGACGGCGGTGTCCGGCCGGCGCGGAATACAGACGTACCCCGTCGGGTTCTTCAGCGTCCGCGAGGCCCTCGGCTGCGTGACCGAGCGCCTGAGCGTGAACCCCGCCCAGCACCAGGGCGCCATCGACCTGATCGAGGCCCTCGGCCGTGAGCCGCTGGCGCTGGCCCAGGCCGCGTCCGTGGTCGCCAATTCCGCTCTGGCCTGCAAGGACTACCGGGATTACTTCGTCCGCAGGCGGCAGCAGATCGGGGTGGCCGCGGGCGAGGTCGCTTCGGCCGCCTCGGTCACCTGGTCGCTGTCCCTCGGCCAGGCCGAACTCCTGATGCCGGGCGAATCGGTCCGGCTGATGCTCGTCCTGCTGGCCCTGCTCGACGGGCACGGCGTCCCGGGCACGCTGTTCGCCACGCCGTCGGTGAGCGCGTACCTGAGCGCCGGCCCCGCGTTCACCACGACGGTCAACCCGAAGCCCGCCTGGGAGACCCTGGTGGTCATCGAGCGGGCCGGCCTGATCAGGATCAACCGGTCCGCGGCGTCGACGACGGTCCTCATGCACTCGGCGGTCCAGGCCGCCGTCAAGCAGGCGGCACCCGGCCACTTCCGCGCCCGCGCCGCCCGCGCGGCCGCGAGCGCCCTGCTCGAGGCCTGGCCCGTCGACGAGCCGCAGGCGTGGACGGCCCAGATCCTGCGCGCGAACGCGGCCAGCCTGCACGCCGCGGCCACCGAGGTGCTGTGGGCCGAGGGCTGCCATCCGCTGCTGCTGCGCGCCGGGCAGAGCCTCGACCTCGCCCGCCTGGTCGGGCCCGCCGTCGAGTACTGGCGCGAACTGGCCGTCCACTGCGACAACAAGCTGGCGCCCGGCCACCCGGACGCCCTGGTCGTCGCCTCCCAGCTGGCCACGGCGTACCTGGCCGCCGGGTGCGGGGCCGAGGCCGTCACCTGGTACCAGCGCGTCCTGGCCGAGCGCAGCCGTGAGCTCGCGCCCGGGCACCCGGCCATCATCGCGGCCCGGGTCAACCTGGCCAAGGCCCTCATCCTGGCCGGCGAACCCCAGGGCGCGGTCACCGTCCTGCGCCGGGCCATCACCGAGAGCGAGCAGTTCCGCGGCGCAGGCCACCCGGACACCATGGCGGTCAGGGACGAGCTGGCCGCCGCCCAGCAGGCCGCGGGCCAGGCCGACGCCGCGATCCGCCTGCTCGTGCGGACGCTGGCCGAACGCGAGCGCTTGCAGGGCTCGCGCGACGCGCGCACCATGGCCACCCGCGACCAGCTGGCCGCGGCCTACCTGGCCGAGGGCAAGGTCAAGGACGCCATCTCCCACTACAAGAAGGTCCTGGGCGACCGCGAGCGCGTGTTCGGGAACGGCCACCCGGACACGATCGGCACCCGCGCGAGCCTGGCCGCCGCCTATCACGCGGCCGGGAGGATGCCGCTGGCGGTGCAGCTGTCCGAGCAGACGTGCGCCGACTCCGAGCAGGTCCTCGGGGCCGATCACGTGGAGACGCTGGCCCGCCGCGCGAACCTGGCGCACCTGTACTACGCCGTGGGCCGGCGCGGTGACGCGGAAACCGTGCTCCGCGAAACCGCCGCCCGGTGCGAGCGGGTCCTGCCGTTCGGGGACCCGCTGACCCAGGACGTCCAGCAGAGCCTGGCCAACATCTCAAGCACCAGGTGATCAGGTCAGCCACGCCTTCCGACGCGCCCCGCCTGGCCGACCTGTGGCGGGCGGTCGGCCTCCGGTACCACCCCGAACTCGCCGAACTCGAGCTGGCCGCGGCGCTGAGCCAGGACCTGACCCTACCCCCATGATCCCGAACGGGCGGTGGTGCCCGTCCCGGGCCCGCTTATCCCGTCTCTCGGGGATGACCCGTCCGGCGAGCGGTAAGCCGCCCCGGCCTTAGGATCATCACCGAGCGGGAGGTGATGTGCCGGTGATCGCGCTGATCCGGACGGCGATCCGGGTCGAGGGGATCGTCCAGGGGGTCGGCTTCCGCCCGTTCGTGTACACCCTGGCGACCGGCCTGGGCCTGGCCGGGCACGTCGGCAACGACGTCGACGGGGTGTTCGTCGAGGTCGAGGGGCCGCCGGCGGCGATCAGCGAGTTCCTCGTGCTCCTGGAGCGGGACGCGCCGCCGCTGGCCAGGATCGAGCGGATCACCACCGCGCCCATGACGCCCAGCGGGTCGCCGTCGTTCGCCATCGCGGCCAGCGGGCCGGCCGGGCCGCGCCGGACCCTGGTCTCGGCCGACACCGCGACGTGCGCCGACTGCCTGGCCGAGCTCGCCGACCCGGCCGACCGGCGGTTCGGTTACCCGTTCATCAACTGCACCAACTGCGGCCCCAGGTTCACCATCGTGCGCGACGTGCCCTACGACCGGCCGCTCACCACGATGGCGGAGTTCGCGATGTGCGAGCGGTGCGCAGCGGAATACCACGACCCCGCCGACCGCCGCTTCCACGCGCAGCCCACCTGCTGCCCGGCCTGCGGGCCTAAGCTGGCCCTCACCGACCCCGCCGGGAACCCGCTGCCCGGCGACCCGCTGACCCAGGCGGCCAGGCTCCTCGATGAGGGCCAGATCCTCGCCGTCAAGGGCTTGGGCGGCTACCACCTGGCCGCCGACGCCAGCAGCCAGACCGCCACGGCCACGCTGCGCGCGCGCAAGCACCGCGAGGACAAGCCGTTCGCCGTCCTGGCCGCCGACCTGACCGCCGCCGGCTCCCTCGGCGACATCGACCAGGCCGCCGCCGGACTCCTGGCCAGCCCCGGCCGCCCCATCGTCCTCCTGCCGCGACGCCTGGGCGCGCCGGTCGCCGCCGCGGTCGCCCCGGGGAACCGCCAGCTCGGGGTTATGCTGCCCTACACCCCGCTGCACCACCTGCTGGTCAGAGCCGTGGCCCGGCCGATGGTGCTGACCAGCGGGAACGTCTCCGACGAGCCGATCGCCTACCGCGACGCCGACGCGTTCGCCGCCCTGGGCGGGATCGCCGACGCGTTCCTCACCCACGACCGGGCCATCCACATCAGGACCGACGACTCGGTGGCTCGGGTCTTCCGCACCCGGCCGATGATGGTCCGGCGGTCCCGCGGCTACGTGCCGGAACCCGTCACGGTGGACCGCGAGTTCCCCCGGCCGGTCCTGGCCTGGGCGCCGAGCTGAAGAACACGTTCTGCCTGGCTAAAGGGCGTCACGCCTTCCTCTCGCACCACATCGGGGACCTGGAGAACGCCGAGACCCTGCGCTCGTTCACCGAGGGCATCGAGCATTTCTGCCGGCTGTTCGACGTCGACCCGCAGGTCGTCGCCCACGACCTGCACCCCGAGTACCTGTCCACGAAGTACGCGCTCGACCTCGACGGGGTCGAGCTGGCAGGCGTGCAGCACCACCACGCGCACATCGCCTCGTGCCTGGCGGACAACCGGGCCGACGGCCCGGTGATCGGGGTGGCCTTCGACGGGACCGGGTACGGCCCCGACGGGACGATCTGGGGCGGCGAGTTCCTGGTCGCGGACCTCGCCGGGTTCGAGCGCGGCGGTCACCTGGCTCCGGTGCCGATGCCCGGCGGGGCGGCCGCCATCAGGCAGCCGTGGCGGATGGCGGCGGCCTACCTCGACGCCGCCTATTCCGGTACGCCGCCGGACGCCCTCGGCGTCGTCCAGCGCAACGCGGCGCAGTGGGGCGCCGTGGTCGCCATGGGCAGGCGCGGCATCAACTCGCCGGTCACCTCGAGCGCCGGGCGCCTGTTCGACGCGGTCGCCGCGCTGCTCGGCGTCAGGGACGCGATCAACTACGAGGGCCAGGCCGCCGTGGAGCTCGAGCAGCTGGCCGACCCGCACGAGGAGCGGGGATACCAGGCTCAGATGGGGAACCACAGTCCGTTCGGCATAAGCGGTTTTGATCTGGTCCGCGAGGCCGCCGAGGATATCGCGGCGGGGACCCCGCGCGAGCTCGTCGCGGCGCGGTTCCACAACGGCGTCGCCGCGCTGATCGAGGCCGGCTGCGTGCTGCTGCGCGAGCGGCACGGGCTCGGCACGGTGGCGCTGTCCGGCGGGGTCTTCCAGAACCTGCTGCTCCTGCGCGGGGCGGTGGCCCGCCTGGAGGCGCGCGGCTTCCGTGTCCTGCTGCACTCCCGCGTCCCCTGCAACGACGGCGGCATCAGCCTGGGCCAGGCCGTCGTCGCCGCCGCCCGCGACCGGCTGGCGTAGCGAGGGTCGCCGGGAACCCGCCGGGAACCCGCCGGAAGAACGCGGCCCTGCGCGCTGTTCCGATCAGTCGTGGACGACATCGCCGCCCTGACGTTCGGCCCCCGGCAGGTGCCGCTCTCGGTCCTGGACCTGGCCCCGGTGCCGGAAGGCGGGAACGCCGGCGACGCGCTGCGCGCGACCACCGACCTGGCCCGGCACGCCGAACGGCTCGGGTTCCGCCGGTTCTGGGTTGCCGAGCACCACAACATGCCCGGCATTGCGAGCTCGGCGCCGCCCGTGCTGATCGGTCACATCGCCGACGCGACCACGGCCATCCGGGTGGGCTCCGGCGGCGTGATGCTGCCCAATCACGTCTCGCTGGTGGTCGCCGAACAGTTCGGCATGCTGGAGGCGCTCCACCCCGGCCGCATCGACCTGGGCGTCGGCCGGGCGCCTGGCACCGACCAGGTGACGGCCGCCGCGCTGCGCCGCTCGCCCGAGGCGCTGTCGGCGGACGACTTCCCCGACCAGCTCATGGACCTGCTCGGGTTCTTCACCGGCCGCTGGCCGGAGGGCCACCCGTTCGCGCGGATCACCGCGGTGCCCGGCCGGGGCCATCAGCCCGCGATGTGGCTGCTCGGCTCGAGCGGCTACAGCGCCCAGGTGGCCGGCCTGCTCGGCCTCCCCTTCGCCTTCGCGCACCACTTCAGCCCGGCCAACACGCTCCCGGCGCTGGCCCTGTACCGCCAGCACTTCCGCCCCTCGCCGACCCTCCCGCGCCCGTACGCCATGGTCGCGGCCGCGGTCGTCTGCGCGGACACCGACGAGCGGGCCAGCTTCCTGGCCGGCTCGGGCGCCCTGTCGTTCCTCCGCCTGCGCTCGGGCCGTCCCGGACCGCTCCCCTCGCCCGAGGAAGCGGCCAGCTACCCCTACAACGACCTGGAGCGCGCGTACCTCGCCGACCGCCAGGCCACGCAGATCATCGGCGCCCCCGACACCGTGCGCCATGGCCTGGCCAGCCTCTTGGAGGCGACCGTCGCGGACGAGCTGATGCTCACCACCATGGTCTTCGACCCCGCCGACCGCCTGCGCTCCTTCGAGCTGGTCGCCGCCCTCGCCCGCGTCCCGCAGCCGGCCGACACCCCGTGACGCCAATCGTTAGGGAACCTCTGGCCGACCCGGCGTGATAACACGTACGTCATGAGGATGACGCTGGTGGTACTGGCCCTGGCCGCGGTGGCCGGCTGCGCGACCTCGGCGCCCGCCGCCCCGGGCCCCGTCACCTCGGCCTCCGTCACCTCGGCCCCCGCCGCCCCGGCCGTCGCCACTGCGCACGCCGAGACCAGCGGCACCACGAGCACCCTGTACGGCGTCGGGTGCCTGACCGCGTCGCGCTGCTTCGCGGTCGGCGATGCCGGGACCCTGCTGGCCACCACGGACGGCGGCCGTACCTGGTCCCGCGAGGCCAGCCCGGCCGGGGCGGCGCCGCTGTACGGAATTGCGTGCGCACCCCCGGCCTCCTGCTACGTGATCGCCCGTCCGGAGACCATCCTGGTGACACACGACGCCGGGGCACATTGGGCCGCCCGCACGCTCCCTCTGGACGTCTCCCAGCTCGCGCTGCCAGGGTGCGTGGTCGGCGATGCCTCTTCGGGGGAGATCCCGTGCCGGCTGGGGCTGCTGGACCTCTCCTGCCCCAGCGCTCTCACCTGTTACGCGGTCGCCACCACGCCCGGCGGATGGAACACCAATCCCATTTCCCGCGGTGCCGCGCCCGGCAGCTCCATCTGGCTCACCCAGGACGGCGGGGCCACCTGGACAGGCCAGCCGATCCCGTCCGGCGTGGTCTGCAACGGAGACTGCAACAACATCCCGTACCGCTACCCCCTGGAATGGGTCTCCTGCGCTCCCGCCGGGCCGTGCTGGGCCGGCGGCAACCAGCTCATCGGCAGCCACGAAGGATTTGCCGCCGCCCTGCTGATGACGCCCGCCCCCGGCGGGTCCTGGCGGCTAGACCCGGCCTGTCCCCCCAACACCGGCTGCTCCGACCCGGTCACCGACGTGGGCGCCTGCCCCACCGGCGCCGGCTGCTACGCGGTCAACAATTCCAACCCCTTCGGCAACGGCAACAGCACCGTGAGCATCTATACCGCCAGCGGGCAGAACGGCCCCAACGTCACGATGCCGGACGACGCGGTCATCACCGACATCGCCTGCCCGGCCGCACGCACCTGCTACACCGTCGGCGCCGGCGGCGTCATCCTCCGCACCACGAACGGCACCAGGTTCACGCCAATCAAGACCTCCACCCGGGAGACCCTGTACGGCATCACCTGCGTCACCGCTTCGGACTGCTACGCCGTCGGCGCCGCCGGCACCATCGAGGCCCTCCAATAGGGGGTCACTGAGGGCGATGAGCTGGGCGCGCTCGGGTGCCACCGGCCCGGTAGAGCCGGGTTTGCCTGCACCGAGGTCACCAGCCAATCGCCAGCACCCCCGACGGTGCCTTTGGGAGCGGGACCTGCTTGCCGCCCGAGATCCAGCCGAACTGCTCTGGATCGTTCCAGAGCAACCAGTGCTGGGCCTGGCCATCGGTGGAAAGCACGGGAACAAGCCCCTCGTATGAGCCGACCGAGGGGGCCGAGCGGTACAAGATGCCGCTCGGCTGCCCGGTGGCCACGGAGAGCTGCAGCACCAGCAGGCGGTACCAGGTCTCTCCGGGATGGCTCGGGAGCGGCGGCACAGAAGTCTCCGCCACCGCGGTCAGGGTGGATCCGTCGGAGCTGACGAGCGCGGTGATCACGCAGACGGTGCAGCGGGTGCCCTGGCTGAACAGCAGGTGGCTGTGAGCTTGCAGCGAACCGCCAGAGCTGGTCGCGTCCAGGGCCAGGACAGCCAGGTCGGGAGATCCTTCCTCCGGTTCCCACAGATAGTCGGCGACCAGGGTGCGGCCGTTGGCCGTCCAGGACAACGCCCCGATCTGGGTCGTGACCCGGGCCGGGGTGGCGGCGGACACGGAGTTGTGCCAGCTGCGGACGGCACCGCTGGTCAAGTTCATGACGTGGATGACGCCCGCGTACGAAGCCACCGAGATCGGCGCGACGCAGCCCTGCTCCGCGTACGCGACCTTGGTGCCATCCGGTGACGCGGCGAACTGGCTGACCGGCTCGCCGGTGACGGGTTTGCCCACCGCCCGCAGGCCGGTGACGTGCCCGGTACTCGTGACGCTGAACTGGTAGAAGCGCGTCTGGGTCGGAGTCGAAGATGGGCACACCGTCTGCGTCTCGGCCGCGACGGTGAAGGTGCGGTCATCAGCGGTGACCGAGATGCTACGCCCCAGGATCCAGCCAGCGGGCGCGGGCACGGTGCCGGTGACCTGGCCGTCGCTCGTCCGGCGGACCTGCACTGTCATCAGCTCGAGACCGTCTCGACTGATCCCCATGCTCACGATGGTCACGTAGAACGGCGGCGGCGACGTCCGCGTCCCCGGATCGGACGGCACCCCGGCCAGGGAGGTGATGCCGGACCCGGCGCTGGCCGGGGCCTGACCCGGGCCCGTCACCGGAGCCGGGACCGTCCCCGGGTGACCGGCTAGGGTCACAGCGGTCAGGATGATCGCGGTGACGCCGGCCGCGGCGACGACGGGAACCAGCCAGGCGCGCAGGCGGCCCATCCGGCGCCGGACCGGTCCCGAAGCCGGCGACGCGAGCCGGCCGGGTATCGGGCTGCTGAGCCCGTGGGCCTCATCCGGGGGCATGATCGCGGCCGCGGCGGTGAGCGCGTCGGTCAGCCGCTCCGCGGTCGCGTCCATTTCTTCCTGCGGAATCATCGGGTCTCCCTCAGTACGCGAGCGAGGGCCGCGAGCCCGCGGGCCGCTGTGGACTTGACGGTCCCGGCGCTGATGCCGAGCGTGGCGGCTATCTCCGCCTCCGACAACCCGACGTAGAACCGGAGCACCAGCACCTCCCGCCGTCGACGGGAGAGCCCGGCCAGCGCGGCCAGCACCTGCTGCCGGTCCTCGGACAGCAGCACCGACTCCTCGACGGACAGCGGCGGGCTCGGTGAGTCATGGCCGGCGTGCCGCTGGGCTCGGCCGCGCCGCCTGATCGCCGAGCGGCAGCCGTTGACCACCGCCGTCCGCAGGTAGGGGAGCGGGTCACCCGGATCGGCGAGCATGTCCCAGCGCTGTTGCAGCCGAGCGAAGACGTCCTGGACGACGTCTTCCCCGGTGGCCTGGTCACCGAGAATGAACGCGGCCAGCTTGACCAGTCCGGGACGGTGCACCCGGTACGCATCGGCGAAGCCAGATCCCGCCGATGACGTCGGGCGATCCGCCGTATCGTCCGGGGCGTACCGGTCGGCCCTTGGTCTCATGCCCACTACACTCCACGCCCCCGTGATCGGTTGCCTGCGGCCTCTGTCCACGATCCTCCGCTCACCCGGCTGGGGTGCAAATACGTCGGAAGGCGGGATCGGGGCGAGCGGTAGGTGGGCAGACTTGAGCCGTGACGGATGCCGAGAGCACGCCGATCACCGGTATCGGTGAGCTGGCCACGAACGACGGGACCTACGCCGCCCTGAACGACACCGCGCTGGTCACCTCTGGGAACGGGAGGCGTTAGCCCCGCGGCCCCCCCGATCCCACCGGTAACAGGGCGCAGCCAATGGAAGCGGCAGCCTACCCGGAAGAGCGGTTACACAGCCACTCTCATTGGTTCCATGTGATCGTCATCGGTCAGTAGCCGTCGACGTCGGCTACCGCCTGGGCGAAGGCCTGCGGGGCTTCCTGGGGCAGGTTGTGCCCGACGCCACCCCCGACCACCCGGTGCTCATACTTGCCCGAGAACTTGCCGGCATAGACGCTGGCGTCCGAGTGCGGCGCGCCGTTGGCGTCGCCCTCGAGGGTGATGGTGGGCACGGCGATGGCCGGGAAGCTGGCCAGCTGCCGCTCCAGGTCGTCGTACTGCGACTCGCCCGCGGCCAGGCTGAGCCGCCAGCGGTAATTGTGGATCACGATGGCGACGTGGTCGGGGTTGTCGAAGGCGGCCGCGCTGCGCGCGAACGTGGCGTCGTCAAAGGTCCACTCCGGTGAGGCGAGCTGCCAGATGAGCTTACAGAAATCGCGCCGGTACTTGTCGTAGCCGACCCGGCCGCGCTCGGTGGCGAAGTAATACTGATACCACCAGGCGAGTTCGGCCCGTGGCGGCAGCGGCGCCTCGGTGGCGGCCTGGCTGCCGATGAGGTACCCGCTGACGGAGACCAGGGCCTTGCACCGATCGGGCCACAGCGCCGCGACGATGTCGGCGGATCGCCCGCCCCAGTCGAAGCCGGCCAGGATGGCCTGCT
>CAWKCG010000010.1:0-34606 GCA_963847965.1 uncultured Actinomycetes bacterium
GTGCAGGTTCAGATCGTCCAGTTCGGCGTACCGGGTAGCGCAGAGGGCGCAGCGGTCCCGAGCCTTGTGTTCCTGGAGGCGGGCGCAGGAAACTGTGGCCATGGACGCCTTGGACGCCCTTGACGCCGCCGGCGAGAGCCATGTGCAGCTCGTCCGGCAAGCCGGGTCTGATCAGTGGGATGGCGCCACGCCGTGCGCTGAGTGGAATCTCAGGTCGCTGGCCGGTCACCTGATCATGGGCAGGCACGTGTACCGCGGCTTCCTTGTGGGCGTTCCCGTCGCGGAGCTGAGGCTGATACGGCAGCAGGGCGGGGCCGGCGATGACCCTGTCGCGGCGTGCGAAAGCGCCGTGCGCTTGATCCGCGGCATTCGCACAGCCCGGCGCGCTGGAGCGAACCGTGCACCACACCGTCGGTGAGATGCCGGGCAGGCAGCTGCTGGTCCAGCTGGTGGCCGGCTGCGTTGTCCGCTCCGGGGATCTGGCGGCTGCCATCGGCGTGGACCCAGGGCTCGATGAGCAGCTCATCGAGCTCAGCTATGAGTGCTGCCTGCCGCTGACGCACAAGGACGCCGTATACGCCTGCGGCTGGTTCAAGCCGCCCGCGGGCCCGCTGCCCGAAGGGGCCACCGCGCTGGAGCGGCTCTTGCATCTCCTGGGCCGCTGACAGCCTTTCCGCTGGCAGCCATCAGCGAACGGGCCGGCTGGGCTGTCCGGGCTGCAAGGGCCGCGGTTCCCTGGCTCCTGCCGATTCCGCGCGCCCGTTCAGTCAGCTAGCCGAATCGGCCAAGCCCTGACAGATCACCCAGTCCGGCATCTGACTGGCCGGCCGGCATCCCGGGATGAATGGCGCCCCCTATCAGGCTGTCCTGCGCGCTGACCCAGGAGTGGCGGGTATTGACCGGGAGCGCACATACCGCTGAGCCGTCGCCGCGGGTTGCCTGGCATCGTTGAGCAGGCCGCCCCAGCTGCATCGGCCGGGGCAGACGGTGGCGAGCAGCCAGATCGGCGCCAGCGGCGACCGGCGGCACGGCAGGAGGCAGCGAGCATGAGCGGTAGCCGGGCGCCTGAGGTCCGCGACCTCGGGCACGTCAGGTTCCACATCGACGGTCCCCTCGGGATCATCACCCTCAACCGGCCAGAGGTGCTGAACGCCCAGGGCTACGAACGGCTGGCCCAGGTCGGCCAGGCGTTCGACCTGGCGCAGGCCGGCCAGGCTATCCGCGTGGTCATCGTGCGCGGCGCGGGCGGCGTGTTCTCGGCCGGCCACGATCTGAGCCCAGGCCAGCAGCGGGGCGACGACCCGCTGGAGCGGTATAACGAGTTCAAGAAGTACAACCTGGACCTGCTGCTCAAGTGGCGCGACTGTCCCAAGCCCACCATCGCGATGGTCGACGGCTACTGCATCTACGCCGGGTGGATGCTGGCGGCCGTCATGGACTTGGTGTTCGCCTCCGGCCAGGCGCAGTTCCTGGGCGGGTTCGTGGAGTACAACTCCATCCCCTGGGACCTGGGCTTCCGCAAGGCCAAGGAGATCTGCTTCGAGAGCCGCTTCATGACCGCCGCGGAGTGCCAGGCCGCTGGCTTCGTCTCCCGCGTCTTCCCCGCAGAAGACCTCGAGCGTGAGACCCGTGCCTTCGCCCGCCGCGTCGCCGAGAACCACCCGTTCACCCTGCGGATGACCAAGCTGCAGATCAACAAAGCCCAGGACGCCCAGGGCTTCCGGTCACTGCTGGAGGACAGCCTGGGCGACTACGCCGCCATGATGTTCATGCCCGGCTTCAGCACGATCGGGGAAGACAACAAGCGCCCGCGCGCCGTCGACCTCGCCGTCCGCGGCCGGCGAGGCGAGCGCTACGGCCAGGACGGCACCCAGCGCGAGACCTGACTGACGGCCGTAAGCTGGCCGCCCCGCCGATCGCCTGGATCTCCGGAATGGAACATCACCACCTGCGCCATCAGGCCATTGTGCCGCGCCGGGGTCGCCGACCCGGTGAACCAGCGCGGCATCGGCGCCGGTCATCGTGACCTGACCAGGACCGGCAGCTCAGCGTGACCTAGCGTGACCTTCGCGGGGTGCGATATCGCCGGATACTTGCTCGTGCTTCGGCCTGTCCGCGCGCGGGTTCCAACGCTCAGGACAGCCAGCTATGGTCACCCCGGTAGGGTCTGCCGCCTGGGTGGTAATGCCCAAGTTCTCGATGCTGGGCCAGTGGCTTGACAGGCGTGCAGCCCTGTTCTGTGCCCAGGCCCGTGTGTCTGGAGCACCGGGCTATGAGTCATTGGTGCGGAGTTCGGCGGTGATCCAGCCGAGCTCGGATGCAATCCGGATCCCGGCACCGGGAATGTGCAAGGGCTCGATCACCTCCCGCAGCGCTTGGCAGAACGGGCCGAGCCCTGCGGCCTGGATGGCGGGAACCGAGGGGCCGGCCGCGGCTAGTGCCCGGACCGCGAGCCTGGCATCGGGCCACTCGTTGATGACCGTCACGGTCCCTCGCTCGCGCGGCACGAAGCCCGCCGAGACCAGCATCTCCTCGATCACACCAGGCCGCCCGGTGTCGCCTTGGCGGATGGTGGCCTCACCGTGGCTGGGTGGCGACAGCTCGATCGCCTTGAGGAAATACGGCATGAGACCGACATGCTCCAGGCGGCCCCAGAAGGTCAGGCCGAGCCGCCCGCCGGGCACCAGCACCCGGGCCGCCTCCTGCAGCGCCGCCTCGCAGCCCTTCCAGATCCCGTTGAAGCTGGTGGCCATATCGAAGCAGGCGTCGGGGAACGGCAGGGCGAACATGTCTGCCACCCGGAAGTCGCCGCCGGGCGTTCGTGCCCTGGCGATCTGGATCAGCGCCACGGAGGCGTCGATCCCGGTCACCACGCCGCCGCGGCGCGCGGCGAGCTGAGCGGCGAACCCGGATCCGCAGGCGATATCCAGCAGCCGGGCACCCTCGCCGATGCCAAGCTGGTCGAAGATCACCTCGTTCGCCGGGCGGGCGTAGGGCTCGAAGAGGTAGGCCCAGTCGGCGGGCCGGGCTCCCCATGCCCGCCCGGCCTCCTCCCAGTCCGTCGGCGTGCTGATGGCTTCGGCGGATGACATGGCGACTCCTTAGACGAACGAACGTACAAACTTTATAGACGATCGTCCGTCTAAGATCAAGGGGTGGAGGAGAGGACCAAGCCGATGACAGACCAGGGCGAGCCACAGGCCACGCGCACCCGGGCGCCGGGGCAGCGGTCCCGGGCCCGCGTCGTCGAGCAGGCGGCGAAGCTGGCGACGATCGAGGGCCTGGAGGGCCTGTCCATCGGCCGGCTCGCCGAGGCGGCCGGCCTGCCCAAAAGCAGCGTGCATGCGTTGTTCGGCTCCAAGGAAAACCTCCAGCTCGCGACCATCAGCGCCGCCCGGGACAGCTTCATCGCCGAAGTCGTCGCACCAGCCCTCGGCTCGGCCGAGCCGGGACGGGAGCGCCTGCTCGGGCTCTGTGAGGGCTATCTGTCCTATGTCGAGCGGCGGGTCTTCCCCGGCGGGTGTTTCTTCGTCGCGGCATCCGCCGAGGTAGGCGCACAGGCAGGCCGCGTCCACGACGAAGTAGCCCGCGCCCAGCAGCAATGGCGTGACCTGCTCGCCGCCGAAGCCCGCACTGCCGCCGAGAAGGGCGAGCTGCCAGACGGCACCGACCCCGCGCAGCTCGCCTTCGAACTGGGGGTCATCCTGGCCGGAACCAACATCGTCAGCGTCCTCCACGACGACCACCACGCGATCAGCCGCGCCCGGACCGCCATCCGCACCCGCCTAACCGGACAGACCGGCTGGCACCGAACCAGCTGAAGCCGAACCTGGACCTGCGAATACCCGTGACGCCATCCGCCGCGCCACAGCAACCAGCCGCCCCGGGCGCTCCGGAATCACTCCGCCTGCTTCACCGCAGACCCATGCAGCGCCCTGCCGTCACCCACATCCCCTGCCGGGCATGCGGGCGCGGCCGCTGGCCAGTTGCCGCGCGCGAAGGCCACAGAACAGAATGGCCAGTTCAGGACCCAGCCAAGAAATCCAGGCTGACGGTGAGATACCGGCCAGATCGGCGGGTCTTTGCGCGGGTGCGCTAAAGACTTAGGTTGCTGTCCGTGACGGGCTTCCCGTCTATCTCCGTCCTCAGCCGGCCGATTTTCACGGCTGTCGACTGACCGCGTGGTGCGGCCGAGGTCAAGGTCCTGCTGAGCCGGCGACGCGCGATCCTGTCGACGGCATGTGCGGATGACTAGCCCTGCCCGGCCAGCGTCAGAACCGGAAGCGAGTCAGGCCGCCCGGCTCGGTCGCCAAGGTCACGATCGCCGAGCGTGGCTCAATGCGATACACGTTCCACGGCGGTGGTCCTTGCGATGGCGCGTTGAACGGGGCCGTGATGCCCGGCCCGCTGTCGTCGGGTTCGGCCGGCCAGCCGTTGTCCGCCCACGCCTTCGCAATACGCGCCAGCGCGCCCGGTTCGGTCACTCGCGCGGCGTCACCCTCGATTACGACGTCCGCGTCGCGGATCGACACCGCGATCGAACACCGCGGATCGCGCGCGACATTGCGCCCCTTCCGCGTGCGTGCGCCCGTCTGGAACCAGAACGCGCCGTCTAGCCAGAAGGCACCGACCGCAGTCACATGCGGGCTGCCGTCTTGGTTGACGGTGGACAGCCAGGTCGTGCGGGAGTTCACCACGTCCGCGGCCGGCGCCGATCCCGCATCGAGCTTCTCAACGATTGCGGCCCAATCCACCGGCGGCAGCCCGTCTGCCTTACCCAGATTGGTGATCTCCATGAGGCATCCCTTCGTTGTCCAGCAGGCATCCAGGCTGACAGCGTTCTGGTAGATAAGTCGCCCAACGAGCGGAAAGTCATGGCGCATACGCGGGGCCCTGAGCCGTCCGAGCGCGCGCACATCGAGCAGATCGGCCCTTGGCGGTGATGGCGGCGTTGCGCTGTGTAAGGCTTCCGTTGTGCTGTCCGGTGGCTCGTGCGGCGTGCGGTCGGGGCCGGGCGAAAGACCAGTCTTCAGGTCTGTGCTGGTCAGCGTGTTGCGCGGACAGTGCCCGTGGCTGTCCGTGCGATCGGGTGGCGGGGAGCCCGCGGGCACGGACATATAGCGGACAGCGTCGTCGCGGCAGCCTTTATTCGGTGGTGTTTGGGCAGGTCAGAGGCCGTATGGAGGTGCAGGCAGGAACGGTCTGTAAAACCGTCGGCTAAGCCTACGATGGTTCGAACCCATCACCTGCCACCACCTGCGAAGACGGCCCGCCAGCTGCGGAAACGCGGCCCGGCGGGCCGTTTCCTTCTCGTCACGGCGTGTATCAAGGTGTGTCACTGCGGGCCGATACATAGCAGTGTCCACGTACATAAGCGGACAGCGTTCGGGCGGAACGAACGGTGCGTATAACCGCTCGCTTTGCCGATCCGCGCCCGTCTGTCCCGTCACCCCGGGCGCCGGACTGCTCGTCTGATTGGCATATCCGTGCATCCGGCCAGCCGGACGGGCACATCCGCCCGTCCGAAGGGTGCTGCCCGGCTCGCGGGGGACCCTAGGCAGGGGGACCCTGAGCCGCTAAGCAGGAATGGGGAACGGAGGACCCGCGCGGCGCTGGGCACGAAGGACTGGGAAGACGTCACCGCCGCGGACATCCTCAGTGAGGAGCGCAGGGCACTGGCCGGCGTGAGCGACGACTCGGCTGAGCTCCGGCAGATCGGCGAGCGGATCAGTGAGGTTCTCCACTGACTCGATCCGTCCCAGGGCTGCGGCAGCGGCGCGATGCTGGGATGGACTAACTAAGCCGCGGACCGGTCTCGACCCGCTCAACCGCTGGAGTACCCGCTCGGCACCGATGACAGCACAACATCGGGCTCGCCGTTTTGTCCACCTGGCACAGGCCCGTGATCGGGGCGAACCAATTATTGACAGCATATTTGACTCTTTCTAGCGTGAAACTTACTCCGTCTTGCCTTTTAGCCGCGGAGAGGGGCAGGAATGGCAGACATCGTGGTCGGCATAGCCTCGTCACACACACCTCAGCTGAGCTCCGGCGTGGACATGTGGCCCGATCACGCGGAACGGGACCGGCGGAATCCGCGGCTGCTCGGTAAGGACGCGGAGTATCACACCTATGACGAGTTGCTGGCCGTCGCCAAACCCGGCATCGAGCGGGAGCTTGACCCTGCCCTCTGGGACGCGAAGTACCGTCGCTGCCAGGACGCCGTTGGGGCACTGGCCCAGCGGCTCGCCTGGGCGCAGCCGGATGTCGCCATCGTCATCGGCGACGACCAGCGGGAGCTGTTCCGAGACGATGGCATCCCGGCATTCGCCTGCTTCACCGGCGACGAACTGCTGGACATGCCGCTGAGCAGTGAGGCCCTGGAGAGGATGCCGAAGGGCATCCGCGCCGCTTCCTGGGCGGCGCACGCCGACCATCCGGAGCGGCATCCGGTCAGCTCCGCGCTGAGCCTGCACCTCGCCGAGCAGCTCACCAGCGCCGGCTTCGACCTCACGGTCTTCGAGCGGCAGCCGGCCGGGCGGGGCCTCGGCCACGCGTTCACGTTTCCGAGGTACCGGCTCGGGCTGTCGGCCACCACCCCGATCGCCCCGGTCTTCATCAACACCTATTACCCGCCCAACGTGCCGTCCGCCGGACGGTGCTATTCACTCGGCCAGGTGATACGACGCGGGGTGGAAAGCTGGGAGAGCGGCGCGCGCGTGGCCGTCATAGCCTCGGGCGGGCTCAGCCATTTCGTGGTCGACGAGGACTTGGATCGCCGGATCCTTTCGGGAATCACCGATCGTGATGCCGGAATCCTCGGTTCCGTATCACGGAAGCAGCTGCGCTCAGGCACGTCGGAGATCCTGAACTGGATCGCCGCCGCCGGCGCGCTGGAAAGCCTGCGGGCGGCCGTCATCGATTACGTTCCCGGATACCGGAGCCCAGCGGGCACGGGCGCTGGAATGGCCTTTGCGCAATGGGAATAACCGGTGAGACGAGAATGACCCCGAGGAGGTGACGCGGTGCCCCCGCCCCGCCCAGGCTGAATCCCTTTAACACTCAACAGGAAAGGGCCACAATGTATCACGATGTCCGCGTGCTCGATGTTCACGGCCACGTTTCGGTACCGTTCTCCGCCAACTCGTTCCTCGTCCTCATGTTGGGCTCGAACACCCCGATGGACAGTCCCATCGGGCAGGGGCCGCCGGCCCGGCCCGGGTCACTGTGGACGAGTTCCGCGCCGCGGCCGAGGGCCACGTGCGCTACATGGACGAGCGGAACATCGACGTGCAGATCATCGGCCCCCGTCCGTTCCTCACGCTGGGCTGGATGGAGCCGCACCTGCTGCCGGCCTGGACCCGCTACGTGAACGACATGATCCACCAGCAGTGCACGTTCTTCCCGGACCGGTTCCTCGGCGCGTGCCAGCTCCCGCAGATCAGCGACGCTCCCGACCTGTCCAACTGCCTGGGCGAGCTCAACCGGTGCGTCACCGAGTACGGCTTCGTCGCGGCCTACGTGTCGCCGGACCCAGCGGGCCGCAGGGCCACGCCGGGGATGCATGAGCCGTACTGGTACCCGCTGTACGAGCGCTGCCAGGAGCTGGGCATCCCGCTCATCGTGCACGGTACCAACTCGCTTGACCCGCGGTACCGGGTGGTCCCGCACAACTACCAGCTCAGCTTCATGACCGAGCAATACCTCGCGGGGCAGTTCCTCAGCCACGGCGACGTCTTCGAGCGGTTCCCGGAACTCCGCGTCATCATCTGCCACTGCGGCGGCGCGCTCAACCGGTTCATCCCCACCGACCATCACATCGCGCAGAAGGACCTGAGCAACAACCTCTTCTACGACACCTGCGGCTACAACCTGGTCTTTCTCGATGCGGCGATCAGGCAGCGCGGGGTGAGCCAGATGCTGTTCGGCACCGAGGCGCCGGGATCGGGCCGTGCGGTCCGCCCCGAGACCGGCCGTACCAGCGACAACCTGGTCCCCGTCATCGCCGGCTTCGGCTTCCTTTCCGAGCAGGACAAGGTGAAGATCTTCAACGAGAACCCGGCCAGGGTCGTCCCAGGGCTCGCCAAGATGGCCCGCTGAACCCTCGATGAGGAGGCAAAGCATGCGCGACGAGCCGCGGGCGGAAACCGTCGGGAGCCTACTGCGCACGGAGGAGGTCGCCCGCGCCGCCCGCGGCGAGGATGACCAGAAGCTCCTGGACGACGCCGTCCTTGACGCGGTGAAGCTCCAGGAGGACATCGGGCTCGATGTCATCACGGACGGCGAGGTAAGACGCACCTCATGGGCGCAGACACCGCGTTTCGTGGACTGTTTCGAAGCCACGCCGGGGCGCGGGCAGCTCAACTGGCGCGGCGGCGCGGCGCGCCCGGGTGACGGCCCGCGGCCAGGCTACGGCTACCCGGCGGTGGTGCGGCGCGTCGCGGACAGCCCCCGGACCGGCAGCATGGCCAGCGAGTACGTGTTCCTCGCCCGGCACACGCGCGCCAGGACCAAGTTCACGATGCCGGCGCCGAGCTACCACCGGCGGTACTGGTCGCCGGAGCATTCCGCGCGCGCCTACCGGAACTGCGAGGAGTTCCTCACCGACATCCGCGAATTCCAGCGCGAAGTGGTCCGGGATCTACTCGCCCAGGGCTGCGACTACATCCAGCTCGACGCGCCCAGCTACGGCTCGCTCTGCGACCCGTACACCCGCACGCAGATGGAAGCCGAGGGACGCGACCCGAACGCCCAGACGATCTTCGACGCCGAGCTGGACAGCTCGCTCCTCGAGGGCCTCGAGGGCGTGACCACGGCGCTGCACATCTGCCGCGGGAACGGGCCTGGCGGCGCCTGGCATTCGGCCGGCGGGTACGGCGCCATCTCCCGCCAGCTCTTCCCGAGGCTCGGTTTCAGCCGCCTGCTCCTTGAGTACGATTCCGAACGGGCCGGGGGTTTCGAGCCGCTCGCCGACGTCCGGCCCGGAGCAGTGGTGGTCCTCGGGCTGCTCACCACCAAGTCCGGCCGGCTGGAGGACGAGGCGGAGATCGAGGCTAGGATCCGCGAGGCGGCGCGGCTCAAGCCGCTGGCCGAACTGGCGCTCAGCACCCAGTGCGGGTTCGCGTCAGTCCCGGGCAACAACCCCGTGTCCCCCGCGGGGCAGCAGGCCAAGCTGGAACTCGTGACCCGGGTCGCCCGGCGGATATGGCCGGGATGAGTGCGCCTGCGTCGCTGCTGCCGCGCCTGGCCGCGCTGGACTCCTGTGCCTGCTCCGACGCCATGGACCGGCTCGGGCTGGCCGGCGTCGCGCACGGCCTGCGGGGACTGACCGTCGCCCGCCGGGTGACCGGACCGGTCATCACCGTGCTGCTCGGTCCCCCGGGCAGAGTGCCCGGCGGGCGGCACCTGGGCACTGCCGCCATCGAGGCCGCGGTTGGCGGCGAGGTGATCGTCGTCGCCGCCGGCGGGCGCACGGATGCCGCGGGCTGGGGCGGAGTGCTGTCGTTGGCTGCCGCGATCCGGCAGGTGGGCGGCGTGATCGTGGACGGCGCGTGCCGGGACGTGGACGAGTCCACGGCGCTGGACCTGCCGGTCTACGCCGTGGCCGCGGTGCCAGCGACGGCGCGCGGGCGGCAGGCCGAGGTTGCTTGGAACGTCCCGGTCCAGGTCGCCGGTGTCACCGTGGCGCCGGGCGATCTCGTCGTGGCGGACAGCAGCGGTGTCGTCTTCCTGCCCGCCGGGCGTGCCGCGGACATCATCGCCGTAGCGGAGGACATCACCGCGCGCGAGGCCGCCCTAGCCAGCCGGATCCGCGCCGGGGAGCCGGTGTCACGGGTGCTGTCCAGCGAGTACGAGCGGATGCTGAAAGACAGCTGATGACCGGCCCTCTATTCCGAGTTCCCGGGCGATCGAAGTGGGATCTATCTCGCGCTGCTCAGGCCGGTCACGACGAGCACGCTGGCGCTGTCGTCGGCTGCGAAGGCGTCGATCGTCTGCGCGATCGAAAGAGCCATCTCGCCGACGTACTCGGCTACACGCTCCCCGCCGAATACGGCGGCCATGACGGCGGTTTCCTCGACCGGTGTGTGATCGCCGAAACCCTCGGCCGCTCCAGCGCCACGGCAGTCAGCATGTACTTTGTCGCTAACACCTGCGCGACCATGATCGCCGAAGCCGCACCGACGCCCAACGCGCACCCAGCTCCTGCATGGTTCGGTAGGCGGCTTTTGGGCCATGCTAATGACAACGGATCAGGCTTGCGAGGAAATCGTATATCGCCCTGAGTGGCTGAATTCGATTGCGGCGCCGGGACGGAGATTCGGTGGAGTTCAGGATCCTGGGGCCTCTCGAGGCCGCGGCGGGCTCACGGTGGCTTGAGCTGGGTGGCGCCCGCCAGCAGATCGTGCTCGCGGCTCTCCTGCTCAGCCCGAACAATGTGGTCACGCTAGGCCGACTGCAAGAGGCGATCTACGGCGAAAACCCGCCGCCGACCTCCCGGTCCCAGGCGCAGATGAGCATTTCCTCGCTGCGGCGCCTGTTCGCTGCGCACGGGCACCCCACGGTCATCGCGACGCGGGGACAGGGCTATGTCGTCCAGGTCGGCGCCGGGCAGCTGGACTACCAGCGGTTCGCCGAACTGGTTGCCGCGGCTCAGGCGGCTCGCGACGCCGGTCACCTGGACCGGGCGGTCGCCGCCTACCGTGATGCGCTGCGGCTGTGGCGGGGTCCGGCGCTGGAGGGCATGGACAGCCTGCTCGTGCGGGCGGCGGCGAGCCGGCTAGATGAGCAGCGCATCACCGCCATCGAAGACCGGGTCACGCTCGAGCTAGATCTGGGTCGGCATCACGAGCTGGCGGGCGAGCTGTGCGAGCTCGTCGGGGAGTTTCCGCTGCGGGAGCGGTTGCGGGGCCAGCTGATGCTCGCCTTGTACCGCTGTGACCGAGCGGCCGAGGCGCTGGCCGTCTACCGGCAAACCCGGCGGACCATGATCGACGAGCTGGGCATCGAGCCCGCCGAGCGGCTGCAGCGGCTGGAGCGCGCCATCCTCACCTGCGACCCGGCCCTGGACCCGCCCGCCGGCCCGGTCACGATTGAGCCGGTGCGGCAGCGGGTGCCCAGCCTGCTGCCCGCCGATATCGCCGATTTCACCGGCCGGTCAGGGCAGGTCAGCCAGATCGGCCGACACCTGACCGACTGGGGACAGGGCCGGCTCGCGGCGCCGGTCGTGGTGATCACGGGCCAGGGAGGCGTCGGCAAGACCAGCATCGCGGTGCGCGCGGCCCACGGCGTGGCCGGGCGCTTCCCCGACGGGCAGCTGTTCGCCGACCTGCACGCAGGCACCGCTCATCCGGTCGGCCCGATGCAGGTACTTGAGCGGTTCCTGCGCGCACTGGGCGTGCCGGGCCCGCAGGTTCCCGAAGGCCTGGACGAGCGCGCGGAGGTGTACCGGAACCTGCTCGCCGACCGCAAGGTGCTGGTAGTCCTCGATGACGCGGCGGGCGAGAGCCAGGTATCGCCGCTGCTGCCGGGCACCGAGTCGGCAGCGGTGATGATCACCAGCCGGCACAGGCTGGGCGGGCTGGCCGGCGTCACCCACATCGAAGTCCAGGTTCTCGATGCCGAGACGTCGCTGGAACTGCTCGGCCGCATCGCCGGGACCGGCCGCGTCCAGGCGCAGTCCCGGGCCGCGGCGGCGGTGGCCGCGCAATGCGGCCACCTGCCGCTGGCGCTGCGCGTCGCCGGCGCGCGGCTGGCCGAGCGGCCGCACTGGGCCATCCAGCAGCTCGCCGACCGCCTGGCCGACGAGACCCGCCGCCTGGACGAGCTCCGCCACGGCGACCTGGCCATCCGGCCGAGCATCTCGCTCAGCTACAACAGCGCCAGCGAGCAGGCCCGGCGGCTGCTGCGCCGGCTGGCGCTGGTGGAGGCGCCGGTGTTCTCCGGCTGGGTGGCCGGCGCGCTGCTCGGCCAGCCACCGGCGGCCGCCGGGGACGCGCTCGACGAGCTGGTCAGCGCCCGGCTGGCCGAGACCACCGGCACCGGCTCGGGCGTGCACAGCCAGTACCGCCTGCACGACCTGATCCGCGTGTACGCGCGAGAACGCCTGGGCGCCGACGAGCCGCCGGCGGAACAGGAGGCGGCGCTGGAGCGCGCGCTCGGTACCCTGCTCTGCCTCGCAGACCAGGCTCACAACCGCTATCACGGCGGGGACTACATGCGGATCCACAGCGACGTGCCGAGCTGGCCGCTGCCGGAACGCGTAGCCGAGCAGCTGGTCGCCGACCCGCTGGCATGGTATGAGCGCGAGCGCGCTGCGCTGGTCTCCGGGGTCCGGCAGGCCGCCCAGGCCGGGTTTACCGGCCTGTGCTGGAGCCTGGCGTTCACCGCGGCCGCGCTGTTCGAGACCCGGGCCTACTTCGATGACTGGCGGCAGACCCACGAGATTGCCCTGGCGGCCGTCCGGCAGGCCGGCGATGTCCGCGGTCAAGCGGCCATGCTGTACGGCATGGGGTCGCTTCACATGGACCAGGGGCAGTTCGACCCGGCCCGCGAGGAACTCACCGAAGCCGGACGGCTGTTCCAGGACGCGGACGACGACGAGGGCGTAGCCCTCGTGGCATCCCAGCTCGCGGTCCTGGACCGGCGCAGCGGGCGGCTCGATGATGCCGCACGACGCGGTGAGCGGGCGCTGGCCATCCTCCGGAGGACGGGAGACCGGGTGGACGTAGCTTGCGTGCTACAGAACCTGGCCCAGGTCAAACTGGAGCTGGGCCAGGCCGATGCGGCGATGGAACTGCTGACGGAGGCGCTGCGGCTGGCCCAGGCCACGCTAAGCCGAAGGATGGAGGCGCAGGTGCTCTATTCGATGGGACAGGCTTACCTGCTTGCCGGAGAAGCCGGCCCGCGCCGTCGATATGCTCGAACAGGCACTGGGCAGAGTCCGCCGAATAGGCGATCCCGTTGGGGAGGCGTACGTCCTGTGGGGCGTCGGCGTCGCCAAGACACGGCGGGGCGAGCTCGGCCAGGCCCGCAGCGCGCTGCAGCGCGCCGTGGAACTCGCCGATACCATCAGCGACCCGCTACCCGGGGCACGGGCGCTGCTCGGGCTGAGCGAGCTGGCCCTCGCCAGCGGTGATCCGGGGCGGGCCGTCGTGTTCGCGGAGCAGGCGTCAGCGGCCTTCCGGGTCATGCGGACACCGCTGGAGCATGCGCGGGCGCTCACCCTGCTCGCCGACGCGCATGTCGCTCTGGGTGACAGCGCCGCCGCCGATGCGGCATCGGCGCAAGCGGCTGCCCTGCGCGCAAGCCTCACCGGCGACGCACCGGTTGCGGAGCAGGCATTAGCGAGCGCACGAGCGCAACCACGCTGCGGGTGCCCCGGTTAGCATGTGGCGCGGCAAAGCCAGCCATGTCAACCGCGCTTTCTTGACCCTCAGGCGAATGGTCAGCCTCCCTCGCTCGGTTTGACCTCGCTTCGGGCCGCCCTCGATCCACTATCGCCCGGCGAGGGCCAGCCGATAGCAGGCCCGGGGAAGCTAGCGGACAGCCGTACTGGATCGGTGAGCGCGGTCGGGCCACTCGGCCGGCGGCCACCAGCGGCCAGCGGAGGAGTCATGAGCCTTACTTTCCCAGCCCATCCGGTTCATCGGTAACCGCAATGGAGGAACCGTGAATCCCAACGTCAACACGGTCAGCGTCCGGGAGGGCCGGCGCCAACCTGGGCTGGAAGAGACCGCAGATCCGATCAGGAGCGCCATCATCGGGCTGGCCGGGGTGCAGAAGACCTACCGCAGCGCCGGGGGCGGGAGAGGCGGTCGGGGGGTCGGGTTCCACGCGTTGAACGGCGTGGACCTGGCCATCGCCGCGGGCGAGATGGTGGCGATCACCGGCCCGTCCGGCAGCGGCAAGACCACCATCATCAACCTCATCGCCGGCATCGACCGGCCCACCGCCGGCACGGTGACGGTCCACGGCCGCCGCCTGGACCAGATGACCGAGGAGCAGCTTGCCGTCTGGCGCGGCCGCACCATCGGCATCGTCTTCCAGTTCTTCCAGCTGATGCCGACCCTGACCGCGGCCGAGAACGTCATGCTCCCGATGGATCTGGCCCGGCTCGGCGCGCCGCGCGACCGCAGGGACCGGGCGAGCCGTCACCTGGCCGCGGTCGGCCTCGGCGACCGGGGCGGCTGGCTGCCGGTGGAGTTGTCCGGCGGGGAGCAGCAGCGGGTGGCGATCGCCAGGGCGATGGCCTGCGGGCCGCCGATCCTGCTCGGCGACGAGCCCACCGGCAACCTCGACACGCGCCTGGCCCGGGATATGTTCGGGCTCCTCAAGGGCCTGAACGACAACGGGACCACGGTGGTGTACGTCACCCACGACCAGGATCTGGCCCAGATGGCAACCCGGACCGTGTCCGTCCGCGACGGCCTGATCGCCGGCGACACGGGGGGGCGGTCGTGAGCACGCTGACCCGTAAGGCCTGGGGTGACCTGACCCGGCACCGCGCCCGCACGCTGCTGGCCGTGCTCACGCTCGGCCTGGCCATCGCGAGCCTGGGCTTCGCCGCGGCGCCGCGCCTGCTGAACGCGGCGATGAACCGCCAGGTCCTGCAGAGTCACCTGTACGACGTCGGGGTGTCGACCAGGGTCCTTGACCTGACCCCCACCCAGTTGCGCGCGCTGGGCCACCTGCCCGGCGTCGCCGCCGTCAGCCCGGGCCTGGGCTACATTGCCGAGGCGACGTCCACGGCCGGCACCGCCGACGTCGAGATCGGCGGCACCAACCTGGCGTCCGCCCCGGTCGATACCGTCCCGCTGCTGTCCGGCCGGATGCCCGGACCCGGCGAGGTCCTGGCCGACGCGGCCAACGGCCGGGCCGCCGGCTACGCCGTCCCGGCCGGCGGCACGATAAAGGTGCAGGCCGCGAGTGGCGCGCTGGTGCCGCTGCGGGTCACCGGTACCGGGATGAACCTGGCCTCGACCCCCGGCGCGAACGGCTCGACCACCCCGGTCTTCTACACGACGCTGGCCACGGCGCAGTCGCTGGCCGACGCCCGCGGCTACAACTACCTGGGGTTCCGGCTCACCGACGACACCGCGGCCGCGCAGTCCCGGGTGATCACCGAGGTCCGGGCCTACCTGACCGCGCAGGCGGGCACGGACCCGATCACGGCCCTGCCCGACACCAGAAGCCCTGGGCAGTGGCCAGGGCAGTCCTCGTTCGGGCACACCATAGCGCTGCTGTACATCATCACGATCCTGGCCTTCGCGTCCGCCTTGTTCCTGATCGCCGCCACGATGAACACCGTCATCGCCGAGCAGGCCAGCGAGATCGCCATCCTCAAGACCCTCGGCGGCCGACGACGGCAGATCGGCGGCATCATCCTGCGTACCGGGGCGATCCTCGGTGCGGGCGGCGCGGTCGCGGGCACCGGCCTCGGCATTGTCATCGCATACCTGCTGACCAGCTACTTCGCCGTCAAGCTCGTGGACGTGTCGTTCGGCTTCGCGGTTTCCGTCCCGGTCGTCGTGGCCAGCCTGGCGGCCGGGCCGGTACTCGCCCTCGCCGCGTCCCTGCCCGCGCTGCGGCGTGCGCTGCGCCGGCCGGTGGCCGAGACCCTGGCCGGCCAGGGCACCAGCGGCTACGGTGCCGGGCGGCTGGACCGCCTTGTCGTGCGCAGCGGCCTGCTGTCCGGAACCAGGGTTCCCGGCAGCGTCCGCATGGGAGTGCGCAACGCGCTGCGGCAAAAGCGCCGTAGCGCGGCCGCGATCGCGCAGGTCGCCGTGGCCGCCGGGCTCGCGATCGCCTTCCTGGCTCTCGGCCAGTCGGTCACCGCCGTCATCGGCCAGACCATCGGCACCTTGCACTTCAGCCTCGGCGTCGGGATGACCCCAGGCCGGGGGGCCCGGCCGTTCGGTCGCCAGGCGCTCGCCATCGCCGCCTCGACCCCGGGTGTCACCGGCGCCGAGCCGGTCGAGACGAGCTCGGTGCAGTACAACGGGCAGACCTACCCGGCCTGGGGGCTGGGCGCCCGTCCCCTCTACTCCTACCGGCTCAGCGCGGGCCGCTGGTTCACCACTGCGGATACCGCTCCCGGCGCCGCCGCGGCCATCCCCCCGGTCGTACTCGGCCCCAACCTGGCGCGCGCCGCCCACGCCCACGTCGGGCAGATCCTGACGCTCAGCGTCGCCGCTGGCCCGGCCAGGGTCCGCGTCATCGGGATCGACACCGTGCCCACCAATAGCGGCGATACGGTCTACTTCCCGCTGCCGGTACTAGAGCGCCTGGACGGCGGGCCCGGTACCGCAGACTCGATCTGGGTCAGCACTGCCAGCGCCACCCATGCCGCCATCGACCGGGTGACTGCCGCCGTCACGGCCCGGCTGGCCGCTGCCGGGTACCCGGTCAGCACCCAGGAGATCTACGTAATCGACGCGCAGATCACGGCGGCCGAGAAATCCATCCTGGCCATCGTCGAGATCCTGGGCCTAGTGGTGGTGGCCATCATGCTCATGGGCCTGGTCAGCGCCCTGAGCATGAACGTCTTTGAACGCACCCGCGAGGTCGGCATCCTGCGCTCGGTAGGCGCCAGGGCCCGGCACATCCGCCGGGTCTTCAGCGCCGAAGCGGTGGTCCTGGCCATCGTCGGCTGGGCGGTCGGAGCCCTGCTCGGCTGGCTGATCTACCAAGGGCTGCTGGCGCTGATCCGCCGCGACGTCGACCTCCGCCTGCCGCCGCAATTCCCGCCGGTCATCCCGCTGGCCGCGCTGGCCGGCGTCCTGGTGCTCACCCTGCTGGTCATCCGCGGCCCGCTGCGCCGCGCCGCCCGGATCCAGCCCGGCACCGCCCTGCGATACCAGTGATGTTCTACCTGATCAAGTGGCTCATCGGGAGGCTGAAGCGCCGGGCCGCGGTCGCGTCCCAGGAGCCGGTGCACGGTACGAAGGCGCCGGACCAGCCCATGGTGCGGTCGCCGGGCGATCGCCTGGTGAGCCCGGACAGGACGGTGGCGCCCAGCGCGGGGCGCGAAGGCGCGGCGCTGTCCGTCGCGGAACCTGGGCAAGCGGTTCGGTGACCGGATCGCGTTCCAGGACGTCTCGTTCGAGGTCGGGCACGGCGAGGTGTTCGGCTTCCTCGGGCCGAACGGCGCGGGGAAGACGACGACCGTGCGGACGCTGGGCACCCTCATCGCGCCGACCTCGGGGTCGGCCACGGTGGCGGGGATCCCGCTCACGCCGGAGAACGGGGTGGAGATCCGCCGGCGGATCTCGGTCATGCCCGAGTCCCCGGGGCTGTACCAGCGGCTGAGCGTGGCCGAGAACCTGGAGTGCTTCGCGGGCCTGTACGAGGTGCCCGGCGGGCGGGACCGGATCGAGTTGGTCCTGCGGGCGGTCGGCCTGGCCGACCGGGCCGGCGATGCGTGCGGCTCGCTGTCCAAGGGGCTGCGCCAGCGGGTCGCCCTGGCCCGGGCGCTGCTGCCCGACCCGCAGGTGCTGTTCCTCGACGAGCCGACCTCCGGCCTGGACCCGGTCGCATCCCACGACGTGCACGAGCTGATCGGCGAGCTCCGCCGCGGCGGCGTGACGATCTTCCTGACCACGCACCGCCTGGAGGAGGCCGAGCGGCTCTGCGACCGGGTCGCGATCTTGAACACCACGCTGCGGACCGTGGGACGGCCCGACGAGCTGCGGGACCGGCTGTTCACCAAGACCCTCACCGTCACCACGCTGGCCCCGCTGCCCGAGCCCGGGCCGGTCTTCGCGGGGCTGCCAGGCGTCGACGGCTGGCGCCAGGACGGCGCGGCCGGCTACGTGCTGGCCGTCTCGGACCCGGCGGTGGCCGCGCCCGCCGCGGCCCGGGCCCTGGTGGCGGCCGGCGCCGACGTGCTGTCGATCGGCCAGTCACGCCACTCCCTCGAGGACGTCTACCTCGAGCTGATCAGCCAGGACGAGGAGGCGCGCCGCCGGTGAGCATCGGCTGGGGCCGCGTGCGGGCCATCTACCGCAAGGAACTGCGCGAGTACCGGCGCAGGCGCACCATCGTCATCGGGATGGCGATCTTCCCGCTCATCTTCCTCATCCAGCCCCTGATCGCGGCCTTCAGCCTGGCCTCCTCGGCCGCCGGCCAGCTCGCGCAGCGAGCATGAGCTGCTGTACCTGCTGGCCATCCCGGCGCTGGTGCCGACGACGCTCGCCGCCTACTCCGTGGTCGGCGAGCGCCAGCAGGGCACGCTGGAGCCAGTGCTCAGCACGCCGGTCCGCCGCGAGGAGTTCCTGCTGGGCAAGGCCCTGGCGGTGCTGGTCCCGACGATCGCGATCTCCTACGCGGTCTTCGCCGTGTTCGTGGCCTTGCGTCGAGCTGTTCGCCCAGCCCGGAGTGGCGCCGGCCCTGCTGCGCGGCTCTGACGTCCTCGCCCAGGTGATCTTCACCCCGCTGCTGGCCGGCTGGTCGGTCTGGCTCGGCATCGCGATCTCCACCCGGGCCAGCGAGATCCGCGTCGCCCAGCAGCTCGGCATCCTGGTCAACCTCCCGTCGATCCTGGTGACCACCCTCATCGCGCTCGGCACGATCCGCCCCACGCTGGCCATCGCCATCGGCGGGGCCGCGCTGCTGCTGGCCCTCAACGGGGCCGGCTGGCGGGCCACCTCGGCGATGTTCGACCGCGAACGGCTGATCACCGGTACCCGGTGATCAGGCGCGGTCGCTCCGCCTGCCCGGCCATCAGGTCGAGGCCGCCTGAGCGCATTTTGTCCGTTTTATTCATGCTGGGCGGCCGCTTCGGCCAGGTCCGTGCCTCGGTAACGCCGGGCCCGACCAGTTCCAGCCCGTCGAAGAACTCCACGATGTCGGCAGGTGAGTGGTTGTACCAGGTCGCCGAGGTGTACTCCTCGGCTAGCTGCTTGGCCAGCTCTTCATTCTCGAACCGGGCGCAGGACAGGGCCAGGCAGCTGTCCAGCGCCATCAGCGACACGTATCCGGCGACCGCGCAGGCGGTATCCGCGCCGAGGAAGTGCACGACGACCTCGGCCTGGAGCCTGCGGTTGTATGGCGGCCGCGACGGGGTGGCTGTGGTAATGGCACACTGATGCGATGGCGCCGTGGCGGGTGCGGGACTTCCACGCCGATGACCTCGACGCGGCCATCCGGTTGTGGGACAACCCGGCGGCCAGCAGCGAGGCGCCCGTGTTCGGGTTGTCGGACCTGATCGCGGCCGTCCGGTCGCATCAGCCCGCGGTCGTGGCGGTCGTGGGCGAGGAACTGGTGGGAACGGCGGTCGCCACTGTAGGCGAGGACCGGGCCTGGGTGATAGGGATCAGTCTGGCACCGGCGTGGCGGCACCGCGGGATCGGCAGCGCGATGCTCGGCGAGCTCGAGCGGCGCCTGGTGGCGGCCGGGGTGCATCGGATCCAGTCCCTGCTGGCGAGCGAGAGCGACGTCGGCGCCCTGGCGCTGGAGCACGCCGGGTATGCCGTGCGCCGGGATCTGGTCCTGTATCAGCGGCTTGAGCCGGTCGATCCGGGCAGCGCCGGAGTGCTGGGCCAGCTCGGCGGCCTCATGGTACGGGCCGGCGCCTGGGACAGGCTCGGCGGCATGGTCAAGGAGAAGGAGCTGATCGAGCGGCGGGTCATCCTGCCTCTAGCGCAGCCGCAACTGGCCGAGCGGCTCGGCCTCGTGCCGCCTCGGGCGATCGTGCTGTTCGGCCCGCCGGGGACCGGCAAGACCACGTTCGCCAAGGGGGTCGCGTCGCGGCTGGGCTGGCCGTTCGTGGAGCTGTTCCCTTCCCGGCTGGCCGGCGAGTCCCCGGCCGGCCTGGCCGCCGCCTTGCGAGAGGCGTTCTCCCTGGTCGCCGAGCTGGACAAGGTGGTGCTGTTCATCGACGAGGTGGAGGAGATCGCCGGATCGCGCCAGCCGCGCACGGTCTCGGCGGCGCAGGGCGTCACGAACGAGATGCTCAAGCTCATCCCGCCGTTCCGTGAGCAGGAAGAGCGCCTGCTCATCTGCGCCACGAACTCGGTGCGCGCGCTGGACAGCGCGTTCTTGCGGCACGGCAGGTTCAACTACGTCATTCCTGTCGGCCCGCCCGATGCGGCCGCCCGGCAGGCGATCTGGGACCGCTACCTGGCCTCAATCCCGCACGCTGAGCTGGACATGGCCGTGATCGTAGAGGAGTCGCGGCTGTTCACCCCGGCCGACATCGAGTTTGCCGCGCGCAGGACCGCGCAGCTGGTGTTCGAGCGTGTCATGTTCGAGCACGGTGCCGAAGAAGCCACCACGGCCGACATCGTGCATGCCATCGGCCAGACCCGGCGCACCCTCACCCTCGAACTCGTGTCCGAGTTCGAGCAGGACATCAAGGACTACGCCAGGGTATGAGCGGCGCTGGCACGGCTCGATACTGCCGGTGCTCGCGGGTAGCAGGCGGGCCGCTAGCGGATGTCCTGCTCGGCCAGGAACGACGACAGGGCCGCCTCCATCGTGGCCAGGTTGGCCGCGCTTACCTGGGTGTGGATGCGCGACTGGGTGACGAGGAAGAACTTCAGGCTGGCCGCGCAGATGTCACCCTGAGCAGGCGCGAGCGTGCACGCGACCATCTGGCCAGCAGCGCCGTCTGAACCTGCCCAGGCTGTGTACAGCGCGACGGCCGGGTCGGTGCCGTGGCCCGAGCCCGCGATGTCGGGGTCCTTCACCCCGGCCGGAACGAACACGGCGGCCGCGTACAGGCTCGCCGTACCGGTCGGGATCTGCCGGATCACGTCGGCCGAAGGATGAGTGCAAAAGGTATAGCCCCGGCGGAAAACCTCGTCGGCGGCCCGAACGGCGGGAATGTACGGGCAGGCCAGATCGGTGTTCGGTCCCGCTCCGCCAGCGTCGATCGTCATCGTCACGATCGCAGAGCGATCTGCCAGCGGGGTGGCCGCCATAAACTTGCCGCCGTCAGCGCTGCCCAGCGCGCCCTGGCAGGTGGCAGATTTCGGGCCCAGCAGGTACGAGACCTGGCCGGGCAGGAACCAGGTCCCGAAGATCCGCGCGTTCCCGGGCGGCGCCAGAGATGCCGGAAGGCTCAGCGTGGCCGGTGCCGCCTGCGGGGAGTACGGAGTCCCGGCGTAATCGCGCGCTGGGACGGGGCACGACGCAACCTGAACCTCGATCCGGGCCGGAGTACGCGCCACCCTCGCCTCTGGCGAGCGGCCCTGGCCAAGCCGCAGGCCGGCGAAGGCGACAAGCAGGAGCATGATCGCGGCCAGGCCAGCCCGCCGCCACCGGCGCTGCCGCGCCGCAGGGCGCAGCACCAGATCCACAACAGACACCCGTCCCTCGGCGGATTGCTGCAACGCACCCATCTCCTTCGCCGAATCCATAGACGTGCAACCGCAGCTAGCGGTTGCGGCCACTTATGGCAAGGAGACCGGCTCAGGGCGTGACCTGCTCGCCTTCAGGGTTGACCGGGCAGCAGGAGGCGACGGGGCAGGTGCCGCAGCCCGGATTCACCCGGGCCTGGAACACCGGCCCGGCCATCCCGGCCGCGACCGTCTCCACCAGGTCCTTGGCCCAGGCCGGGTCGGGATCGTCGGCTAGGGCGTCCTGCCGCTGCACCTTGGCCCGCATGGTCACGCCCGAGGCATTCGTGGGTGGGGGCGGGCCGACGGGCAGATCTGCGGTGCTTGAGACCGCGCGGCTCGTGCGAGGTCCCGGTGCCTGTCCAGGTAGCACCGGTACGCGGGCACGCCGCGGTGAGGATCAGCTTCTCGCGGCCGTGGTGATTGTAGGTCCAGGGGTTTTCACGGGCGCGATGCCGTGCCGGACCTAAGACCGTGGAAGGTGTCGTCAGATGCACCGTGGAGAAGAGAACAGACGTCGTGGGAACATCAGGAGATGCGCCGTCGGCCGCGCCGCAGGACACGCGGCAGGCGGCCTCATCGAGAGGCAAGTGGCCGCATCTCTTTGAGGACCTCGGGCGATTGGCCGGGGGGTCGGCCGTGGACGGACCGCTCGGCCTGCTGGCGGTGGAGGGGGAACGCCTGGCCGCTGACCGTCACCTCACGACCGCTGAGGACGCGGGGGCAGGCGCTGGCCTGGCGTGACTTCATTGTCTCTGACTACTCCGATGGCGCTGAGCAACCAGATCGCGGCCCGCCAGCTTGATAGGGCGGGGAAACGGCCGGCGGCTAACCCGGCTACGGACACGAAAGGCGCTACCCATGGAATACCTGGTCACCATGACCACACACGTTCCGGAGGGAACACCGGATCCGGCTGTCGCGGACGTCCGCGCTCGCGAGGCGGCGCACTCACGCGAGCTGGCCGAGCAGGGGCACCTGCTGCGGCTGTGGCGGCCGCCCCTGCTGCCGGGCGAGTGGCGCACGCTCGGGCTGTTCGCCGCCGCCGACGACCCCCGGCTCGAGCAGGTCCTCGCCTCAATGCCGCTGCGGGTGTGGCGCAATGACGAGGTGACGCCGCTCGCGCCGCACCCGAACGACCCGGGCCTGCCGGCCAGACCTGGAGCTACGGAGTTCCTCACCACGTTCGCCATATCCGTTCCCGAGGGCACACCAGGCCAGGTCGTCGCCAACACCGAGGCGGGCGAGGCGCAGCGGGCCAAGGAACTGGCCACCCAGGGTCACCTGCTGCGGCTATGGCGGCTGCCCGGCCATGGGCACGCACTGGGCCTGTGGCGCGCGCAGGACACCGCGGAGATGCAGGCGATCCTGACGTCACTGCCGCTGGACCCGTGGATGAGGGTGGAGACCACGCCGCTGACCCCGCACCCGAGTGACCCAGGGCTGGTGGCGTCGTGACGGGCAAGGTCGCCATCATCACCGGAGGTTCCCAGGGCATCGGCGCCGGGCTCGTCGCCGGGTACCGCGCGCGGGGCTGGGCGGTGGTAGCCAGCGCCCGGACGATCAGGCCGTCCGAGGACCCGGCGGTGCTCACCGTCGAGGGCGACATCGTGCAGCCCGCGACCGCCGAGCGGATCATCGGCGCGGCGCTGGAACGCTTCGGACGCATCGACACCCTGGTCAACAACGCGGGCGTCTACATCTCCAAGCGATTCACCGACTACACCGCCGCCGACTACGCACTCGTCACCGGCGTCAACCTCACGGGGTTCTTCTGGATCACCCAGCGGGCCATCGCGGAAATGCTCAACCGGCACGGCGGTCACGTGGTCAATATCTCGGCCACGATCGCCGAGGTCGCGGACTCCGGCACGCCGGCCGTGCTGACCGCGCTGACCAAGGGCGGCCTGGCCGCGGCGACCAGGTCGCTGGCCATCGAGTATGCCTCCCGCGGCATCCGGGTCAACGCCGTCTCGCCGGGCATCATCCAGACGCCGGTGCATCCGGCGGAAAGCTACGAAGCCCTCGGCGACCAGCTCCCACCGATCGGGCGCGTCGGCCAGGTCGTCAACGTCGTCGACGCCATCCTGTTCCTTGAGTCCTCGCCCTATATCACCGGCGAGGTCCTGCACGTCGACGGCGGCCAGGCCGCCGGTCACTGACCAGGAGCAGCCTGGCCGCCACCTGGATTCATCGCTCGTCGGCCGGGACCTGCTCGGCTAGCGCCGTCCGTGAGGCGGTCGCCGGGAAGGGTCAGCGAAGTAATGGGTCTCGTGGGTTACCAGGCCATCGGTGAGGTCCACGATGGCCACTGAGTAGGTGGGCGCGCCGTTTTCATATCCTGCTCAATGTCACCATCCCCGGGTCCGGTCGCACCAGGGATTCTCCCGGGTGTGATGGGCCCGTGCGGGGCGGGATGCTAGTGATGTGCATACCAGCAACGGATCGGCGACGGCCCGGGTGCCGGTGCTGCTGTCGGTCAATGTTGGGATGCCCAAGGACGTGCCGTGGCATGGCCAGACCGTTCACACGGGCATCTGGAAGGAGCCGGCGGCCGGGCCGCGGATGGTGCGCCGTCTGAACATCGAGGGCGACGGCCAGGGCGACCTGCAAGGCCACGGCGGCGAGCAGCGGGCCGTGCTCGTCTACCAGGTCCAGTCCTATGAGCACTGGCGGCGGCACTTCGGGCGCGATGACCTGTCCTATGGCGCGTTCGGTGAGAACCTGACCGTGGACGGCCTGCCCGATGACGAGGTCTGTATCGGTGACAGGTACCGCATCGGCGAGGCGGAGTTCGAGGTTACCCAGCCCCGCGTCACCTGCTACCGGGTTGGCATGCGGCTTGGCGAGCCTGAGCTGGCCGCGCTGCTGGTGAGCCATCACCGTCCCGGCTTCTACATGCGCGTTATCGCCGAAGGACACATCCAGGCAGGCGACCCGGTCGTCAAGACCAGGACCGGTCCCGGTGCGCTGTCGGTGGCCGATACCGACGCGCTGCTTTACCTTCCTGGCCGCGACCCGGCCAAGCTGCGCGTCGCCCTGCAGATCCCTGCCCTCAGCCCGGGCTGGCAGGGCTCGTTCCGCGACCTGCTGTCCGCGGCCGGAGATGGCCGCCCCGGTGCCGGGCCGGCCTGGCCCGGCTTCCGGGAGCTGCGCGTCGCCCGGGTCGTCCGGGAGGACGAGCAGGTGTCCTCGATCTACCTCACCGCCGACGACGGCACTCCCCTCCCGGCGGCCCAGGCCGGCCAGTACCTCACGCTGCGGATCAGCGGCGCCGGGCAGCCGGCCCCGGTCCGCAGCTACTCGCTGTCCTCGACGCCGGCAGGCGGCACCTACCGGATCAGCGTCAAGCGAGAACCCCATGGCGTCGCCAGCAGCTACCTGAACCGCGATCTGCGGCCGGGAGAGATCCTGGACGTCGCCGCGCCCCGGGGCGACTTCGTCCTCGACGACGGCGCCGGCCCCGTCCTGCTCATCTCCGCCGGCATCGGCGTCACCCCGGTCCTTTCCATGCTGGACCAGCTCGCCGCGGGCCACAGCCAGCGGGACATCTGGTGGCTGCACGGGGCACGCGGACCGCGCGAGGATCCCTTCGCGGGTGAGGCGCACGCCCTGCTGGCCACGCTGCCACACGCCCGCGAGCACCTGTTCTACAGCGCGGCCACTTCCGCCGAGCGCCGCGGCGCCCACGCAGAGGCCGGGCGCATCACCAAGGAGGCACTGGCCGGGCTGGCCGTCCCGGTTGACGCGAACGCCTACGTCTGCGGGCCGGCGTCGTTCATGGCCGACATGCACGAAAGCCTGACCGCGATCGGCCTCGGCCCGGCGGCGATCCGTACCGAGCTGTTCGGGGCACTGCCGCCCGTCACCCCGGGGATCACCGGGCAGGCCAGCAGGCCGCCGCACCAGCCGCCGGGCCCGCCAGGCCGCGGGCCGCTCGTCACTTTCGCCCGCAGCGGCATCACCGCGCCCTTCGGCGATGACTGGCGCAGCGTGCTCGACCTCGCCGACGCCTGCGACGTCCCCACCCGCTGGAGCTGCCGCACCGGCGTCTGCCATACCTGCGTCACTCCGCTGCTGTCCGGGGACATCGCCTACGCCCCCGATCCGCTCGAGCTCCCCGCCGACGGCCAGGTCCTCATCTGCTGCGCCAGGCCCGCCACTGACGTCGTGCTGGACATGTAGGCTCGAGCCCTCGGCGACTGCGGCGGCCCGGGCCAGACCAGGGGTTTCCTAGGGGCGATCGCTCGCCGCGCGTGCGATCGTCATGCCATGTCCAACCACCGCAGCATGCCTCATCGCAAATTCCCGGTTCACGACGTGATCCCGCCCGCATCGTGGACGATCGTTATGGCCCGGAGCATCAGCCCGAGCGGTCTCGCAGCGGCTCGCTGAGAGGGAACGGCGGGGAGGTGCGGCCTTGCCGGAAATGGCTGGCAGAGATCTCAGGGTCCGTGGGACTGGCCACCGTCGATGTGGGGGATCTCGCCGGTGACCTCGGCATTCACTCGGACTCGTCGGCGGGCGTACTCGATGGCCAGTGAGCGGGCGACCAGTCTCCCCCTGGGTCCGTGGTTTGCCCCACTTCGATCAGATGACCGTCAGGGTCGCGGATGTAGCAGCGGATCTCGTACTGGTGCTGTTTCGGCGGCGTCAGGAAGTGAGCACCCCGGGCGCTCCATTCGGCGTACACGGCCTCGATGTCCTTGACCCGGATATTGAGGAAGCTGCTGACCCGGTCGGGATCACGCGGCGTCTCCAGGGTGACCGCCGGCTTGTCGTCGGTCGGGCCTCCGCCGGCATTGATGACGATCCAGCTGTTGGCTAGCGCGACATTGGTCGGCCCTCCGGGACCGGAGAAGGCCACCCGGCCGCCGAGTACTTCGGTGTAGAAGCGCCGGGAGCGCTCGAACATCGTCCGACACGATGAAGTGGGTCAGCAAAATTCCCTCTGGGGGCGGTGGGAGCTCGGCCATCTGGTACCTCCACTGGTTGGGTCTCACACCCCGCTTACGAAGGGTCTGCAGCGTGCAGAGGTTGTCCCGCCGCTGCATGCCAGGGAGTCTAACGCTGTCCAAGCCTCGGTCCACCGCGTGAATAGGATGGTATGGCGCTTGAGCCTTCCTGGCGACCCGGACGTGTGGGCATGAGCGCCGACGGGCACGCCTACCGCGCAGTCTTGTGTAGACTCATGTGTAAGGAGGCGCACATGGCTACTAATCTGGCCATCGACCCCGATCTGCTGGAGCGCGCCCTTGAAGTCAGTGGCGAGCGCACCAAGAAGGCCGCGGTCACCCGGGCGCTGCAGGAGTTCATCGCCCGCCGCGAGCAGGCCCGCATCCTTGGCCTCTTCGGCACGGTCGAGATCGACCCGGAGTACGACTACAAGGCCGAGCGCTCGCGGGGGTGAGCCTGCTCGTCGACACGAGCGTCTGGTCGCTCGCGTTGCGCCGGGACGCTCCTCCAGATGTGCCTGAGGTCCGGGCACTGCGGGATGCGCTAGCCGGTGGCGAGATCGTCGCGACCACCGGGGTGATCCTGCAGGAATTGCTCCAGGGCGTCGTCCCGGAACGAGCCCGGACACAGATCATCGAGATGTTCACTGCGCTGGAGTACCTCACCCCCTCTCGCGAAGATCACGTCGCTGCGGCGGGCGTGCGCAACACGTTGCGTTCTGCTGGTGTTCCGGTCGGTACGATCGATGCCCTCATCGCCCACCTGGCGATCGCTGGTAGTCACACGCTCCTCACCACGGACAACGACTTCCGCGCCGCATCCAGCCACATCAGCCTCCAGCTATGGCTCGACCCTTAACCCCGCTGCGCAGAGCTACCCTGCTCATATGACTGACTCGCCATTGTCGCCACGGGAAATCCGCGCCGCCGCCGAAGTGCACCAGGAACTCGGCCCCGAGTACAGCGACACGGTAGTGGCATCGTTCCTTGAGAAGGTCGACAGGGAGATAGCCGCCCGCGTTGAAGCGCGCTTGGCAGGCATGCCGCCGACAGAGCCAGCGAAGGCGGATAGCCGCCGCACGCTCCTGACGGGCATCGCGATCGGCGCCGCCGTCGCCGGCGTCCCTCTCCTGTTGTTGCTCGTGATGCAGGCTGGGAATGTTACCGGGGTGGCAGTCAGCCGTATGTCCTCGGTGGCAGGCGGGAATGTGACCCAGGTGGCATCCCATAGCTCGAAAAGCTTCGTGTTGCCCCTGCTCGTGCTTATCGTGGTGGCGATCTGTGCCGTGGCCGCAGTCCGGGGCCTGCAGAAGCAACGGCCCGGCGGACTGTTGTAGGCCGTGTGGAGCGCCGGCCTACCTGGTCACCCCGGTCAGCTGCTCCGTGGCCACCTCGGACCGTTGGCCGGTGATGCGGACCGCGATCAGGTAGCCGAAGGCCGCCACCACCCCGCCGACGATCCAGGAGATGTCGGCGCCGCCGAGGAGGTTCACGAACGGGCCCTTGAGGTCGGTCTGGTCCACGAACAGCAGCTCCAGGCCGACCGCGATGAGGTAGGGGATGACCGCGACCCAGCGCCAGCCGCCGTAGATGCCCCGCGGGGTGTAGAACGCGGACACGTCGTAGCGCTCGCGCTGCACCAGGTAGAAGTCGACCAGGTTGATCAGGGACCACGGTACGAACACGAAGAGCAGGACGGAAAGGAAGTTGCTGAACGTGTTCACGAACGACTTCCAGCCCAGCAACGCCAGCACCAGCGATATGCCGGCGATGAGCAGGACCCCGATCACGCGGGCGATCCGGGACAGGCGCACCTGCTGCCAGGTCGAGCGGACCGCCTCCCAGGACAGCATGCCGGTGTAGGCGTTCATCGCCGCCCCTGCGATCAGGGACAGGGCCGAGAACCACAGCACCCACTTGCCCGCGACGCTCGCGATGACGGTCACCGGCGATGACGCGGTCGGGGCGATGGCGGTGACCCACGCGCCGAGCGCGCAGAACGCCACGGTGGACACGGTGGAGCCGACAGCTACCGCGGTGAAGATCTTCGGCCCTGAGGTGTTCTTGGGCATGTACCTGGAGTAGTCCGACACGTAGATGGCCCAGCTCAGCTGGTTCATGAAGAACAGCCCGACCACCACCAGGAAGATCGGGAAGCTGGCCAGGTGGGTGCCGCCCATCCCCTTGGCCAGGTGGTCGCCTGAGGCGAGGATCAGGCCGAGCATGGCGAACCAGACCCCGGTCATGATCACCACCAGGTACGGCTGAACCGCGTGGATCAGCCGGTAGCCCCAGACGGCCAGGACCACGCACGGCACGGTGAAGATCGCGATCCAGGCCTGGATCGGCAGCCCCGAGACGACTCCTTGCAGGGACTGGGCGCCGACGACTATGCCGCCGCCCATGTACCCGACGTCCAGCACGATCCCCATCACGAACAGGACCACGCCGAAGTAGAACCCGAACTGGCCCCGGGACTGGATCATCTGCGGGACGCCGAGCCGCGGGCCCTGCACGGCGTGCAGCGCGGTGAGCACCCCGCCGATCACCGACCCGATCACGATGGCGACGATGGCCCAGAACAGGTTCAGGCCGAGCAGGACGGCGAACGACCCGAGGACCACGCAGAAGAAGTTCGCGTTGCACGCGTACCACAGCCGCCACTGCTGCCCGATGGTGCCGTGACGTTCGCTGTCCGGGATGGGCTGGATGGAGTTGATCTCGATCTCCGCCGTCCGGGGCGGGCCAGCCGACGGGGTGGTTTCGCTGGTGGATGTCATGCTTCTGTCCTCCTGCTTTCTGCGAGCACCGAGAGCGCGGCGTCTAGGCCGTCCCCGATTCGTACTTCTGCACCGAGATCGGCCAGCGACCTGCCGAGTGCCGCCAGCCCTACCACCGGATGAAATGCGCTCGCGGTGGGTCCCATGTGTGCGATGCGCACGAGATTCCCCGCGCCCTCGCTGTCCGAGATCATCACGCCGTACCGTGCCCGCACGTGGTCGCAGACGGCCGCCTGGTCGAGGCCGTCGGGAACCGCTACGGCGGTGACGCTGGCCGACATGATGGCCTCGCGGGCGGGCCAGAGCCGGAGGCCCATCGCCACGATGCCGGCCCGGCACACGCGCGCTGCGGTCTCGTGCCGGGCGAAGACGGCCTCGCGCCCCTCCTCGAGGAACAGGTCGCAGGCGGCTTCGACACCGTAGACGTCGCTGATCGACGGGGTATAGGGGAACCGTCCCTGCCCGTGCCAGCGGTCGCGCCAGTCCAGCAGCGACAGGTACGAGTCGCGGGGGGCCAGCGGATTGCGTTCGATGGCCGCCCACGCCTGCGGGCTCACGGTCACGAGTGCTATCCCGGGCTGGGCGCCGAGGCATTTCTGCGGAGCAGCGACGACTACGTCAAGCTGCCAGGCATCCGGGTCGAGGGGCATGCCGCCGAATGAGGACGCGCTGTCCACCAGAGTCAGGACACCATGGGCCCGCGCGACCGGGCCGATACGGGAGCAGTCGTGGAGCGTGCCCGACGGAGTCTCGCAGTGCACGACGGTCAGCAGCTCGATTTCCGGGTGCGCGTCGAGGAACGCACCGACCTCTTCCGGGTCGGCGACCTCGTCGTACGGAACACTGAGCTCGTGGACCTGGGCCCCGAAGCTCTTCAGCCATAGGCCCATCCCGTGGCCGTAGGGGCCGGAGACCAGATTCAGCACCGGCATACCGGGGCGGACCAGGGAGCGCGCCGCGGCCTCGAGGCCGAGTAGGCACTCGCCCTGCAGCAGGATGATCTCGTTCTCGGTGCCGAAGACCTGGCCCACCTTGGCTTCCGTGCGCCGGAAGCACTCGAGGAACGAGGGGTCGTAGTGGTGCGTGACGGGCTTGCCGAGTGCGGCCAGCACCTGGGGGTAAACAGCGGTCGGCCCGCCTGCGAGGGTGAAATCCGCATCCCGCATGACATGCTCCTCGTCCCGTAGGTGATCTGACGCCTGGCGGGATCCCTTCGGGGTCGGAAATGTGTTAGCTTTTAACTGTTGACTCTTCACATCGTACAAAGCCGTTTGATCCGTCCGCAATGGGTACAAGCAGCGGCGATAGGGTGATCACTCAATGTCGGCGTTCGACAACCTGACGCTGTGGGAGCGGGTGTACCGGCACCTGCGCCAGCAGATCCTGGAGGACCAGCTTCCTCCGGGGACCGAGCTGTCAGAGGTCGCGTTGTCACGCGAGCTGGCCGTGAGCAGGGGACCGATCCGGGAGGCCATCGGCCGGCTCGCGGCCGAGGGACTGGTGACCGTCCGGCCTCGCCGGGGGGCGGAGGTCCGTTCGCTCACCCCGACCGAACTCATCGACGCCTACCAGGTCCGGGAAGCGCTGGAGGTGCTGGCCGTGCGCCTCGCGGTCCCGAGGATCACCTCCTCCGACCTGGCGCGCCTGGACGAGCTCGTCGAGGCCATGGCCGAGTTCGCCAGAAAGGACCAGGTCACCGACTTCTTCGCGGCGAACGTGGCCTTCCACGAGCTGCTCTGCGAGCTGAGCGGCAACGAGAAGCTGCGCGAGATCCACCACCGGCTGGAAGGCGAGATCCGCCGGTTCCAGGCCCGGACGCTGGCCCTGCGCGGCAACCTGGACAGCTCGGTATCCGAGCACCGCGCCATCCTGGCCGCCGTCCGGCTTCGCGACGTGGACAAGGCCTGCGAGCTCACCGCCGCGCACATCCGGGTTCCGGCGCAGCGGCTGCAAGAGTCCCTGGCCGGAGTGCTCGAATCCAGGAGCCTGGTCGGTTCCCCCTAGGGGAGCAGCACCACCTTGGCGGCGGTGCGGTCGTCGAAGAGGTGGTAGCCGACGGCCGCGTCGCTCAGCGGCAGACGGTGGGTGATCACCCGCTCGGGTGTCAGCCCGCGCGACAGGACCATCTGCATCAGCCGTTCCCGGTCGGCCAGCGGATCGCCGATGCTGAACCGCAGCGTCAGTTCCCGCTCGAACATCAGGCCCGCGTTCAGCTTGTAGTCGGGCTCGAAGTGGGCTCCCACCACCGAGACCGTGCCGCGGCCGCGGGCCAGTTGCAGCGCGGCGTCCAGCGCCCCCGCCGTGCCGGCCGCCTCGATGACCACGTCCGCGCCGAGCCCGCCGGTCCGGGCCAGCACCAGCTCCCCGGCTTCGGCCGGGGGGACGGCCACGGCGCCGAACGCCGCGGCGAGTTCCCGCCGGGCCTCGATCGAGTCAACCGCGATCACACCGCCGCCGAAGCCGGACAGGCAGAGCAGCGCCATGAGCCCGACCGGCCCGCAGCCCAGCACGACGACGGTGTCGGCGAGGCCGGCCCCGGAGCGCTGGACCGCGGCGTAGCCGGTCGGCAGGATGTCCGCGAGGAACAGGGCCTGCTCGTCGCTGACCGCGGAGGGCAGCGGGAGCAGGCAGCGATCCGCCATCGGGACCCGGACGTACTCGGCCTGGCCGCCATCCAGGCGCGGGTAGACCCCCGAGTACCCGAATAGCGCCCGGCTCGCGCACTGCGCCGGGCGTCCCGCGCGGCAGTGGGTGCACGTCCCGTCGGACGTCATGCTCGAGGACACCACCCGCTGGCCGACCTCCAGCAGGTCCACCGCGTCCCCGACCTCGATGATCACGCCCGTGAACTCGTGCCCCAGGACCGTGCCGGGGTCGAAGCCGGGCGTCATCCCGTGCAGCGGGAACAGGTCGGCGCCGCAGATCGCGGCGGCCGTCACCTTGACGATGGCGTCCTGGGGGTCCCGCAGCCGCGGTTCAGGTACGTCGGCGACCTGGGCGGTCCCGGGCTCGCTGACCTGCACTGCCTTCATAGTGACTCCTTGGCGTCGGGGTCCAGCGCGGCCTGGAGCCGCTGGACGGGCACCCTGATGTGATCCGCGGTGAGCTGCGCCGCCTTGTCGGCGTCGCGGAGCCGGACGGCGGCCAGGATGGCTCGGTGCTCGGATACCGAGCTGTCCAGGTTGCCGCGCAGGGCCAGCGTCCGGTCCTGGAACCGGCCGATCTCGCCCTCCAGCCGGTGGTGCGTCTCGCGCAGCTCCTCGTTGCCGCTCAGCTCGCACAGCGTCTCGTGGAACGCCACGTTGGCGGCGAAGAAGTCGGCGACCGCCTGGCGGCTGGCGTGCCCGGCCATCTGGTCGATGAGATTCTCCAGGCGGGCCAGGTCGGCCTCGGTGATCCGCGGGATGGCCAGCCGCACGGCCATAACCTCGAGGGCCTCGCGGACCTGGTAGGCGTCGATGAGCTCCTGGGTGGTCAGGGACCGGACCTCTGCGCGGCGCCGCGGCCGCATCGTGATCAGCCCTTCGGCGGCCAGGCGGCGTAGGGCCTCGCGGATCGGGCCGCGGCTTATTTCCAGTTCCCGGGAGAGCGCCACCTCGGACAGCTCGGTTCCGGGCGCGAGGCGGTCGGCCAGGATCTCCCCGCGGAGGTGCTCATAGACCCGCTGGGACAGGGTCAGGTTGTCGAACGCCACCGGCACGAGCACACCCTCAACTAATGACCGTGATTTTTACCGAACGGACTGTGGTACACGCGTCCGTCACAGTGCTTTCATTCCCACTCGAACCCCTTTGTAGCATAACTAGTCATCTGTTGACAGTTGGCAGATTGAGGATTACGGTGGGGCCGACCAGGACCAACACCACGTGCCGACGATGGGGGTTCGGGGTGCAATTCGGCGTCAACCTGAACAACCGTGAGCCGCTGATCACCTCCGACTACACGCTGAGCGACCTGCTGGATCTGGCGGAGTTCGCCGAGCAGCGGGGCTTCGGCTCGGTCTGGGTGGGGGACAGCCTGTTCTCCAAGCCGCGGTTCGAACCGCTCAGCCTGCTGTCGGCGATCTCGCAGCGGACCTCACGGGCCAGGCTCGGCACCGCGTGCCTGGTCACCTCGACCAGGAACCCGCTGTACCTGGCGCTGGAGTGGGCCACGCTGGACCAGCTCAGCGGCGGCCGGACGATACTCGGGGCCTGCATGGGCAATCCCGAGCAGGGCGTGCGCCGCGAGTTCGAGGCGCTCGGGCTGCCCTTCGGCCATCGCGCCGCGGTCTTCGAGGAGGGCCTGGCGGTACTGCGCTCGCTGTGGACCACCGGGTCGGTCACCCACGACGGCGAGTACTACCACTTCGACAACGTTCTCGTTCCACTCAGGGACCGAGATGGGGCCGCTGATGCCGGTCCAGCAGCCCCCGCCGACCTGGGTCGTCTCCAACATCCGGCTGACCGGCGAGCTCGCCCCCGAGGTCGCGAAACGGCGGATGCGCGACGCGTGCGTGCGGGTGATCTCCTACGGCGACGGCTGGATGACCTGCTGCCGGGCCATGCACCCCGAGGAGGTGACGGAGCAGATCACCCAGCTGCGCAAGGCAGCTGCCGACCTCGGCGAGGACTTCGGCAGGTACACCGTCTCCTATCAGGTCACGATGAACATCGGCGACTCGGCCGGGCAGGCCGAGCGCGCCTTCGGCGAGTACATCACCAGCTATTACCCCGAGCTCAGCAAGTCGGTGGACCTGTCCAACTGGGGACCCACCGGCACTCCGGACACCATCGCGGACTGGTTCCGGGAGTTCAGCGCGGCCGGCGTGGATCACTTCATCTGCCGGTTCGGCGCCCTCGACCAGTTCGGCCAGGTCGAGCGGTTCGCCGCCGACGTGCTCCCCGCCCTCGAACAGAAAGGCGACGCCCCATGACCGAAGAACCCCGGACCGAGGCGCAGTTGCGGCAGTCGGCCGAACTCGTGGTGGATGTCTGTTTCGAGGTGAAGGAGGGCGACGTCGTCACGATCATCACCGACGACCGGCGCAAGCCCGAGGCGGAGATGGTGGCCACCGTGGTGGCCGAGCGCGGCGGCCTGCCCATCGTGGCCAACAACGAGGCTCAGGTTCGCCGGGCGCTGGCCGACACACACTTCCCCATGGTGCCGCCCCGCAACCTGCACCAGGCCATGGTCACCTCCGACCAGATCATCATCATGACCAACCTGGAGTGGGCCAACCGGTTCGCGCACGTGCCCGCGGTCAAGGAGTCGGTGGCGAACCGGGCCCGCATCGGGTCCATCGAGGAGGGGTTCGGCCGCTGGCCGATCTCGGTCGCCGACATTCAGGCCACCATCGGCAACGCCAAGGCGGCCATCGCCAGGTTGGCTGGCAAGAAGCGGGTCCGGGTCACCTCGCCGGCCGGCACCGACGTGGTGGTCAGCATCGAGCGGCGGCCCGCGCTCGAGGTGGTGCCGGTGAAGCAGCCTGGCGCGATGATGGGACCGGCGCCGTTGTGGGGCGAGGTCGCCTACGCCGCGGTGGAGGACCAGA
>CAWKCG010000011.1:0-135266 GCA_963847965.1 uncultured Actinomycetes bacterium
TCTCGCCCAACGCCGAGACGGTGGCGCTGGCCGGCTCGACCGAGACCGAGCAGTTCCACGCCGCCTGACGCGAGCCCCCTGATAACGAGGGCCCCGCCCGGTCGCGCCGCTTACCACCCGGCGGTCTCTGGCCGGTAATACAGCCAGGACTGCCTGGTGAACAGGAGGACCGCAGCCGCGGCGGCGATGAGCCACTCCACGACGCTGACCGCGGAACCTCAGGGACCGCCGGAATCCGGCGGATCCCATGGGGCCTGCGAAGCGCCGGGATCGACCCGGGGTTGCGGCCTGGTCTGGGCCCAGTCGGACAAGAGCCCGCCATCCCCGGTCATGGTCTGGGTCTCCTGCAATCCGGGATAGGTCGCCGGGGAAGCCGCCTCGTCATAGGAAGCCGTCGCGGCGCCTACGAGCACGAACCGCCGCCACCTGGACGGCACGAACAGCGGGATGACCATCGCCAGGCCGGCCAGGGCCAGTACCCCGTCGAACAGCATCGCCTCAAAGCCCATGCCGTAGGTGCGCGTCTTCAGCGGGATGTACTGGACGGCGTGCCGCACGCTGAACAGGTACAGGACCGTCCAGGCCAGCAGGACGAGCCCCGGCAGCCCGGACGCGAGCGGGGAGATCCGCGGCGCGGCGATCATGATCCCGGCGATCAGGCCGACGCCCGCCAGCACGCCGAGCCCCTCGAGGATCGCCGTGTGATGGATGAGTGAGCCCCCGCCGCCCGGCAGCGTGCCTATGGCGGACGGCCCGACGAGGACCTTCAGGTAACCCCACGAGCCTGCGAAGAACACCGCGGCGGCCAGCACGACGGCCAGCACGATACCGACCAGATGCCGCATATGCCTCAACCCCTTAGTTGTTCCACAGAAGGCAGCTTACGACCGGGCCCGCCGCGCGTCACTCGGTCGCGTTCGGCTCTGGCGTGTTCGCACGTCCGGGTTCGCTTCTGGCGGGCCACCTCGCGGTCGGCGCGGCCCGGAGCTTCTGTAAGCTTGCCACGTGCGCATTCACGCCATCTTCGGGGGAATCGGCGCGTTCGCCGTCAAATTCCGCTGGGTCATCATCGCAGCCTGGCTGGTCGCGGCCTTTGCCGTGCCGCACTTCCTGCCTTCCCTCAACAGCGTCACGCAGGGCAATAACAGCGCGTTCCTGCCCGCCAGCGCGCCCAGCGAGAAGGCCGCGGAGCTCGCGTCGCCGTTCGGGTCCACCAACCTGATCCCGGTGCCGGTGGTCGCGGCGGTCAGCCAGGGCACGCTCACCGCCGCGGACACGGCCTGGCTGGCTACCCTGCAGCAGGACCTCGCCACGGTGAAGACCGTGGTCAAGGTCCGTGACCTCGGCCGGTCGTCCGACCAGCAGGCCGACCAGCTGCAGGTGCTTTCTGACGTCGGCGGCGCGGACGCCAACGGGCAGACCACGCTCGTCGACGACCTACGCGCGCAGATCGCCAAGGCGCACTCGCCCGCTGGGCTGCAGGTGCACCTGGCCGGCCAGATCGCCATCAACGTCGACCAGCAGACCAAATCCGGTACTACCGGGAACCAGGTCGAGCTCTTGTCGGTGATCTTCATCCTGGTCCTGCTGCTACTAATCTTCCGGTCGCTGCTCGCGCCGCTGATCACGCTGATCCCGGCCTTCTTCGCGGTGGCCATCTCGGGGCCGCTGGTCGGCGAGGCGGCGCAAGCGGGGCTGAAGGTCTCCCAGATCGCCCAGCTGCTGCTGATCGTGCTGGTGCTCGGCGCGGGCACCGACTACGGCCTGTTCCTGGTGTTCCGGGTTCGCGAGCAGCTCCGTACCGGGGCCGACCCGAAGGAGGCGGTGATTTCCTCGGTGACCCGAGTCGGCGAGACCATCACCTTCTCGGCCGCCACCGTGATCGCCGCCCTGCTGTCCCTGCTCGTCGCGACCTTCCAGATCTACTCCGAGCTCGGCATCCCGCTGGCCATCGGCATCGGCACGATGCTGCTGGCCGGGCTCACCCTGCTGCCCGCGCTGCTCGCCGTGTTCGGCCGGGCGGCGTTCTGGCCGAGCAAGACCCGCGCGGGCACCGGGAAGGTCGGCCTGTGGGGACGGGTCGCGGCGCGGGTGGTACGCCGGCCCGCCATCACGCTGGGCATCGGCGTGCTCGTGTTCGGCGGACTCGCGATCGCGGTGGGCAGCTACAAGCCCGGCGGCTTCGGCGGCGCCATTACCGCGCCGGCCGGGACCGACTCCGCCGCGGGTACCGCGCTGCTCACCGAGCACTTCCCGAGCAGTTCGGCCAACCCGACGAACCTGGTCTACAAGCTGTCCCAGCCGGTCTGGGACGACACGGCGACGGTGGCCGCCGCCACCAGCCAGCTGGCCGCCAGCGGGCTGTTCACCGGCGTCACCGGCCCGCTGAACCCGTCCGGCGTCACCCTGACCGGAGCTCAGTTCACCGCGCTGCACGCCGCGCTCGGCAACCCGGCCACGCTGCCGGCCGTCCCCACCGGGCATACCAGCATCCCGCTCGCCGGGTACGAGGCCTACCGTGCCACGGCGCTGTACGTCAGCCCCGACGGCCAGACGATCCAGTTCGAGACCGGGCTGAAGGCCGGTGACCCATCCACCACCAACGCGATGAACGCCGTTCCCTCCATCCGCGCCGAGGCAGCCGCGGTGGCCAAGACCCTCGGCGCCAGCGCCTACGGGGTCGGCGGCGAGGCGCCCGCCTTCTACGACATCAGCCAGATCTCCGACAGCGACCTGGCGCACGTCGTGCCGGTCGCGATCATCGTGATCGGGCTGCTGCTGTGCCTGGTGATGCGCTCGCTGATCGCGCCGCTGTACCTGATCGCGTCGGTGGCGCTGTCGTTCTTCGCCGCTCTCGGGCTGTCCGTCCTGCTGTTCATCAAGATCGGCGGGGACAGCGGGCTGACCTTCATCCTGCCGTTCCTGATGTTCATCTTCCTGCTCGCGCTCGGCGAGGATTACAACATCTTGGTGATGAGCCGGATCAGGGAGGAGGCTCACAACTTCCCGCTACGCGAGGCAGTCAGCAGGGCACTAAGCGTCACCGGGACTACGGTGACCTCGGCCGGGCTCGTGCTGGCCGGCACGTTCTCGGTGTTCGCGCTGGTCGGCGGGCGCGGGTCGGGCGGCAGCCAGATCCGCGACGTCGGGGTCGGCCTGGCGCTCGGCGTGCTGATGGACACCTTCATCGTCCGCACGGTGCTCGTGCCGTCCACCGTCGTCCTGCTCGGCCGGTGGAACTGGTGGCCGGGCGCGCTCAGCCGGGCCAGCGCCCGGCCGGGCGGGAAAGGCAGCGCTGGCGGGGAAGGCACCGAGCGCGATACCGAGCCCGCCGCCCCGCACAGCCGCTAGCCGGCCTGATCCAGTCGCCCCTGTCCGTAGCGGCGAGCTGGCCTGGTTCAGTCGCCGCCTGTCCATAGCGGCTAGCTGGCCTTATCCAGGGGGTTCGGAGGCCGACTCAGTCGGCGAGGGCGTCGATCGCGGTGGTCAGGTCGCGCAGGGCGGGGGCGGCGTCGCGCAGCACGGCCTGGTCGCGCTCCGGCAGCGCCGCCAGCGCCGCCCGGACGATCTCCTCATTGACCCGGTGCCATCGGGTCACCACCGCCAGGCCCTCATCGGTCAGGTCCAGGCTCACCGTGCGGCGGTCGCCGGCGCTGTCACGGGCGGGAGTTCGCCGCACGTAGCCGGCCGACTGAAGCCCGCTGAGCAGGGTGGCCACCGAGCTTGGCGCCAGCCGGAGCATCCTGGCCAGCTGGCTGGGCCGGACGCCGGGATCTTCGGCCATGCAGGACAGCAGTTCGAGTTGGGCCACGGAAAGCCCGAGGGACGGGTCGGCCGCGCGGCCGGCGCGGCGGATGGCCCGGCGGAGGCGTGACACGATATCGGCCAGTTCGGGGCCGATCTGCTCCTGGCCCAGGACCGGGTCCTGTCTTAGATCTCCCTCACGTGAAGGCATTTGACGGGTCCGCCTCCCTGGGGCGTCCGGGCGGCCCCCATCCCTGCGCGCGGCTGGCCATCGCGATGGCGGCCGCAGCGGCGGAGACGGCGGCGAGCACGATGAACGCGGGCCGCGCCTGCGTCGCCTCAGCGTACCCGTGACCGCCGCCGGCGGGTGTACCCAGCCTCAGGGCCAGCGCCATCAGCGCGATGCCGAGCGTGGTGCCGATCCCCCTGGCCATGCTGACCAGGCCGCCGAGCAGCGACGCCGACGAGTCGGCGGTACTGCGCATGATGGCGGCGTTATTCGCGGGCACGAAGAGGCCAAGGCCCAGGCCCGCCACGGCGAGCAGCGGAACCACCGTGGCCCCGCTGATGGGCGTGACGATCCCGGCGCACATGGCCGCACAGGCCAGGACCGAGCCTGCGAAGCCGCGCTTCCGGTTCCCCCACGAGCGCGGCAGCACCGCGTCACCGAAGATCGCGGCCACGCCGAACCCGAGCGGCAGGGCGGAGAGTAGGAGCCCGGCGCGGGCCTCGCCGCCGGGCGCGTGGATCAGCACCTGCGGGATCAGCACCAGCGGCCCGAACAGGGTCAGGTATCCGCATGCGGCCCCGGCCAGGGCGAGCGCCAGCGGCGCCGAGCGGAGCAGCGCCAGCGGTATCAGCGGGTACCTGGCCCGAGCTTCGCGCACCGCGAACGCGGCCACGCCGGTCAGGCCGGCCGCCGCCAGCAGCGCGACCAGCCAGCCGGGAAGGCTCAGCCCGGATGCGGCGGACAGCACGAGCAGCAGAGCCGAGGTCCACGTCACCAGCAGCAAGGTGCCCGGCCAGTCGAACTTCCCGGCCGGGGTAAGGTGCCTGGTCCGCGGGAGCAGGTAGCGGCCCGCGACGATCGCCACCAGGCCGACGGGAACGTTCACCCAGTACACGGCGCGCCAGCCCACCGTCGAGGCCAGCAGCCCGCCCAGGGTGGGGCCGAGCGCGAGCCCGATGGACTGCGCGGCCGCCTGGACCCCGAGGGCGAAGCGCATCCTGTCCCTGGGCGCGCTGGTGGTCACGAGGGCCACGCTGTTCGCCTGGAGCATCGCCGCGCCCGCGGCCTGGACGAGGCGCAGGGAGACCAGGACGCCGAGCGACGGGGCCAGCCCGCAGGCCGCGGAGGCGACCGTGAACACCGCGAAGCCGTACGTGTACACGAGCTTGCGCCCGACCGCGTCGCCGAGCCGCCCGGCGGGCGCCAGCAAGGCGATCAGGCCGAGGAGGTAGATCAGCGATACCCACTGGACGGCGGCGACCGGGACGCCGAAGTCATGCTCCATGGCGGGGAAGGTGATCGTGACGATGCTGGCGTCTAGCTGCCCCATGAACGCACCGAAACAGACGACGCCTACTGCCAGCCAGGGCGCCCGAGGGCTCTCCCGCACGGCAGCAGGCCTGGGCGCCTCTCGCAAGATACTTCTGTAACCGAACATTCTACTTAAGAGTATCAGACCTGTCAGAGATAATTCTGTAAGCGAATATCATGCGCGGGATGTTCCCGTGATTCGCAACGATCAGGCAACGGGATGTTCGGCGCTCAGATGTTCAGCGCTCAGATGTTCAGCGCTCAGATGTTCAGCGCTCAGATGGCGTCCTCGGCTCTCCGCTCCCGGAACCAGGCGGATCTGCGTCGGGGCGAGACCATCGGGCCGCCGGTGCGCCGGCGCGAGGCCACGGCTTACCGTGGGGGTGGCGCGCCGGTAAGGGCGTCTAGTTCGGCGAGCACGTCCGTGACCTCGGCTGCGCCGATCCGCTGGAAGATCTCCAGGGCCTGCCGTAGGAGGACCTGGGCTTGCGTGGCGTCGCCGACGGCCAAGGCGCAGCGGCCCAGGCCGGCCAGCGCGTGCGCCTCGTCCCAGGAGCTCGCGATGGCGCGGGCTAGTTCCAGGGCCTGCTGGTGACACCCCCCAGCCTGCGCGAGGTCACCGCTGACCCGGTGCAGCGTCCCTGTCTCGTTGAGCGTCGTGACCTCGCCACCCCGATCGCCGATGTCGCGGTAGATGTCCAGGGCCTCCTCCAAGTCGTGGGCTGCGGCCGGGTAATCACCTGTCAGCCGCCGAACAACGCCCAGGTCATTGAGCGCATTGGCCTGGCCTCCCCGTTCGCCGACGTCGCGGTAGATATCTAGGGCCCGCCCCAGGGACTGGACCGCAGCCCGGTAATCGCCCGTCAGGCTCTGCACGTCTCCGAGGTTATTGAGCGCGTTGGCTTGGCCGATCTGGTCCCCGATGTCGTGGAAGATGTCCAAGGCCTGCTCCAGGGCCTGAACCGCGGCCGGGTAATCACCTGTCCTTCGTCGGATAGCCCCGAGGTCGTTTAGCGTGTTGGCTTGGCCGAGCCGGTAACCAATGTCGCGGTAGATGTCCATGGACTGCCCAATGGCCTCGACCGCGGCCGCGTAATCACCCGTCAGCCGGCGTACCATCGCGAGGTCGCCGAGGGCACCGGCTTGGCCGAGCCGGTTACCGATGTCGCGGTAGATACTCAGGGCCTCCTCTAGGGCCTGAGCCGAAGCCGGGTAATCACCCGTCGCCCACAGCACGGTCCCGAGGTAGCGACGGGCGTTGGCCTGGCCAAGCCGGTCGCCGATGTCGCCGTAGATATCTAGGGCCTGGTTCAGGACCTGAGCCGCAGCCGGGAAGTCACTCGTTTCCAGCCGCACGAACCCCAGGTTGTAGAGGGCGTTGGCCTGGCCGAGCCCGTCATCGAGGTCGCGGTAGATGTCCAGAGCCTGTTCCAGGGCCTGGACCGCGGCGGGGAAATCGCTGGTCAGCTGCCGACTGTCCCCGAGGTTGTTGAGGGCATCGGCTTGGCCGAGCCTGTCATCGACCTGCCGTGCGGCCTGCACCGCCGCCGTGTGCCGAGTTATGGCCTCGGCCCAGGGACCGTCGCTCCGCAGCAGCCCAGCCAGGCCGCTGGTGAGGGCCATGACCCGGGCGTGCTCGCCGGTCTCGGTGACGTGGTCGAGGCAGGCTAGCATGCTGGAGCGTTCGGCCCGGGCCCAGGCCAGCGCCTGCTTACTGTCGCCCAGGGTGGGAACCGCAGTCGGTTTCGTGCCATCCCTGGTTGCGCGCCGGGTCTGGCGGGCGATAAGGGCGTCCGCGGCGGCGGCGGCGCGGGAGTAGTAATCCAGCAGCCGGGTGACGGCCTCGTCCCGGTCGTTTTCCGGATCAAGGCGGTCGGCCAGGACACCGGCGTGCGCGCGGATCAGGTCGTGCATCCGGTACCGGCCCTGGGTCGGCTCCGCCATAAGGTACTGGTCGTACAGGCCCTCCAGGCCGCGGCGGGCGGCCGCCAGGCCGGTGCCATCCAGGGCAGCGGCGGCGTAGGCGTCGATCTCGGCACTCGGGTGAAGACTGAGGCGTCGGAACAGCCGCTGCTGGTCCTCGGTCAGGTCCTCGTAGGACAAGTTGAACGCGGCGGCCACGGACAAGTTCTCGGTCGCCATCAGCTCCAGCCGATCCACCGCTGCCGCCAGCTCAGCGGCCCGTCCTGCTGCTGTCCAGGCTGGGTGGTGATGCAGCTGGCGGGCCACCATCCCGATCGCCAGCGGCAGGTACCCGCACAGCCGCGTGATCTCGGCCACCGCCGGATCATCTCGGCTCAGCCCGGCCTGGCCCGCGAGGCGGACCAGCAACGCCGCTGCCTCGCCGGGCGGCAGCGTGTCCAGGCTGACTGACGTCGCGTCGTCCAGCGCGGATAGGTGCCGCCGGCTGGTGACCAGTACCAGGCTGTTGCCGGAACCAGGGAGCAGCGGACGGACCTGCTCGCTGCTGGCGGCGTCGTCCAGGATCAGCAGAAGCTGCCGCTCGGCCAGCCGGTCCCGCCACAGCGCCATCCGCGCCTCCACCCCGGCTGGGATCTGTCCAGCCGGGACCCCGAGGGTCAGCAGCAGGCTGGCCAGCGCGTCGGCCGGATCGACCGGGCGCTGTCCGGGTGTGTGCCCGTGCAGGGGCAGGAAGATCTGCCCGCCGGGGAACCGGTCCGCCAGCCGGTGCGCGGCGTGCACCGCGAACGCGGTCTTGCCGACCCCGGCCATCCCGCCGATCGCGTGGATGCCGACCACCCCGCCCGCACCCACCGCGGCGTCCACGAGCTGCTCCAGTTCCTGATGCCGCCCGGTAAACGACGCGATGTCGCGGGGCAGCGCCCGCATCGCCGCCGACCTGTCGGCTGTCGGCGCGGCGGGCAAAGGCCGGCCCCGCGCGACCGATTCGAACTCGGCCCGGACCAGGCCGGTCAGCTGCAGAGCGTCGGCCAGCAGCCGGATCGTGTCCTTGCGCGGGGTGGTAGAGATGCCCCGCTCCAGGTCGCTGACCGACCGCGGGCTCAGCCTCGCCGCCTCCGCCAGTTCCTCCTGGGTCAGCCGGGCCTCGGTACGCCGCTTCCGCAGCAGGCCGGCGAAGGTAACCGGCGGCTCGGCCACAGCCCCTCCCTCGCCCGCAGACGGCACCTCCACGCCGAGCATACGCCGCCGGGAGTAACGGTCCCATATGTCCGACTCTCGGGGATAGTGCGTAATCTTCAGTGCTAAATGGCGTCCTGAGCTCTCCCCTCCCAGAACCAGGCGGCCGATCTGCGTCGTCGTCGCGAGGACGCCCGGCCGACGGCGCGCCGGAGTGATGCCATGGCTTACTGTGCGGGCGGCGCGCCGGTGAGGGCGCCTAGTTCGGCGAGCAGTTCCGGGGCTTCGGCTGCGCCGATCCGCTGGAAGATCTCCAGGGCCTGCCGCAGCAAGTCCTCGGCCTGCGCGGCGCGGCCGGCGGCTATGGCACAGCGGCCCAGCCCGGCCAGCGCGTGCGCCTCGTCCCAAGAGCTGGCGACGGCCCGGGCCAGGTCCAGGGCCTGCCGGTGGCACTCCTCGGCGCGTGAGAGGTCACCGCTGACCCGGTGCAGCGTTCCGCGCTCGTTGAGCGCCGCGGCCTCGCCATCCCGGTCGCCGATGTCGCGGTAGATGCCCAGGGCCTGCTCCAGGGCCTGGGCCGCGGCCGGATAATCACCCGTCGCCCGCAGGGCGACCCCGAGGTAGCTGAGCGCGTTGGCCTGGCCGAGCCGACTGCCGAGGTCGCGGTAGATGTCCAGGGCCTGCTCCTGGGCCCGGGCCGCGGCTGCATAGTCATGGGTCGCCAGTCGCACGGTCCCGAGGTCGCTGAGGGCTGTGGCCTGGCCGAGCCGTTCACCAAGGTCACGGCAGATGTCCAGGGCCTGCTCCTGGGCCCGGGCCGCGGCCGGATAATCACCGGTCGCCAGCCGCACGATTCCGAGCTTGTTGAGGGCGTTGGACTGGCCGAGCCGGTCGCCGAGCTCGCCGTAGATGTCCAGGGCCTGTTCCAGGGCGCGGGCCGCGGCCGGATAATCGCCTGTCGCCCACCGGACGGTGGCCAGACCGCTGAGGGCGTTGGCCTGGCCGAGCCGGTCATCGAGCTCGCCGTAGAGGCCAAGCGCCTGCTCAGAGTCGTGCGCCGCGCCCTGGTAATCACCTGTCAGCTGCCGGACGTCCCCGAGGTGGCTGAGCGCGTTGGCCTGGCCGAGCCGGTCGTCGAGCTCGCGGTAGAGGCCAAGCGCCTGCTCCAGGGCCTGAGCCGCGGCCGCGTAGTCACCAGCCGGCCGCCGTACGTCCCCGAGGTCGGTGAGCGCGTTGGCCTGGCCTAGCCGGTCACCGAGGTGACGGGCGGCCCGGATCGAGGCCGTGTGCCGGGTGACGGCCTCAGTCCACGGGCCGTCGCGCCGCAGCAACCCAGCCAGGCCGGCGGTGAGAGCGATGACCCGGGCGTGCTGGCCGGTCCCGGTGGCATGGTCCAGGCAGGCGAGCAGGCTGGCCCGCTCGGCCCGGGCCCAGGCCAGCGCCTGCTCCCGGTTGTCCAGCGGCGGAACCGCGGCCGGTACCGCGCCGTCCGGGCCGACCGCGCCGTCCGGGCCGACCGCGCCGTCCGGGCCGACCGCGCCTTCCGCACCGGTCGCGCCTTGCGCACCGCCGGGGCCGACCGGGCCGATCTCGCCGTCCGGGCCAATCGCGTGGTCCGCACCGGTCGCGCCTTCCGCGGCGGTCACGCCTTCCGCGGCGGCCGGGGCGGGGCGGGCCTGGCGGGCGATCAGGGCGTCGGCGCGGGCGGCGGCGCGGGAGTAGTAATCAAGCAGCCGGGCGACGGCCTGGTCCCGGTCCCGGTCCGGGTCCAGGCGGTCGGCCAGGGCGCGGGCGTGCTCGCGAATCAGGTCGTGCGGCCGGTACCGGCCCGCCGCAGGCTCGGTCAGCAGGTACTGGTCATACAGCGCCTCCAGGCCGCGGCGCGCGGTGCCAAGGGCGGCGCCGTCCAGGGCCGCCGCGGCGTAGGCGTCGATGTCGGTACCCGGGTGCAGCCCCAGCCGCCGGAACAGCCGCTGCTGGTCAGGGGTCAGGTCGGCGTAGGACAGGTCGAACGCGGCGGCCACTGACAGGTTCTCCGTCGCCATCAGCTCCAGCCGGTCCCGGGCCGCGGCCAGCTCGGCGGCCCGGGCGGCCGCGGTCCAAGACGGGTGATGGTGCAGCTGGCGGGCCACCATCCCGATCGCCAGCGGCAGGTACCCGCACAGCCGGGTGGTCTCGCCGACCGCCGGGTCGTCCGGGCTCAGCCCCAACCTATTGGCCAGGCGGACCAGCAGCGCGGCGGCCTCGCCGGGCGGCAGCGTGTCTAGGCTGACGGCCGTGGCGTCGTCCAGCGCGGACAGGTGCCGGCGGCTGGTGACCAGCACCAGGCTGCCGCCCGCGCCGGGCAGCAGCGGGAGCACCTGCTCACTGCTGGCCGCGTCGTCCAGGATCAGCAGCAGCTGCTTTTCGGCCAGCCGGTCGCGCCACAGCGCCATCCGCGCCTCAAGTCCCGGCGGGATCTGCGCCGGGGGAACCCCAGCTGTCAACAGGAGGCTGGCCAGGGCGTCCTCGGGGTCGACCGGCTGCTGGCCGGGGGTGTGACCGTGCAGCGGGAGGAAGATCTGCCCGCCGGGGAACCGGTCGGCCAGCCGGTGCGCGGCGTGCACCGCGAACGCGGTCTTGCCGACCCCGGCCATCCCGCCGATCGCGTGGATGCCCACCACACCGCCCGCCCCCGCCGCGACCTCCACCAGCTCATCCAGTTCCCGCTGGCGCCCGGTGAACGAGGAGATGTCGCGGGGCAGCGTACGCAGCGCCGCCGACCCTTCGAACCCGCGGCCGACCGACACCGCGGACACCGGCCGTCCCCGTGCGACCGCCTCGAAGTCCGCGCGGACCGGGCCGGCCAGCCGCAGAGCGTCGGCCAGCAGCCGGATGGTGTCCTTGTGCGGGGCGGTCGAGATGCCCCGCTCCAGGTCACTGACCGACCGCGGGCTCAGCCCCGCCGCCTCGGCCAGCTCCTCCTGGGTCAGCCGGGCGTGGCTGCGCAGCTTCCGCAGTAAAGCGGCGAAGGTAACCGGCGGCTCGGCCACAGCTCTCCCCTCGCCCCGCAGACGGCGCGTCCACGCCGAGCATACGCCGCCGGGAATAACGGTCCCATCCGGGCGAATCCCCGCGCAGCCGGGGCGGCTTCCCGGCGGCAGGAGCTGGATTTCGGGCGCGGGATACCGGATCAACTGGCGCGATACCGGGATTAACCGCGGACATGCCGGGCGCGGTGCTGGCCATGGCGTTCCGGAGCGGACAGACTCATGGACGTGGAGTGGTCCGGCACCTCAGGGCTGGCCGCTCGGCTAGAGTACGCCGGGAAAGGGCCGGGAAGAGGCGGCCGCCGGCGGGCGCGGGGCCGACCGGCGTGGTTCGCGAAGCGGCCGGAACGGAAGGGACGACGATGCAGGAATTGCGCTTCGTCGCGGTGAGCGAGGACGGTCGTTACGCTGTCCTCGCCGTACCAGGGCGGAGCGCACGCTTCACGTTGCCGATAGATGAACGGCTCAGGGCGGTCGCCCTCGGCCAGACCTCCCGGCTTGCGCAGTACGAGATCGAAGTGGAGAGCCCGTTGCGACCCAAGGAGATCCAGGCACGAATGCGAGCCGGGGAAACGGCGGAGGAAATCGCGGACGCGGCCGGGATCGCGGTCGAGCGCGTGCGCTGGTTCGAGGGTCCGGTCCTGGCCGAGCGCGCGTACATAGCGGACCAGGCGCAATCAGCGTCGGTCCGCCGCCTGGGGGAATCCATCCCGTCGACTCCGGGCCCGCGCCTGGGTGAGATCGTGGCCGAGCGGCTCGCCGCGCTGGGCACCGACCCGGAAGACGCCCAGTGGGACGCGAAGAAGCGCGGCGACGGAAGCTGGCTGGTGGAGCTCACCTTCACCAGCGCCGGGCGCTCGCACGTCGCCAACTGGGTCTTCGACCCACGCCGCAGGCACGTGCTGCCCGCCGACGACAACGCGGCCCGCATGTCGCTGCCGGGTGTCGAGCCGCTCCAGCCGGCGGCCTCGCGGCCCGGCGAGGCGACCGTCACCCAGCTCGCGCCCAGGCTCACCGCGAGTCACGGCGGCGCGGGATTGGGCTCGCTACCGAACGGCACGCCGGGGCCGAGCGCCGACGGCTGGACTAGGCACGAGCGGCCGGGGGCAGCGCGGCCGCCGGTCCCCCAGCCTGCGCCTGCCCCGCTACCGCAGGCTCCGCCCGCGCCGGTGGCGCGGCCGCCGGTCCCCCAGCCCGCGCCTGCCCCGCTACCGCAGGCTCCGCCCGCGCCGGTGGCCGCCGAAGCGCGGGGCGAGGTTCCCCGCCCGCCCACGGCACAGAAAGGCCCGCTGTCGCCGAGCGTTCCCCAGCAGCCAGCCCAGGCCCCCGAGGTCGCCCCAGCCCAGGCCCCCGAGGTCGCTGCGGCCGAGGCCGCGATCCCGCCCACGCCGGATGAACCAGCGCAGGCGCCGCCCGAGCCCGTCGCCGAGCAGGCCGGGCGCCAGGGGCGGAAGGCAGCCCGCGGCAAGCGATCCTCCGTCCCGTCCTGGGACGAGATCATGTTCGGCAGCTCCAGGCAGCGAGACTTACCCTCGCCGCGGCGGGGACCTACGCAGGCGGGGATGCGGGCTGTGCGCATTCTGACAGCGGTGCCTAACAGGAGGCTGTGCGCAGCTGACGGCCGCCGACGGGCACCATGCGCCCGCGGCCGTCCCGTACCTGAAGCGGGCCAAGCAACCCGATACGCAGCGCGTCTGGCATCCGCCCTCTCCGGTCATCCGTCTTCCTGCCTGGACCGGCACCCGTGCCCCCGGACGATTCAACGCGCGGCATCACCTTACGCTCCCTGGCAGGTTCTACTATCAAGCGACGGCATGGCGCCGGCAGGAGGCAGGCGAGGGTGACATCGGGCCGGGACCAGATCCGCGGCGGCGCGAGGCGGCGGCCGTCGCGGTGGGCCGTCTCGGGCACGGCCGTGCTGACGGCCCTGGCCCTGGCCGGCTGCGGGAACGGTGGTTCCGGCGCGGCCGTCGCGCCTAGTGCGGTGTCGGTGAGCAGCGCGGCGTTCAGCCAGGGTGTGCTGCCCCAGCGCTATACCTGCCACGGAGCCGGAATAAATCCCCCGATCGACTGGTCGAGCGCGCCCCCGGGTACCAAGAGCTTCGCACTCGTGGTCGATGACTCTTCGGCGCCGATCACGCCCTTCATTTACTGGCTCGTGTTCCATATTGAACCGGGTACTACTGACATTCAGGAAGGCATGCTGCCAACCGGGGCACGCCAGGCGCTAAACAGCCAGGGCACCCAGCACTACGACGCTCCGTGCCCGGGCACTCATCCTCATCAGTACCGATTCACCGTTTATGCGCTGAGTACCGAGATTGACCTGCCCGCCGGGGCCTCCTTGCAGGCAGTATGGACCGCGATCGCCAGCGCTACAATCGGGCGCGGACGCAAGGTGGTAACCGGGTACCCGTGATCACGCTGACACATTTCGTAATCAGGTCTCCATAGAAGTTTTGCATTTGTGTGACACGATCCCCGCGCGTGAGCAAGAATCGATGATTAAAGCGGGTTCAGGGCGCTCGCGACTACGGGGTAAGGCTCGCGTCACTGGCCGCGTGTGCCTGGCAAGCGCCCGCCACGAGGCCCCGGCGTTCTGGATGGAGACCATGATTCTGGTCGCGGGACTGGCCATCGCGGGGCTTGCGGGCATCGCGGCAGCATTCTATTTCAGCGTCCGTCCGGGCAACTCTCGTGGCCGGGGTGTCGGATCGGAACGTCCCGGGGCCGACCGGCCCCCCGCCTGGTCGGGCAGGTCCCCGATCCACCCGCCCCGAAGCCGACGGACCGCTGTCCAGTCCGATCCCGACGCCGATTTCGGCGAGCCGCCCGGGCGCCGTGCGGAGTCCGGTCATCTCGCCGCAGGTCACAGAGTCCACCACGGCGGGTTCCCCGGTCAGAGGGCGCCCCGCGAGGCGCCTCACACGGCGCCCGCCGGCGCCCGGCGGGCGGCTGGCCCCGGATCACAGCCGAGGCGCGCGGACCGGCCTGACCGGGATGCTGACATGCCCGCGGCGGCGGCTGCCCAGGATCAGGATCAGGCTCAGGGCAGCCGGTCACGCCGGCGGGTCGGGTGGCGCAAAGGGTCCGAGGTCGACGAGGAACTCTGGCCGACCGAGAGCTTCGGCGGCGTGAGCGACGAACAGTTCTGGGACGATCTGGCGTCGGACCGGCCGCTGGCGACGACTGCGCGCACCGCCTCCCCGCAGGATGCGGGCTCCAGGCGACGGCTGCCGGACATCGCTCCGGCGCGCGACGGCGACGACCGGGGCCGCGGCGACGGCAACCGGATGGCGAACGGTGGCCCGGGTTCGGGTTCGGGGGCGTACTCGCCGCCGGCCGGGCGCTCCGGGCCAGCGGACCGTACGGTTATCCAGCCGGTACAGACCGGCCCGCAGCGGATGCAGACGGGTCCCTACTCGATCCAGACCGGTCCCCATTCGATCCAGACGGGTCCGCACTCGATCCAGACGGGTCCCCAGCCGGTCCAGACCGGTCCGCAGCCGATACAGGGAGGCACCCAGCCGCTCCCGGCGGGCACGCGGTCTTACCAGCCGGGCACCCAGGCGCAGCCCTATCAGGCAGCGTCGTCGTACCAGCCGCAGACCCAGCCGGCCCCCGCCATGGGCCAGGGCGGGCGCGCCGGGCTGCCGGCCGATGCGCGCGGGCGCGGGCGCATGGCGAACGGTAGCGACGTCGGGGCCGGGGCTGCCGCGAGCGAGGATCCGCTGACCAGCTCGGCCTACGCGCTCAGGCCGCCCGGAGCCGTCGACGGCAGGTCCCAGCCGCCGCGCCGGTCCAGGGATCTGTCCAGGGAACAGTACGACGCCGCCCTCTCCCAGGAGACGCAGGCCTTCAGCCTGGCCGACCAGCAGGCGGCCACCGGCGGGTACCCCACGGCGGTGCCCCCGTTCCGGCAGTTCGACCCGCCCGCGGGCAGCGGCGCCGGCAACGGACGGGCACCCGAACCCCGGCCAGACGGGGTTCGCTCCGACCCGGCGCGCTACGACGGGCTCAGGTCCGACCCGCTGCGTACCGACCCGCTCAGGTCCGACGCGTACTGGTCTGGCGGGCGCGCTGATCCGGGCCGTGGGGCGGGAACCGCCGATGCCTACGGCAGCGCCGCCGGGCTTCCTTACGCCGAACGCCCTTACAGCGACCCGGCCCAGCCGGCGAGCACCCCGTCCTACGGCGAACCATACGGATACGGGTATCCAGTCAGCCCGGCCGACGATCCCAGGCAGCCGAACGCCGCCCGTGGTCAGGGCCGTCCCGGCGGCACTGGCAGCTGGGCCGCTCGCCAGGCTTACCCGACGGGTAACGGGCACCGCGCTCCGTATGACCCCAGGACGAACGGCCGGGGCTAAGAACCGCGCCTCCTCGAGCAGACTAGGTCCATGCCCGAGGGAGACGTCGTCTCGGTACACGGCGCGCCGCCTGCATGAGGCGCTGGCCGGGCGGCCGCTGACGCGCAGCGACTTCCGGGTGCCGCGGCTGGCCACCGCCGACCTGACCGGCGACGTGGTGACCGAGACCGTCTCCCGCGGCAAGCACCTGCTCACCCGCACCAGCAGCGGCCTCACCGTCCATACGCACCTGCGCATGGACGGCAGCTGGCGGGTCCGGCCCGCAGCCGAGCCGATGGCGGGCAGTCACCGGATCAGGCTGGTGCTGGCTAACGACCAGTGGCGGGCGATCGGCTACGAGCTTGGCGTCGTCGAGCTGATCCGCACCAGCCAGGAGGCGCAGGTCACCGGGCACCTGGGCCCGGATCTGCTCGGCCCGGACTGGGACTGCGCCGAGGCGGTGCGCCGGCTGGGCGCCGAGCCTGACCGGCCCATCGGCGAGGCCCTGCTCAATCAGCGCAATTTGGCGGGCATCGGCAACATCTACAAGGCCGAGGTGCTGTTCCTGCGCGGCCTCAACCCGTGGCGCCCGGTCGGCGGCGTGGCCGATCTCGGCGCGGTAGCCGAGCTAGCCCGGCGGCTGCTCGACGCGAACAAGGAGCGGATCGGCCAGGTCACCACCGGCAACCCGCGCCGGGGTGAGGAGACGTGGGTGTACGGCAGGCGCGGCCGTCCGTGCCGGCGCTGCGGCACGCTCATCCGCTCCGAGGGCCAGCAGGAGCGGGTCACGTTCTGGTGCCCGTCGTGCCAGCCTGACGCCTAACCGCGCCGCGCTCACCGCGGGAGGCCGACCGGAGCTCGGGCACGGCCAGGGCCAGGGCGACTCGCTCGCGCATGTCGGCCAGATCCTGTTGGGTGAGGCCGGCTGTGTCGCGGATCACATTCCTTCGACATCTAATCTTCGACATCTAACCTTTATGCTTAGATATCGAATCGTTGGAGGATGTCATGGATGAGCAGCCCATGCGCGGACGGGTGGCCCTGGTAGCCGGGGCGAGCAAGGGCATCGGCGCGGTGACCGCCGAGGCGTTCGCCGCGGCCGGAGCGGCCGTGGTGCTCGGCGCGCGCGATACCGCCGCGCTGGAGGCCGTGGCTAAGCGGATACGGTCCTCCGGCGGTGACGCCGTCGCCGCCGACCTCGACGTCACCGACGCGGACTCGGCGCGCCACCTGGTCGACCTGGCGCTGTCGCGGTTCGGCAGGCTCAACTCGGTCTTCAACAACGCCAGCGCGGGCCCACTGCCCGCCCCGCTCGCGGATATCGATCCCGACGAGTTCGACCTCGGCATCGCGACCAACATCCGCGGCACTTTCCTGGGCATGAAGTTCCAGATCCCCGCCATGCTGCGGACCGGGGGCGGCGCGATCGTGAACATGGCCTCGATCGCGGGCCTGAACGGCACCGCCAACCTGGCCGCGTACGTCGCGGGCAAGGCCGGGATCATCGGCCTGACCAAGGTCGCCGCGCTCGACTACGCCGACCAGGGCATCCGGGTCAATGTCGTGGCCCCGGGCCCGATCCTGACCTGGCACCTGGAGGCCGCAGGCGAGCAGGCCCAGCGCGGGGCCGCGATGTCCACACCGATGCGGCGCGTGGGCAGCATGGCGGAGGTGGCGAGCGCGGTGCTCTGGCTGTGCTCCGACCAGTCGTCGTTCATCACGGGGACGGTGGTGCCGATCGACGGCGGGCAGGCCGCGGGCAACAAGCCGCCGCAGATGTACCGGCAGGGCCAGGGGATGCAAGACCAGCCGAACCAGCCGGGCCGACCGGGTGGGAGCCCTCGCGCGGAGGGTTAGGCGTGAGGGTGGCCGAGGTCCACGATGCAGAACCGGTTGCCGTCCGGGTCGGCGAGCGCGACGAAATCCGGGTCGTCAGGGTAGCTGTCCCAGTCGACCCGGCTGGCGCCGAGTGACACCAGGCGCCCCGCAAGCACGTCCGACGGGCGCGTCATGGGCTCCTGAAGTCCACGGTGACAAACACGGTCGTGCCGACCGAGAGCGAGAACGACGTGGCCCCGTCCAGCTTCTCGACGACCCGCTTAAGCGCGGTGAGGAGGCGGTCGAGCCATTGCCTGAGTTTCTCGAGGACGTCGTCGACCGGCGCTCCCACGGCCCCCACCATGGCCTGCGCCTGAGTTCGCGCCGAAAGCTGGTTGATGCGACTCACGGTCGTCACCACGTGCGTAAAGGCCTTGCGAGCGGACTGGTCATCGCTGACGGTCATGGCGTCGAGGGCGTCCAGGCGGGCCTCGATCACCTGTACCTGCTGGTCGTTGTCCATGGCCTTATACTCGCGGCCCCAAGACCGGACCACTGAATCGCCCGGGAATTGGACCTTACTGGTCATCCGTTCCGGGTCCTACGGTCGCAGCTGTGAGCAGTTCGGTGGCGAGCGGCGAGTAGGCCGGCCGAGGGGCTGGCCAGCACCGACATACGCGACTCTGGCCGCGGGGTTCGCCCGCGGGTCACTGGGCGTCGTACTCGTCGTGGCGGCGCAGCCAGAAGCTGGTCTCGTTCCGCCCGAGCGGCGCGCGGTCGAACCACTGGTACATGCTCCAGAGGCCGTCCAGCCCGCGCGAGTACGCCGAGTAGGTGTGGTAGACCACGCCGTCGTCGAGCGCGAACGCGCTCATGCCGGCCTGTTCTCGCCGGTAGGTCGCCCCCTCGTCGGTCTCGAAACGGTACTCCCTGTCGATCCGGACCCAGGGCAGCGCCTGCCGCCGCTTCGCCACCGCGTCGCTGAGCTGCGTCAGCTCCTTCTCGGCCTGGAGCAAGTCCACCCGGGCGGCAAGCCACTCCTGGCGCGTTCCGGTCTTGTGACTGGTCATTGCTTCCCCTCCTGGTCGGTCGTCAGCTTGCCCCGCGCCGGTCAGGTTGCCGCGGGCCAGGGGCGGGCCGCGAGGACCGCCAGGTGCAGCGACACCAGCGTCTCCTCGAGCTCGGGCAGAGCGTCGGTCCGGCCTTCGCGCACCATGGATCGCACCAGTTCGTCTGTGGCTCCGGCGAGAGCGAGGTACACCTCTGGGGGAACGGACGGCCATTCCGGGTGGTGCTCTCGCGCGCGCTGGTGCCATCTCAGGTTCAGCTCAGCGAACAGGCCGGCTGCGGCGTCGAGGCGGCCCACCGCGCGCGGGCCCGCCGCCGGCATGTGGATATAGAAGACCCTGGCGAACGCCGGCTCGCCGGCGAGAAATCCGAGGTACGCACGGCACGCGGCGCGGAGCACGTCCTCGTCACAGGACCCGGCCGGCAGGGCGCGCGTCGCGGACACGAGCTGGGCGATCATGAGCTCCCGGCCTTCGGCGGTGGCGGCCAGGAAGCAGTCCTCCTTGTCCGTGAAGTGGGCGTAGAAGGCGGCCCGGGACACCCTGGCCCGCCGCACGATATCGGCGACGGTCACGGCCAGGTAGCCGGATTCCGATACCGCGGCGATCACCGACCGCAGCAGCCGCTCCCGTTGCGAGGCGCGTACGGCCGGGAGCGGCAGGTGGCTCCGCCCACGGGGAAGACCTGGCTGTCCCTCGTGGGTCCTGGCGAGAGTCCCCGCTTGCCCGGTGTCGGTCACGGGCATACAGTAGCTGACGTGACCCTAAAGTACCGATTCGTACTTTTGATAAGGTCCATTTCGTACCCATTTGCGGGAGAGCGCGTGCCCTGGCGGGGAACCCGTGTTCGTTCGGCCTAATGAAAGACGTCAAGCGCAACGGCGGGAAGAGGGGCGATGAGAGCCACCACAGGCCTCCCGGGTACGGGGCAGGTCATGATTGCGGCGGGCGCCCCGTGGTTCGCGTGACCGGTGCGGCGGCGGAACTGAGCGAGCTGGCGGCCGAGTTCCCTGGCTACGACTTCGCTGCGCAGCAGACCTGGGAGGGAGTCTCGATCATCGCCACGCGCCACGGGGGGTGCGCGCACCAGGGCTTGTACGCCGTCGTCACCGGCGACCTGGACGAGATGCGCCGCGCGCTTCTGGAGCATGAGCGGTCCAGCTACCAGGGTGGCAGCCCCAAGTTAGGCACCCGCACCGTGGTGCTGCAGCACGAAGGCGGTAACCAGCGCCGAATATTCTTCTGCCTGCTCCAGCTGCACGAAATGCCCGGAGTGATCGAACACTTCGATTCGGCCATGCGGCACCTGGCTCCGGAAGGCATTGACTTGATCGGGCGCCGTTACGAGATCGGACGTGCCGACGATCAGAAGGGCAGGCATGTGAAGTCTCGATAGCGCGGGCAGGAGAGATTCGTGAGCGCCAGGGTCATTGATCAGCTTCATCGCCGCAATCGCGGTGTGGTCTTCGCCGGGTAGGTGCGGGGCAGCTTCCTCCATGGATCGCTGAAACTTTTGATCCGCCAGGTACCAGTATTTTCCCCGGGCGTCGAGCCCGGCCAGCAGATCAAGCCGATAGCCTTCGGCGTACATGTCCGGCTGCGCGGAAAGATCCCGGCATTCTTGAGCCAGCGCGGTTTCGCCGAGACTGTCGTACAAGTCAGCTAGAGCCGGAAGGCGATAGCGGTCGCTGGACTCGGTGTCCCAGGACGGATTCTCGAATACCACGCTGGTAATGCGAGCCGGGTGCTTATCGGCGTACCTGAGCGCGAGGCGGCCGCCGAACGAGTGACCGAGCACCGCCCAGCGCTCGACGCCGAGCGCCTGGCGCAGCGCCTCGCAGTCCTCGACAAGGATCTCCTCGGTCACCGGCTCGTCTTCGCCGACCGGATCGGAGCGCAGGACGCCACGCTGATCGAAGGCGATCAGCCGCAGTTCCCTGCTGAGCAGGCCCGCCTGCCACCGGATAAACTCATGGCAGCTCATTCCCGGCCCGCCATGCAGGTACAACAGGACGGGCTGGCCGGGATCTCCGCAGGCCTCTACGAACAGGCGGGTGCCGCGTACGGGGATGAGGCGCTCGTCTGAGCCGGACTGCTGTCCGTTCGTCATGCGTGCCATGCTGTCACGTTCTCGGATTTTCTGCCCCGGCCCGGCGTCGCCTGTGACAGGTACGTGTCAGCGGGTTCGCCAGAACCTGGAACGTCTTACCCGGCACGGTGACCGGCTGGCAATTCTTCCATGAGCGGAGCTCTTTCTGAGTCAGGCCGCCCGCAGCCGGTGCGATATGCCAAATCGCGGCAGCAGAGCGGGCGCTGACCCGCTGCGGTGGCCACGGAGGGCATTACGCGCGGCGCGGGCTCGGGCGATCGCGGCGGCCTGGGCCAGCATTGCCTTCCTCTGCTGGGACGCGATGTCGTAGGCGTTGCCTTGATACAGCATTTCTGCCTCCTCGACTCTGCGGATACCTGTCGTATCCGTCATTAGCTGAGACTGGCCGGCGACACCGAACTCATCGCTCGCCCGTGACGTTGTTTTGGGGCGAGTCGGGAGTGAAACGCTTCTCCGCGCGGATCTCCTTTCGCCGCAGGCAGCCCCGCTCGGCTACAAAACGTCGCCGTATACGACGTTGTGGAGGCCCTGGTTCTCGACCGGCGCGCCGGTGTTGGGCAGCGGCGCCTTGAGCCGGTTCAGCCCGATGTAGTTTCCGAGGATCCGGTTGCCGCTCGTGCCGCCGGTCAGCCATACGCCCGGGCCGGCGTTGCCGCTGATCAGGTTGGCGGGTGCCCGGCCGGTGCGCCCGATGACGTTGCCGTGCGCGTCACCGCTGATGAGCACGCCGCCCATGCCGTTGCCCAGCGCCGTCGTCCCGAGCACGTCCGTGCCGATGAAGGCGCCGAACACCCTGTTGCCGTAGGCGGAGCCGGTGACCACCAGCCCGTAGCCGGTATTGCCGGAGAACGTGTTCTGCGGGATCACCGAGAGCAGGCTGCCGCCGACCGTGTTTCGGTGCGCGGAGCCGTCGATCAGCACGCCGTCGCCGCCGTTGGGGAGGGCCGCGCTTCCCCTGGTGTCCAGGCCGATGATGTTGGGGTCGATGGTCACCCCGCTGGCGTCGCCGGCCAGTTCGATGCCGTTCCCGGCGTTGCCGGAGAACACGTTGGTCCGCGCCAGGATGTGACCGCCGGTGGAGGTGACGAGCAGGCCGTCGTTCCCGTTGGGCGCGGCCCCCTTGAATGCCAGGAGCCCGCCGAAGGTATTCCACGTGGTGAAATAGCTCGCGGTGTCCGCCACGTCGATGCCGTTGAGCCGGTTGCCCGCGGCCACGTTGCCGAGCGGGATGGGCCCTCCGACCAGGGTCTTCTTCGAGGATCCGGTCACCTCGATGCCGTTGAGCCCGTTGCCGACGACCGTGGTGTTGTTGGCGCCGGCCCCGAAGAAGTTCCCCTGCACCACGGTGCCGTCGGCGTTGGTGACGAGCAGGCCATCCTGCTGGTTGCCGCTGACCACGTTGTAGTACACGAACGGGTTGTCGGCGGCCGTGCAGCCCACCAGGGCGTTGAAGTTGGCGCTGTCAATGGAGACGCCATTGCCCTGATTGCCGATGGCCTGGTTACCGCTGGCGCTCGTGCCGATGAAGTTCCCGTTCAGCGTGTTGTGCTGCGCCCCGGCCTCGATGCCCACGCCGTCGCCGCCGTTGCCGGACACCAGGTTGCCCAGCGGCGGGACGACGAAGACCGGGGTGACGGTTCCCTTGCTGCCGGTCGGGTTGTTCACGTGGCCGGTCCCGGCGTCGGTGTCCTCCGTGCCGCCGATCTCGTTATGGCTGGCGCCCTGGGTGAGCACGATTCCGTCGCCGCCGTTGGCGATGGCGGCGGTGCCCGCCGCGTTGGTCCCGATGCGGTTGGCGACCACGGTGTCGTCGGACGACCCGGACAGGACCAGCCCGCTTCCGGTGTTCCCTGAGATCACGTTCGCGACCACTCCGGAGTCGCCCGAGCTGTTGAGCCCGATCGAATCGGACGATGAATCCGCCGCGACGAAGATGCCGTCGCCCGTGTTGCCGTCCGCCACTCCGGCGGTGTCCACGCCGATGTAGTCGTCGTTGACGGTGATGGAGTCGGCGTTCAGCGTCACGCCGTTGCCGGTGGCGCCGACGATCGCGACGCCGAGGAGCTGGGAGCCCGCCGAGCCGCTGGCGAAGTCCAGGCCGCTGCTTGCGCCGAAGTTGATCTCGACCACGGGCGGTCCGCCCGGGGTATGGCCGGTGGCCGTGGTGCCGTCGATCGTCACGTCACTGGTGATCGCCGGAAGCGCGCTGCTCAGCGTGATAGTCCCGCTCCCGCCGGCCGAGAAGGTGATGTCGGATGCGCCGGACGCCGCGTCGGCATCGGTGATCGCCGCGCGCAGCGAGCCGGTACCCGAGTCGTCGAGGTTGGTCACGGTGAAGGTCTGCGAGAAGTCCTGCGCGAGTCCCGCGCGGTAGCCGCCGACGGCGCTCGCCGCTGGCACCGGCCCCAGCACGGCGGCTGCGGCGAGGGTCACCAGCCATCCGGCGGCAGCCACCCCGGCCCGCCAGCGGCAGGCCGCTAGCCGCCGAGCGGGCGCTCGACCCTTCGAGGACTCACAACGCGGCTGGGGAGCGAACATGGTGAGCCTGCCTCCATAGCTCGACGTGGTTGACGATGCCCGGGCCGACCGATCCAGCAGGTCGCGTCCCCGTTGACACGGACGTTTTAAGTTACTTAGCGTAATAAACTCCGCGCGGGTGACCGTCGCCGCGACTGCTGCTCCGGCGGCTGGCGTGTGACATGGTGATGTCCTGGCCCGCCATCGCGCCGATCACAGGGCCGCGAATAGCTCGCGCTGCCACCGCTAGGTGCTGATTAAGCTCGCCGATGCTGCCCCCGCGGTGCCTGGCGAAGTTCCCCCGCTTAGATCGTTAGAGTATCCGGTTAGCTACTGAAAGTCACAGACCGCGACGGCGCGGCGTGGCGCGGCGACGCTGGCGGCGGGCAGGCGAGGTCCGCCGACCGGGCACCCGCAGCCTCGGCCACCAGCGCGGCCTTGTCCCGGAGCGACTTCAGCGGCAACTGCGTGGCACGCAGGCCCCCGCCCGGCACCGAGGCGGGAAGGATGCTGACGATGTCGGCGTGCTCGCCGGCGAAATGCAGCAGGCGGCGCCCGCCGCCGCCCAGGATAAGGGGAGGCCGCGGCTGCTGAACGGGCCGCGCGCACGGCGTGTAATCGCGGATCTGGTAGTGGCTGCCTGAGAAGCTGAAGGTCTCACCCGCGAAGGCGTCGAAGGCTCCGGTGCGGGTCAGTTTCTGAAACTGCGCCGGCATGTGCACCGTCCAGGTCTCCGGCCGATCCGGGTGGATCGCGTGCGTGCCGAGCAGGTGCTCCCACAAGCGCTCGCGCATGGCCGTGACCTCGGCTGGGGGAATCGTCGCGGGAAGGCGCAGTATGCCACGTCGATCAAACTCATCACGCTGAGCAGACGAAAGCACGTATCCCCCTACTTCACACGCCAGAACCCAGGTCGGGATTCAGTCCCGCCAGGCGCAGACGGGCCCGTGCTTCATGCTGGGTCAGGCTCTGCTCGGGATCGCCGTCGAGGGATTGGGTCTTGGCGTCGAACGCGCGCTGCCACAGTCCGGCGGCCCAGAATGCCGCATAGTCCTGCGACGTCCAGTGGCGCCCGCGGGCCTGCTGGTAGGCGTCGAGGAAGGCAGTGCTTTCCTCGACGTTAGCCATCCTGGCCGGGCCGTCGATGCCGAGGAAGCTGACGGCGGCGAATCCGGCAATCGCCGGTTCGGGTTGGCAGATCACGCTGTCCCAGTCGTGCACGGCGATCAGGTGCGGGCCCTGCCAGCGCAGGTTCTCTGGGTGCCAGTCGCCGTGCCCGATCACTGGGTCACCAGCGTGGCTGCGCAGGTGATAGCGGGCGGCTGCCGCGACGCGGTCTAGCCACTGCGGTTCCCGGTAGGCGTTCAAGTCGACGTCGCGGTCTTCTGGCGTGGGCCAAAGCCCTCGCTCGGTATGATCCCAGCCGACCCAGGACGGGGACGGGGTCAGGCTCGGCACCGACCCGGGGATCGGGGCGAGCTCGACGAGGCGGGCCAGCGCAGCCGCCGACAGCGGAGCCAGCTCGCTTTCCGGCGGCGGCTCGTCAACGTCCGGGACGAGCATTTCGGCGGTGGCGGCATAGCCGTTCAACGGTTGCACGTCGACCAGCGGTCCGGGGCACGGGAAGCCGGCTGTCCACAGTGCCCGGTGCACGACCGCGCATCCGGCCAGCCGCGACCTGCTGGGCCGTACCTTGACGACCACCTCCCGGCCGTCCGTCAGGCGCAGTCCCTTCACCGTGGACAGGTAGCCCGGCCTCGAACAGCTCCGCCGCGGGCGGTGCCCCCAGCCAGCGCGTGCACCATGCGGCCAGCGCGTCCATTCCCACGGCTGGCCGGTGGCGGGACTCGGGCACCACTCCATCTTGCCCGTCCCTGCGGCACTTCTACGCCTCAACGCTGATCGCTGCCAACCCAAGGTGATCCAGGTCCGGCTTGGTCATGCCACCGAGAAGATAGATACCTACGGGCACCTCTTTTCTTTCCCTGACACGAAAGAGTCACTGGTTCACATCCAATACGACCCACAGTTTTTCGTGTCCGTGTTCGATGGAAAGTGACAACCGATTGTCACGTGGGGTCTGCGAAGATCTAGGGAGCAGGCTGCTCAGCCGATGGCGGAATCGCATGTCGTGCTCGGTGTAGAGGCGTTCGACTTCGTCCAGACTGGCCGCAGCTGTGACGGCGGAGCTGGCCCCACCTGAGTTGGAGCGGGGAGCCGTCGGCTGGCGGGCTGCTCGGGGTTAGCCCCAGAAGATGCAGGTGGGGTCGCGGTCGATCTCGTTGAGCAGGTCGTCGACGCGGTTCGACCGTGCGAGCAGGTCGTAGATGTGGAATCGGAGGTTGCGGTCGCGCCAGTACAAGGTCCAGGAGTTGTCGGCGGCGGTGTAGCGCAGGCGCGCGATCGGAAAGCTGGTCCATTCCGGCCCGAAGTCCTCGCGCCAGGGAGCGCGGCGCTCGACGATCGTGAGGTGTCTCGGGGCGATCTGGCACTCGACGCGGACTTGGTGGCGGGCATGTTCGGGCACCCGCGCGGCACACCACCGCTGCACTCGTGCGATGTCTAGCTCCGGCAGGCCCATCGGATCACCAGCCGTCAGGAGTTTGGGCCGCAGCCTTGAGCACGTCGAACGCGGCGTCGAGTCGTTGCTGGCGACGCCGGTTGGATTCATTATTGGCTTCAGCCGCCACGAACCCGGTCAGCTCCTCCAGGTCTTCGTCGGTGGCAGCGAGGATGGCGTGATCCTTGTGGGCGCGGATCCGGAACACCAGTCGTTCGCAGTCGGTATCCAGCAACTGCAGACCGCGCAGCGCTACTGCCACCTCATCCGGGATGACGATCTGGCTGACAGCCTCGGCGAGAGTGAGCTGCCGACGACGCAGATCGAACGCCGAGTCCTCCCAGTTGCTGATCACGCCCGCGTCATCGCAGACACTGCACTGCCACCGGATCGGCGACCCCGCCTCGGTCCGTAGCACGATCATCCGGCCCGGGCAGCGGTGGCCGGCCTGCCGGCGTCGGCATGGCAGCGCGCTTTCCCAGGCGGTTCCGGCGTCACCGGCTGTTGCCGCCCGGACGATGTTGCTCAAGTGCCCGGCTAGTCGGCGTGCCGGGCCCGGCGTGTCCTCGGACAGGTCGAGGAAGTGGTTCAGGTCGGTGACCAGCATTCCCAGGACTGTACAGGCCAGGACCAAGCGCCGCTGGTCGCTCAGCTGGGACGGCTGATAGGGGCAGGAAACGTCGAGACCTACCCCAGTCCTGTCAGCCCACGGCAATTCTCGACTTGCCCGGACCCAACGCTTCCGGCTCACGGCTCCAGGCAACCGCCGACCCGAGGCGCCGCGCCTGGGAGGTCAGGCCGCACTTATGCCCACGGATCACGCAGTCTGCAAGGCCAGATCGGCCAGCTAACCGCCCGGAACGGCAATAAATCAATCGAAAAGCTCATGGAGTACGGCGGCCGATCTGGCAGAGATAGGTTCATCCGGGTAGAAATCCGCGCATATCCGCAGAGCAGCGTCGGCCGAAGTCACTCCGATGATGTCGGCCAGCAGGCGGAGGTCATCGATATCGCGGGTCCTGGCCGCCCGTGCCTTCATGGCGAAGACATGAGCCGGTGACGCCGCCATAACGCGCAATCCGGGATGATCGAACACTCGGCGCTTGCTGGCGTCTTCCTTGCCGGAGATGTAAACGCTGGCCTGCTCATTAAGCCACCAGTAGGGAAGTCCGAGGTCATCGGCGACCTTGCGGGCCTCCTCCAAGACGATTCCGTGTGGCTTGAACACGGCATCGACATCACGAGTCACGCGAGCGGCGTCGTAGGCCAGAGCCATCGCAGCACCGCCCACGACGAACACGTCCGCCACGACGCCCCTGCGGGCCAAGCGCTCGCCGAGCGCGGTGAAGGCTCGCTCGATCTCTGCCCGGCCAAGCAGAACGTCGCCCGGTTCGGTCACGCAGCCTCCAGGTCCCTGGCGGACAGGTAGACGCCGTGCTTGCGGAATGCCGCCGGCGCCCAGACCAGCGCATCGGCTCGCTGGACCGCCAGTTCCGCCGGGAACCACGGCCGCTGAAGGACCCGTATCTCGGTCCACTCCGGCGCGACCCGATCGTGCTGCGCGGCCAGATGCTCCGCGAGCGCGGCCAGAAGCACGTCCCATCGCTCATCGCCAGTAGCGGGCGGCTCGTCACAAAGCAGCGAGGGTTGAACGTCGTCCGGCTCCCAGCGGTACTCCTCGAGAAACTCCCACACAAGCTTCCAGCGGGTCTTAGCATCATCGACGCCCGCCAGGCGCCGGCCAAGGTCAGCCAGGGTCATCGGCCGGTAGCTCGTCACGGCGGCTCCGAAGTCCTACGAGTCATGGTCTGACTGCTAGCGGTATGAGTCTCTGATCTGAGCATACGGCTCCGAGCTGTGCCGTCGCGGAAACGCGGCCTTGCATGACGCGTTGCGACGTCGTGGGCGGTCTTGATTGCGAGGCAACGGGCCAGTCAACGGCAGACGGAGCAACGAGCTCGGACAGCGACGTCACTATGGCCTACTGTCCGCCCGACCGTCATCAACGCGATCGCCAAAATGAACCTCGCCCCAGCCGCAGGGCCCCCGCAAAGCCAGTGACTAACCAAGTGACAACGACGCCGGGCATCGCCCGCCCCAGCGCGACATGCCGTGACGACGCTGCCCCGCCTGTTCGCGGTAACGCCACCCGAGCGACTACGTCAGACGGAATCGCCATGCCTGACAGGGAAGAGGTCACTGGTTCAAATCCAGTACGGCCCCACATATTCTGACCTGGTGTTTGGCCGTTGAGTCCTGAGCGGACGTGGTTTTGGCCCTACAGGCTGTAGGGCCAGGGCCGATCGCGCGAGGCCCCGGGGAGCCCGATTCCCGGGGTCTCTTTCCGTTGCCAAGTTGTGCCTTACTGGGCCGCAGTCAGGAGGCGCGCAGCGTACGACATAGCCATCGAGCTGGCGGGCAACACCGTCGAGACCTCCTACCTGACACGCCGCCGCGACGAGCTGGGGTAACGCCCGCGGATCCCGATCGAAACCCGCCGCCGGACTGTCCGGCCCCCGCGCGTGAACCATCGCCGCCCTCAACCGCAGTGTCCGTAATGTAGCAGGGCAGACCCAGCCAGATCCGGTCCCCGGCGCGGGGCCGTTAGTAGTCCCGGCGCCGGAATCCAGTACAGGCAGCGAAGCACGGGTCGTACGCGTGGTTAGCGGCCTAAGTCCAGTTGGGGTCCCTGGCGCTGTACCGTCGACGAAGATCCGCGAAGTGCCGCCAGCAAGGAGGTCCGGTGCGCGAATACGGCGTCCCAGCGCTTGTGGAGGTCCCCGCATCGGCCCGCCTCACGGATGTGGTTTACCGCCGGGCTGAGGCGGAGCCGGGGGCGGTCCTGCTGCGCAAGCGAACCGGCGCGGGCAGCTGGCAGAACGTGACGGCTGCCCAGTTCTGCGCTGAGGTGACTGCCCTGGCCAGGGGGCTGATGGCAGCAGGTATCGGGCCAGGTGACCGGGTCGCGGTGATGTCGCGCACCAGCTATGAATGGACGCTGATCGACTACGCCAGCTGGGCCGCGGGTGCCGTCACCGTGCCGGTGTACGAGACCTCATCGGCTGAGCAGGTGGCGTGGATCCTGAGCGACTCCGCTGCGTGCGCCGTCTTCGCGGAGACCAGCGTGCACAACCAGATCATCAGCAGCCTCCAGAGCCGGCTTCCCTGCCTGGCGCGCCTATGGATGATCGGCGGGCTGGACAGGCTGGCTTCCGGCGGCACGCAGATCAGCGACGAGCGGCTGGACCAGCGCCGGGCCGGGACGACAGCCGCGGACCTGGCGACCATCGTCTACACCTCGGGCACCACCGGCCGGCCGAAGGGCTGCGAGATCACGCACGGCAACCTGCTCGCCGTCGTACGCAACGCCGTGGGTGCGCTCCCGGAGATCTTCCAGGCCCCCGGCTGCTCAACGCTGCTGTTCTTGCCGCTCGCTCATGTTTTCGCGCGGATTATCCAGGTCGGCTTCGTGGAAAGCGGCGCGGTGCTGGGGCACTGGCCGGACATGAACACGGTGGCCGATGGCCTCGCCGAGTTCCGCCCGACGTTCGTGGTCGCGGTGCCGCGGGTGTTCGAGAAGGTCTACGACAGCGCCCGGCAGCAGGCCTCGGCCAGCACCGCCCAGGCCAGGATCTTCACTACCGCCGCGGACACGGCAATCGCCTGGAGCAAGGCCCAAGACGGCGGGGCAGCGGCCCGCGGCGCCGGCCCGGCGCTGCGGCTGCGGCACGCCCTGTTCGACCGGCTCGTCTACAGCCGGCTGCGGGCCGCGGTCGGCGGCAGGATGCGGTACGCATTCTCCGGCGGAGCGCCCATCGACCAGCGGCTTATCCATTTCTTCCGCGGCGCGGGCATCACGGTGCTGGAAGGCTACGGCATGACCGAGTCCACTGGCGCCGCCACGATGAACAGGCCGGCTCGTACCAAGATCGGCACGGTCGGGCAGCCGATACCCGGCGTCACGATCCGGATCGCAGACGACGGCATAATCCAGATGAAGGGGCAGAGCATCTTCCACGGCTACTGGCGCAACGACGCCGCGACTCGCCAGACGCTGGACCGGGACGGCTGGCTACTGACGGGCGACACCGGCATCATGGACGACGAGGGCTTCGTACAGGTGACCGGCCGGGTGAAGGACCTGATCATCACCGCCGGCGGCACCAACGTCGCGCCCGAGGTCCTAGAAGACCGGCTCCGCGCCAACCCGCTGGTCAGCCAGGCCATGGTAGTCGGCGAAGGCCGCCCCTACATCGCCGCCCTGATCACACTAGACCGCGAGGCACTGCAGTCCTGGAAGAACCAGCACGGCCGGCCCGCAGGCGCTGGCCCAGCCGATCCCGACGAGGACCCAGAACTGACCGCAGAGATCCAGCGCGCCGTAGACGGCGCGAACAAGGCAGTATCCCGCGCCGAGTCAATCCGCCGCTTCCGGATTCTCACCACCGACTTCACCGAGACCTCCGGCGAACTCACCCCAACACTCAAGCTCCGCCGGGACGTGCTAGCCCAGCACTTCGCACCAGACATCGAAGCACTCTACAGCCCGGCCAGCCAGCGATAAAAGCACGCGACCTCGCGGCCGTGCGTGCCTTGACGCCGGTCGAGGTGTAGTCCTCCGGATGGCGGTTGGTCATCGAGGCGCTACAGATCAGCCGACCTGCCTGCGTCACAGATCATCAGGGTAGATGCTGCTCACCGCGTATCAATAGCGCGACGGGCGAGCGAGCTACGGGAGTATCCTCAGCCTGTGGCGATGCGGAACAGCGCAGGATGGAACACCGGCCGTCGCAAGAGCACAGGGACGAGCGGCCTGCGCCGACAAGCAATCAGCCTGATCGCGTTTGGCGCTTTCGCGCTTGTCGCCGCGGGCGCGGCGAGTGTAGTAAGCAGCGCCGACCTGCCCATGGACACGCTGATGCTCATCGGCATCGTCATGTGCCTCGCCGGGTGGCGCATGCTAGTCGTCGCGCGCCGCCGCGAGCACTGAGCTTTTCATCCTCCGATTTTGCGGGCGACCGCTGGGCTCTCAGCCTGACCGACGCGCCATCGCGCGCTAGCCCCCGACGACTCTGCGGAGGACGACCGTTGGGTCGGTGGGCAGGTCGTCTCCAGTCCAGGCTACGCACTGGTCGGGCCGGACGAGGATGAACCGGCTTCCGTAGGCTGTTCGCGGTCCGGTGAAGGTGTCGGCGAGCACGCGCAGCGGTATCCGCAGGGCCCTCGCAGCCGCCTGGAACGCCGCCGCTGGCCGCGCGTCGTCGGTGAGCGCGATCAGGGTGTACCCGGGTCCCAGCTGCTCGAAGACGTTGCGGCCCGAAGACAGGAGTACGGGCGCGAGGTGATGTCCCGGCCGCGCCTGCAAGGTGTGCTGACCGTGGACGCCGCATGCCGACCCGGCGGGTCCCCACACGATGGGGGACCCCTCGTAGTGCGGCTCGTAGGAGGGCGGGGCGACCTCTCCCAGTGTCAGGCGGCTCCACGCGCGCTCGAACTCGCCGCGGTCACGCTCCGGGCTGTAGCGCATGAGGAAAGCGCGATCATTCGCGATGCCCTCGGTGATGGCCTGTCCGGTCTCGATGAAGATAGGGCGCCGCTCTGTGGTGTAGCTGTCGAGCAAGGGCGGTTCGCCCCACTTCGACAGCACGGCAGCGAGCTTCCACCCGAGGTTGACGGCGTCCTCGAAGCCGGTGTTGAGGCCGTAGGCGCCGTAGGGAGGGTGGCTGTGCGCGGCATCCCCGGCTATGAACGCGCGGCCGCGCTGATAGGTATCGGCGATGTCGACGCGCAGGTCCCAGAAGCCCACATGTGAGAAGGTGCAGGCCAGCGGAAACCCTGCAGCCCGCTCGATCAGGGAGTGGGCGTCGAGATTCGCCGCCGTCGCATTTTTGGGTACCGGCGCGTGGAAGAACCACGTCTCGGCGGCGTCCACCCGCCCGAAGAACCACCAGTATCCCGCCAGCGCGGGATGCAGGACGCGGTAGGTGGTCCGTAGCGGGAAACGCTCCAGGTACGCGTGCAGGTCACTCGAGCGGAAGACGGCCAAGACCATGCGCTGATCGAAGTCAGCCCCGCTGCAGGTGATGCCTGCCTGCTCACGGACCACCGAATGGGCCCCGTCACACCCGACGACGTAGGACCCCTCGATCTCACAGTGCGCCGCACCGGAGTCGTCAAGCGCCGTGATGTGCACGCCGCCGTCTCCCACGTCGACGTGGGTTGCCGACCACCCGAACAGTGCCACGACAGACCCGAACGCTTTGATCCGCGTGCGCAGGACGGACTCGGTCAGGTACTGAGGCAGCCGTTCATGCCGCTGGTAGTAGAAGTCGCTGGTCGCCTCGCGGCCAGCCGGGGCGTACCAGTACCTGCCCGCGAGGCTTCCATACGCTGTGATGCCTCCGATGGGGAATCCCGGCGGCAGCAGGCGCGCGGCCCGCAACTCCTCCACGCAGCCCCAGGAGTAGAAGTGCTCCAGGCTGCGGGCCGTTAGGTTCTGTCCCTTGGGAATCGCCGAGAGCTCGCGGGATCGTTCCAGCAGCACGCACGGTATCCCTGCGTTGCCGAGGGTCGCAGCCAGCGCAAGCCCGACTGGCCCTCCACCCACGACGATGACCGACGTCTGCATCCGGCGCGATTGAGCCATCGCAAGGGAGATTCGTCAGCTCGTGAACGCGTTAACGCCCATCACGAGCGCCGCGGTGCCGCCGTACAAGTAGGCGACCTCGACCGCCTCGGTGATCTCGGCTTCCGAGGCGCCAGCGGCGCGGGCGTCGTGGGCGAGCTCCCTGACACCGTCCGGGTGCGCGGCGATGGTGTCGGTGATCATGCCCGTGAGCATCTTGTACTTGGCCGGAATGGCACCGTCTTTCAGGATGCGTTCCCGCATCGCCATGTACGAGTCAACGAATTGCCGGTCGCGCTGCGCAAACGCGTGGAGCCATGGCCGTATAGAAGGGGTGTCTTCCATCCCCGCGAGTCTACACACGAGGTCTCCCGCGCTGGACAAGGCTTTCAGCGGAGGCGCATATGCCCCGCCAGGTCTTGTACCTCGTCACACCGCAGGTCAGGGGTGAGTAGGCCTAGCCGACGCCTTGCACGGCGACCATGCGCAGATGTGCCGCGCCCTTACGGAGCTTTTTCGCCTCCTGGTAGACCTCCGACTCATACCAGCGCTTCGCCGCCGCGAGGTCTTCGAACTCAAGCACTACCAGGCGGGTCGGCTGCCAGTCACCCTCAAGGACGGCGAGCTCGCCGCCGCGGGCGAGAAACCGGCCACCGCCCGCCGCAATCGCACCCGGCGATGCCGCTTTGTATTGCTCGTAGCGCTCCGGGTCGGTGATGTCGGTTTCGGCGATGACATACGCGGGCATGACGGGACTTTACGCCCGCGACCTTTGAGAGGACCAGCCTGCATGCGGTGTTCTCGCCGTCGCTAGCTCATACTTGCACGAGGAGCAGCGCAGGCACGCCGGCCGGGAGTCCGGCGGCCTTGGGACGGGAGGAGGGCTAGGACGGATGACCGGTGCCGGAGAGGCCGTTCAGTACCTGCGGTGGAGGAAGGACGTGGCCGACCACGACTACGCCGCCGCCTCCAGCTACCTCAGCATCCGCTTCGGGGAGAACCGGGCGCAGGAGCTGTCGGAGAAGCTGCGGAAGCTCCCGGTCATCCAGCGCCGCGCCAACGACATCTTGCGGGCGACCCAGCGCGACCCGCTGCCGCTATCGGACCCGGGCGTGCTGAGGGACCTGCAGAAGGTGCTGGCCGGGGAAAAGCTGTCTCCGGTGCTCATCGCGGACGGGGACATCGCGGACGGCTACCACCGCGTATCGCTCGCTTATGCGCTCGACCCCTACGCCGACGTTCCGCTCAAGCTCGGCTGAAGAATTGTCATGCAGGACCGACTGCATCAGCCGAATGATCCTGCCTGACCTTACAAATTTAAAACTGATCGGTAGCAATCAGTTTGTTTACTGCGGAGATCGCAATGCGGCAGAAGTCGTCATGGGCAGGCGCTTTGAAGCTCAAGCATGCTACTTTGGTGCCGGTAGACGTGTGTCGATCAATAATTCCGATGACCTCAATGCAGCCTGTAGCAAGGTCGATATACTGGTTAGCAGAGCTCAACGGAATAGGCCTGGCAACGAGATCCCCGTCGGCCGAGCCAAGCGGGCAGCCGAGAAATGCCGTGCGCAAACTCTCCTGGAGAACGGCCACGCCTAGAGCGTCCAATGCGAAGCCTTTTTCATCCGGTGCGCTCCAGAGCTGGCACGTTTGGCTAGTGACGGCGAAGTCTCCGCTCATTGCATCTACGCCAGCACGGCTAACTCCGCTAGTGATCTCCGACTGGTCAGGTAGCAGGACCTCGCCCGATTCGCGTACGACAATCAGCCATACCAGAATTCCAGGAGGAGCATTACTGGTGGAAGCGGCCAGATTTACGCAATCATAATAAATTCGAAGCCGCACGAAATCGAACGGCCCATGACTTTTATTCTGCGAGACGCCGCCGACTGACCGGGAATGACCTGACCGCAATCCGGTGGGATTCGAAGCCTCTCGTCCTTCCGATACCTCGCCACGTGAACGGACGGCACGGTTCTTTCTCTTGACCAAAATGTCGGCAGCCATGGAATGATCCTTGCCGAGGGCATCGGCATTGGTCTGCTGCATTGCCCTGGCAGCGCGCTGCCGTTCGGCCTGTTCCAGCGCGGAACGCGCCGCCCGCTCCTGCTCGACCCGCTGCCCTTCGGCCTGCTCTCGGACGAACCGCCCCACCCGTTCGTGCTGGGCCCGCTCGCGTTCGGCCCGCTCGGACCTTTCCTGCAGGAAGCGCTCGGCCTGCTCTTGTTCGGCCCGCTCCCGTCCGGCCTCCGCTACCTTCGCATTCTCTTGAGCAGTGTTAGTCGTGGTATGCGCATTGTGGACTATATGGTTCTCGCTAAGTGGTTCATTGCCTTCCGGACTGCTGGAATGGCCGCTAGTCATCAGGTGATCGACTACCTTCGCTGACATGCGATGAACCTCGTTGCGGAGCAGCGCCTTAAAGCATGCCCATGCCATGGCCGAATGCCCGGTCGCAACGCCAACTATAATTCCGCCGACCTCCACGCAGCGCCGTATCAAGCCCAAGGGCTTATCGACGATGTTTATAGGAGCCTCTTGTATAATTGAGCTCCAGAAGCTGGCCTCAGGGACGCCGATGCTGGCCAGCAAAACCCCGCTCGGGTCCTTAAGCGCTATTATGTGGATATTACTGTCCAGCGCCTCAATAAAGTTATCAGCTCGGACTGGACCACTTTCATCTGAGGTTTTCCAGAGATCGAAGAGGGTGTCGAAAATTTTGCTATCGAGTTGGTCGGCGGTGTACTCGTCAATTGTTCCGTCGACCTCATTGCGGATCCGGACCCTGAAATCTGATACACCAGATTCGCTTGGCTGCTCACCGACCCTGAACAGCAGGCGCCTCATCCGGACAGACCGGGAGCAGGACTCTCCGAGAAACTGGCCAGCGCCCCACCGGACAGACCGGGAGTGGGACTCTCCGAGAAACTAGCCAGCTCCTCACCCGACGGACCGGGAATGGGACTGTCCCCGAGACTGGCCAGCGCCTCACCGGACGGGTCAGGAGTGGAACTCACCACGGAACGACGGCGACGGATCACCCCAGACAAGGCCCGCGACTGACGCTCCGGTGAGCCCCCACCTCCCTGCTCGACGCCCACGGCTTACCTCCAACGAGCTGCCCAATCAGCACATACCCAGGATCTCCTAACTCAACAACCAGTACGGATCGTCGAGGAAATCGAAGACTTGTTCTGTCGATGACAGTTACCTTGGAATCCGTTCGAGACGTTGCCACCATAGACAGGTAGCAAGTGCACGTGACCAGCTCGGCCTAGGCCACGCCCGAGCCGTTATGCGTGCTTTCGAGGCCGGTGCGTGGGATGGCACGTATCACGTCGACCGCCGACGAACGTCGCGATGCTTCATTGTCCAAACGCCCACGCAACCATCAGGGGGAACTCTTCTTGCCAGAACGCGTCGCCGTGCGACCCGGGCCGCTCATTCATGACAACATCCGCACCCGCATCGCGCAGCGCGTCCGCCCAACGAGCCGCATTCTTGAGGAAGAACGGCTCGAGCGTGCCGGCGACAAGGTACGTGCGCGGAATCGAGCTCGGCATTACACCAGGCGGTCGGTAACCCCCGCCCGGTGAGGCGCAGAAGATCGCGCCGTAGACATCCGGATGCCGGAGCCCGATGGCGAGCGCGAGCTCTCCGCTCGCCGAGACACCGAACACGGCGGTACGGCCGGCGGGCAGCGCAAGTCCGAAACGCGTCCGCATCCACCGGCGTACGCTCTCGACGAAGAACCTCTCATGCGCGGCGAACCGTTGCGGGTCAAAGCCCGGTGAGTACTCATGGATCCGCAGCGTCTCATCGGCCAGGCGATGTGCACCGACGATCATCGTGGACGGTACGCCGGCCGCCTCAAGGACACCGCCCCACTGAGAAATCAACTGGCCATCACCGGCGAACACAACGGCCTCGGGCGGCTCCGGCGGGACATACACCGTGACCTCCCGGCCACCGTCGTACTCAAATGTCTCCGTGATGAGCTCTCCTGCGATGGACATTGTCGAAGTCTCCTCGTCAGTAGCGGCGGCGGCCCCGTCCGTAGGGGTGAATGTAGCGGGCCGGGCTCAACCGCGGGGGCGATCGAGCGTGCAATGCCCGGCTGATGGAGGCGGTGCCCCGCCTGGGAGAAACGGCCGCACACGACCAGGCCGGGGATGACCGGCCACGGGCTAGCCGTCATGTCCAGGGACTGAGTTCGTGGAACTCGGGACAACCTCCCGGGGCGGATCAGGCTCTTTGTCAGCGAAGGGCGAGCGAGGGCAAGCGGGTCAAGCTCGCCGTGCCCATGTGACGGGAGACATCGTGATCATGAAGACGCGTATCGCGGTAGCCGTGGTTGGCTGCGCGGCCGCGCTCGCAGCGGGCGCGACGGCAGCACTCGCCAGCCAGGACGCCAGCGCCGCAACGGCAAGGGCGGCGGGAAGCGCGGTACCACGCTGTGTTACGGAGCAGTTGTCGGCAGGCCTGCATGGGTTCCAGGCGGGCCTGGGCAACCGCGGGCTCATCCTCACCTTGACCAACACCGGGAACGGGTCGTGCGCCCTTGACGGCTACCCTGACCTGGGACTGGAGAACGCCAGCCGCCACGTCCTGCCGTCCCACACCGATTGGGGCGGCACCTACTTCGACCCCGATCCCGGCCCGAGCTCGATCGTCTTGTCGCCCGGCGAGACCGCCAGCGCCGACGTCGCCTATTTCTCCGGCACCGGGGGGCCGACCGACTCGGTGGCGACCTACCTCGAAGTCACTCCGCCCAACGCATATCTGCACCTCACCGTCAGGATTCCCGGCGCGCCAGTGCGCATCGACCGCGGCAGGCTGTACGTCACTGCCATGGCGAGGCACACGCCCTACAACACCTGACACCCACGGCCACTGAGCTGGATGGGCGACACGGCCAGGTGCATGGCCGGGAGATCTCCTGCGGGGGTGGTTTCACGTTCGTCGTGTACACCGTCCTGGTCCGGGGCGGGCAGCTCAGCGCAGCGCCACGGCGAACTCGACGTCCGGCCCGGCTCCCTGGTTGGCGGGGTTAAAGACCAGCACCATGCGTACGCCGTCGGATGGCTGGCGCTGCTGCTCCGATGCCCAGGCGACCAGGGCTTCGATGGCGACTTCGGCTTCGGCTGCGTTGTCCCAGATCCCGGGCCTCCCCTGGCCGACAAACGCCTCCTGGTGCGCGGGCTCCGTGCGGAGCGTGAGGTCGGGGAACCTGGCGGCGATCTCGGCGGCTTGGTCGCTGGGGACAGGCCAGCAGAACTCGACCGGCCCGTCGCTGTCCCCGCTCACCTCGCCGTAGTAAATCGTGAACGGCGCTCCGGCGATCCCTTCGACTCGTGCGACGCCGCCGCGGGCCATTCGGTAGATGAAAAACTCCCGGCCTATCTGCATCACCTCGTCCTGATGCGCCCTGCGCATGAGGCTGAGCAGGCTGCGGGCGGGAATGTCGCGGACGGCGACTTCGTACATGGCGGATTTCTTTCCGTAAAGGCGGTCAACGAGGTAGCCGACCAGTTCCCGCTGGGCGGCGTGCTCTATCTCGGTCCCGGCCCAGTAGTCCCGGATCTGCTCGGCGGCCGACGCTGGATCCAGCGCCAGCATGTCCCTGATCTGGGCCAGCGGGACACCGATCCGGCGCAGCAAGGCCACCACGCGGGCCTGGTCCAGCTGCGTGTCCGCATACCAGCGGTAGCCGGTCGCCGCGTCGACATGGTCCGGCACCAAAAGCCCGAGTTCGTCGTACAGGCGCAGCGCCTTGGGCGACAGCCGCGAGAGGCGCGAGAACTCACCGATACTGACCAGGCCCACGGACGGCTCCCTCGTTCCGGGCGGGTGCCCGGTCACGACCAGTGTGCGGCTTCCCCAAAGGTGAAGGTCAAGAGCGCGCCCGACGAGTCGGCGCGGACGCAGGCGGGAAAAACGGGGGTGAGTCGGCCTGTAGGCCGGGTTCTGTGCGCCCGCTTTTGGCGGGGCGGCGGTCATCCATCTAGGACTGCCGTTGCCGGCAGCCTCGTGCGGTCTACCCGCGAGCATCGGGCGGGCCGCCCTCAATCGCTCGCGCAGGAAGCCGCTGGCTTCCCTCTTGACCTTGCTCCGGGTGGGGTTTACCGAGCCACCGCAGTCACCTGCGGCGCTGGTGGTCTCTTACACCGCCGTTTCACCCTTACCCCGCTGGCGCGGGGCGGTCTGTTTTCTGTGGCACTATCCCGCGGGTCGCCCCGGGTCGGCGTTACCGACCACCCTGCCCTGTGGAGCCCGGACCTTCCTCGCCGGGCTTGCGCCCGGCGCGGCCGCCCGGCCGACTCACCCGCATTCAGGATACGCCGAGGACGCCCCGGCCAGGATCGGTGCTAGGCTCCTGGCCGCGCCCTGATGGAGGTGATGGCGTGTTCTTCTTGATCCGGGCTGTCGTGAGATGGTTCAAGCGTCGCAAGCAGCAGGACCAGCCGCCGCAGTAACCGCCTTAGCCGACCGGGCCGGGAACCTCGGTGGGCAGGTCATCCGGCTGCTCAACGACCGGTGCGGGGGCGGCGGGCGGGACGCGGGCGGGTGCGAACGCGAGGCCCGCGGCCAGGCCGGCGAGGGGAAGCACGGGGAGCAGGTACCGGTAGTCGAAGTCGGCGACCGCGATCGGGGAGACGAGCAGCACGACGCCGGTGACCCACGGCATCATGCTGCCGGTGCGCCGGGACCATACCAGCCGGGGCTGGCGCTGCCGGAGCCCTTCGATCCGCACCACCCCGCCGAGCCCGGCGAGCAGGATCAGCCCGAGCAGCGGCCCCCAGGTGTAGACGATGTGCTCGTACAGGGCGATCAGGGCTGCGAACGGCTCGACGATCGTGCTCGGATTGGCGTGCCCGTAGTGCACCGCGTCCTGGTAGGCGGTGCCGCCGGGAATCCACGTGTCCTTTGAAATGCTGGCGTTGGACGGGAGCGTCTGCGGCTTCAGCGGGAAGTTGTAGTAGGACACCGTGCCTGGGTCCGGGTAGGCATGCCGCGGCCACTCCACCACGAGCGCGAGACCCTTGATCACCGACTCCGCGTAGCCGAGTGGCTGGGCCTCGACCGCGCGGATGGCGAAGTTCGTCAGAAGTGAGTTGTTGGCGGCGCTCACCGGGCCGCCCGGCAGGTCCTGGTGGACTTGCGGCGCGTGCCAGATGTAGTCGCCCGGTGCCGTGCGGCTCGACGGCGAGCCGGTGGGGCAGACCTTCAGCTCGTTGGCGGGCGGCTTGATGACCGAGCACTCGGCGAACGAGGACACCCGTCCCCATAGGTAGAACCCCTCGGACCGGGTCAGGTTGTAGGAGCCGTACCAGTGGTGGAAATAGCTCGCGTACGCCGCCACCGGGGCCAGGCAGCCCACGGCGAGGGTGACCGCCGCCAGCCAGCCGCGCCATTTCTTCCAGCCCTGCCTGATCGCGCGGTAGATCATGAAGACGGGGAACAAGGCGAGCAGGGGCAAGCCTTCACTGCGCACGTCCACCGCGTAGCCGATCAGCAGCCCCGCCACGAGCGCGGTGGGCCACGGAGTCCGGTAGCGCCAGAGAATCAGCAGCAGGGCCAGCATGACGAGGAAGGTGAACAGGGCCTCGGCCATCACCATGTGCTCGTCTTCGATCTCGAAACCGTCCAGCAGCACCGGCAGCGTGGCCAGCGTGGCCCACAGCTTCGGCACCCCGGCGCGCAGGGCCAGCAGGTAGACCATGACCCCGATGCCCAGCCCCATCAGGTGCTGCAGGCCGGTCACCAGCGTGAAGCTGTGGAACGGCAGCAGGATCCGCAGGAACAGCGAGTAGCCCGTGGTCTTGGACAGGTCCGGCCGCGGCAGCACGTCTCGCAGGAACCGCCAGTAGCCCGTTGCGTTGGACATGCCCGGCCGCAGCGCAGAGCCCACGTAGACGTAGGAGTCGCCGGAGAACCACAGCGCGCCCGGGTAGCCGATCATCGTCACCAGCCGCAGCACCGCGCCCGCGGCCAGCGCCACCGTGAACTGCGGGTGGCGCGCGACAAGCTCGCGCAGCCGCCGCAGCAGCGGGGAGCGTGAAATGCCTGCGAGCACTCCAATCCCTTCTCCGCGCCACCGGACACCCGAGAATAGCACGCAGTTAATTCCCCGTTAGGCCACCTTCGCCTTCGCCCAGGCTTCCAGCTGGGCGACGAAGGCCCGGGCATCGGCGGGCCAGCCGAGGAAGGCGTGCGCGGCCTCGTGCCCGCGGCGGCCCATCTTCGCCCGCAGCGAGGCGTCCCCGGCCAGCTGCAGCACCGCGTCGGCCGCCGCTCGAGGATCGCCGAACGGCACGACCACCCCGCACTCGTAGCGGGTCACGAGTTCTACGGCGGACGGCAGGGGCGTGGTCACGACCGGCACGCCGCGCGCCATGTACTCCACGACCTTGGTGGGCATGGAGTGCCGGAAGTTCGGCTCGTCCTGGAGCAGCGCCAGGCCCGCCACCGCGCCGTCCACCATGGGCAGGGCCCGGTCGTTCGGGACGAAGCCGTGCCAGCGGAGCAGGCCCTCCGCCGCCGCAGGCTCGATCCGCGCCCTGGCCAGCGCGTCGGCCTCGCCGACGAGCTCTACCGTGATGCGGTGCGGGCGCAGCAGCCCGGCCAGGTCGACCATCTCGCCGACGCCGCGGTCGAGCGACAGGTGGCCGACGTAGATGACCCGCTGGTCATCACCGGGAGCGGCCGGCGGGGCCGGGGTCTCCGGGACGTAGGTCGTGTTCGGCACCACCGGGTGCGGCTGGCGGAACCTCGGGACGTACCCCTGCTCGGCCAGGATCAGGTGCACGCGGCGCTCGGCGGTCCGTTCCGCGGTATGCACCGCCAGGGCGGCGGCGGGCCGCAGCGGGCGCGGCAGCCAGGGCTTGGTGCTCAGCGCCGCGGCGGTGTCCTCGTGCACGTCCCAGACGGTGGGCGGGCGCTTCCGGCGCGGGGGCAGGGCCAGGAGCAGCTCGGGATCGTGGATGAGCAGCAGGTCGGCGCCGGCCGCGTGTTCGGCGAGGGCGCGGCGGGCGGCGAGCAGCGCGCCGAGCCTGCGCCGTCCCACCGCCCGAGGGACGGGCGTTACGCGAAGGTGAGGCACGGGTCGTTCGGGAAGAAGATCCTCGGCACCCACCGGGGCGATGTAGGTCACCTCGTGGCCGGCGTCGAGCAGGGCCCGGATCTGCCGGTGGTAGATGCGCGCGTCCGCGGGGTGGTGGACGATCGTGCCCACTACCACCCGCATCGAGGTCTCCTGCGGGTCACAGAGTCTCGGCGTGCGGGGCCGGCGGGATCACGCCGCGCGTGTCGAGCAGCAGGCGGGCGGCGCGGGTGAGGTGGGCCGGGTCGTAGGACCGGTGAGCCTGCAGCAAGATGACCAGGTCGGCGCCGGCCAGGGCCTCTTCCAGGTTCTCCGCGCGGGGGATCGCCTGCCCGTCGACCTGCCAGTCGGGCACGTAGGGGTCGTGGTAGGTGAGCTGGGCGCCGCGGGACAGCAGCTTGCGGGCGAGCGGCCTGGCGGGCGATTCGCGCTGGTCGGCGATGTCACGCTTGTAGGTCACGCCGAGCAGCAGCACCTTGGCCCCGTTGACCGCCTGGGCGTGGCGGTTGAGCAGTTCGGCGGCGCGGTCGGTGACGTAGCCGGGCATCCGGCCGTTGATCTCCTGGGCGAGCTCTACGAACCGGAACGGGTAGCCCAGCGTGCGGACCTTGTAGGACAGGTAGTTAGGGTCGATGGGGATGCAGTGCCCGCCTACGCCGGGCCCGGGGTAGAACGGCTGGAACCCGAACGGCTTGGTCGCCGCGCACCTGATCGCGTCCCACAGGTCCACGTCCAGCTCCCTGGAGAAGATCAGCATCTCGTTGACCAGGGCGATGTTCACGTGCCGGTACGTGTTCTCCAGCAGCTTGGCCATCTCGGCCTCGCGGGAGGACTTGGCCCGCACCACCTGATCGCAGATCCGCGCGTAGAACGCCTCCGCCGCGTCCGCGCAGGACGGGGTCAGGCCGCCGACGATCTTGGGCGTGTTGCGGAAGCCGTAGGCGGGGTTGCCCGGGTCGATCCGCTCCGGCGAGAACGACAGCCAGAAATCGATCCCGCCGGTCAGCCCGGACGCCTTCTCCAGCAGCGGGCGGACCACCTCCTCGGTGGTGCCCGGGTAGGTGGTCGACTTCAGCGACACCAGCGTCCCGGCCTTCAGCAGCCGGCCCGCCGTCTGCGCGGCGGCCCGGACCGCGCTCAGGTCGGGGCCGTCGGCCTCCGACAACGGCGTCGGCACGCAGATCACGATCACGTCCTGGGCTTCCAGCGTGGTCTCGTCGGCCGTGGCCCGGAACCCCGCGTCGAGCATCTCGGCCACTTCGGCGTCGGACATGTCGTCGATGTGCGACCGCCCGGCCATCAGCCCGGCGACCTTCTGCTCGCTCGTGTCATACCCGGTCACCCGGAACCCCGACCGCGCCGCCTGGAGGGCCAGCGGGAGGCCGACGTAGCCCAGCCCGATCACCAGTACGTCCTGCGCAGGCATCTGCACGCTGAACCCCTGCCTAGATAGCGCCCAGGAGGGCGTACGCCTCCCGGTACCGTGCCGCGTTATGGGCCCAGGTACGGTCCCTGGCTACCCATTCGCGGGCATTGTCTCCGAGTTTCCTTCTTATATCCGGACTGCAAACCAGGAGTTCAAGACTATCGGCCAGGGCCACCGGATCTTGCGGTGTTGTTAGCACCCCCGTCACGTCGGGTTTGATGATCTCGGCCAGGGCCCGCACTTCACTGGTGACCACGCAGAGCCCGCTGGCCATCGCCTCGACCGGTTTCAGCGGGGTGACCAGCTGACATACCCTGTCCGGGGTGCGGGGGACGACGAAAACATCGAGGAGCGCGTGGTATTCACGTACTTTCGCCGCCGGGACGCGGCCGGTGAAGATGGCCGCCTCGCCCAGGTCCAGCGCGGCCGCCTGGCGCTGCAGGGCGGCGCGCTCCGGGCCGTCGCCGACGATCAGCGCCCGCAGGGGCAGGCCGCGCTCCCGCAGCAGCTTGGTCGCCTCGAGCAGCGTGCCGATGCCCTCGTGCGGGACCAGGCTGGAGACCACGCCGACGACGTGATCGTCCGGGCCGATGCCCAGCGCGGTCCGCAGCGCCGTGGCGTCGGGCAGCGGGCGGAGGAACTCGTCGGACACGGCGTTCGGCACGATGATGACCTTCTCGGCGGGGACGCCGCGGGCCACGATCTCCTCCCGCATGGCCTCGCCGAGCGTCACGACGAGATCGGCGTCCAGCATGGACCGGGTCTCGAGGCCTCGGTTCCGTCGGTACAGTTCGCTATGGGCGAGTTCTGCGGCGTTCGGGTGGCGGGACAGCCAGGTGTCTTCCCAGAACCCGCGTACCTCGTAGACGACAGGCAGCCCGTACCGCTCCCCCAGGGCCAGCGCGATCCTGGCGTTGGCGTAGTTGCTCGCCGCGTGCAGCACCGCGGGGCGGATCTGCCTGGTCAGCTGCGCGGCCTGCTCGAGGGCCCGGTCGGCGGCCTGGTCGGCGCGCGTCGGCAGCCGCCACGGCAGCAGGCGGTGGTACGGGATGCCGTCCAGCATGACCAGGCGCCTGCCGTCGATCAGGCCCTGAGTCACCGGGTACCCGGATCTGGTCACCACGTGCGGGTCGAGCCCGTCGTTGAGCTGGGCCAGCGCGATCTCGTGCGTCCTGATCGTGTACCCGGCGCTCGTGGCGGGCAGCGCGTCGTTGACCAGGTGCAGCACGCGCCCGGGGACGGCGCTTCGGTCGCTTCGGTCGCCCGCGTGCCTCGCGCCTTCGCTCGCGTGCCTCGCGCCTTCGCTCGCGTGCCTCGCGCCTCCGCCCGCCTTCTCGGCCGCCGTCTCGCCCGGCCCGGGCAGCAGGCGGGGATGCTCGCCGGACAGGACGGCCTGCTCCGCGGCGAGGGTCTGGCGCAGGCGGCGAACACGGGCGCTGCGCACGGTGCCTTGCACCCGGTCCAGCGCCTGGATCGCCTCGGTCAGGCGGCCTTCGCGCCAGGCCAGGCGCGCGGCCAGCACCGGGCGGGCGCGGTCGTCTTCGGCCAGCCTGCGCAGGGCGCCGGCCGCGACCGCGGGCTGGTCGACGGCCAGGCTGAACGCGGCCAGGCGCCCGGGCGACGCGTCGAGCGCCTCCTGGGCCGCGACCCGGTCCCCGGCGTCCCACAGCACCGCCGCCCGGCCGTACGGGCCGGCGAGGCGGAGCCACCCCCGAAGCCGGCCAGGCGCTACCCTCTGGGCCAGTACCAGTGCGCGGACGGGATCGGCGGCGGCGTGCCGCCAGGCGATCGACGCCGCGAGCGAGAGCGCGCGGGGCGACACGTGCGTGTCGCGGAGGCGGTCGAGCAGGCGGTCGTGGAGGCGGGAGCCTTTGGGCCCGGGCCCCGGCCGGTGCGGGGCGGACGTCATCACGGCAGATGATATCGGTTCAGAGATGCGGAAAGGACGCGATGCGCGCACCTATCACCCACGTGCTGGGCGCGAGGCCGAACTTCATGAAGGCCGCGCCGGTGATCGGCGCCCTGGCGGAACTGGGTCGCGAGCAGCGGATCGTACACACCGGGCAGCACTACGACGAGCGGATGTCGGAGGTGTTCTTCGTCGAGCTCGGCCTGCCGCGGCCTGACGCGAACCTCGGGGTGGGGTCGGGAAGTCACGCCCGGCAGACCGCCGAGGTCATGACCGGGATGGAGGAGGAGTTCACCCGGGTTCCGCCTGCGCTGGCCGTGGTCTACGGGGACGTGAACTCCACGCTGGGCGCCGCCCTGGCGGGCGCCAAGCTGCAGGTGCCGCTGGCCCACGTGGAGGCGGGCCTGCGCAGCTTCGACGATTCGATGCCCGAGGAGATCAACCGGCGGCTGACGGATCAGCTCTGCGCGCTGATGTTCGCCACCTCGCCGGAGGCGGTCGGGCACCTGGCCAGGGAGGGCCGTCCGGCGGCCGGGGTCCACCTGGTCGGCAACCCGATGATCGACACGCTGCTGGCGCACCTGGGCCGGTTCGATACCGCGGCGGCCCGGGGCGCCGCCGGGCTGCCCGAGCGGTACGTGGTGGCGACGTTGCACCGGCCGTCCAACGTCGACGACCCGCAGGCGGCGGCCGTCCTGGTCCAGGCCCTGCACGAGGTGGCCGACGAGCTGGACGTGATCATCCCGGTGCACCCGCGCGGCCGGGCGGCGCTGGAAGCGGCGGGTCTTGGCTCGCATCCCCGGCTGCGCGCCTGCGACCCGCTCGGGTACCTGGAGTTCATGGCCCTGGTCAAGGGGGCCACCGCGGTGATCACCGACTCCGGCGGCGTGCAGGAGGAGACCACCCTGCTGCGCGTGCCATGCCTGACCCTGCGGCCTAACACCGAACGGCCCATCACCATCACCAGCGGCAGCAACCGCCTGGTCACGCGCGAGGAACTGGCCGCCGCCGTGCTCAAGGCCTGCTCTGACGGGCCCTACGCCGGAGAGCTGCCGCCGCTGTGGGACGGCCAGGCGGGCCCGCGGATCGCCAGGATCATCGCCGCGTGGCTGGGCCCGGAGGGGCGCCCGTGAGCACGGATACCGACATGGCCGCCGAGCCGGACCGGGCCGGCGACGCGGACTCGGCTGCGGATCCGGGGCTGGCGGCCGAGCGCGACCGGCTGGCGCGGACGTTGCGGGACACCAGGCTTCAGCTGGCCATGACGCAGGCGCGGCTGGCCGCGCTCGAGGAGTCCGCGACGATGGTGCTCGGCCGGACCCTGGTCCGCGCCGCGCGCCGCCCGCTGACGTGGGGCGTGCAGCTGCCGCTCGACCTGTTCCGGATGTGGCGCGATCGCGGTGCCCCCACCGGGCCCGGGGCGGCCACCCTCGCGCTGGCCGCTGCGCAGCTCGGCGACCTGGCCGGCGGCGGGGAGCGCTTCCTTTCCTCGCTGACCGCGCCCGGCCTGGGCGCGCCGGGTGCCGCCTCGGCCGGGTTCACCCCGCCGGGGCTGGTTATCACCGGCGTGCTCACTGACCAGGCGTGCGCGACCCTCGGCCCGGACGCCGCAGTGTTCCCGCTGCTGCCGCACGACGCGGACGTCGTGCTGGAGAGCGCGGGCGCCGACGTCGTCCTCATCGAGGCCGCGGCCATGCTGGCCGGCTCGCCCTGGGCTTACGCCGGTGACCCGGCCGCGGCCGACCGCGGCAGGCGGCTCGGGCGGCTGATCGCGGCGGCGCGCGCGCTCGGCAAGCCGGTGATCTTCATCCGTAACGTCCCCGCGTACCTGGCCCCGGGCCTGGACTGGGTCGCGGCCAGCTGCGACGCGGTATCCGACGACGGCTTCGGCGTCCAGCTCGCCCGGTTCAATCCGGTCGGCCTGCCCGCCTACCGCCCGTGCTCCCCGTTCTACGCCGGCTCGCGCGACCCGCGTGAAACACCGGCCGTTCGGGCCCTGCTCGACTTCGTGGCCGGGTCGGTGACGCTCACCGGGGAGGTCGGGTGGCGCCTGCGGCCCGCGCTCTACCGGGAGCACGGCGTCTTCGTCACGGCGGCACCGGAGCAGGCCCGCGAGCAGCTCGCCTGCGGCGCCCGCGTGATCATGGTCGCAGGCGAGCCGGCCGCCCTGCAGGACCAGATCGAGTCGGCCCGGGCGGAGCGACCGCTGACCGAACCCGAGGTCATTCCGGTGCTGCGGGACATCTTCACCGAGCACGCGACCCCGGCACGGCTCGCGGGGCTGGCCGACCTGGCCGGACTGCCCGGCCAGATGATCACCGGGCGGCAGATCGCGGTGCTGGCCCGCGTCGAGGACGCCGCGGAGGCCGCCGCCCTGGCCGCCAGCATGTCCCGGCAGCGGATGGCACCCGCCGAGCTCGTCGTGACGGTCGGGGCGCGGGACGGCGATCCCGCCGGCCTGCCGAGTCGGGCCGTGACCGCCGTGACCGCCGCGCTCGGCGGCCTCGCCGGACGAGGCGTGACGATCACGGCGATCCCCGAGGTTCCCGCGGCGCCCGATGCGGCCGGCGCCGACGGGCAGGCCCCGTGGATGCCGCACGCCGCGAAGCAGGCCCGGTCGCCGTGGGCCGTACCCTGGCCCGCCGAACGCGAGCACGACGAGTCCTACCTCCTCGACCTGGCCTGCGCGCGAGAATGCTCGCAGGCGGACGCGGTCGGGTACGCGGGCGGCGCCTACACGTACGAGACCTCGCTCCGGCCCGCGCTGGCCCGGCGGGAGTTCTTCGGCTCGGACGGCTCCGGTTCCGGGCTGCGCCTCTTTTCTGTGAGTTAGGAGTTGTCTTCGTTGACCACGCGCGCGCTCGTCTACGGCGACATCGACCTGAACATGATCGACGGGTCGGCGATCTGGCTGCAGTCCGTCACCCAGGCGCTGGCCGCGGCCGGCTGCGCGGTGACGCTGGTGCTCAAGGCACCGGTCCGCACCGACCGCCTGATCGCGCCCCTGCAAGCCGAGCCGGGGGTCACCGTGCGCAGGCCGTTCGAGGAGCACCTCCTCGAGGGACCGGGCCCCCTCCGGGCGTCGGCGGCACCGGAGTTGCTGGCCCGCCTGGACGCGGAGGCACCGTACGACCTGGTGGTGGTGCGAGGCCGGGCGGTCACCGCCGCGACGGCCAAGAGCGGAGCGTTCACCGGGCGGCTCTGGCCGTACCTGACCGACGTCCCGCAGTCGGTCACGGCGCTCACGCCGGCGGCCGCCGACGAACTCGCGATGATCGCCACCGCCGCCCGCTACCTGCTCTGCCAGACCGAAGAGCTCCGCTGCTTCCTGGAAGGCAGCATCCCGGCGGCGTGCGGCAAGTGCGTGCTGCTGCCGCCCATCCTGGCCGAGATCCCGGCCCCCCGCGACGCCACGGCGGCTGGGACGCCGCTGCGGCTCGTCTACTCCGGCAAGTTCGCGCCGCGCTGGAACACCCTGGAGATGACCGAACTGCCTGGGCTGCTCGCCGTCCGGGGGGTCGCCGCCGAACTGCACATGATCGGCGACAAGATCCACAACGACCCGGGCGACTACCAGCAGCGGATGCGGGCCGCGCTGGACACGCAGGGCGTGATCTGGCACGGCGGGCACTCGCGGGAGGACGCGCTGCGGCTCGCGGCCTCCTGCGACATCGGGCTGGGCTGGCGTCACCCGGACCTGGACGCGAGCCTGGAGCTGTCCACGAAGGTGCTGGAGTACGGCGCCCTCGGGCTGCCGGTGATCCTCAACCGCACGCCCATGCACGAGGGGCTCCTCGGAGCCGACTACCCGCTGTTCGCAGCGAGCCTGGCCGACGTCGTGGACGGGGCGGCCGCGGCGGCGGCCGACCCCGGCCTTTACCGGCTCGCGGCGCACCGGACAGGCCGGGCCGCCGAGCAGTTCACCCTGGACCAGGCCGCCGAACGCCTGCGCGGGTACCTGGCCCGAGCAGTGCCCCTCCGGCCGGGAGGGCCGGAGGGCCGAGGGGGTTTGGGGGGAACGGTTTCCCCCCAAGATCGGGGGGATTCTGGGGGGTCGTCCCCCCGGGCTAGCACAGCGACGCTGCGCGTCGTGGTGGCTGGGCACGACCTGAAGTTCTTCAGGCCGCTGCTGGAGTACCTGCGGCTGCAGCCGGGCCTGGAGGTCAGGCTGGACCAGTGGGCCGCGCTCGGCAAGCACGACCCGGAGGCCAGCCGTGAGCTGGCGGGGTGGGCCGACGTGGTGGTCTGCGAATGGTGCGGGCCGAACGCCATCTGGTACAGCAGGCACAAGCGGCGCGGGTCACGGCTGCTGGTGCGGCTGCACAGGTTCGAGCTCGAGTCGCCCTACCCGGCTAAGGTCAAGATCGGAGCCGTCAGCCAGGTGATCTGCGTGAGCAGGCACTACGCGCAGCTGTGCCGGGAGCGCACCGGATGGCCTGAGGCGAAGATCGTCACGGTGCCCAACGCGATCGACGTGTCCCAGCTGGACCGGCCCAAGCTCGACGGCGCCCGGTTCCACCTCGGCCTGATCGGCATCGTCCCGTCGCGCAAGCGCCTGGACCTGGCGCTGGACGTGCTCGAGGAACTGCGCCGCGAGGACGACAGGTACCTGCTGTTCATCAAGTCGGGGATGCCGTGGGAGCACTGGTGGGTGTGGCAGAACCCGGCCGAGCGCGAGCACTACGCGACCGCGCTGCGCCGGGTGCAGCGCTCCTCCCTGCTGCGCGGGGCCGTGGTGTTCGACGACGCGGGACCTGACGTCGCGGCCTGGCTGCGCCGCGTCGGGTTCGTCCTGTCCACCAGCGACGACGAGAGCTTCCACGTGGCGCCTGCCGAGGGGATGGCCTCACGCGCGGTGCCGGTGCTGCGGCACTGGCCCGGCGCCGAGACCATCTACGACACGCGCTGGATTCACGAGGACCCGGCGGCCATGGCCGCCGCGATCGGCGAGCTGGCCGGGCCGGACGAGCGGCGCCAGGCCGGCGATGCCGCGCACGCGCAGGCCGCGGCTGCCTTCAACCTCCCGCTGGTGTGCGAGGCCTGGCGCGGCCTGCTCACGGGTGACCTGGACCCGGCGGCCCAGGGGCCGGTTCTCGAGCTGCTGGGCTCCGGTTGAGCAGCATGTACTTCACGCTGGCGATCAGCGCGGCGACACGCGAGACGTGCGCTGAGCTGATCACCGCGGCTCAGGGCACGGACCCGCGGGTCCTGCCGATCCCCGGCCCGGCCGTCGTGGCGTGGCGCGCGCCTGACGAGCGCGCGGCCGTGCTCCGCTGGGGTCTGGCGGCCGGCCCGGTCCCGGCCTGGTTGGCGGCCACCCCGGCCGGGACCGCGGGGACCGCGGACGACCAGCGGGCCGCCGTCTCGCACGCCGGTACCATCTGGGCCGACGGACAGGCGGTGCGCGCGCGCACCGGCCTGGCGCGCGTCGATCCCGTCTACGTGACCGAGGTCCCCGGTGCCGTGCTGGTGTGCGACCGCGCCTCGTGGGCGGCCGCGGTGACGCGGCGGCTCGGCGACCACGATCCGGTCATGGTCGGCGCGTTCCTGAGCATGGGCTACCCGGTCAGCGCCGCGACCCCGTTCCGCCGCGTCCGGGCCCTGGCCCGCGGCTGGAGCCTGACGTCGACCGGCGGGCGCCTGGTCGTGGCTTCTGCCCGTTACCGGGACGGCGACCGGGGCGAAGCAAAGGGCCAGGCGGGAGCTCTCGCCGACGAGGACCGGTATGCCCCGGTCGCGGAAGCCCTGGTGGATGCGGTCACGCCGCTGCGTGACGCCGGGGTTCTCGTCGAGCTGTCCCTGACCGGGGGGAAGGACAGCCGGCTTATCGCCGCCGCCCTGGCGGCGGGCAAGGTGCCGTTCCGGGCTCGCACGCACGGCTTCGCCAGCCATCCCGATGTCATAATCGCGGCCATGATTGCCGAGCGGCTCGGCGTCGAGCACGTGGTCACCGAGCCGAGGCCGCCGGGCACCGGACCAGAACCGAGCCAGGCCGACGTGATCCGCAGGGTCCGCTGCGCCGTGCTCGTCTCGGACGGCATGCTGTCGGCGTTCGAGAACGTCGGCCAGCCCGACCCGCAGTTCGCCGCGCAGCCGGTGCAGGTCGGCGGGCACGGCGGTGAACTGCTCCGCGGCGGGTACGCGACGGCCGCCTGGCGCGGACGCCGGCCGGCCCGGGCCCGGAGCGAGGCGCGGGCGCCCGAACTGTTCCGCCGCCTCACGACTCGCCGCCTGGGACTGCTGCGCCCGGCCGCGGCCGGGGAGTACCTGGCCAGCCTGGCCCCCTACGCCGCCTCCCTCCCCCGCGGGCCGCTCCGCACGCTGGATGACTTCTACCTGGTGAACCGGGCCGGCCGGTGGTCGGCTACCGCGCGCCAGGGCTACCTGATGCGCGAGCGCCTGGTCCAGCCCTTCTTCAGCGACCGGGTCATCTCGGCCGCGCGGGCGGTTCCGCTGCGGGACCGGGTCACCGACCGGCTGCACCGCGAGGTGCTGGCGGCGCTAGGCCCGGACCTGCTCGACCTGCCCCTGGCCGGCAGCGGCTGGAAGTCCGGCCCGAAGACGCCGGGCTGGCCGGCCGGGCCGGGACCAGCGGGCGCGCCGGGATCCGCGGCCGTACCCGACTGGCGACGGAACTTCGGCGGTGAGATGCCCCGGATCCTGCGCGACTACACCCTGGACCTCGGCGGCGCGGGCGGCATGTTCGACATCGTCCGCAGGCAGTCCGCCGAGGCGGTGCTGCGCTCCCCGCAGGCCGACCCGGAGGCCGCCTGGGCGCTGGCCACGCTGGCCGCGCTGCTGTCGGGCGACTGGCTGAACGCCCGCGAGCCGACCGTCGCGGTCCCGGACGCGGTAGCCCCCAGCGACGACGACGCTGGCCGCGTTCCCCGGTAACGGGTCAGCCGCGGCCGTAGCGCGTCTCGGCCTGCCAGAAGAAGACCACGCCCACCATGAGCGTGACGACCGCCCAGCCGATCCCGGCCACCCACAGCTGGCTGGTCACGACGTTCGGGTGGCAGTAGGCCTGGAGGGGGGGACTGTGCGCGGCGTTGAACAAGGTGCACTTCATCAGGTTGTACGGCTTCGCGCCCGCAGCATTGGCCCGCTGGGTGGCCATAAGCGCGTACCGGGCCAGCGAGATGTAGACCGCCGCCGGGTTCAAGGCGATGAGGTCCTTCCCCCACAGCGGCAGCGAGGCATAAGACGGAAGCGAGGTGAGGCTGTACATGACCCCGCAGAAGTACCGCCAGACGCGGGTCAGGAACGGGATCAGCTGGCTGAAATCCTGAGCGCCGGCCCCCAGCCGGGCCATGAGCAGCGCGGCGCCCATGTTGAACGTGCCCTGCAGCAGCAGCACCGGCAGCAGGAAGAGCCAGTACCAGGTGGGCCGTTCCCCTTCCCCGAGCACGACGGCGAACACCACCAGCATGGACAGCAGCAGCTGCTGGAACTCGACCAGCACGTACGCCAGGGGCAGGCAGGCCCGCGGGAAGTGCAGCGCGCGGATCAGCGGCAGGTTCGCCCGCATCACGGTGGAGCCGACTACGATCGAGCGCTCGGTGAAGGAGAAGAAGAACACCCCGATGACCAGGTACGCGATGTAGTGCTCGATGCCGCGATTGGCCTGGAAGATGATCCCGAAGATCAGGTAGTAGACGGCCGAGTTGAGCAGCGGCGTCAGCACCTGCCAGAGCTGGCCGAGCTTGGCCTCGGTGTACATCGACACGTTGCGCGCGGTGGCGTAGGCGACGATGAAGTGCCGCCGGTCCCAGACCAGGCGCATGTAGGGGATCAGGCGGGGGCGGGCGGAACTCGGGCTCAGGCCGTACTGGGCGGCAAGGGCAGCCAGGTCTCCCGACGACGGAGCGAGCAGCTCGGACTCCGGCGCGAGCCTGGCCGGGTTCAGCAAGCTGCCTGGAGCGGTTAGCCGCCCGCGGTCTCTCATGACAGTGGAGTTTATTCAGTCGGCAGGTGGCTGGTGTCGTTGTACGACCGCAGCACGGCCGGACCGTCGGCGTACCAGTCGACCTGACACAGCGCGGCCACGTCAAGGTGCATCCGGTACAGCGCGGGCGGCGGGGCGAGCAGGGCCGCCGCGACCAGCGTCTTGATCGGGGTGACGTGGCTGACGATGAGCATCGTCCGGCCCTGATGGCGGGCCAGCAGCCGACGCAGCGCGCCGGTGACCCTGGTGCTGACGTCGGCGAAGCTCTCGCCGCCGGGCGGCGCGACTGCCGGGTCGGCCAGCCAGGCGGTCAGCTCGGCCGGCCACCGCTCCCGGACCTCGGCGAAGGTCAGGCCGTCCCACGCGCCGAAGTCGGTCTCCCGGAAACCCTCATCGGCCTCGACCGGAGCCCCGGTGGCCGCGGCGACTTCCTCGGCCGTCCGCACCGCCCGCTGCAGCGGGGACGTCACGATCACCGTGAGGCCGGCCGGGGCCAGCCGCTGGCCGGCGGCGGCAGCCTGCTGAACGCCGACCTCGGTCAGCGGGACGTCGGATACGCCCGCGTAGCGTTTCTCGACCGAATTCGGCGTCTGCCCGTGCCGGAGCAGGAAAGTAACGGTGGGCTCGCCCTGGGCGGGCACCCAGTGGACCGTGCCGGGCACCTAGGCGCGCGCCTACTGGCCGGACTCGGGCGTGCGGACGAGAATGCGCCTGCACTCCTCGCACCTGAGCACCTCGTCGGGAGCCGCCGCCCGGATCTGGTTCAGGTCCACCGTGTTGAGGGTCAGATGACATCCCTCGCAGCGGCCGGCCCGCAGCGCAGCGGCACCGACCTCGCGGGTGTCGCGGATCTGCTCGTAGAGCTTCAGCAGATCGGCCGGTACCTCGGCGGCGATTTCGGCGCGCTGGTGGGATGCCTTGCCCGCCTGCTCGTCGATCTCGCTGAAGATGGCGTCGCGCCGCGCCGCCACGTCGGTCATCTCGGCGCTGAGGTGGTCGCGCTCGGCGGCGAGTTCGTCCAGCCGGGAGGCCAGCGCCTCCCGGCGCTCCATCAGGTCGAGCACGACTTCCTCAAGATCGCCCTGCCGCCGGCGCAGCGACTCGATTTCCGTCTGCAGGCTGGCGAGTTCGCGCGCGGCGGACACCTGCCCGGCGTCGAGCCGGGCCCGGTCCCTGTCGATCCTGGTCCGGACCTGCTCCACGTCTCGCTCGGCCCGGCCCTGCTCCCGCTCCAGGTCGCTGAGGTCGGTCCCGGTCACGACCGTGGCGTCCTTAAGCTCGCCGGTCCTCGCCTCCATCCGGGCCAGCTCGGCGATCTCCGGCAGGGCGTGCCTTCGATGGTGCAGGCGGGCGAGCTCGGCGTCAAGATCGGCCAATTCGAGCAGGCGGAGCTGGGACTGCGGTGATGCCTTCACGGATCCCAACGTTAGTCGCCCCAGCGCACCGTGTCGCACGTTCGTGGGCTTGCCCGGGGGCTGTACGCGGTGGGATGGACTGCACCGACGCACCCTCAGCCGATCCGCGGAGGTCGGCTTCTCCGCGCGGCGATGGGCACGAACCCCTTAAGAGAGCGTGATTCCGGAGAGAGTGAGCGCGGGGGTTTTGAAGCTAAAAGGCTGACTAAACCCAGGATTGTTCCGGAATGTTATATAATAACCGGCAGCTTGCTCCAATTTGAGGGGAACAGACCAGGCCGGATTATGTGTACACGTGTCGGCCACAGCGTGATTCACTTGGCCATTCTTCAGATGCACGGTGTAGTCCGAGGCAGGGTAAGCGTGCACGCAACTCAGCTCCAGCTGTCCTGCGCCTACATTCGTTTGAGTGAAATTGAAGGTGGCCAGGCCGTTATCGGAAATCTGGACGCTGGCCAGTGAGACGAGCACCGCGCCCGTCCTTTTAAAACTGCGCTCCACGAGATACTTTCCGGGCGGTAGTAGCGTCTGGCGGCCGGGGAGCGTGGCGACGAGGGCCGCGATTCCCCCGGCGATGAGCGCGATGGTGACCAGGCCGACGGTCAGCATCGTGCGGCGGGTGCGGCGTGGCCGGGGATGCCGGTCCTGTCCGGCGGCCGGGGCTTGCGCCACGGCCTCTGCCGGTGGCTGGCGCGCAGGTACCGCGGTGACCGTCTGTCCACTGCCTGCGCCGCCAGCGGGTGACGGGGCGCTTTCCAGTGCGGAGCCGTCACCGCCGGCCGGAGGCGGGCCGTCGGCGCTCGTTCGTGCTGCCTTCGGGGGAGCGTACTGGGTGAGTACCTGGGTGAGCTCCGTCGGTAGCCAGTCCGTGTCGGGTTGGCCGTCGCCGAGTTCGGCGAGCAGACCGGCGGCTGTCGGCCTCTGGCCGGGGTCTTTCACCAGGCATCTTTCGACCAGCTGCCGGATCTGGCCGGGCAGGCGGGTCGTGTCGGGCTGGCCGTGCACCGCTCGGTAGATGAGCGCGGCTGTGGATCCTGTTCCGAATGGGCCTTGGCCGGTGGCCGCGAAGGTGAGTACCGCGCCGAGGCTGAACACGTCACTGGCCGGGCCTACCTCTCTACCTTCGGCTTGTTCCGGTGACATGTAGCCGGCCGAGCCCACGACCGTGCCTGACTGGGTTAGGACGGTAGCCTCGACAGCCCGGGAGATCCCGAAGTCGATGACTCGCGGCCCGTCGTCGGCTAGCAGTACGTTGGAGGGCTTGAGGTCCCGGTGCACCAGGCCTGTCGCGTGGATAGCTTGGAGGCCTTCGGCCAGGCCCGCGGCCAGCGCCAGAACGGAGGCCGCGGGCAGCGGGCCGTGCAGCTCAACCGCCTCGGCCAGAGAAGGGCCCGAGACGTACGCGGTCGCGAGCCACGGTGCCGGGCTGGTCACGTCGGCGTCGACCACAAGTGCGGTGAAAAGCCCGCCGACGTTCCGGGCCGCCGCTACCTCCCGGGCGAATCGTGACCGGAAACTGGCATCTCCGGCTAGCTCAGAGCGGATCACCTTAACGGCTACCAGTCGGCCTCCGGCTGATCGGCCAAGATACACCTGGCCCATCCCGCCGGGCTCCCAGCCTGCCCAGCAAACGGTACGGACCCACGGTTCGTGGGTCCGCAGGCTGCAATTCCCTCATCACGTCGACCCACCCCTTTTCGATCCCAGTGCAGTGTCCCGCGTGATAAACGCTGCGGCAAGGCGCCGCCGGCCTTGCGTGCGCGGCCGTCACCGTCCAGGTTCCTCGGGGTTCCGCGGGCCGGCGAGGCGGGACCAGGACGTGACAACCAGGTCGTTCGGCATAAAAAGGGTTTTGAGGAGGCGGATCCCAGCAGCTCGCAGAAGCGGCGGCCGAACAGGTACGCGTCGCCCGGCCAGCGCGCGGACAGGTAGCTGCCGTCCTGGACGACGAAGGCCGGCGCGTCGTCGGTGGCGGTGCCGCGCGCGGACAGCGTGACCGGCCCCCGGCTGAACTGGCGCTCCGGGTCGTCGAGGGCCGCCCTGACCTCGTCCTCCACGTAGGCGGGATACGTGCGGTAATAGCGGCCGAGCCGCCACGCGGTGGCCAGGTAAGCCGAGCGCTCCATGTACTTCGGCAGGCACGTCGTGCGCCGGGCGGCCAGCACGCTGCGCCCGGTGGCCGCGTCGCGGGTGCGCGCCAGCACCAGGACGCCATGGCAGATGGCCCCGACCGGCCTGCCCAGCTGCCAGAAGCGGGCGACCTGCCCGGCGAGTATCGGGGAGCCGAGGTACTGCCGCATGCCCGGGGCGTGCCCGCCGGGCAGCAGCAGCGCGTCGTACCCGGCCGGGTCCAGCGCGGCCCAGGCCTGCGTCGCGGTGAACTCAGGTGCCCTGGTCAGCTCGCCGTACAGGGTCCTGGCCTCCGGCGCCGCGCCCAGCCTCCCGAACAGCACGCCGGTGAGCAGGCGGGGATCCGCGGCCGGTACGGCGCCTGCCTGCTCGGTGGCGAAGACCACGTCGTGCCCCGCGTCGCGCAGGATCCGCCACGGCACCGCCACCTCTGTGACATCGAAGTCCTGGTCGGGGAGCGGCATCAGCACGCGCACCCGGTCATCATCTCATTGGCTACGGTTAGGCAGACCGGACCGGCGATGCGGAGGCGAGATGGACAGCGAGGCCGACCGTCAGTTCACGGCGCTGGCGGGCGAGTATCTCGACGACCGGGCGGAACGGCGGCCGGACCTGGCCACCGGCCTCGGCGACCACAGGTTCGACGGCCGCCTCCCCGACGCCTCCGCCGCCGCCCTCGCCGACGAGCGGCGCGCGCTGGGCCGGTGGGACGCCCGGCTGGAGGCGCTGGACGCCGGCGCGCTGTCGGCCGAGCACCGGGTCGATGCGGCGATCATGGCGGACAGCCTGGCGCGGCGGGTGTTCGAGATCGATGACCTGCGCGAGCACACCTGGAATCCGCTCCCGGCCAACCCGGGCAAGGCCATCTACCTGCTGCTGGCCAGGGACTTCGCCCCGCTGCCCGACCGGCTGGCCGCGGTGGCCTCCAGGCTGGCCGAGGTTCCCGGCGCGCTGGCCGAGGCCCGCAGGCAGCTTGGGCGCATGCCCAGGGTGCACCTGGAGACGGCCATCGGGCAGTTCGGCGGCACGATCGCGCTGGTCGGCCAGCAGATCGACGCCGCGCTCGAGGACGCGCCTTTCAGCGCCGCCCGGCTGGGCCAGGTGCGCCCGGCCGCCCTCGAGGCGCTGGCCGGGCACCGCGCGTGGCTGTCCGCGCGCCTGGACGAGGCGGCGCCCGGGCCCGACGGTGACCGCGACCCGAGGATCGGGCCGGAGCGGTTCGCGCGCAAGCTCTCGCTCACCCTGAGCGCGGCGGCCGACGCGGACGCGATCCTGGCCCGCGCGCAGGCCGACCTGGACCGGGTCAGCGAGCAGATCGCCGAGCTCGCCGCCTCATTCTCGGGCTCTTCCGGTCCTGGCGTCTCCGGTCCCGGCGTCTCCGGTCCCGGCGTCGTCCGGCGGGTGCTCGACCGGCTGGCGGAGGACGTGCCCGACGAGGCGAGCATCCTCGGCTTCTGCCGGGACGCGCTGGCCGCCCAGACCGCCTTCGTGACCGACCGCCGTCTCATCTCGGTCTTCGACAACCCGGTCGAGGTCATCGCCATGCCGGAGATCGACCGCGGCGTCTCGGTCGCGTACTGCGACTCGCCCGGCCCGCTCGAGCCTGCGCCGCTGCCCACGTTCATCGCCGTCTCGCCGACGCCCGCCGACTGGCCGGCGCAGCGCGTCGCCTCGTTCTACCGCGAGTACAACCGGCACATGGTCCACAACCTGATGGTGCACGAGGCGATGCCCGGCCATTACCTGCAGCTGCAGCACTCCTGCCGGTTCACGGGGTCGGGCACCGCGGTCCGGGCGGCGATCAGGTCGGGGGCGTTCGTCGAGGGGTGGGCCGTCTACGCCGAGCGGATCATGGCCGAACAGGGCTACCCCGGCGACGGCGATCCCCGGACGGTCCGCATGCAGCAGCTCAAGATGCAGCTGCGCACGATCATCAACGCCATCCTCGACGCGCGCATCCACGGCCACGGCATGACCGAGGCCGAGGCGATGACCCTGATGACGGGGCGCGGCCACCAGGAGGAGGGCGAGGCGGCGGGCAAGTGGCGGCGGGCGCTGCTCACCTCCGCCCAGCTGTCCACCTACTACGTCGGGTACACGGAGATCTCCGACCTGGCGGCCGACCTGCGCGCCGCGGACCGCGGGCAGAGCGACCGGGAGATCCACGACCGGATGCTGGCGCACGGCTCACCGCCGGCTCGGCTGCTCCGCACCCTGCTCACGCCCGGATCGCCTCCTGGCGGCTAGGTCCGGCGGTCAGGTCCGGGCGGTCCGGTCCGGGCGGAACGGGGCCCCCAGCCCCCGTGGGCGTTGCGGGCTCGCCCAATCGATCGGGGCTTGTGGGCCACAAGCCCCACTGTCACCCCGAACCGGAGCGCCCTGGGTGTACCCACCGAGGTACTGGCGGCTCAGGTGCCCCAGACGTCACGGGCGTGCGCGGCGACCGGCACGAGGCAGGGTCGTCGGCGTGGTGCCCGGTCCCGGCAGAGCCTGGCCGGTCGCCGCAGAGCGGTCGGCGCGGCCGCGGGAGCGCCAGAAGAACGCGCGCTCGCCGAGTGACCAGGCGAATGACGTGACCAGGTAGACCCCGGCCGCGAGCGGCGCAAACACGGCGAACACCACGGTCAGGTACGGGAGCAGCCTGACGACCCACCCCGCGGTGCCGGGCGGGACCGCTCCGCCTGCCCCGGCGGGCGTGAGAGGCGCGCCGGCCGTCCTGGACCCGCCGCCCCGACCCGACGCCGCCTGGCCTGACCTGCCCTTCCCGGACCCGGAGCGGCTGGCCTTCCCGGACCCGCCCACCGCGAGCGCCGCGGGCGCCACCGTGGCCTGGGCGCCGGTCATCAGCCGCCCGAGACGCGCCGACAGCCAGCACAGCCCGGCCAGCAGGGCCAGGACGCCCGCGAACACCAGGCCCTGCAGGCTGGCCGGTCCGGCGCCGCTGAGCCAGTGCATGCCGAGCGGAACGCCGAGCAGGTCGTGGCTGAGCAGCGTGTTCGGCTTACCGCCGACCTGCGACGAACGGAAGAGCAGGTAGACGACGGAAAGCAGGGGCCACTGCAGCAGGATCGGCGTGATCCCTGCGAACACGCTCGTGCCCTCCCGCTTGTACAGCGCGGTCATCTCGCGCTGCAGCCGCTCGGGCTGCTTGGCGTACCGCGCCCGCAGGGCCTGCAACTGCGGGGCCAGCCGCGCCTGGACGGCCTGCCCGCGCATGGCGCGGAAGCTGAGCGGCATCACGATGACGCGGACGGCCACCGTCAGCGCGATGATCGCGGCGACGGCGGCGGCACCTCCGAGGACGGGAGTGAGAGCTCCGGTGAACCCGGAGACGAGGCGGTACACGACGTCCATCGGGACGCCAAACAAACTGGTCATGGGAGACGGCCTTCCAGCTAGGACTTGGTTACGGCTGGAAGCGGCCGCGATATCCGCAGGTCAGCGAGACGTGGCGGCCGCCTGGGCCGCCGATGGCGCTCTGGGCCTGGCCCGGCCCGCCGCGTCGGGATCGCGCTGGCGCAAGAACGCCGTACGCCAGGACTTCTCCCGCATCCGGCGGGCGCGGCGGATCACCGGGATGGCGCCGGCCGTGCGCGAAAGCCTGGCCACGGAGGCGAGCAGGGCCAGCACGGCCGCGAGCATGGCCCCGGCCAGCGCGGTGGCGGCCAGCGCCGCAAGGCCGCCGGAGCCCCAGGAGCCCAGCGGGGCCGGCAGGGCGATCGGAAGGTGCGTCACGGCGCGCAGCAGCCCGGCCAGCATCGCCAGCACGCTGCCCGCCGACGTCATCGCCCTCGCCCCATCCAGATCCGGTCGCGCGACAAGTCCGGCACTCCCCCGCCTCGCGGGAGAGAACCCGCTTTCAGCGTACGCCGTCCGAAGCCAGACCCGCGACGCCGGCCAGCAGGCGGTCCACCTCGGCCTCGTCGTTGTAGTGGACGATCCCGGCCCGGACCGCGCCGCCGGAATCCCGCAGGCCGAACGCCCCGGCCAGTTCCCACGCGTAGTTGTCGCCGCTCCACACGTTGATGGCCTGGGCCGCGAGGCGCTCCGCGACCTCCCGCGGCGTGTACCCGGCCACGGTGAAGTACGCCGTCGGAGCGCGGCGGGCCGCCTTGCCGTACAAGGTGACGTGCTGCATCGCGGCCAGGCCGCCGAGCAGGCGCGCGAAAAGCTGCCCCTCGTACCGTTCGACGGCGGCCATCGAGGCGAGCACGCGCTCACGCCGGCTGCCCGCCGCGGAGGCGTCGAGCCCGGCCAGGTGGTCCACGGCCGCGGCGACCCCGGCCAGGTCGGCGAAGGCCGCGGTCCCCCGCTCGAACCGGCCGGGCACCCCGGCCGGGGCGGGCGCGAGCCGGTCCGGGTGAAGGGTCTCGAGCAGCGCCGGGTCGGCCACGACCGTGCCGATGTGCGGACCCGACCACTTGTAGGAACTGGTGGCGTAGAAGTCGGCGCCGAGCGAGGCCACGTCCACCGGAACGTGCGGGGTGGCGTGCACCCCGTCCACGTAACATAGTGCGCCGACGGCGTGCGCGGCGGCCGCGATGGCCGCCACGTCCGGCCTGGTCCCGACGATGTTGCTCGCCGCGGTGACCGCGACCAGCCTGGTCCGCTCGGTCAGCAGCTCGCCGAACTGGGCGGCGGGCAGTTCCGCTGTCGATATGTCGACTTCGGCCCAGCGCACCGTGGCGCCCTGGCGCGCGGCGGCCTGCACCCAGGGCCGGACGTTCGCGTCGTGATCGAGCCGGGACACCACGACCTCGTCCCCCGGCCCCCACTGCCGCGACAGGGTGTCGGCGAGCCGGTAGGTCAGCGTGGTCATGTTCGGCCCGAGGATCACGCCGTCCGGGCTGGCGCCGGTCAGGTCCGCGAGGGCGCGGCGGCACTCGGCCACGATGGCGTCGGCGCGGCCGCTGGCCGGGAACGCTCCCCCGGCGTTGCCGATCCCCGACCGGTAGGTATCCGCGATCGCCTCGATGACCGACGCGGGTACCTGCGTGCCCGCGGCGCCGTCCAGGTAGGCGTAGCCATCGCGCAACGCCGGGTAAGCCGCCCGTACGCGGCTGATGTCGTACATCACAAATCACACACTCTACCGACGAGCGCCGCCCCGCCAGCCGCGAGGCCACCCTTGTCCGTAACGGGACAGCCGCGGGGCCAGGTCGCCGCGGGGGTGGGGAAAACCCCAGGACGCGAAACGGGTGCTAGCCCTATTTCGCCTGGCCGCCAGGGTTCATACCGTTTCCGCAGGGGTGGACGAACGTTCGGAGGACATGATGGCCGTAGATCACCAGGCTGAGATCGCTGCCTCGGTGGCTGCCCTGCAGGACCTTGGCCCGGGCTATGACCAGGCCCTGGCCGAGGGTCTCGTGGAACGAATCAGCGCGGAGATCGACAAGCGGATCGCGGCCGAGATCGATAACCGGGTCGCGGCGGAGGTGGACAGCCGGATCCTGACCCAGCTGGACCGGTACGCGGGGTGCAGGCACCAGCGCCGCCGGGCCAAGCGCATGACGCGGGACCAGCGGCGCGCGACCCGGGCCGAGCGCGCCGACCACTCCGGCCGGCAGGCCATCATGCTGGCCATCGGGTCCATGGCGGTCGCGCTGCCGGTGACCGCGATCGTGCTCAAGGGGTCCCCGGGCGTGGCCGCCATCATGCTCATGGCCGTGATCTGGATCATCGTCGGGATCATCAACGTCGTCTACGCCTGGGCCCTGCGCAAGCAGCCCACGCAGCAGTAGCCGCCGTAACACCTGGGTCCAGCCCGGATCACGTCCCGACACGATGAGCATGTCCTGCCAGGGATCGTCGCTGCCTGGTGCCCCGCTGGCCGGTGCCCCGCTGGCCGGTGCCCCGCTGGCCGGCCCCGGCTCGGCGCCGCCTCCCCGCCCGGCGGGCGAGGGCCGTAGCTGCGGCGTGCCCGCCCGCCACGCGGCCAGCACGAGCTCGGGATCGGCGGGGCGGTAGTCCTTGCCGAGGGACCTGGCCAGGTCCCAGGCGTGCAGGTGCCACTCGGCGCAGGCCGCCCCCGCCATCGCGCCGACCGTGACCTCGGTGCCCCGGTACCTGTGGTGCGGCAGGTCCCAGGCCTGCGGGAGCCGCCGGCCGTACGACCGGGCCGACTCGGCGAACGCCCGGATGTGCTCCGGGCCCGGCGCGTCCGGCAGCGCCGCGAGTTCGGCCGCGTTCTGCCTGGCCAGCTTGCGCGCGAGCGAATCGGCGGGCGCGTTGGTCGCCATCAGCCGCGCGAGCCTGCTATCCGGCGCGTCATCCAGGTACTCGTGGTAGTCGTCGGCCACGCACCGCAGGTGGCCCGCCAGGTCCACCGCGCGCCACTCCGAGCACGGCGTCGCGGCCAGCCACGCCGGCTCGGTGAACTGGGCGGCCAGCTCGCAGATGACGGTCACGCCGTCGCGGTAGGCGGCCAGGACGCCGCCGCGCGACACGCGGCTCATCGGGGCCCAGTGCGGATGGTGCTGCGCTGCACGGTTCCTCTCCCTGCCGGTCACCCCGACAACCGGTTCGCGAAGCCTCGGGTCAGCCAGCGTCCCAGAGTTTATGGCCCGCCGACAAGCGGTCCGCCGCAAGAAAACCAGATGACAACTTTTCGGCTATCCGGTTAACCTCACAGCAAATGCCCTATGTCACCCCTTCGCTGGTCTCGCGCGCCTTTGCCAGGGTACGACCAGTCGGGGCGCTGTGGCGGCTGCGCGGCTACCTGAAGCCGTTCCGGATCCAGCTGATCGTCATGTTCGCCGCCGCGCTCGGCGCGACTGCCGCCGGGATAGCCATCCCGCTGCTCACCAAGGTCGTCATCGACGGGGCGATCGCCCACGGCTCCAAGGGCCTGCTGTTCCCGCTCGGCCTCGCGGCCGTGGGCCTAGGCGCCGCCGAGGGGGTGCTGAACATGCTCCGCCGCTGGATCCAGGCCAGCTCCGTGGCGGAGATCGAGAAGTCCATCAGGGACGACATGTACGCGCACCTGCAGCGGCTGCCCGTCTCCTTCCACGACCAGTGGCAGTCGGGCCAGCTGCTGTCGCGCGCGACGACCGACCTGTCCACGATCCGCAGGTTCGCCGGGTTCGGCCTGATCTTCATGGTCACCAACGTGATGACGTTCATCGCCGTGATCGCGCTGCTGATCCACCTGAACTGGTGGCTCGGGCTGGTCACCGGGGCCGTGTTCGTGCCCGTGGTGCCGATCTGCCTGAGGTTCGAGAAGCGGTACCGGGTGCTGTCCCGCCGGGTCCAGGACCAGCAGGGAGACCTGGCCACGCTGATCGAGGAGGCGGCGACCGGCATCCGCGTGCTCAAGGCGCTCGGCCGCGGCCCAAGCGCCGCCGCCAGGCACCAAGCCCAGGCCGCCGACGTCTACCAGACCCAGGTCGCCAAGGCGGGCCTGCTCGGGTCCTTCTGGGCCCTGCTCGACCTGCTGCCGAACGCCGTGATGGGCGTGATCATCGTCCTCGGCGCCCTCGCGGTCAGCCACGGCTCGCTGACCCTCGGCGGCCTGGTGGCGTTCATCACGCTGGCGCTCCAGCTGGTCTGGCCGGTCGAGGCGCTCGGCTACATCCTCGCCTCCGGGCAGGAGGCGGCCACCGCCGCCCAGCGCGTCCTGGAGATCTTCGATACCCGGCCGGAGATCACGGACGCAGATCATGAAGACGAAGACCTCTATCCCGAACGACCGGTGGTGCGCGTCCTCCAGCGGAGCCAAGCTCCGCGCCGGCGCCTCCGGGGGGTCGCCCCTCCGGGCCAGCACGGTCACCTGGTGTTCGACCACGTGTCCTTCACCTACCCGGGCGCGACCGAGCCGGTGCTCCGCGACGTCGTGCTCGACCTGCCGCCCGGGCAGACGATGGTGCTCACCGGGGCGACCGGGTTGGGCAAGACGACCCTGCTCCAGCTCGTGCCGCGGCTGGCCGACGCGACCACGGGGTCGGTCCGGCTGGACGGAACGGACATCCGCGACCTCCCTCTCGAGCGGCTCCGCGCGGCCGTGGGCTGCGCGTTCGAGGACGCGACGCTGTTCTCCGCCAGCGTCAGGGAAAACGTGACGTTCGGCGCTCCGGGCGCGGACGAGGCCGCCATCGAGGCCGCGCTGACGGCCGCGCAGGCCCGGTTCGCCTACGACCTGCCCTGGGGGCTGGACACTAGGATCGGCGAGCAGGGCATGGCGCTGTCCGGCGGCCAGCGGCAGCGGATCGCGCTGGCCCGGGCCATCCTGGCCAAGCCGGACGTGCTCGTCCTTGACGACCCGCTGTCCGCGCTTGACGTGCACACCGAGGAGCGGGTGACCAAGGCGCTGCACCAGATCCTGGCTGGCGTGACCGCCCTGGTGGTGGCGCACCGGCCGTCCACGGTGGCCCTGGCCGACACGGTGGCCCTGCTGTCCGGCGGGGTGATCGCCGCGCGCGGCAGCCACCGGCACCTGCTGGCCTCCAATCCCGAGTACGCCGAGCTCATGGCCGTCGAACCCCTGGAGGCGAGCGCATGAGCGTGAACGCCAACTCCTGGCGCGGGGTCGCGGCGGAGAAGGCCGATGAGGTCACCGCCGGCCTGGCGGCGCTGCTGCGCGAGCGGAGCAGGAGGCTCGTCGGGGACCTGCTGCGTCCGTACCGGCGCGCCGTCATCGGCACCGTGTCGCTGATCGTGGTGGAAAGCCTGGCCGTGCTGGCCGGCCCGTGGCTGGTCGGCCTCGCGATCGACAACGGCCTGCCGCCGCTGATCCACGCGCACGACGCCGCGCCGCTGCTCGGCCTGGCCGCGGCCTTCGCCGTGGCGGTCGGCGTCCAGGCGGTCACCACCCGGATGTTCGTCACCATGACGGGCCGCGTCGGGCAGCGGGTGGTGCTTGAGCTGCGTCGCCGCCTGTTCGCGCACTGCCTGGACCTCGACGTGGCGTTCCACGAGAGCTACACGTCGGGGCGGGTCATCTCGAGGCAGACCTCCGACATCGACTCGATCTCCGACCTGTTCGAGGAAGGGCTGGACGCGCTGATCGCGGCCATCCTGACCCTGCTGCTGGTCGGCACCGGCATGCTGCTGCTCGACTGGCAGCTCGCCCTGATCGTGCTGGCCGGCTTCATCCCGCTGACCTGGCTGACGGCCTGGTTCCGGCGCGAGTCCGCGAGCGCATACCGGCGGACCAGGGAAGCCATCGCGCTGGTCATCGTGCACTTCGTCGAGACGTTCGGCGGGGTCCGGGCGGTGCAGGCGTTCCGCAGGGAACCGCGGAACTCCGCGATCTTCTCCGGGCTCGGGCAGGACTACTCCGACTCGAGCGCGCACGCCTCGCGGCTGATCGCGGTCTACGGCCCTTCCATCACGCTGGTCGGCAACATCATCACCGGCGTCGTGCTCGGCTACGGCGGCCTGCTGGTGATCGACCATGACATCAAGGTCGGCGTGCTCGCCACCTTCCTGCTGTACCTGCAGCGCTTCTTCGCCCCGCTGCAGGACGTGTCGCAGTTCTACAACACGTTCCAGTCGGCGGCCTCCGGCCTGGAGAAGATCGCCGGCGTCCTCGAGCAGGATCCGGCGGTACCGGAACCCGCCTCGCCGGCGCGCCTCCCCGGGCGCGGCGCGGACCCGGGGACCGCCGCCGGGCGCCGGGTGCGGTTCGAGTCGGTCACCTTCGGCTACCGGGACGCGGTGGTGCTGCCGGACCTCAACCTGGACATCCCGGCCGGCCAGACCGTCGCGGTGGTCGGCGAGACCGGCGCGGGCAAGACGACGATCGCGCGGCTGCTCGGCCGGTTCTACGACCCGCGCTCGGGCCGGGTCACGCTGGACGGGATCGACCTGCGGGAGCTGCCCGATTCCGAGCTCCGCGCCGAGGTCATCGTGATCACCCAGGAGAACTTCCTGTTCGGGGGGTCGGTCGCGGACAACATCAGGCTCGGCCGCCCGGACGCCGCGGACGCCGACGTCGAGGGGGCGGCCCGGATGATCGGCGCGCACGAGTTCATCGCGGCGCTGCCGGAGGGATACGACACCCCGGTCGGCAAGCACGGAGGCCGCCTGTCGGCGGGGCAGCGCCAGCTCATCTCGTTCGCGCGGGTGTTCCTGGCCGCTCCGGCCGTGCTCGTCCTCGACGAGGCCACCTCGCTGCTCGACATCCCGAGCGAGCGGCTGGTGCAGAACGCGCTGCGCACCGTGCTGGCCGGGCGGACCGCGGTCATCATCGCCCACCGGCTGTCCACCGTGGCGATCGCCGACCGGGTGCTGGTCCTGGACCAGGGCCGCATCACCGAGGACGGCACTCCCGCCGAGCTCATGTCCAGCGGCGGCGAGTACGCCGAGCTGCACTCCAGCTGGGCCGCCAGCCTGGCCTGACCCGGGCCGCCAGCGGTCGCCTCATCCCGCGCCTACCGGCCGAGCAGCGCCGCTGCCCCGGCGAGAGTCGCCATCGACAGGCCGTGCTGGCCGCCGTACGCGCCTGACGCCGCCGGGCGGGGCCGCTAAACGAGGTGCGCCTCGGCGTGCTCCGGGTCGTCGTCCACCAGGCGGTCGCAGGTCGGGCAGTACCAGCGGGCCTCGATCGGGGTGCCGCACGCGGCGTGCCTGGGCGCCTGCGCCGGGTCGGCGTGCCCGGCCCCCCAGTAGGCCAGCAGGCGGAGCGCCCCGGCGAGCTCCCGGCCCTCGGCGGTGAGCTGGTAGGCCGCACGGGGCGGCCGGTCGGAGTAAGGCCGGGCCACGAGCAGCCCCTCCCGCTCGAGCCGCTTCAGCCGCTCGGACAGGATGTTCGCCGCGATGCCGGGAAGCTGGTCGAGCAGGTCGTTGAACCGCCGCGGCCCGTCGAGCAGCGCCTCCACCACCAGCAGGGTCCACCGGTCACCGACCCTGGCCAGCGCCTCGGAGAGCGGCGAGTCATTTTCCCGCTGAGCCATGAGCGAAATCGTAGCTCCCCACGTTGACATCGGCCTAGTCAGTAGTAACTTGCAAATTACTACTCAATGGAAGGTGAGAGGTAATGACCGTCTTCGACGAGATCCAGGCCAGCATCGCACGGCTGGCGGAGGAGGCAGGCTCCTCGGTAGTGGGCATCGGGCAGCGATGGGGCGTCGGCTCAGGCATCGTGCTCGGGCAGGGCCGGGTGCTGACCAACGCGCACAACGTGCGCGGCAGTCACGTGACGCTCACCTTCGCCGACGGGCACACGGCCGAGGGGAACGTGACCGGGCACGACGTCGACGGCGACCTCGCCGTCGTAGAGGTCGACACCGGTCAGGCTCCGGCTCTCTCGTGGGCCACCGACGCGCCCGCCATCGGGATGGCCGTCTTCGCCCTGTCCAACCCCGGCGGGCGCGGGCTGCGGGTGACGTTCGGGTTCGTCTCCGGCGTCGACCGGGCCTTCCGCGGTCCCCGGGGCGTGCGCATCACCGGCAGTCTCGAGCACACCGCGCCGCTGCTGCCGGGCTCCTCGGGCGGGCCGGTGCTCGACGCCGCGGGGCACCTGCTCGGCATCAACACGAACCGCCTCGGCGAGGGCTTCTACCTGGCCATACCCGCCGACGACGCGCTGCGGGGCCGCGTCGACACCCTCGCCAGCGGGCAGTCCGTCGAGCCGCCCCAGCTCGGCATCGCCATCGCCCCCGGCCACGTGGCCCGCAGGATGCGGCGCGCGGTGGGCCTGCCCGACGCCGAGGGCCTGCTCGTCCACAAGGTCATCGACGACAGCCCGGCGGCGCGCGCGGGCCTCGCCCGCGGCGACCTGATCGTCGCGGCCGCGGGCCAGCCGACCCGCACCATGGACGACCTGTTCGGCGCGCTCCGGGCGGCGGCGGGCGGCACCCTGGAGCTGGGCGTCCTCCGCGGTACCGACGAGCGCACCGTCCAGGTGGCGCTCGGCCAGGCCGGCCAGCCGGAAGCGGACGCGTAGGCATCGCGGCACCGGCCTGCTGGGCCGGTCGCGGCACCGGCCTGCTGGGCCGGTCCTTGGTGGCCGGGAGAGATCCCCGTGGATACCTTCCGCCTCCTGGACCCGCCCAGCACGGCCGTCGGCCTGGCTCATGACCCAGCGCACGGCCGGGCCCCGGGCGCGCGTAACCTTGGGGGTCATGAGCCCTGGGATCATGCGCCTGCCCAAGCCGAGCGCAGAGGCGGAGCAGGCGTACGAGGTTGACGTGGCGCTCGCGGCGCGGCGCGAGGAGTTGCTCGGCACGGCCCGCGAGGCCGAGAGCCGGTTCCGCCAGGCCCAGGCCAGGCGGGTTCCCGAGGCCGAACTGCGGCCCCTCGCGGAGAACCTGGACACGGCGCTGACCGCCGCCATGAGGGCCGCCTGGGCCGCGCAGCGCGTCGAGATCGGTCCGCTCGGCTACGACGACCGCATCTTCAGGCGGAAGGCCATGGCCAAGCCGCGCGTCCACGCCCTCACGGCCGAGGCGGAGCACCTGCTCACGCTGCGCGAAACCCACCGCCTCAACGGGATCCCGGCGGTCTCGTACGAGCCCGCGCCGTAGCGTCGCGGCAATGGGCCGAATTTCTACCAATTAATCTCCGCCGCGCGGTGAACCTCCCGGGTGGTTGCGACGTCCAGATAGTGGGGACCGCAAGCCGGGAGACAGGCGACCGCGAGGGGCACACGAGCGGCAATCGATTGCCCGATTAAGGCGTGTCGCTTGCGTCATAACATGAGAGAGAGCAAAGTTGGTCTAGGCCACTTGACCAAGGTGACCGAGATCAGCCCCGTGGACCGGCCCGGATACGGGCCCGGATCTACCAGGTAGTTACACGCAGTAGAATTAGATAGTTACAAGTAGTAGTCAATAGGGGCCAGGGGCAAAGCAGGGGAAAGCTACAGATGGCCAGGCTGAAAACGATCAGCATGAGCCATATGGCGATCGCAAAAGCCCAGGCACACTAGCTTGTGATAGAGAACAGGCAGGATGAGCAGTCCAGGAGGCACTGATATGTGCCCACACTCGCCGCCCTGTCCGGACGCGAAAGCACCGGATCGGGAAGCGGCGCACACCGTCGCGAGCCACCCCGAGCAGGGTTGGAGCCTGCTGTGCAATGGCATCGTGATCTTCGACGACACTGGGGAACTGCTCCCCGACGGCGCGACCATCGCACCGCACCGGCCCACGGACCTGACCTTTGATCGTCCGGCCCGGCCAGTAGGGGAGCACCACGGGGAGGTACCGGCGGCCTGACCCGCCGCTGGTGGCAGTGAAGCGGGGTGCCAGATCAGGTGACCCCGGCGAACCCTACCGCAGGACGGTAGGCAACCACTCAGCCACGGCATCGGCGATCACCGCGCGATGGCCTTTCAGCGCATGCGCTTCCCCGGGTACGATGACGACCCGGTCCGCGTCTTCCTGGCCAGGGATCCCGAACGGGTCACGTTCCCCGTTCACCACCAGGACCGAGGCTCCGCCCGCGCGCGCGGCATGAAGTTCGGCCACCCGGCTTAGGGCGGAAGCACCCGGGGGGTGCAACGGGAACGCCAGCGCGATCACGCCCCGGGCGCCGACCGCGCCCGCCGTGCGGCACGCCATGCGCGCGCCGTTGCTCCGCCCGCCCTGAACGAGCGGGGCCCCGGACGCCAGCCCGGTCAGTACGGCCACGACCTCGGCCCACGCGGCGTCCTGCCGCACGGCCGAGCCCGGCGCCCTGGCCCCCCTGACCCGGTACGGCTGGGTCACGCGCGCCACCAGCCCGCCGATCCCGAGCGCCGCGTCACGGGCCGCGAGCAGGTCGGGCGCGCTGGCGCTGCCGCCGGCGCCGTGCGTGAGCACCAGCAAGAACCGCGCGGCCCCGTCCCCGTCCAGTTCGGCCCGCGCGGCACCGCCCACCGTCATGATCTCCAGGGCATTCACCATCGCACCAGAGGTTATCCCGCCCGTTGGCCGCCACCGCGGCCCGGACCAGGTGAATCCCGGTCGCGGGGCGCCGCCGGTGGGAGGTTAGGGCAGGAGCGCCGGCAGTGCGAGTCACGGCAGCAGGCGCCGACAGTGCGAGTCACGGCAGCAGGCCGCCATCGGCGCGCAGGACCTGGCCGGTGATCCAGGCGCAATCGGGGCCGGCCAGGCCGGCCACCACGGCGGCGATGTCCTCCGGCTGCCCGAGCCGCTTGAGCGCGGTCCGGGCCACCTCGTCCTCGAACGTGTCGCCCGGGTTCGCTGCCCTTAGCAGTTCCGTGTCCGTGGCACCGGGCGACACGGCGTTCACCGTGATCCCGCGCCCACCGAACTCCAGCGCCGCCACCGCCGTGAAGTGCTCCAGCGCGCCCTTGGCGCCGGTGTACAGCGCACCGCCAGGCGGGTGCAGGCGGGTGTTGATCGTGGAGATCGTGATGATCCGGCCGCCGTCGCGCAGGGCCCGGCCCGCGTGCTGGATGATGAAGAACGGGCCCTTCTCATTCACCGCCATGAACCGGTCGTAGGAGTCCTCGGTCACGTCATCGATCGCGACCGGCAGCCCGGAGGCGGCGTTGATGACCACGATGTCCAGGCCGTCGAGCCTCTCCCGCGCCTCGTCGAACAGGCGCCGCACATCGTCCAGGTTTCCCTGATCGGCCCTCAGCGCGAACGCCTTCCCTCCGGCCCCGGCGACCTCGCCGACCACGCGCTGCGCCGCCGCCTCATCGGCGACGAAGCTGAACACTACGCCGGCGCCGTCTGCGGCCAGGCGCTTCACGATCGCCCGGCCTATCCCGCGTGACCCGCCGGTCACCAGCGCGCCCTTGCCTGCCAATACGCCCATCTCGCCTCCCGTGCCGCCCCGGCTGTGCCCCCATCCTGCCATCTGCTGGAGGAGGAGAAGTGCCGCCTGAAGCCCGCATCTACCGCACCATCGAGATCCAGGCCGGAACCCACGCCATCACCGCCGCCGATCCCGTGTCCCCGGCACGCCCGCAAGCCGCGGCTTTACAGGGTGAATGAGGTCCCGGACCTAGCGCTGAGCGATGAGCCGGGCTGCGGATCGGCCAGGGCGGCGATAGCGGTGACGGCGTAATAGAGCACCCCCAACCCGGCCGCGACGATGGCAACGAGCATCACGCTGCGCCAGACCTGGCTGGCCTCGGACATCCCGAAGGCCAGGACGCCCGCGATGCCGAACTCGGCGCCGATCCCGAGCATCGTCACGAAGGCAGCCACAAGAGTCATGTAGAGGTTCCCGGTGATCACGTAGCTGGCCTGGGGAACCTGCAGCTCCCTGGCCACCGGCACGGTGGCCTGCCGGTAGTGCGGCGGCGTGATCACGGTGCCTGCGGGGACCTCGATAACAGCGCTGCCCGTCACGGTGATCTTGGCGCCGCCCGGCACGCTGATGCAGGCCGGCGAAGGGACCATCAGGTCCGGCAGTTGTGCCTGAGCGTTGGCGGAGGAGGAGTTCCCGCTCTTCGGCGGCGGCACCAGATCGCCGCCCGCCACGGCGAGCGTGCCCTGGTCACCACCGAGGCTGATGGCGGTGCCGGCCGGAACCGGGATATCGCTGCCGCCGGGCAGCGCGATCGCCACCCCAGCCGGGACGCAGACCTGGCTGCCGGCCGAGACCTGGATCGTCTTTCCGGCCTGTACCGCGGCCGACTTCCATTTCTTCTCACCGTTCTCATCGTGTTCCCAGGCGATAGTCGCCCCGCCGAGAACCGTCATGGCGGCGCCGGATACGACCGTGATCTTCACGACCTGCCCGCCGGGATCCTCTGGACGAGTTAGCGCGCATAGCTCGGACCTCACCGGCGGATCCAGCCTGACCGCCGTCTCGGGCGGCAATCGGACTTCCCTGCTCCGCGCCCGGCCGAGGGTGACGATGAAGCGATCGGTCAGCGTGACGCTCGCATCAGTCGGCAGCGTGACGCTCGCATCAGTCGGCAGCGTGACCAGCGCGCCCGAGAGAACGTCGGCGTAAAGGGCTTCGGTTAGGACGCCTGCCTGGCCGTCAGGCAGGGTCACCGCAGTGTTCAGCGGCAACTTGCACTTGGCGGCGCCGGTTGGCAGCAACATCATTCCCGCTTCGAGGCCGGTCAGGGCCAGCGCCGCATTCTCGGGCAACCGGACCTCCTCGGCGCCTTCGGGGAGCTGAACCTGTGTCGGGTCCGGTAGCAGCGTCCCGTCCGGGGATCGGAGGGTGACGGTCGCCCCGGCCAGCAACGTCGCAGCTGTCTTGCTCGCCAGACTGACCGGGCCACCGCGAGGCATCGCTATCAGGGTGTTACTCGCCAGGTTTATCCGTTCGTCCTGGCCAAGCCGTGCCGTCCTGACTCTGTGCCGCCTCACCGTGGTCCCCTCGGGGACTGTGGCCGCGGTCGCCGCGGCCAGGCGCGTTGCCATGGGAAGCAGTACTCTCGCGTCGGCGCTAGGGCCGGGATTCTTCCTGGTGTACCCGGCATACAAGATGCCGAAGATAAATGGGGCGAAAGAGACAATACCGGCCGCGGCGATGTTGACAATGGCGAACCGGTCTAGGGCCACCCCGGGGAACAGCGTGCTCGTTGCGGCGGTAACGCCCAGGACCGAGCCGACGACCACGACGCCGGTGGATATGTTGGTGGCCCAGCTGTCGCCGAGTGTCCAGGCACCGGAAGCGACGATGGGATACCGATGGAGCATATCGGGGTCGAAAAGACCTCTGGTGCGACCATCGGCGCGAGGACCGAAACAAGCCCGGACCCTCAATAGGGCCCAGAAGAACGTGACGAAGGCCAGGGCCAGACCCGTAATGATCGGTATCCAGAGGTAAAGCGACAAACCTACGTTGCGGCTCACGGTGAGCGAAATCACGGACAGCGTTCCGCTCTGGTCAAGTACCAGCGCGGCCGTCGTCGGAATGCCCTGCAGCCCGGTGAATGTCACGGTCACCTGGCAGGAGCTTCCCGTGGAGGTGACGGCCGGTTTCCCGCCGAGGCTCGGGCTGCCCGGGCTCGCAGTGGGGGTGACGGCCGGTTTCCCGTCGGTGCCCGGGCGGCCCGGGCTGGCCGTCGCAGTGTTGGGCGGCGTCGTCTTCGAGCCAGTAAACAGCGGAGCCGGTGCAGGCCGGCATGCTGTCCGCCAGGAGTATTGTCACGGCCCACTGCTGCGATCCGGTTTGCCTGAGCACCGGAACAGGACTTGACGGGGGCGCGCTAAAGGGAGGCGGAGTGGACGCGCTCGAGGTAGGTGATGGGCTGCTCGGTGAAGGGCTGGGACTCGGTGAAGGGCTGGAACTGGCCACGACCTCCGGAATTGCGCGCGAATGCGCGGCCGCCACCTGATTAGCGTGATACAAAGCAGCCGGATGACCGCCGGTGCCGCCGCCCAGCAAGGCAACAGCAAGAAACGGCGTAACCCCCCACAGGTTCATGCCGAACCCCCAATTCCCCACCGATAGTCCCAGTGGGACGTCACCTCGTCAAGAACGTGGTTTCCTCAGCCGGCGGAGGCGCAGTTCAGGGGGCGTGGGGAGATACTGGGCAGGTATTGACCCGATGAGTGGCTGGCCCGGCACACCGCAGGTGGCTGACCCATGGACGGGACTCGCAGCGCGCTGATTGTCGCGAGCGAGGAGGGTGCGCGCGGCGCGGTCAGGCGTCGAGGACCTTCTTGAGGAACTGGCCGGTGTAGCTCTCCTCGACCGCGGCGACCTCCTCTGGCGTGCCGGACGCGATCTCCAGGCCGCCGCCCGCGCCGCCCTCGGGCCCGAGGTCGATGACCCAGTCGGCGGTCTTGATGACGTCCAGGTTGTGCTCGATCACGATCACCGTGTTGCCCGTCTCTACCAGCCGGTCGAGCACGCCGAGCAGCTTGCGGATGTCCTCGAAGTGCAGCCCGGTCGTGGGCTCGTCCAGCACGTAGATCGTCCGGCCGGTCGCCCGCCGCTGCAGTTCCGAGGCGAGCTTGACCCGCTGCGCCTCGCCGCCGGACAGGGTGGGCGCGGGCTGGCCGAGGCGGACGTAACCGAGGCCCACGTCCACCAGCGTCTTCAGGTGACGGTGGATGGCCGGCACCGCCTCGAAGAACTCGGCCGCCTCGTCGATCGGCATGTCGAGGACCTCGGCGATCGTCTTGCCCTTGAAGTGCACCTGCAGGGTGTCAGTGTTGTACCTGGCGCCGTGGCAGACCTCGCACGGCACATAGACATCGGGCAGGAACTGCATCTCGATCTTGATCGTGCCGTCGCCCGAGCACGCCTCGCACCGGCCGCCCTTGACGTTGAACGAGAACCGGCCCGGCTGGTACCCGCGGATCTTGGCCTCGGTGGTAGCCGCGAAGAGCCTCCGCACGTGATCGAACACGCCGGTGTAGGTGGCCGGGTTGGATCGCGGCGTCCGCCCGATCGGGCCCTGGTCCACGTGCACGACCTTGTCCAGGTACTGGGTCCCCGTGATCCTGGTGTGCTTGCCGGGCACCGTCCGCGCGCCGTTCAGCTCGCGCGCGAGCGCCTTGTACAGGATGTCATTGACCAGCGTCGACTTCCCCGAACCCGAGACCCCGGTGACGGCCACCAGGCAGCCGAGCGGGAACGCCACGTCTATGCCGCGCAGGTTGTGCTCGCTGGCGCCCTTGACCGTTACCTCGCGGCTCTTGACCCGCGGCCTGCGGGTCAGCGGCACCGGGATGCTCAGCCGCCGCGACAGGTAGGCGCCGGTCAGTGAGTCAGGGCTGGCGAGCAGGTCAGCGACCGTCCCGGTGACCACGATGTTCCCGCCGTGCTCCCCCGCCCGCGGCCCGATGTCGACCACCCAGTCGGCCGCCCTGATGGTGTCCTCGTCGTGCTCCACGACGATCAGCGTGTTCCCCAGGTCGCGCAGCCGCAGCAGCGTCTCGAGCAGCCGGTGGTTGTCCCGCTGGTGCAGCCCGATAGACGGCTCGTCGAGCACGTACAGCACCCCGACCAGCCCAGAACCGATCTGGGTGGCCAGCCTGATCCGCTGGGCCTCGCCGCCGGCGAGCGTCGCCGACGCCCGGTCCAGGGTCAGGTAGTCCAGCCCGACGTCGAGCAGGAAGCCCATCCTGGCGTTGACTTCCTTCACGATCCGCGAGGCGATCTGCCGGTCGCGGTCGGACAGTTCCAGGGTCAGCAGGAGCTTGGCCAGCTCGCCGACGGGAAGGGCGCACAGCTCGGCGATCGACCGGCCGTCCACGGTCACGGCCAGCGACACCGGCTTCAGCCGGGCGCCGCCGCAGGACGGGCACGGCACCTCGCGCATGTAGCCGGCGAACTTCTCCCGGCTCGAGTCAGACTCCGCCTCGGCGTGGCGCCGCTCGACCCACGGGATCACGCCCTCGAAGTTGGTGTAGTAGGAGCGCTCCCGGCCGTACCTGTTCCGGTACCGCACGTGGACCTGCAGGTCGTAACCGCGCAGCAGCGCCTGGCGGGCGCGTTCTGGCAGCTTCGCCCACGGCGTGTCCATCCGGAACCCGAGCGTCTCGCCGAGGGCCTCGATCAGCCGGAAGAAGTAGTCGCTGACGGTCCCGCCGCTCCACGGCGCGAGCGCGCCGTCCCGCAGCGACTTGGACTCGTCGGGCACGATCAGCTCGGGGTCGACCTCCAGCTTGGTGCCCAGCCCGGTGCACTCCGGGCAGGCGCCCCACGGCGAGTTGAACGAGAACGAGCGCGGCTCGAGCTCGTCGAACGACAGGTCGTCGTACAGGCAGGCCAGGTGCTCGGAGAACATCCGCTCGCGGTGCTGGTCGTTCTCGGGCAGGTCGATGAAATCGAGGATGACCACCCCTCCGGACAGGCCGAGCGCGGTCTCCACCGAGTCGGTCAGCCTGCGGCGCGCCGATTCCTTGACGGCCAGCCGGTCGACGATGACCTCGATGTCGTGCTTCTCGTACTTCTTCAGGGCCGGAAGCTGGCCGGCCAGCGCCTCGTCGAGGCGGACGATGGTCCCGTCCACCCTCGCCCGGGAGTAGCCCTTGGTCTGCAGTTCCCTGAGCAGCTCGCCGTACTCGCCCTTGCGCCCGCGCACCACCGGCGCGAGCACCTGGAACCTGGTGCCCTCCTCCAGCTCGAGCACCCGGTCCACGATCTGCTGCGGGGTCTGCCGCGCGATCGGCCTGCCGCAGATCGGGCAGTGCGGCTTGCCGATCCTGGCGTACAGCAGCCGCAGGTAGTCGTAGACCTCGGTGATCGTCCCCACCGTCGACCGCGGGTTCCTGCTCGCCGACTTCTGGTCGATCGAGACCGCCGGCGAAAGCCCGTCGATGAAGTCGACGTCGGGCTTGTCCATCTGGCCGAGAAACTGCCTGGCGTAAGCCGACAGCGATTCCACGTAGCGGCGCTGGCCCTCAGCGAAGATAGTGTCGAAGGCCAGGCTGGACTTGCCCGAGCCGGACAACCCGGTGAACACGATCATGGCGTCTCGCGGCAGGTCGAGCGAGACATCCTTCAGGTTGTGCTCGCGGGCGCCGCGAACCACGAGTCGGTCAGCCACTGCGCCTCTGCTCTCTGGGGGCTCGGAACGGGTAGGCGGATCGCTTCGCGATCGTAGACGGGGGGTCTGACATTTCTAGGCCGACGCTCCCCTGGCTCTGCCCCGTACTACGTACAAGCACTGAATCATCCGCCAATATGCCCGCCCCGCTCCCTCCACGATAGCGAAGCCCGGCAAGGTCCGCCCGACGTATCGGCCTCGGAACCGATGGTTGTGGCAACCTGCCAGGAAGAGACGTCAGAAGTCGGCGACGGTGCCGGCGCCCAGGCGGGTGGCCTTCTCGTACAGGTAGCTGGCGGCGGCCAGGTCCTCCGCGGCCAGGCCGAGCGACTCGAAGACGGTGATCTCGTCCTCGCCGGTGCGCCCCGTGGCCGCCCCGGTGAGCAGCTCGCCGAGCTCGGCTTTGACCGGGTTGGCCACGCCGTCCCGCTGCGCCAGCAGGTAGTCCCCGGCCTCGTTCCGCACCGACTCGCGGCTGTCCGCGAACAGCGCGGCCTCCGCCATGGTCGCGGTGTCGATCTCCCTGGCGTCGGGCACGCACGCGCCGACCGCGTTGACGTGGGTGCCCGCGGCCAGCCACGCGCGGGACAGCACCGGCTCGGGTGCGGAGGTGGCGGTCACCACGATGTCCGCCCCCTCGACCGCGTCGCGCGCCGAGTCGTGCGCGGTGACCGGCAGGCCGAGCTCGGCGGCCAGCGCGGCGGCCACCTCGCGGGCGCGGGCGGGGTCACGCCCGGTGATGCGGATCGCGGTGAGCGGGCGGGTCGCCGCCAGGGCGCGGGCGTGCGACTGCCCCTGGACTCCGGTCCCGATGATGGCCACCTCGCCGGCGCCGGGCCTGGCCAGCAGGCCGGTGGCGACGGCGGAGACGGCGGCGGTGCGGATCTCGGTGACCGCCGACGCGTTCACCATCGCCAGCGGCTCCCCCGTGTCGCCCGCGAACAGCAGCACCCCGCCCTGGTGCGCGTCCTTGCCGATCGCCGGGTTACCCGGCGTGATGCACAGCGCCTTCAGGCTGTACGCGTGGCCGCGGGCGTAAGCCGGCATGAGCGCCATGAACCCGGGCGCGCCAGCCGGGCGGACGATCGTCCGCAGCGGCTGTTCGATTGTGCCGCCTGCGAGTTCGGCCAGGGCGTGGCGCATCACGTCCGCGCACTCGTCGTAGGGCAGCAGCTCACGCACGTGGTAATCGGCCAGCACCAGTAGGGTCATGCGGCTCTCCTGCCCATCCGTAGTCCACGCTGGCGGCCGGCCACCGGGACGAGGCGCCGGCGCGGTCGTGGCCACCACCGCCGTTCGGTATAGGTTTTAACGGTGACGTACACGGGAGACGTGCGGGTAGGCGGTCCGGCTGACACGCGTGAGATCGACGGCCTGGTGGTGACCAAGATAGCCGTGGGTCCGATGGACAACAACGCGTACCTGCTGCGCGATGTGAGCACCGGCGAAGGGCTGCTGATCGACGCGGCCAACGAGCCGGCCGGCTCGTCGAGCTGATCGGCGAGGTGCCCGTCGGCACGATCGTGACGACGCACCGGCACGCGGATCACTGGCAGGCGCTGTGGGAGGTGCAGCAGCACACCGGCGCGGAGGTGGTCGCGCACCCCGCCGACGCGGACGAGCTGCCCGTCACCGTCACCCACCGGGTCGAGAACGGCGAGGTCCTGCGGTTCGGCGACGCCGAGGTCTCCGTCATCCACCTGCGCGGGCACACGCCGGGCAGCATCGCGATCTTGTACGACGCCAGCGGCAGGCTGGCCGGCGAGCCGCACGTGTTCACCGGGGACTCGCTGTTCCCAGGCGGGGTGGGCAAGACGGTCACCCCGGAGACCTTCACCTCGCTGCTGAACGACGTGACCGAGCGGCTCTTCGACCGGCTCCCCGACGCGACCTGGGTGTATCCGGGGCACGGCCGGGACACAACCCTCGGCGCCGAGCGCCCGCACCTCGGCGAGTGGCGCGAACGCGGCTGGTAAGGGCCGCGAACGTCCGGCGGCGGCCAGCGTCAGGGGTCCGAAGGACGTCAAGCGGAATCGCGGCGCTTGAGGCGCCTGGGGCGCTGCGTCACCGGCGCGCCGGGATCGCTGGCGCGGACCGCGCCCGCCTAACAACAAGGGACGGCGGCTGCCGCCCCGGGGGAGGACTGATGGACATCTGGCCGGTAATCCACTCTGAACGCAAGTCTCTCGCGGGCGACGTGCGGCCGCTGGCCGACGAGCAGTGGGGCACGGCCTCGCTGTGCCCGGGCTGGACGGTCCGCGACGTGCTCGCGCACATGACCTCGGCCGCCTCCCTGACGCCGCTGGCGTTCTTCGGGACGCTGATCGGCTCCGGGTTCAGCTTCGACAAGCTCCAGGCCAAGGGGATCGCCGCGCACCGCGGTGACTCCCCCGCGGACACCCTGGCTGGCTTCGAGAAGGTGCAGACCTCGGTCAAGCACCCGCCGGGGCCGGCGAACACCTGGCTCGGCGAGGTGATCGTCCACTCCGAGGACATCCGCAGGCCGCTCGGCATCGAGCACCAGTACCCCACCGAGGCCCTGGTGCAGGTGGCGGACTTCTACAAGGGCTCCAACGCGCTCATCGGCAGCAAGAACCGGATCGCCGGGCTGACGCTGCGCGCGACCGACGCCGACTGGTCCCACGGCACCGGGCCGGAGGTCTCGGGTCCCATGCTGTCCCTGGTCATGGCCATGACCGGGCGCCAGGCGGCGCTCGACGACCTGACCGGCGACGGCGTGGCGACGCTGCGCTCCCGCGCCTCGCGCGCCGCCCGCTAGCCGACGGCGCGCCCCGCGGGCAGGGCGTAGGACCTGCGGCCGATGCGCTCAGCGACCGGGACCCGGCACACTGGGCAGCGGACTTAACCCTGGTCGGCCGATGGCAGGTGAGCGCGCCCGGTGCTGGTGCTGAACGATGACGACGTGCGGGAGCGCCTCGACCCGGCCACGGCCGTCGGTGCGGTCAGGGCGGCGCTGCTCGCCGCGTACACGGGCGGCCTGCACGCGCCGCCGCGGGTGCACGCCGGTCTCGGCGACGGCGACCTGGTGTTCACGGCCGGGCGGATGGACGCGCCAGCGGTGTTCGGCTTCCGCGCCTACGACACCGTGGTCGGCGGGGAGCAGCTCGTGGCCGTGTGGGGAAGCGACGACGGCAGGCTTCGGGCGGTGGTCCGCGGCGAGGAGCTCGGCGCGCGGCGGACCGGGGCCATCGGCGCCGTCGCGGCGGACCTGGCTGCGCGGCCCGGGCCGGTCCGGCTCGGGCTGGTCGGGGCCGGGACCCAGGCGTGGACCCAGCTGTGGGCGATCAGGGCGGTCCGCGACCTGGCCGCGGTCACGGTGGCGGCCAGGCACCCGGAGCGCGCCGCCGCCTTCGCCCGGCGGGCCGGCGACGAACTGGGCGTCACGATCAGCCCGGCCGGCTCCGCCGAGGACGCGGTGCGCGATCAGGACGTCGTGGTCGTCGCCACGAACAGCGCCACGCCCGTCCTGCAGACCGGCTGGATCGCCCCGGGCACGCACGTGACCACCCTGGGCCCCAAGACGACCTCGCGCCACGAGGTGCCCGCCGACCTGGCCGAACGCGCGTGGCTGATCCTGACCGACTCCGCCGCCCAGCTCGCGGCCTACCCGGAGCCGCACGTGTTCGCCGGCCGCCCGCTGACCGAACTCGGGGCCGTGCTGGCCGGCGCCGCGCCCGCCAGGACCAGCGCGGAGCAGATCACGGTGTTCTGCTCGGTCGGCCTGGCCGGGACCGAGGTCGCCGTCGCGGCCGCCCTGTGCGAGCGCTTATTTAGCCGAACGGGCGGTGGTATCAGCGGCCGTCACTGTGTGCCGCCCGGCCGGGCAGGCGCTGCCCGTGAGGCGGTCATGACCCGGCGAGGCCCCTGGCGTCGAACGCCACCCTGATCCGGGTGATCCTGCCGTCCTCGACGCGCATCCAGGTCGCCACCGCTACCGGTGCGGCGACGCTGGTGGCCATCTCGTACCAGGTCAGCACGTCGGGCCTATTTGGCCGAACGAGCGGTGGCCGTCTTCCTACGATTCCAGGGCTAGGGGCCGGCGGTAGCGGACCTCCGTGACGCCGCCGAGGCCCTCGAGCGCGTGGCTGGCGCCGTCCGGCGCGAACCCGGACCGCTCGTAGAACCTCCGCGCCCGTGAGTTGTCCCTCAGCACCCACAGCCTGACGGACAGGTACCCGGCGGCGGAGGCGGCGGTTAGGACCCGGTCCATCAGGGCCCGACCGGTGCCTGTCGACCACCAGGCCGGGTGCACGTAGAGGGCGTACAGCTCGGCGACCCGACCCTGCTCGCCCGCCGTGCTCAGCGGGTGCGGCCAGGGCGCACCGAGCACGTCCTGTTCCGGCCCGAAGAACGCGTACCCGACGACGGCGGGCGGGGCATCGCCTGGCGTACCTGGCCGCCCCGGTGACTCCGGCCCGGCGGCGACGGCGACGACCGTCTTCTGCCAGGGCCTGGTCCTGAACGACTGCCGGACGCGGGCGCCGCCGTCAGGGGCCGTGACGCGGTCGATGATCTCGGGCGCGATGATGCCCTCGTAGGCGGCCCGCCAGCTCGCCCGCATGACCGCCGCGATCTGAGCTGCGTCCGCCGCCGAGGCCGAACGGATCACCACCACCCGGCCAAGCTAGCCAATACGAAGCGCGAGGAAGAAATCCACCTGGTCATCCAGGGAGGACAGGTCGCGCCCGGTGAGCTCCTCGATCCGCCTGATCCGGTACCGCACCGTGTTGACGTGGACGTACATCGTGGCCGCGCACGCGTGCCACGAGCCGGAGCAGGCCAGGAACTCGCGAAGCGTGGGGAGCAGTTCGGCGCGGTGCCGCTCGTCGTACGCCAGCAGGGGGCCGAGCAGGCGCTCCCGGAATGACCGGAGCACGCTGCCGGGCACGCTGGCCAGCAGGAGCTCATGCGAGGCCACCTCGTCACTGGTTACCACCGATACCGCGCCTGGGCCGGTGCCCGCCCGGATCACGGCGAGCCTGCGCGCGCTCTGCGCCTCGTGCAGGGCGCCGACCAGCGCGGCCACGCCCTCGGCGGGGCCGCTGACGCCGGCGCTCAGCCTGATCCGGGAGCGGTCACACTCCAGGACCGGCTGGGCGGCGCGCAGCCGGGCCGCGAACGCGTGCGCGGCGGGGGTGCCTGCGGGCGCGGTGCCGCTCTGCAGTCCCGCGCTGGACCCCGGTTCGGCTTCTTCCCCGGTCAGGCCCGCGCCTGCCGCCCGGCGCGTCAGCGGGACGAGCACGATGATCTGCTCCCCGAGCGCCGCCACGACGGCGCCGTCCGCGTCCGGCACGGCCAGTTCCTCGGCCAGGTCGATGCGCCAGCGTTCGGCGTTCGGGCCCGACACCCGGTCGGCTTCGGCCCCCATCGCGGCGACCAGGTAGCTCCCGTCGGGCGGCAGCCCGGCCGCGCGCATCAGCGAGGCGATCTCGGCCGGGGCGGCGCCCTCGCCCCCCTCGGACGCAAGCATGGTCACGATCAACTCGGCCAGCCTGCGATCACCGGCCCGGCCGGCCCGAGCCTGGCCCGCTCGAGAGCGACGTCGGCGGCGAGCTCGATTACGGATTCGCGCAGTTCGGGCGCCCAGTCCTGCTCCTGCCCCGCGCACGCGAGGAACCAGCTGGTTATCCTCGGCTCGCCGCCCACCCTGAACAGCGAGTACTTGCCCTCCCCGGCGTCGGAGACCCGCGGCCCGCTGACCCGGGCGGTGGCCGGCAGCCGGTCCGCCTTCAGGTATTCGCAGGCCAGCCGCATCGCCGTCGGCCCGGGCAGGGGCGCCCCGGTCCCGCCGACCACCCGGCCCATCCCGGTGAGCAGCCAGCATTCCGCCCCGATCTCGCGGCCCATCAGCCGGAACATCGCGTCGAGGCCCGCTCCCTCGGCCACCGCCGACAGCAGCAGCCTGCGCCGTCCGAGCACCTTGGTCATGGCCGTCGCGCGGTCCCCGTTCAGCCGGCGCGCGACCTCCTCGGTGACGGAGGCGAACGAGGTCTCGGCCGGGACCGCCAGCAGGGTGATGCCCTGCCGCCCGCAGGCCTCGATCACCTCGTCCGGCACGTCGCCGAGGGCCTCCCCGGCGCCGAGCACCCCCGCGCCCGCCTTGACCAGCGCCCGGACGAACCGGTCCGCGTCGCCTGGCTCACGGCACCAGATCATGCCGGTCAGCACCAGGTCACCCGGGGTCAGGTAGCGAGTGGGATCGGGCAGGTCGGTGGTGTATACGTGGCGGATCACGCTATCCGCACCGGAGACGTCCGTGAGCAGCCTGAGGCCTAGGCCGGGCACGTCGAGCAAGTCCCGCACACGCACGGGCTCACCTCCTTGCCGCGAACCCTTCTCGCGCATAGCGGCCATCGCGCGTTTAGCGAAAGCTACAAATCGGCTATAGCAAGGTTACCGTTGATTCATTCGATGTCGCCTACCCCGTGCGCACTACCGCCTGATTGGATGCTCGCATGGCGCACCCGAGCCGGTCCGCGCTGGCGGCCTTCAACGCGGCTTCGCCGCAGGCTGCCGAGCGGGACGTGCTCGCGTGCTGCGCCTCGGGGTCGTTCGCGAAGCTGATCGCCGACGGCCGGCCGTACCCGGACGCGGCCTTCGTCGCGGCCGCGGTGGACGCCGCGTTCAGCACCCTGAGCTGGGACGATATCGTCGAGAGCATGAACGCGCACCCGCGGATCGGTGAACGCGCCCCGGGTGGCGGATGGTCGGCGGCCGAGCAGTCGGGCGCCGCGTCCGCCGACGACCAGGTACGCCAGGGGCTGGCGGACGGGAACCTGGCCTACGAGAAGCGCTTCGGGCACGTCTTCCTGATCTGCGCCAGCGGCCTTTCCGGCCAGGAGTTGCTCACGCAGCTGCAGGCCAGGCTCGGGAACGACCCCGAAACCGAACGGGCGGTGGTGCGCGGGGAACTGCTGAAGATCACCCAGCTGCGGATGACGAAGCTGCTGAACCCGTGACGCTGTCCACGCACGTCCTCGACGCGACGACCGGGCGTCCCGCAGCAGGGGTCCAGGTCAGGCTCGAACGCAGCGCCGGCGACGGGTGGTCGGCGGAGAGCCAGGGCCAGACCGGCGCCGACGGCCGGCTCGCGCTGCCCGAAGGGGTGGCAGCTAGCCCAGGGGTGTACCGCATCACGTTCGGCAGCGGGGCGTACTTCTCGGCGCGCGGATCCGCGTCGTTCTACCCGGAGGTCACGGTGACCTTCGAGGTGACCGAGGCGGACGACCACTACCACGTGCCGCTGCTGCTCAGCCCGTACGCCTACTCCACCTACCGCGGGAGCTGAGCCATGACCATCGTGCTCGGCGCCAACCAGTACGGCAAGGCGGAGGTCCGCCTGCTGCACGTCAGGCGCGACGACGACGTGGACGTCATCACGGACCTCAACGTCAGCATCGCGCTGTCCGGTGAGCTGACCGCGGTCCACCTGTCCGGCGACAACTCCGCGGTGCTGACCACCGACGCGCAGAAGAACACAGTCTTCGCGTTCGCCAAGGAATACGGCGTGGGCGAGGTCGAGGACTTCGCCCTGCGGCTGGCCAGGCACTTCGTGGCCTCGCAGGAGGCGATCTCGTTCGCCAGGGTGGGCGTCGAGCAGTACCCCTGGGACCGGCTGGCCGGGCATTCCTTCGCGCGTTCCGGCCGGGAGTTCCGGACCGCGACGGTCAGCCACGACGGCACGGACTCCTGGGTGGTCTCCGGGGTGGGCGGGCTGACCGTGCTGAACACGGCCGGGTCGGAGTTCTGGGGTTTCGCCAGGGACCGCTACACCACGCTGGCGGAGACCACCGACCGGATCCTGGCCACCGCGGTCAGCGCGCGGTGGCGGCACGCCAGCGCGGAGGCGTCCGCGCAGTGCTGGGGCGAGTCCTACCGCGCGGCCAGGGACCTGCTGCTCGAGGCGTTCGCGGACACGCACAGCTACTCGCTGCAGCAGACGCTGTACGCCATGGGCGCGCGGGTGCTCGAAGGCAGGCCGGAGATCGCCGAGGTCCGGCTGTCGCTGCCGAACAAGCACCACTTCGAGGTCGACATGTCGCCGTTCGGCATCGAGAACGCCGGCGAGGTGTTCTACGCCGCCGATCGCCCCTACGGGCTGATCGAGGGCACGATCACCAGGGATGACGCGCCGCCGCCCGGAAAAGCCTGGTAGCCGGGCATGGACTTCCTGCAGCCCAGATCGCTCGACGAGGCGATCGCGGCCAAGGCCGAGGTTCCCGCGGCGGTGCCGATCGCGGGCGGGACCGACGTCATGGTCGAGATCAACTTCGACGCGCGCCTGCCCGAGGCCCTGCTCGACCTGAACCGGGTCGCCGAGCTCACCTCGTGGCAGCGAGCCGACGGCTGGATCCGCCTCGGGGCCGGAGTTACCTACGCCCGCGTCATCACCGAACTCGGCGAGCTGCTGCCCGGACTCGCGATGGCCGCGCGCACGGTCGGGTCTCCGCAGATCAGGAACCGCGGCACCGTGGGCGGCAACCTAGGCGCCGCCTCGCCCGCCGGGGACTGCCATCCCGTGCTGCTGGCCGCCGGGGCGGCCGTGGAGGTCACGTCGGTCCGGGGCCCGCGGCAGATCCCGGCCGCCGAATTCTTCCTCGGCCCGAAGCGCAACGCGCTCGCGCCCGACGAGCTGATCACCTCGGTGCTCATCCCGGTCGCGCCGGGGCCCCAGCAGTTCGCCAAGGTAGGCACCAGGAACGCGATGGTCATCGCCGTCTGCGCCTTCGCCCTAGAGCTGCGTCCCCCTGGGCCCCCGCGGGGGGGTCAGGGGGCCGAGGGGGTTTGGGGGGAAAGGCTTCCCCCCAAGATCGGGGGGATCCCGGGGGGTCGCCCCCCCGGGGCTAGCACAGGCACCGGGATCGGGTCGGCGGGGCCGACGCCGCTGCGGGCCAGGGAGGCCGAGGAGTTCCTGGACGTCGCGCTGGCCGAGGCCGGGCTATGGGAGTCAGCGGACGTGCTTCCCGAGCCGGTTACGAGGCGGTTCGGCGAGCTCGTGGGGGCGGCCGCCCGGCCGATCGACGACGTGCGCGGCACCGCCGCGTACCGCAGGCACGCGCTGTCCGTGCTGGCCCGGCGCACGCTGGCCTGGGCCTGGGAGACGTACCGGCAGGACAGGCGGCAAGGCGCGTGAGGAAGGCGGCACGATGCGGGTGACGATGACGGTCAACGGCGAGCCTGCGACCGCCGATGACGTGTGGGAAGGCGAGAGCCTGCTGTTCGTGCTTCGCGAGCGGCTCGCCCTCCCCGGCTCGAAGAACGCCTGCGAACAGGGCGAATGCGGATCATGCACGATCTTGCTCGACGACATCCCCGTGTGCGCGTGCCTGGTCGCGGCCGGCCAGGCGGCGGGCCGCGAGATCGTCACCGTGGAGGGGCTGGCCGGCGGCCAGGGCCTGGGCGGGGCGGCGGACGGGGCCGGGAGGCTGCACCCGGTCCAGCAGGCCTTTATCGACGCGGGCGCCGTCCAGTGCGGCTTCTGCACCCCCGGGCTGATCATGCAGACCCATGACCTGCTGCGGCGCTCCCCGGTACCGGCCGACCCGGACATCCGCGAGGCACTGGCGGGCAACCTGTGCCGGTGCACGGGCTACGAGAAGATCCTTGACGCGGTGCGGCTGGCGGCCAGCCGGATGGCCGGGGACCGCGCATGACGCCACGGGTGGTGATCGAGAACTGCGCGATCGCGACGATGAACGGCCAGCGGCACGACGACAGCGGGGCCGAGTACCAGGCCGGCTACATCGCGGTGGCCGACGGGCGGATCACTGCGGTCGGCGAGGGCCAGGCGCCGCCCGCCGCGGCCGACGGGGCCCGCCGGGTCGACGGTACCGGCTGCCTGGCCACCCCCGGCCTGATCAACGCGCACCATCACCTGTACCAGTGGCTCACCCAGGGCATGGCGCAGCAGTCCATCTTGTTCGACTGGCTCACCGAGCTGTACCCGGTCTGGGCCAGGATCGACCCGGAGCAGGTCCAGGCCGCGGCCACCGCGGGGCTGGCCTGGCTGGCGCTGTCGGGGTGCACCACGAGCACCGACCACCACTACATCTTCCCGCCGCGCGGCAGCCTAGGTTCTTGGACCCCGGCGTCCGGGAGCCAAGGGCCGCGCGACGCGCTCGAGGCGGAGATCATGGCGGCCGCTTCGGTCGGCCTGCGCTTCCACCCCTGCCGGGGCTCGATGGATCTCGGCCGGTCCGCGGGCGGGCTGCCGCCTGACGAGATCGTGGAAGATCCCGACACCGCCCTCGCCGCCACCGACGAAGCCATCAGCCGGTTCCACGACCCGGCTCCCGGGGCCATGGTGCGGGTGGCGGTGGCCCCGTGCTCCCCGTTCTCGGTCACCCCCAGGCTCATGCGGGAGATGGCGGAGCTGGCGCGCAGGCTCGGCGTGCGGATGCACACCCACCTGGCCGAGACGCGCGAGGAAGACGCGTACTGCCGGCAGACGCTCGGCCGCTCCCCCGCCGAGTACGCCGACGAACTCGGCTGGCTGGGCGAGGACGTCTGGCTGGCGCACTGCGTGCACCTTGACGAGCCCGCAGTGAAGCGGTTCGCCGCGACCGGCACCTCGGTGGCGCACTGCCCGACCTCGAACGCACGCCTCGGCTCGGGCATAGCCCCGGTTCGCCGGCTGCTCCAGGCCGGCGCGCCGGTCGGCCTGGGGGTGGACGGGCCGGCCTCAAGCGAGGGCACCTCCCTGGCCGGGGAGCTGCACCAAGCCCTGCTCGCCGCCAGGCTCAGGGACTCCGGCGGTGGCCCCGCGGCTCTCACTGCACGCCAGGCGCTGTGGCTCGGGACCCGCGGCGGCGCCCGCTGCCTCGGCCGCGCCGACGAGATCGGCGCGCTGCGGCCGGGCCTGCTCGCCGACATCGCGCTTTGGCGCGTCGACACGCTGGCGCACGACGCCATCGCGCACGGACCCAACGGGGCGGCGGGCGGCGATCCGGTCGCCGCGCTCGTCTTCGGGCCGCCCGCGCCGCTCGAGCTCCTCCTGGTGGGCGGCACGCCGGTGGTCGAGCACGGCGAACTGCGCACCACCGACGTGAACGCGGCCGCCCGCGACGTCCGGGCCGCGCGGCTCCGGCTGGAGGCAAGCCGGTGACCGAAACCGCAACCTCTACCGGCACGCGGACTGAGACCGGCCTGCGGGGCGGCGTCGGCGACAGCCCGACCCGCCCCGACGGGCTGCAGAAGGTAACCGGGGAGTTCGCCTACTCCTCCGACCTGTGGCTGGACGGGATGCTGTGGGGTGCCACCCTGCGCAGCCCGCACCCCAGGGCCCTGATCACGGGGATCGACATCGGCGCGGCGCTGGCCATGCCCGGCGTCGCTGCCGTGCTCACCGGCGACGACGTGCCGGGACGCAAGACCTACGGGCTCGAGTACGCCGACCAGCCGGTCCTGGCCTGGGACCAGATCAGGTTCCAGGGCGAGCCGATCGCGCTGGTGGCGGCGAACCACCCGGAGGTGGCCCGCCGGGCCGCCGCGAGGATCGCCGTCCAGTACCAGGTGCTCCCGCCGGTCACCGACGCGCGCGCCGCGCTCGCGCCGGGCGCGCCCGCGCTGCATGAGGGCGGCAACCTGCTCCGCCACGTGCGGATCCGCAAGGGGCGCCCCGACGCGCAGGCGGACGTGAAGGTGCGCGGCGAATACCAGGTCGGCATGCAGGACCAGGCGTTCCTCGGCCCGGAGTCCGGCCTGGCCGTCCCCGCCGAGGACGGCGGCGTCGACCTGTTCGTGGCGACGCAGTGGCTGCACGTGGACCGGGGCCAGGTCGCGGCCAGCCTCGGCCTGCCCGAGGACAAGGTGCGCATCACCTTGTCCGGCGTCGGCGGCGCGTTCGGCGCCAGGGAAGACCTGTCCATGCAGATCCACGCCTGCATGCTGGCGCTGCGCACCGGCAAGCCGGTCAAGATGGTGTACTCGCGGGAAGAGTCGTTCTTCGGTCACGTGCACCGGCACCCTGCCTCGCTGCGCTACGAGCACGGCAGCACGGCCGACGGCGTGCTCGTCTACGTCAAGGCCGACATCGTCCTGGACGGGGGTGCCTACGCGTCGAGCTCCACCGCGGTGGCGGGCAACGCGTCGACCCTGGGCATCGGCCCCTACGAGGTCCCCCACGTCGAGATGGACTGCTACGCCGCCTACACGAACAACCCGCCGTGCGGCGCGATGCGCGGCTTCGGCGCGGTCCAGGCCTGCTTCGCCTACGAGGCGCAGATGGACAGGCTCGCTGCCGCGCTTGGCGTGGACCCGGTGGAGCTCCGGATCAGGAACGCGATGCGCGAAGGGTCCGTGATGCCGACCGGCCAGGTGGTGGACTCGGCGGCACCCGTGGCGGAGATACTGCGCCTGGTGCGGGCCCGGCCGCTGCCGCCCGATCCGGTGGTGAGGTCGGCTCTGGTGGGGGCGACCGGACCTGACCTGCGGACCCTTCCCGGAGGCGTGTCCAACACCACGCACGGCGAGGGCGTGGTCCGCGGGATCGGGTATGCGGTCGGAATCAAGAACGTCGGGTTCTCCGAGGGCTTCGACGACTACTCCACCGCCAGGGTTCGGCTCGAGCTGATCGGCGGCGAGCCGGTCGCGCAGGTGCAGACTGCCGCCGCGGAGGTCGGGCAGGGCCTGGTCACCGTGATGGCGCAGATCGCCAGGACCGAACTCGGCGTCGAGCGGGTGGTGGTCCTGCCGGCCGACACCTCCATCGGCAGCGCGGGCTCCTCGTCGGCGTCCAGGCAGACGTACGTGACCGGCGGCGCGGTGCGCGCCGCCTGCCAGGCGGTGCGGGAGCAGTTGCACCGCCGCGCCCGCGAGCGCTTCCCAGGGACCACGCCCGAGCTGCCCGTACTGCTCGACGAGCCGGCCGAGGAGACGGTGACCTGGCGGCATCGGCCCACTCACCCGCTAGATCCCGAAACCGGCCAGGGCCAGGCGCACGTACAGTACGCGTTCGCCGCGCACCGCGCCGTCGTGGACGTGGACACCGAGCTAGGCCTGGTGAAGGTGGTGGAGATCGCGACCGCGCAGGATGTCGGCAAGGCCATGAACCCGCAGGCCGTCGAGGGCCAGATCCAGGGCGGTATCGCCCAGGGCCTCGGCCTCGCCGTCATGGAGGAGATCCAGATCGCGGACGGCGTGGTGAAGAACCCCTCTTTCACCGACTACCTGATCCCCACCATCCTCGACATGCCGCCGGTACGGCTCGACGTGCTCGAACTCCCCGATCCGCACTCCCCGTACGGCCTGCGCGGCGTCGGCGAGCCGCCGACGATCTCATCGACGCCGGCCATCGTCGCCGCCATCCGTGCCGCTACCGGACTCGAACTGACCCGAGCCCCGGTCCGCCCCGAGCACATCACGAGGACCTGAACCCATGCCCCACATGTTCCTCAACGGCGGCGGGATGCGCGGCGGCTCGCTCCACCACCGCCTCCGCGGCGCTCCGCTCGTCGCCGAGATCCGCACCGCCCCGCTCTACCGGTTCTATTCCTGCGGGGATCGCTATCCTGCCCTGCATCTCGCGGAGGAAGGCCAGGGGGGCGCCATCGCGGGCGAGGTCTACGACCTGCCGCTAGACCTGCTGCGCGATGACCTCTTGCCCGCCGAACCGCCCGAACTGGAGCTGGGCGTGATCACGCTCGCCGACGGCTCCGCCGCGCTGGGCATGATCCTGCGCCGCCAGGCCCCCGAGATGAACGACCTCATCGACATCACCGCCTTCGGCGGCTGGCATGAGTACCTGAGCAGCCGCCAGGATGCCTGAAAGCCTGTCCGGTGACGGTAGGCCCCCTTCCAACCCGGATCATTTCAAGGAGAGGGTCCGTTACATGATCAGGCTATGCAGCAAGGTCAGGGGCGAGGCCGAGGACAGGGACGAGGTCGAAGGCGAGGAGGCCGGACGTGGGAATCACAGTTGACGTGCAGGCGATGCTGGACGTGCCCCGTCCCTTGTCCGACGACGAGATCGCTGACCTGATCCTGCATGTATCCGACCTGCTCGACCCGGTGGCCCCCGACCCGCTAGTGACCCTGATCCGCGAAGGCGATGGGGTGCGCGTACATGTCCAGCTCGATTTTGCGACCGACAACCCGTGGGAGGCTCAGGCGGTCGCTGCGACGGCGCTCCGTACCGCGTTTGATACGGCCGTTCCCGCAGTTGCAGGCGTTACCCGTGATCTTGTCTTGCAGGAGTCGTGACATTGTGCTCTCCGGACTGGTCAGGAGGGGACGAAGATCATGCCCTGCGGCTCGACCTTGGGGCCGCTGAGGGCCAGCGGCGTGAGGTGGCCCGTGAACATGTTCTCGCTGGCCACGTAGTTCGGTGGGAACCCGGGCGCCGGGCAGGTCGCCGGGGCGTTGTTCGCGTCGCACGGCGTCACCGCCGTGAGTACGATGCCCGTCCCCCAGAAGCCCGAGATCCTGTCGATGGCGTCCGTGTCATGGCTGGCCGTGTAGAACGCGCCGAACGCGGTACTCGCCCAGGCGGTGTCATCGACCGAGTCCGACAGGTGAAGGACCCACAGCTGCTGGAACGGGGTACCGGCGCCCGGTACGAAGATCTGCTCTTTGTCTCCCTGGCTAGTCAGCATGAAGTCACCGCCGAAGCGGGGCGCGTTTAGCGGCACGTCCTCGTTGGAGTCCGGGTCGGTGAGGGCCAGCCTGACCGTATGCCCGGAGTGCAGGCCGTTCGCTGCGGTTGCATCGGCTTCGTCGTAGAACAGCGGCTTGACGTACGCCACCCGGTTGGCCGGGTCCGGGGTCACGATGTAGACACCGGGGTAGTAAGGCTGCGGTGCGGCCGCCCCGACGGTGCCCGGCGCCGACGCGCTGATCAGCATCAGGCCGTTGTAGAACTCGATGGCGTCGGTGCCGCCGTTATGCGGGAGCGGGTTCTTGTTGTACGAGTAGTGCGTGACCCGGTTGGTGAACGGGTCGATGGCGTCGAGGCTGGAGTGCGCGTCCTCGTTGATCGTGGCGAAGACGATGCCGGTGGCCGGGTCGGCGGTCAGTCCGTCGCACTTCCCCCGCAGGTCCCACTGGTTGACGACGGTGCCGTTCAGGGTGAACTCGACGATCGTGCTGTCCCGGTTTCCGTCTGTGGCGGCCTGTCCCTGCGGGCCGACCCCGTTCTGGAATGTGGTGAACAGGTCGCCGCCGACCCGCGTGATGTCATCCGGCTGGGTGAGCGCTTCGGAGTGCCACACATTGGATCCGGCGCGTTGGTACGAGTGATGCAGGCTCATGCCCGAGAGGATCTGGGTCGCCTGGTAGGTGATCCCGGCCGGCTTGGCGCTGGCCGGAGGGGCGAAACTGGCCATGCCGAACAGCACTACCGTCACCGTGCCGGTGGCCGCGAGCGTCCTGGCCGCGTGTCCGGCAATACCGCGCCTTCCGAACATTTGCATGCTTCCCGACCCTTCTTGTGCGATGGCGTTAGTTCTAGCGGGCACCTGTTACGGGCAGCTGACAATGACCTGGCGCACAGATGAACGAAAGCCACAGTGATGTCGCCGGGCACCACGCGGGCCGGCGATCGGCCGCCCCGGCGCCGGACAGTGAGAGACTGGCGGCTGTGCGCACGTACGGCCTGCGGTTCGACGTCAACTGCTCGATGCTGTTCACCGAGCTGCCGCTGCTGGAGCGCCCGGCGGCCGCGCGGGCGGCCGGGTTCGAGGCGGTGGAGTTCTGGTGGCCGTTCGACGACCCGGTGCCGCCGGACCGGGAGGTGGAGGCGTTTGTCCGGGCGCTCGGCGACGCGGGCGTTCGGCTCATCTTGCTGAACTTCACGGCGGGCGACTTCGCGGCCGGCGAGCGCGGGCTCCTGTCGCTTCCTGCGGGATCGGCCGCGTTCCGGGACAACATCGACGTCTGCGTGGGCATCGCGGCGCGGACCGGCTGCGCCGTGCTCAACGCGCTGTACGGAAACCGCGTCGACGGGCTGCCCAGGGAGCAGCAGGACGACCTGGCCGCCGAGAACCTCGCGCTCGCCGCGGCCGGGGCCGCGCGGGCCGGAGCCACCGTCGTGGTGGAGTCGCTGAACTCCCACGACCACCCGCGGGTCGCGCTGGTCTCCAGCCAGAGTGCGCTCGCGCTCATCGACAGGGTTCGCGCATCCGGCACCGGCAACATCGCGTTCCTCGCCGACCTGTACAACCTCGGCCGGATGGGCGAGGACCCAGCGGCGGTGCTGGCGCGCGAGGCGAGCGACATCGCGCACGTCCAGATCGCCGACGTGCCGGATCGCGGTGCCCCAGGGACCGGCGAGCTGGATTTCGACGCGCTGTTCGGGCAGCTTGCCGCGCAGGGCTACGCCGGCTGGATCGGCTGCGAATACCGGCCTGCCGATCCGGCCGACAGCTCATCGAGCTTCGGCTGGAGGTCGGGCCGTGCCCTATGACCTGGTGATCAGGTCCCGGCGGGCGGTACTGCCCGGCGGGACGCGGGCGGCCGCGGTCGCGGTCAGCGGCCCGGTCATCGCGGCCATCGATGGGTACGCCGCGCCTGTCGAGGCCGACCGCGACATCGATCTCGGTGACCTCGCGTTGCTGCCCGGCCTGGTCGACACCCACGTGCACGTCAACGAGCCGGGCCGGACGGAGTGGGAAGGATTCGTCACTGCCACCCGCGCCGCCGCGGCCGGCGGCGTGACCACCATCTGCGACATGCCGCTGAACTCGGTGCCGCCCACCGTGTCGGTGGCGGCGCTGCGGGAGAAGCGAACGGCGGCGGCCGGGAAGTGCTGGGTCGACGTGGCGTTCTGGGGCGGCGCGGTCCCGGGCAACGGGGACTCGCTGCCGCCCTTGCACGAGGCGGGGGTGGTCGGGTTCAAGTGCTTCACGCTCGACTCGGGGGTGCCTGAGTTCCCTCCCCTGGACCAGGCAGGCCTGCGGTCCGCGCTCGGCTCGCTGGCCGCGCTGGACTCGGTCCTGATCGTGCACGCCGAAGACGCGGCGGAGATCAAGGCGGCGTCCGGCCGTGACTTCGGCTCGTTCGTCGCGTCCAGGCCGCCGGTCGCGGAGCGGCGCGCCATCGAGAAGGTGATCGCGGGCGCGGCCGCCACCGGGGCCCGGGCGCACATCGTCCACCTGTCCGCGGCCGAGTGCGTGGCCATGATCGCCGGGGCCAAGGCCGCCGGAATCCGGCTGTCCGCCGAGACGTGCCCGCACTACCTGTACTTCGCGGCCGAGCAGGTTCCTGACGGCGCCACCGAGTTCAAGTGCTGCCCGCCGATCAGGGACGCAGTCAACCGGGAGGCGCTGTGGCGCGGGCTCGAGGGCGGCGTCATCGACTGCGTGGTATCCGACCACTCGCCGTGCCCGCCGGAGCTGAAATCCCCCGGCTCGGGGGACTTCGGCGCGGCGTGGGGAGGCATCGCTTCGCTGCAGCTGGGCCTGTCCGCGGTGTGGACCGTGGCGCGGCGGCGCGGGCGGACGCTGGACGACCTGGCCCGGTGGATGGCCGCGGCCCCGGCCGCGCTGGCTGGCCTGACGGCCAAGGGACGCCTGGCGGTCGGAGCCGACGCCGACCTGGTGGCGTTCGACCCGGACGAGACGTACGTGGTGGACCCGGCGCGGCTGGAGCACCGGCACCCCGTGACGCCGTACGCGGGGCGCACGCTGACCGGGCGGGTCAGGCAGACGTGGCTGCGCGGGACCGCCCTGCTCGACAGCGATACCAGAGCGCCGGATGGGAAGCCAGTTGGCCGGCTGCTGAACCGGGGCTGACGGGGTTTTCGCGGGTACAGGTATGTCATGGATGAGCAGCTTCTGCCTGACCTGCTCCAGCTGCGCGGATCGGTCGTGGCCGCCAGCGACGAGTTCTTCGCCGCGAAAGAGAACCTGATCACGCCTGGCGCGCCGGCCTTCGCCCCGCACACCTTTGACGTCAAGGGGCAAGTGTACGACGGATGGGAGACCAGGCGCCGGCGCGGACCGGGCGGGACGCTGCCGGACAGTTCCGTGCACGACTGGGTCATTGTCCGCCTCGGCGCACCGGGCGTGATCCGCTCCATCGTGGTCGACACGGCGTTCTTCACCGGCAACTACCCGCAGGCCTGCTCGGCGGACGCCTGCTCGCTGACCGGGTACCTGCCGGTCGAGGAACTCGCCGGGGGTGCCGGACCCGGTGACTGGCAGCAGATCGTGCCGCGCAGCCTGCTTTCCGGTGACGCCAGGCACTCGTTCACGGTGAGTTCCGGGCGCCGGTTCACGCATGTCCGGCTGAACATCTTCCCCGACGGCGGCGTCGCCCGGCTGCGCGTGCACGGCGAGGTGGTGCCCGATCCCGCGCTGCTTTCCGGCATCACTGTCGACCTGGCCGCGCTGGAGAACGGCGCGGACATCGTGGCGTGCAGCGACCAGTTCTACTCCTCGCCGCGCAACGCCATCTCCCCCGGGCTTTCGCGGGTGATGGGCGAGGGCTGGGAGACGCGAAGGCGCAGGGGGCCTGGCCACGAGTGGCTGGTCGTTCGGCTGGCTGGGCGCGGCGTCATCGACCTCGCCGAGATCGACACGTCCCGGTACCGCGGCAACCAGCCCGAGGTCGCCTCGCTGCAGACGATGGAGGCCGGCGAGGACGTGACGAGCGGAGCGCTGGCCGCGGACGCCGGATGGCGCGATCTGCTGCCGCGGACCAGGCTGCTGCCTGACACGCCGCACAGGTTCCGCGTTCAGGGCGCGCCGGCCACGCACGTGCGGCTCAACATCTTCCCCGACGGCGGCGTCGCCCGGCTCCGCCTGTACGGATCGCTGACCGAGGACGGCCTCGCGGCCGTCCGGCGCCGCTGGGAGGAAACCGCCTGAGTTGGCGGGATAGCCGCGACCGGGCCACGATACTGGAGTGAAGGACTGGGTAGCGTGGCACGCGGCCTATGAAAATCCGTCGTCAGCGCTGAGCGCACGCCTGAGACGGGTCCAGTCGCACCTGTCCGATGCGATTGACCGGGCCCCTGCAGGCCAGATAAGCCTGGTCAGCCTGTGCGCCGGGCAGGGCCGCGACGTCATCGGGGTCTTGCCGGATCATCCTCGCCGCGATGATGTCCGCGCTGTGCTGGTCGAATCCGATACGCACAACGCTGGCCTGGCCCGCCGGGCGGCGGCAAACCACGGCCTCCCCGGGATCGAGGTCCGGCAGGCCGACGCGGGCCTGGTGGCCAGCTTCGCCGACAGGCTGCCGGCCGACGTACTGCTGCTGTGCGGCATCTTCGGCAACGTCAGCGACCTCGACATCCGGCGCACCGTCCAGGCGGCATCTGCCCTGTGCCGTGCGGGCGCGACGGTCATCTGGACCCGCCACCGGCGCCCGCCTGACCTGACACCGCAGATCCGGGCCTGGTTCGCCGAGGCCGGCTTCGACGAGATCACCTTCGACGCGCTCGAGACCAGCGTCTTGACCAGCGTGGGCGTCCACCAGCTCGGCCGCGCCCCGGCGGCCATACCGCCCGCCGACCGGCTGTTCACCTTTCTCCCCACATAACAGCGCCCGCAGGTCGAGGCCGGGCCGCGGCGTTCCAGAGCTCGATCCACCGCTCGACCGCTGCGGTGAGGTCGTCGAGGGACCAGAGCACGCCGCGATCTGGCACCCCGCCAAGATCGCCGCCCGGCTACAGGCGGCCACCACGTCCGGCCGCCCGGTCCTGATCCGCGTCGACCCGGACGCCGGTCACGGCTACGGGTCGACCCTGCCCAGCACGCCGAGCTGACCACTGACATCCTCGCCTTCCTGCTGCACGAGCTGACCTGACCGGCGCCCCTCGGCCGGGCGGTGTCGCCGTATACCTCGCACGCGACGCAGAAGCCGGTCTTGCCGTCCGTCATTCGCGGGTCTCTTCTGCTGATACCCGGACAAGCGGAGCGTGGAATATCCGCTGCCCGGCGCCCGACCACGGAACGGTCGTTCTGCAGCCCGCATCGGTGCGGCCGTGATGAGCGGTCAGGTCGGAGTGCCAAAGGTCCTGGGCCCCGGTGGTCGTTCTGCTGTATAGATGACTGTCATGGACAGACGCGCGCTTGTCCTGGGCGGCGGCGGTGTCACCGGCATCGCCTGGGCGACGGGCATGATCGCCGGGCTGACCGGGCTCGGCATCGACCTGGCCGCGGCCGACGTGATCATCGGGACATCGGCCGGCTCGGTGGTCGGCGCGGACATCGCTTGCGGGCAGGAGCCTGAGGCGCTGTACCAGGCCCAGCTCGCGCCGCCGGCTCCCGAGCCCGCCGCCCGGATCGGCTGGACCTTTATCGGCAGGCTGCTGTGGGATGTGCATACCAGCCGGGACCCGAGGCGGGCCCGGGCGCGGATCGGCAGGTGGGCGCTGGCCGTGCCCACCATGCCCGAGGCCGACCGGCGGAAGGTCTTCGAGGCCCGGCTGCCGGCCAGCATCTGGCCCTCCCGCGCCCTCAAGGTGACCGCGGTGGACGCGCAGACCGGCCAGTTCACGGTGTTTGACTCGGCCGGGAACGCCAGCCTGGTCGATGCGGTGGGCGCCAGCTGCGCGGTACCCGGAGTCTGGCCGCCGGTCACCATCGGCGAACGCCGTTTCATGGACGGCGGCATGCGCACCGTCGCCAACGCCGACCTGGCGCACGGATACGAGCGGGTGGTCATCGTCGCGCCGGTGGCCGCGGGCATGGGCTTCATGGCCAGCCCGGGCCGGCAGGCGGCCGCGCTGACCGCAGCCGGGGCCCGCGTGGCGCTGGTCCGGCCGGATCGGGCGGCCGTGCGTGCCATCGGGCGCAACGTACTCGACGTGTCGCGCCGGGCGGCGGCGGCGAGGGCCGGGCGGACCCAGGCTGCGACGGAAGCGCCGGCCGTCCAGGCCGTCTGGCAGGCCTGACCCTGGCCAGCCGCGGGCGGCCGGATGATCCCGGCGCTCCCAGGCCCGCAGCAGCCGATTGAGTGTGATCGCCGTCACACGCCTCCAGCACCGCCCAGGACACCCCACCCATGGCCGGTGACCAAAGCGCTAGACATGAACGGCGGCTATTCGCGCACTGGCTATGCAGCAGGATCAGTCACTGTACGTCACTACAGATAGGCCGATATGCTACATGCCGAATATTTACGCGACGTTTGCTGACGGACTCCGATCGTAGAGGCACGCAGATTATCTGATCGGTGCTGGCTGTGCGGCCAGGACGCTGCGGGGATCATTTATCAGGGCTGGCTGCACGGCAGCCACCGGTGAGGGACAGGGGCATCCGGTGCTCGAAAGAACGCGGTCGGCGATGGCGCGCCGGGCGGCGGTGGTGTTGAAGGCGATGAAGTCGAATTCGTGCGGGGCGCCGGGGTGGAGGTGGAACTCGACGGGTACGCCGGCCTGGCCGAGGCGCAGGGCGTAGGCGAGGTCTTCGTCGCGGAACATGTCGAGCTGAGCGACCTCGATGTAGGCGGGCGGCAGCCCGGCCGGGTCGGCGACGCGGGCCGGGGCGGCGTAGGCGGGGGGTGTCCGGGCCGCCGGCGGCCCTGTGAGCCGGCCGGAGCCCGGACAGCGCCGGGCTCCGGCAGCTCCGGCGACCACGTATACAGCCACCCGGCCTGGCCAGGCCAGAGGCAGGGACTGGCCGGCCTGCTGGCCGGTTACCCGATGACCAGTTCGGCGAGGTGAGCCAGCGAGTTGCTCAGATGATCTGCGGCAAACGGGGGGAATGGGAATGGGAGTCGCTGGCGGAGGGAGTCGGGGACCGCCGACCAGTCATAGGAGAGGGTGGTCTTGGTTCCGGATGGTCCGGCAGGGGCCAGGTCGTAACGCCAGATGTGGCCGACGATCTGCGGGTTGCCATCGCCGGTGTCCATGCCTGGCTCCCAGGAGATGGCGCGTGGCGGGTCGAACACCTGCACACGGTTGGCCATCCGGTAGTGCCCGCCCCGGACGTTGTCGTTGTACATGGCCATCCGGAACACCTGACCCGCCGCGGTCAGCGGCTGGCCGTCAAGGGGCTCGCGGACCCACCCGGTGCCGTCGATCGCGGCGTGCTTGGCGGGGTCGGCGAGTACGGCGAAGATCGCCTCGGCTGGGGCGTTAATGATCGTGGTTGCGCTGATGGTTTCGTCGGTCATGGTGGTGCCTCCTTGTGAACTCAGCTGGGTACCGGATCTGACGCCCGGCGCCCCGGCCTGCTTGGTGCTGCTGCCAGTCATCTGCTTCTCCTTTCCTGGGCGATCCGCGAGATCGGGGACCGCTTGCAGGGAAAGGACGAACGGTGCAGCGGGCGGAGGACATATCCCCGGGAAAAAAGGCCGGGAAAGCCGGGGAAAGCGAGAAAACCAGAACGCGGTCAGCCGAGCTCGGACCGCACGGTGCGCAGACGGCCCTGCAGGAGGCGCTGTTCGACCTCGCTGGGTGCCAGGGTCACCGCAGCGTGAAGTTCTCCGGCCGCGTCGCTCGTGCGGCCAAGCCGGCACAGGTTGTCCGCCGGCGTAAGGGCCGTCGGTCACCAGGACGTCGCCGCCCTTGCCGCCCGAGACGGTGATGGTCGTCAACATGGTCACCGGGTGCAGAGCTTCGCCGCCGCGCATGACCCCGGCCTCGGTGGCCCGCCGGGCGAACTCCGTGTACTCGGGGGTGAACTCCATATCCGGCACCGAGTCCCAGTGGTGGTCCCGGTCGTAGTAGCACAAAGCCACATACAACGTCATCGTCAAGGCTCCTTCCGTTCAGCCCACCATGCCATACCGTTTTACCTGGGCGATCACGACTGCGACAACCGCTGCCACGGCCCTGGAACCCACGCTCACCGCTTACCCGGCGGGGCGTCTACGACTCGCTCAGCCGCGACGGATCGTTCGCCGCCGACCTGCCCGCCGACCTGGCCGCGTTCATGGCCGACGCTCAGGTCCCGTGGAGCGTCGGCGCGCTGGGCGGCGCGGTGACCGATCCCGCATGGCGGGCCAAGCCAGCTGGTATCTGGTCGCCACCGAGGACCGGATGATCCCGCCACCGGCGCAGCCGGCCCATTCTGGGACTATCAACACAAGCGGCAAGCGATTGCTCGCCCCGGCAAATCAGGAGCCGGACGAGGATGCACTCAATTCGGCATCACCCGGCGTCCGCAGGCACACAGATCCGCCCAAATCGGGCGCGGCGCAACCGGCCATGGGAGCGATCAGGATGCAGCACATAGCGGCTCCGGGCGCGGGTTGGTGGAAGTGAGTCGTTAGCCGTCCGTGATCACCCCCAGAGGCCCGGACCGGGCGCGAGTTGTGGTCGGCGTTCTCGGCTGCGTCTTGCGGCTCACCGGCCACGGTTCCCGCAGGCAGGCGTACCTCATTACTGCCTGGTGGGCGTCGACGCTTCGTTTCGATCGGTGAACTCGACGGGTGATCGAAGCAATGGAGGATTCGCGGCTCTTTCATCGAGGATCAGTCCGCGGCATCCTCTGAGGGTGGGAGCGAAGTCTGACGTCGCTGTGATCGGCCTGCTAGTGACCTGCCTGAGCGCAGCGTGCGGGACGGCGGCGCCTGCCGCGTCTCGGGCTCTGCCTGCCACTATCACGCCTGCGACGTCGGCTGCGGCGCCGGTTCGGACCGCCGCCCTTCCATCAGCGATGACGGCCCCTGCAGTTACGGCCCGGGCCCGCCCGGCGCGCTGCCCGCGGTACCCGGCGGCGACCTACGGCATCGACCCGAACCAGGTGGCCGGTACCGGAGGCGGTGCCCAGCTGGTCACCGTCGTCGCCCCCTCGGCGGCGAGCCGGGCCGCGACCCTGACGGCCTGGGCCAGGGGAACCAGCGGGTGCTGGAACCCGGTGTCGTTTGCCGGGCAGCCCGCGCAGCCCTTCCGGGCCCAGACCGGCTACGGTGGCCTGCTGCCCTTCGCCCAGCGCGTGCCCGGCGACTGGGCCACCCCCACCGGCCTGTTCCCGTTCGGCACCACCGTCTACGGCAACTCGACCGTGAGCCCGACCACCCGCTACCCCTACCACCACCTGGTGTGCGGCGATTGGTGGGACGAGCAGCCCGGCAGCCCGTCCTACGACACGTTCCGGCATGCGCCCTGCGGGATCATCCCGCCCTACGGCGACGATTCCGAGGCCCTCTGGACCGAGATCCAGCCCTACCAGCACTTCATCGACATCAAGATGCCCAGCCCTCCGGACCATGGAGCCGGCATCTTCCTCCACGACGACATGCCAGAGGGATACACCGAAGGCTGCGTGGCCCTGCCCGATGCCGAGCTTGACGCCGTACTCGGGTGGCTGAACCCAGCCGACCGCCCGCACATCCTGATCACCATCGGCTGACCCAGGCCCCTGCTCCTTGATGGTGGGTCAAGCGAGCCGTTCGATGATGGCCCTGCTGAGTCGTTGCAGTTCCTTGTCGTTGTCGATGCTCTTGAACCGGCCCTGCGCAGCTGCGGCTGCGGCGCGGCCCACACGTCTGGTCCGTGCACTGCGCGCTGCGCGGCGATGTGCGCGGCCAGCGCCTGCCTGGCGGGCTCGGCGATCGGATGGCAGGCCTCGAGGACAGCTGCCGCCTCGGCGGCAACTTCGTGGCTGTCCCGCCGAGCTGCCCCGCGACAAGCATGATCAACTCACACTGGCATCGATTGTGCCGATGCCGGACCCGGAGGGATGATGGGATATGGCGGATTTCGGCGGGCCCGGGGAATATGCCACCTGGGACGGTGAGCCGGTCAGCCGTGACCGACCGCACGGCGCCACTGTCGTGGTTGCGGCCCGTAGTCCCCAGGGCTGGCGGTACGTGCTGCTGCACCGCGGCCATCACGGTCCGGACTGGGAGGACGACTGGGCCTGGACTCCGCCGACCGGCTCGCGCAAGCCAGGGGAGGACGTAGCCGCCTGCGCGGTCCGGGAGCTGCATGAAGAGACGGGTCTGCTGGCCAACCCGCGGCCCGTGCGCACCGGCGACGACTGGGCCGTCTTCGCGCTCGAAGTTCCGTGGGGGACGGCTATCGCCGTGGACGGTACCGAGCACGACAGGTTCGAGTGGGTTACCTACGCCGACGCGCGCCGCCGGTGCCGGCCCGCCGAGTTGGCTGCCACGTTCGTCACGGCCTGCCAGGCGCTCGGCTTCCAGTAGCGCCAGCGAAGAACCCCGGGTACCACCGTGCTTTTCGTTGGCGTCGCAGGTCATCGCAACGAGGACCAGATCTCGGACCGGCTCATCCAGCGCGGCGCGGTAGCAGGGGAGGTTGCTGCTCCGCCCGTCTGGGATCTAGCCGCCGAGGCGATTTACCTCCTGCGAAGCGGCGGTGCCGACCGGGCCGGGCACGGCTGGCCTGGCCTGCACCTGGCGATCGCCGCCGACGGCTGGTGCGACGCGGACGTCGTGATCGACCCGGGCACTGAGGCACTTGACGCGCTGTGGGAGCGCCGGCTCGTGCCATTCGAGGCAAACCTGCGCACAGGCCGGCGAGCGGCCAGGCGACAGCACGTCGTGCTTGCCGACCCGGATCCGGCATGGCCGCAGCAGGCACGACGACTGATGGAGCGGCTGCTGTTCAGCGTCGGCGGGATGATCATCAGAGCAGATCACATTGGCTCTACCTCGGTGCCGGGCCTGCCCGCCAAGCAGCTGATCGACATCCAGGTCGTGGTCGAAGCCCTGGCACTGGCCAGGCCCGTGGCAGACGCTGCCCGCAGGTCCGGATTCGTGCGCGTACCCGGACACTGGTCCGGCACCGATCAGCGAGGCGCCGGCCACCCCGAGGAGGTCGTCGTCGACGCAGACCCCGGCCGTCCGGTGAACATCAACATCCGCCCGGTTACCGCCCCGATCTGGCGGGAAACCCTGCTCTTCCGCGACTGGCTCCGAACACACGAGGGCGAGCGTGACGCCTACGCCGAGCTCAAGGCCGGCCTGGCCGAGCGACCCGGCAGCAACGTCGATGACTACAGCACCGACAAGATGCCCTGGATCAGCTCAGCCCTCTCACGAGCGGGGCAGTGGGCAGCCCGGTCGAACTGGTCACCCTGGGAAACATAGTTATCCGGCGGTCTTGCGGCCAGCCCGGTTATCCGGCGGGCTTGCGGGCCAGCCAGACCGTACGGCTGGTGCGGACCGTCAGGTCGTCGCGGGCGGACAGGGCCGGGGCCAGGGCATCGAGTTCCGCGAGGTCACCGGCACTGAGCTTGTCCTCCAGGCCGTGCCGGGCGCGGCAGAGGGTGACCATGGCGTAGCGGGTCACGGAGGCGGCTATCGGCGAGTCCGGCGGCGGCTGCAGCGTGATCACGAAGCGGCGTTCGGCCTCGACCGCGAACCCGGCTTCGGCGAAACGGGCAGGCCAGTCCTCATGCATGTGCAGGCCGGCCTCGTCACGACCCCGCGCCATGGCGGTATGGATCCGCTCCTCGAGCGCCGCGCCCGCCGGGTCGGTGAGAAAACGCGGGAACGACTCCAGCTCCGTGACCGCGAGCAGTCCGCCCGGGCGCAGCATCTGGTAGATCTGCGCGACCGCCTGTGCGGGATCGCCCATATGGTGCAGCGAGTTGGCGGCCCATACCAGGTCAGCGGGCCTCAGGCCATCAGGCCATGCCTGATCGAGGTCGGCTTGGACGGTGCGGATCCGGTCGGCGAGCCCGGACGCGCGGGCCTTGTCCTGGATGTGCTTCAGCATCTCCTCGTCGACGTCCAGCGCGATCACCTCGGCCTCCGGCAACTGCCTGGCCAGCGCCAGGGTGCCGGTGCCCGTGCCGGCACCCACGTCGATGACGCGGGCTCGTTCGGTGAGGTGTGCCGAGACCCATTCGGCTACCTCCCGGTGGTACTCACTGAGGACCTCCGCGTCGAGGTCGAGCAGGTCAGCCAGGTGTTCGTGGGCCATGTCCTCGACGGTACCGCTGGCTTGCCGTTACGGCATACAGTCTTGCGTATGAAGCAAGATACCGATCTGGACGCTCTTGTCCGGCAGCGCATCCGGGGCCTGCGCACGTCGCTGGGCTGGTCGCTGGACGAGCTGGCGACCCGGAGCTACCTGAGCCCGTCCACGCTGAGCCGGATCGAGACCGGTCACCGGCGGATTGCCCTGGATCAGCTCACGCCGATCGCGAGGGCACTCGGCACCACGCTTGACCAGCTGGTGGAGTCCGACGACGACGCCGACGTGGTGATCAGGCCGCTCCAGGACGAGACACGGGGCATCACGACCTGGCTGCTGTCGCGGACCGGTGCGCCGCGGGGCATGACGATCGCGAAGCTGCGGGTGACCAGGAAGGTGCCCGCCAGGCTGCGCGTCCACCCGGGCCGGGACTGGTTCACCGTCCTGTCCGGCACCATCGTGCTGCGGCTGGGCGAGCGGACCATCCTCGTCCGGGCCGGCGAGGCGGCCGAGTTCTCCACGATGGAGCCGCATGCGTTCGGCGTGCTGGAGGGAGCCGCGGAGATGCTATGCATCCTCGACCACGACGGCACTCGCACCCACCTAGGGCCGGGCAGCCCCTCCCCCGAGACCGGCCCCGAAGAGGCCTGACCGGAGCCTTCCGCGAGGCACTGTCAGAACGCCGCCAGGCAATCGCCCCACCCCAGCCCGGAATGTGAGCGGTCAGTCCCGAACGCCCTGCCATGAGCGACCGCCACCGACAATTATCACTATCCGGTTGAACCCTACATTTTGGCGTACACCCGGCGGGCTGGGCGGGGGCCGTGCGCGGCCGGATCACGCCCTGACCGCTCCGCCGCTCCGCATGACGAGGTCGTACTCGGATAGGGCCGCGGCTACGGCGTCGGCTTCGGTGGGCAGGAGGCTGGCGCGGGCCAGGGCGGCCGCACGCAGCCGGGCCGCCAGGGCGGGTTCGGTGAGCACGGCGCGCACCGCGGTGGCCAGTTGTTCCGGGTCGCCGGGAGTGACGAGCACGGCAGCGTCCTCGCCCACTAGCGCCGGCGTGCCACCGGCGCGAGTAGCCACGATCGGCACTCCCGCGCGCATTGCCTCCTGCAGGACCAGCGGCTGGCCCTCCCACGCGCTCGGCAGCACGAAAGCGGCGGCCCCGGCGAGTAGCTCGGGCACATCCGACCGCGGGCCCGCGAACTCTACCGTGAGGCCGAGCGCGGCAGCTTGTTCCTTGAGCTCGGCCTCGAGCGGACCTTCGCCGGCGATGACCAGCACCGGCTCGGGCTGAATGTCCCGCCAGAGGGCCGCCGCGGTGAGCAGCGTACCGAAGCCCTTCTGGGCAGCGAGCCTGCCCACGGCGAGGACGACGGGCCCGCGCGGAACGGCCCGGGCGGCGGCGCGCGTTTCCGCGGAGACGTCTCCCGGCGGACTCCCCGCATCGCCGACTGGTGAACCGGTAGGCAACCCCGAGGCAGCGCGCGTTTCCGCGGAAACGTCTTCCGGCGGAATCGGCGCGTCGTCGGCTGGCGGAGCGCTGAGCGAGACGGTGGGCGCAGGGACGACCGCCCGCACGACGCGCCGGGCGCCGGCGGCCCGCATCCGCTGTTCCAGATCCGGGGCGACGCAGAGCACCGAGTCGGCGTTGCGCGCGACGATCAGCTCGAGTACCCGGTAGATCGCGCCCGTCAGGGCGCGCGCGGGCGACGCGTTGTGCACGGTGACGACCAGCGGGGTCGGTGCGCCGCTCCGGCGCCGGGCGAAGGCCAGCGCAATCGCGGTGAGCGCGCCGGCGCGCAGGCCGTGCGCGTGTACCAGGTCGGGTTGGCCGACTTCGAAGAGGCGGCGCAGTCTCGCGATCGCCCGCAGGTCGGCCAGCAGCCGCGGCCGGTCCGCGATTTCGACCGCCGCGAATCCGACCCGGGCGCCCGGTGAGGCTGGTGTGGCGGATGAGGCTGGTATGTCGGGTGATGCTGAGACGTTGGGTGAGGCTGGGTTGTGGAGCGAGGCGGCGGCACTGGTGAAGCCGAAGGCGCGGTCCGTCTGCGCGGGGCCGAACACCTCCACGGGCATTCCGCGGGCCGCGCACCCGGCCGCGAGCATCTTGACGTGCCGCCCGGTCCCGCCTGTGCTGGTCCCCAGGACGAACGTGACCTTCATGCTCGTTCCGCCCGGCGCAGCACCGCGCGCAGGTCCCCGCGGTCGGTGAGGGCCACCACCGTCAGGAAGGCGGTACGGCCCATCCCCCGGCTGCGTTGCCGAGCACTCCCCCGCTCGGCTGCGGAGGCGGTCACTCCCCCGGCGGCGCGGCGTCGGTTCCCATCGTGTCCTGCCGCTGGCTACCTGGATGGCCGCCGTGATCCACGCTCGCCGTGCGCTGGACCGGGATCGTGATCGCGGGCGCCGGGCTCGCGGGCCTGCGGCCGAGCATGTCGAGCCGGTGCAGCGCCGGCGTCCGCTCGATCACCGCGGTGAAGCTGATTTTCTCGCTCGCCGCGGTGAGCGCGGCTATCCCGGCCAGCAGCGTCACCCTGGCCGGGCGCGAAAGGCCGGAGGCCGCGACGCCGAGCATGGCGCCCAGGGCGTTCGCGCCGCCGTCGCCGAGCATCGTCCGCTCGGCCAGGTCCTCTGGCAGCAGGGCGAGCGCCGCCGCCAGAGGCGGCACCAGCGCCGTAACATGCCCCCCGGTGTCCGTGCCGCCGCGGCCGGGGGACCCGGCGATGAGCGCGCCGGAGGCGACAGCGGCCTTGATGGCGCGTCCCGGCCGCAGGTCGAAGAGGTTGAGCAGGTTGGCGAACCCGGCCACCAGCCCGGCGTTGACGATGACGTCAGCCGGCATTGCCGCCGGTCAGGGCCGCGCTGGCCACGCCGGTGGCGCCGATGCCTGCGAGTTTCACCGCCCCGGTGGTTACCTCGCCGCGGCGCAGCGCGCCGAGGTGGCCGCGGAACCCGCGGCGGTCCGAAGAACCCGCCAGGTCGTCGTAGGCCCCGAACGCCGCCGCTCCCGCCCCGGCGACCGTCATCGCGGCGGCGGCCCGCCAGGCCGCCCGGCCCGGGCCGTGAGACGATCCGGCCAGGGACCGCAGGGTCGCCAAAGCGAGCGCGCCCGCGATCGCGCCGGCCGCGGCGGCCGGTCCCTCGAGCAGCGTCACCGCCTCGCCCCGGTGGTTGGTCCGCGACCAGGCCTTCTCGCCGCCCGGCGGACGGTCCCGCAGGGCGGAGTAGGCGTACCTGGCGGCCCCGGCGGCGGCCAGCCCGGAGATCCCGGCCCCGGTCACCGCCACAGTCAGCCGCCGGCAGGCCCGCCACCGGGGACGGCCTGCGCTCACTTCTTCTTGCCCTTCTTGGCACCCGCCGTAGATGGGGTCGCGCTGGCTGATGCGCTCGCGCTTGCGCTCAGGCTCGGGCTCGGGCTCGCCGTCGGCGCGGGACTCGGGCCGACGGTGCTCGCGCCGTTGCCCGTTATCCCGTAGGCGCCCGGCTTGCCGCCTCCCAGCAGCACCGCCAGCGCCTGGATGACCACGCTCTGCCCGGAGACGAAGTCGGCGTCGTCGACCGTGGATACCTGGCTGGCCACGTTGCTGGACCGCAGGAATGCGACCGGGCTGCCCGGGCCGGAGCCCGTGGACGACCCCGCCACCACGGTGGCCGAGCACTTCGCGGCCAGTTCCTCGGCCAGCGGGACGAGCATCTGGTCAAGCGGATCCGCCGTGCCGTCGGCGGGCGCGGTCTGCGGGGTCACGATCACCGCGAGCGTGGCCGGCGTGGCTGGCTGCCCGCTGGTGGTCAGGAACCCGGAATTCGCGTAGGCCGTCAGCATGGTCGCCGCGTTGGTGTCCGACCCGGTGCCGGCCGTCCCGGTGCTGGGCTGCGGGCTGGCCGATGGCGGCACGGAGGCAGACGGGCTGGCCGCTGGCAGGCCGGCGGGCGTGGCCGACGGTCCCTTGGCCTTGGCGAGGATCTCGCTGGCGATGATGTCCGCGGCCTGCTGCTGGTAGGTCGTGCCGCTTTGCAGCGTGATCCCGAGGGACTGCGCCAGGACCAGGTTGGTCTGATTCAGGTAGTCCTGCGTGGTATCGCTGGTGTCGAAGAACTTCGGCTGCAGGGCGATCTCCCCGGTGACCGAGGCCCCGGCGAACTGCGTCGCGGCGTCGGTGATCCCGGTCACCACCGACGGCGAGGCGCCGGGCTCGGTGACGATCAGCAGCCGCTGGCCCGCCAGCAGGTCGTGCAGCACCACGGGCTCGACCGCCTGCGCGTACGACTCGCCGAGGCTGGCCTGCGCCTGGGCGGTGTTCCGCTGGCCGGTCACCTGGTTCAGCTCGGTCTGCAGCTTGCCGGTCGTCTGGTTCAGCAGGTTGTACGTGGGTCCTTGCAGCTCGGTGGAGCCAAGGACGATCCCGATCGCGAGCGCGAGGAACACCGCCACGATGGACACCAGGTGATAGCGAAAGTCGATCACTAGAGTTTTCCGGTCAGCCAGTAGGTAAAGGAATGCCAGGTCACTTCGAAGTACCTGGCCAGGACGGGTTCGGCGGGCGAGAACAGCACGGCCACCAGCACGGCCACCGCCGCGGCCAGCACGAGGACGAGCAGCGACCAGCCGGAGATCCGGCTCTGGTACAGCTGGTGCACGCCCCTCGCATTGACGAGCTTCCCGGCGACCCGCAGGTGCGTGATGAAGGTACTCGACATGCCGGGACGGCCCTTGTCGAGGAACTCCTCGAGCGTGTGATGCGTGCCGACGGATACGATCAGGCTCGCTCCCCTGGCGTCGGCGAGAAGCAGGGCGATATCCTCGCTTGTCCCTGGGGCCGGGCAGGTGACCGCCTCCAGGCCCAGCTCACGGACCCGGGACAGCCCCGGCGCGCGGCCGTCCGGGTACGCGTGAACGACGAGTTCCGCGCCGCAGTTCAGCGCCTCGTCCGACACCGAGTCCATGTCCCCGAGGATGACGTCGGGCGCGTAGCCGACCTCCATCAGGGCGTCCGCGCCGCCGTCCACGGCCATCATGATCGGCTTGTACTCCCGGATGTAGGCGCGCAGGGCGGTCAGGTCCTCGCGGTAGTGATAGCCGCGCACCACGACCAGGACATGACGCCCGGCCATGTCCGTCTCCAGCTCAGGCGCGTGGACGCCGTCGGTCAGCAGCTCATGCTCGCGCCGCAGGAACTCCAGGGTGTTGGCGGCGAACGACTCGATCTGCACCGACACCATGGCCCTGGCCTCGGTCATCGCCGCGTCCACTGACTCCTGGGTGAGCGGCGTCCCCTTCGCGACCACCGCGTCGCCGAGGTACAGGGTCTCCTCGTCCAGCCGCACCACCGCGCCGTCGGTGACCCGGACGAGCACCTCCGGGCCGACATCGTCGATGACCGGGATTTGCGCGTCGAGCAGGAGTTGCGGGCCGAGGTTCGGGTAGCGCCCGGTCATGCTCACCGAGACGTTGACCACCGCCGAGACCTTCCGCCTGATCAGCTCCTCGGCGCTGACCCGGTCGAGGTCGGAATGATCGATGATGGCGATATCGCCCGGGTTCAGCCGCCGCGCGATGTTCTTCGTCTTCCGGTCCACGCGGGCCACGGCGATGATGCCGGGCGGCTCCCCAGCCTTACCCCGGAACGGCAGCGGCATCCTCACGGGCGGCAGCTTCATCGCGTTCCATACTGCCAGAGGCGTCAAAGCGCGCAGGCCAGGTCGGTGATTACGGCGTGTCATAGGGCACGGCGCGGACCCGGTCTCTGGACCGGTCAAAGCCGTCGGGTAGCGTTGAAATCGTGATCAGGGGGGCGCGCTTCACTGAAGCTGACGCCGAGGCGCACGTCCACGGGATCTGCTTCAAGACCGGTCCACCTGAACGAGTAGGCGTCGAACTCGAGTGGCTGGTCCGCGATCGCCGCGATCCAGCCCGGCCGATTCAGGCGGAGCAGGTATCCGCCACCCTGGCACGTTTTAGTAATTCTGAGACACGGGGCCCGGGGGGCCTAGGGGGCCCAGGGGGTTTGGGGGGACGGGCAGTCCCCCCAAGATCGGGGGGATCCCGGGGGGTCGTCCCCCCGGGGCCAGCACAGCCCCCCGGGGCTGGCACTCTCCCGGGGCAAGCACCACCGCCCGTTCGGTATTCAGGCATTGCTCTTTCATCCGGCTCCTGCCTGACGGTGGAGCCAGGCGGGCAGCTTGAGCTCAGCTCGGCGCCCGCGGCCACGCTCGGTGAGCTCCTTGAGGAGACCGGGCGTGATCTGGCCGCCCTGCGGGACGCGGCGGCGGCCGCCGGCCTCGAGCTCTGCGGCTACGGCCTCGATCCGCTGCGGCCGCCCCGGCGGCTGCTGGACCTGCCGCGTTACGCGGCGATGGAAAAGTTCTTCGACCGCGAGGGCCCGTGGGGCCGGCAGATGATGTGCGGCACCGCTTCGGTGCAGGTCTGCCTGGACTCAGGGGACGAGGGGACGGGCGAGTCGGGTTACCGCTCGCGCTGGCGGCTGCTGCACGCGATCGGGCCGGTGCTGGTGGCGGCGTTCGCCAACTCCCCGATGCGGGGCGGGCAGCGCACGGGCTGGCGTTCGGCCCGGCAGCAGGTGTGGTCGAACATGGACCCCGGGCGGACCCGGGCTCCGGAACCCCGGTCGGACGGCGACCCGCGCGACGCGTGGGCGGCTTACGCGCTGGACGCCTCGGTGATGTGCGTGCGGGAGCCCGGCTCGGCCGACTGGAGCGCGCCGCCAGGGCTGTCGTTCCGCGACTGGGTGCGCGGCGACGGCTCCGGCACGCTGCGGGAACCCACCGAGGAGGACCTGGACTACCACCTGTCCACGCTGTTCCCGCCGGTCCGCCCGCGCGGGCACATGGAGCTGCGCATGATCGACGCGCAGCCGGGTAACGGCTGGATCGTGCCCGCGGCCGTCGCCACGGTCCTGGCCGGCGACGAGCGCGCCGCCGACGCGGCGATGGCCGCCGCCGAGCCGGTGTGGGACGGATCGGCCGATACCCAGGAGCCCTGGCTGCGCGCGGCCAGGAGCGGCCCGGCCGACCCGCAGATCGGCAAGGCGAGCAGGCAGTGCTTCGAGGCGGCGAACGCCGCGCTGGGCCGGTCGGGAGCGCCCGCTCCGATCCTGCAGGCGGTGGCCGACTTCACCGAACGCTACGTACTGGCCGGCCGATGTCCGGCAGACGACCAACTAGAGGGAGTCACTTGACCGAGCTACAGCTTGACACGACCGCCCTCCGCGAGCGGATCGCGGCGGAACTGACCGGCGCGAGGGAGCGCACGGCCCTGCTCACCGACTGCGTGGACGAGGCGGACCTGGTCCGGCAGCACTCGCCGCTCATGTCCCCGCTGGTCTGGGACCTCGCGCACGTCGCCAACCAGGAGGAACTGTGGCTCCTGCGGGAAGTCGGCGGGCGCGAGCCCATGCACCCGGAGATCGACCCGCTGTACGACGCGTTCGAGCACCCCCGCTCGGAGCGCCCGACGCTGCCGCTGCTGCCGCCCGACCAGGCGCGCGCCTACGGCCACGAGGTGCGCGGGCGGGTCCTCGACCTGCTCGACCGCTCGCGGTTCAGCGGCTCGCGGCTGCTCGGCGACGGGTTCGCGTTCGGCATGATCGCCCAGCACGAGGTGCAGCACGACGAGACGATGCTGATCACCCACCAGATCCGGTGGGGAGCGCCGGTGCTGGCCGCCCCGGTCCCCGGCCCCGTGCCGCCGGACGCGTCCCGGCTGCCGTCCGAGGTGCCCGTGCCGGGCGGCCCGTTCACGATGGGCACCTCCACCGAGCCCTGGGCGCTGGACAACGAGCGGCCGGCGCACACCGTGGACGTGGCGGCGTTCTTCATCGACACCACCCCGGTGACCTGCGGCGCGTACGTCGAGTTCATCGCGGACGGCGGATACGAGGATCCGCGCTGGTGGACCGCGGCCGGCTGGGAGCACAGGCAGCGCGCCGGCCTTTCCGCGCCGATGTACTGGAGCGCGGACGGCGGGCAGTGGGTCCGGACGGTATTCGGCAAGACCGAGCCGGTCGCTCCGGACGAGCCCGTGGTGCACGTGTGCTGGTACGAGGCCGACGCCTACGCCCGCTGGGCGGGCCGGCGGCTGCCGACCGAGGCCGAATGGGAGAAGGCGGCCAGGTTCGACCCGGCCACCGGCCTGTCCCGGCGGTACCCGTGGGGGAACGCCGAGCCCGACGCCTCGCTGGCCAACCTCGGCCAGCAGTTCCTGCGTCCCGCGCCCGCGGGGTCTTACCCGGCCGGCGCGGCGCCGTGCGGGGCCCGCCAGTTCATCGGGGACGTCTGGGAATGGACGAGCTCGGACTTCCTGCCCTACCCGGGGTTCGCCGCCTGGCCGTACCGCGAGTACTCGGAGGTGTTCTTCGGGCCGGAGTACAAGGTGCTGCGCGGCGGGTCGTTCGCGGTCAGCCCGGTGGCCTGCCGCGGCACGTTCCGGAACTGGGACTACCCGGTCCGCCGGCAGATCTTCTCCGGCTTCCGCACCGCCAGGTCCGCGGGCCCGGATACCGCCTGATGTGCAGGCACCTGGCCTACCTCGGCCCGCCGGCCACGCTGCGCTCGGTGATCATCGACCCGCCGCACGGCCTGTACGCGCAGGCCTGGGCGCCGCGCTTCCAACGGCCCGGGGCGGTCAACGCAGACGGGTTCGGCGTGGGCTGGTACTCCCCCGGCGACCCCGAGCCGACCAGGTACCGGCAGGCGGTCCCGATCTGGGCCGATCAGTCCTTCGCCGACCTGGCCAGGGTGACCAGGACGGGCGCGCTGCTGGCGACCGTCCGCAACGCGACGCCGGGCACCAGCCAGGGCCCGGCCGCGGTCGGGCCTTTCCGCCACGGCCGCTGGCTGTTCAGCCACAACGGCGTGCTGGAGGGGTGGCCCGAGTCCGCCGCCGGGGTGGCCGCCACGCTGCCGGTCACCGCGCTGCTCGAACTGGAGGCGCGCGTCGATTCCGCGCTGTCCTGGGCCCTGGTCCTGCACCGGCTGCGCGCCGGCCTGTCGCCCGCGGCCGCGCTCGCCGACACCATCGTGGCGCTGCGGACTGCGGGCGTGAGCGGGCGGTTCAACTTCCTGCTGACCGACGGGCGCGCGATCGCCGCCACGGCGGCCGGCCACTCGCTGTACTACCGGCACGCCGACAACGGGGTCACCGTCGCCTCGGAGCCCGCGGACGACGAGGCGGGCTGGACCGAGGTCCCCGGCAGTTCTGCCCTGTTCGCGGTGCCCGGGCAGGTCAGCGTGACGCCGCTGCCCTGGCCAGGCCCGCAGGTCCCGGACATCACGCCAGCTCCGCAGACCCCTGATGAAAGGATCGCGATCTCTTGACCTCACTTGACCGCAGGCTGCCTCCCGGTTTCCTCGCCGAGTCGCTGCGCGGGGACGCGCGCAGCGGGCTGACGTCGCGGGAGAAGTCGCTGCCGCCCAAGTGGTTCTACGACGCCCAGGGCAGCGCGCTGTTCGAGAAGATCACCGAACTGCCTGAGTACTACCCGACCCGCGCCGAGCGGGAGATCCTGCACGCCACCGCGGGCCAGATCGCCGCGCTCACGCGGGCCAGGACGCTGGTCGAGCTCGGCTCGGGGTCTTCGGAGAAGACCAGGGCGCTGCTCGACGCGCTGCGGGCGGCGGGCACGCTGCGGTGCTACGTGCCGGTCGATGTCAGCGAGCCGGCCCTGGTCGCGGCGGCGGACGCGCTGTCCGCCGAGTATCCGGGGCTTGACGTGCGCGCCGTGCTGTCCGACTTCACCGAGCACCTCGGGCTCCCCGCCGACGGCGACGCGCCCGCGCCCAGGCTCGTCGCCTTCCTAGGCAGCACGATCGGGAACCTGCTCCCCGGTGAGCGCGCGTCCTTCCTCGCCAGGCTGCGGGCCGGGGTGGGCCCCGGCGACTTCTTCCTGCTGGGCACCGACCTGGTCAAGGACCCGGCGACGCTGGTGGCGGCGTACGACGACGAGGCCGGGGTCACCGCCGAGTTCAACAAGAACGTCCTGGCGGTACTGAACGCCGAGCTCGGCGCCGACTTCGACCGCGACGGGTTCGAGCACGTGGCGGTGTGGGACGCCGGGGCCGAGTGGATCGAGATGCGGCTGCGCTCGCTGTCCGCCCAGACGGTGCACCTGCCTGGCATCGGGCTCACCGTGAGTTTCGCGGAAGGCGAGGAGATGCGCACCGAGGTGTCCGCCAAGTTCCGCCGCGAGGGGGTGCGGGCCGAACTCGCGGCGGCCGGGTTCTCGATGCGGGCCTGGTGGACGGATTCCGCGGGGCAGTTCGGCCTCTCGCTGTCCGCCCCGGCCTGAATCCTCGCCACGAGGGGTTACTCCATAACGGCGCGAACGTGCTGCCGTCCCAGGTCCACTCGAGCATGGCGGCGAATGCAGACGCCGCGATCTGGTCCTGGCGGTACAGAAGCGACAGCTCGTCGCCGAGCATGGTGACCCCGGTGACCAGCCCTGTGGTATTGGCCAGAACGATCCATCCATTCTGCGTCGAGTTAGCGGGCACCGGCAGCGGCGATGGCGAGTAGAAGCCGGCCGCCGCGAAGATCGGGCCGATGGGGACGTAACTGACCTGGCTCAGCTGGATCACCGAACACGTCGTGGGCGTGCACTGCAGAGCCAGCAGGTCCGCGGGCTCGACCGTGTATTGCGCCGGATTGAGCACCTGGGAGGCCAGCCAGTAATCGCCGCCCGGGCCGGTCGGCGCGAGCAGCGCCACCGGATCCGTGACCGGGTTGGTCAGGGCGGCTGACGGCGCGATGGTCAGCATCCGGCCGATGTAGAACAGGATCGGGTTCGCTATGGTGGCACCGGTTCCCCCCGGCGGCAGCAAGATGACGGACGGGCTGGTGAGGGGGAGCGTCCCACCGTAGCTGTGCAGGAGCTTGAGCGCGTTCTGCACGCCCGCGACAAAGTCGCTGCGCACCAGCACGCTCAGCGGGAAACTCGGCTGCGCCGCCACGGTCGGCCGGTCGTTGGTCACCGCCACCATGGACAGGGGCTGGTCATTGCTGATCCAGCCCAGCGGCTGCGCAGGACCGGCGACGCCGAGGATGCCCGCGAGCGCCTGCTCCCGCATTGTCGTCTCGTTGAGCGAGGAAAGCAGGTTGAAATAGCCGCCGATCTCGGAGACGTTCCTCGGCGGCGGGATCCGCGATCCCACCACGTCGCCCTCGAGCGCCATCCGGCGCAGGATCATGTTCTGCGCTTCCATGGCGTCCGGCGAGGTCGCCGTCTGGACGATGCTGATAAGCGACTGCACCAGCTGCGCGGTGAGGCCGGGATCCACGTAGTACGGCAGATTGCTGGGCGGAGCGCTGCCGCCGCCTCCCGCCATGAGCGTCCCGACGCCGAATCCTGCCCCGGTTCCGGCTGATCCGCCCAGTCCCGTCTGGCCCCCGGGAACGATCATTGCCCCGCCGGGAATGTAGTTCCCCGGCGGCGGAGTCGTACTTGCGGTGGTCGTGCCGCCGGCTGGTGTCGGCGTGGCCCCGCCCGGCGTGGGCGTGGCGCCGGTTGGCGCGGGCGTGGGTGTGGTGCCGGTTGGAGTCGGCGTAGGTGTAGGTGTAGTACCGGTTGGCGTCGGTGTAGTCCCGGTCGGCGCAGGCGTGGGCGTGGTCCCGCCCGGCGTAGGCGTGGGCGTAGTGCCAGTCGGCGCAGGCGTGGGTGCAGGGGTGGTGCCGCCCGGCGCGGGCGTGGGTGTGGTGCCGGTTGGCGCAGGCGCGGGAGTGGTGGCGGGCGCGGCCACGTACGAGAACCCGCCCAGTTCGATGTACACCGTATTCCCGGTGAGCCCGGTCAGGATGACGTCGACGCTGCCCGGCGCGGCCGCGGCGGGCGTCGTCACCGTGAGCTGGGTATCGTTCGCCACCACCATGGTGCTCGCGGCCGTGGTGCCGAACTGAACGCCGAACACCGACAGCATGCCGGATCCGGTGATGGTCACCGACGTCCCGCCCGTGACCGGCCCGGATGCCGGGGAAATGCCGACCACCGAGACCTCGTAGTCGAACGCGTTTTCCCAGATGACGGCTCCGTTGGGTGTGACCACGGAGACCGCGACCGTGCCGAGCGCCGCCGCGGGGGGACTCGTGACGGTCAGCAGAGTATCGGTGACCGAGACAATGACGGCGGCGGGCACCTCGCCGAACAGCACATCCCCCGGATCGGTGACCGTACTGAGGCCGGAGCCGGCGATCGATACCTGGGTTCCTCCGCCCGACGGCCCTGCGCTGGGGGAGATCGACGTGATCATTGGCGTTGACATGGGCCCGGCTTCCTCGGTTGTCCTGTCTACAATGCGGCGGCCGCTCCCGCGGCTGCTCCTAGTACCTGGCCCACCACCGACGACAGGTCAGAACTGGACCCGCCGGAGGCGGCGGCCTGCCCGGCACCGGTGGCCGCTCCAGCCTGCGCGGCCTGTCCGGTCTGCGTAGCCTGTGTGGCCTGGGTTCCGCCGGCCGTGGTCGTCGTGCCCTTGCCAGCACCCTTCGTGCCGGTCGAGGTCGTGCCGGTACCCGGCGTGCCGCCCCCCGGCGTCTGCGTGGACCCCTTCATCGCGGTGCTCACCAGGTTGCTCATCGTCTGCATTGACTGCGACGCGAGTGTCTGTGACGTCTTGAGGGCGTCGGAGCGAGCCTGGTTGGCCAGCGTCTGGCTGCCCTGCATGATCTGGGCTAGCTGCTGCTGGCCGGTCAGGGTCGGGCTGAAGTCTTGCTGGCTGCTCGCCTGCTGGCCCATGGCCTGCAGCAACCCCGTGTTGGGCTGCGGCGCCGTGATCAGGTTGTTGATCAGCGGCGGCAGGTTCGTGAGCGAGTTCGGCGCGGTCACGCCGGTGGTGAGCGAAGGCGTGGTGGTCGGCAACTGCACCATCCCGATGCCCGGGGCGGTGTCCGCGGGCGCGTCCTGCCAGTTCCAGAAGCGGGTTATGTCGATCTTCTCCGCCGACGGGCAGCTGCCCAGGACGGCCTCGCCCACCACGCCACGCGTCGGCAAGGCGATCGTGGACTGTGGCGATACGAAGGCCTCGCGCTGATAGTCGAGCAGGGCCTGCTGCAATTTATCGGGTTCGATGCCAGCCTGGTCGGCGAGATCCTGCGGGATGACCAGCGGCATTATCAGCGAGTTCCCGTACGTTCCGAGAATCGTGTTCTGGAGGCAGTTCAGCAGCGGAATCATCTGGCTGGCGTCCGTCAGGCCTCCCGGCGGGACACCGATCGTGTGGCCATCGAGCAATATCGCGGTCTCGTCCGGGCTCAGCGAGATCCACACGTCTTTCGAGTAACGGGCGGTATTACGCACGACGTGCTGGGCCGATCGTTCGATTTCCAGCACGTCCTGGTAGCGCAGGACCGGCGCGATCTGCAGCGCTGGTACCGGATACGGCTGGGCAGGCAGCACCACTCCGCCGAGACCGTCATTGGCATATGTCTCCTGCGGCGCGGGTTGGTCCGTACCGGAACTATTGAAATTCTCGACGGCGGCATAGAATCTGGCCAGCGTCGGGCCGCCCAGCAACGGCTCCAGATCACCTGGTCCCAGTACCACCGTCGGGAGCGGGGCCGGACCTCCCGTCTTGATCAGATCGCCGAAGATCCCCGCAATCGCGCTTTCCCCCACGTTGAGCAGCTGCTGCATGGCCTGCTGGACGGGTGAAGTCAAGGTATAGCTGACGGTGTTGAACTGCCGGCCGATCTCGAAGCCGATGATGTCGGATCGGTTGACTGACGGAGGCACCGCCAGGCTCCCCTGCAGGATCGTCTTGGTGCCCTGTCGTTGCCCGGTCAGCCAGGCCGTGAGCTCATCGCGCGTCCCGAACAGGTTCTCCGGAATCGGCAGCGGCTGCCCGGCAATCGACGGGGTAAGCTGCACTGGCCCGACGCGGCTGTTGCGCTTGGTGACGGCGCTGACGAAGATCCGCTCGCACGGAAGGAAGTTCCCTTCGAGCTCGATCTTGATGACTGTCTCGGCGGTGGCGGTCGAGGAATCGACGATGGTGGTCGGGTCGGCGGCGAATTGGGCCAGCAGCTGCAGCCCGCGCTGGAATTGCCGCGGCACCACGCGCGTCAGCGTATCGAGATGACGCAGGACGTACTTATACCGCTCCATTACCTTGGGGGAACTGTCGACCGTGCTCGGATCGGTGAGCAGCACCGGCTGGCCCGGCGGCATAAACCGGACCACCTGCATCGGTATGAGGCAGACCAGCGTGACGCCTTCGATGGTGGTCGAAACGTCATACATGCGCTGGACTTCCCAGTACTGCATGGTCAGCGCGTGTGTGTGGTTATGGTTGGTAATGACTTTCGTCGTCGTGCTCATGTTCTCGCTGGCGCTAGCCAGGCGCATGCCGGTGCGCTGGGCCGACAGGTGGGCCGCGGCGGTGTTCTCGGCGCTCGAGTGTGTCGCCTGAGCGGCCTGCGCGGTTGTGTCCCGCGCGCCGCTGAGCGACGAGTTGGACGTTCCCGAACTGGAAGAGCTTCCGCCGCCGCCGCCGAATCCGATGGGGCCGATGCCGAAGCTCACTCCCGCGCTGCCGCTCGAACTGCTCGTGTTGAAGCTGCTGCCCGCGAGGACCATCTCGTCAAAGGACTGATTGAATGTGGCACTCGTCGACGTGTCCGCTCGCGCGGTCTGCTGTTCGGCCTGGGCCTGCGAGAAGGACTCGCTTTCCGTCACTCCCGTCGTATCCTGGCGCTCGAACACGGCGATCTGCTGCTGCTCGCCCGGGGCCAGAGGAAGCGCGTAGATCAGGTCGCCTATCCCGAGGCCCTTGAACTTCCACTGCTGCGCCATGCGCAGGATGTAACCCAGGCCCAGTGACGCGGCCATGGGGACGGTCTCGTCTTCGGTGAAGTAGCCGGAACTGTCGATGCCCGCCACCTGGTCCCGGAACCCGTCGACGGACAGCGGCTGATCTATTGGGGTCCGGTCGATCAGCGTCGTCGGCGTCGTCGCGTCCGCCGCGGCGTCGTTCTGATAGACCGCCAGCCAGCTGTTCTTGTTCTCGGTCACCGATACCTGGCGGGCCTGGGTGACGATGCTCATCTGCGGCTCGACGATCCGGAAGAACAGCCCCCAGGGGAAGCGATCGGTCGTCTCGCTCTTGGCAAAGGTCTGCTGGCACAGGCTGTTGCTCTCGCCGATTGTGACCGCGTGCTTCTTCGGCACGGTCGGCGCGGCGCCGTTCGCCGACGCCGCCGGCGAGGATTCCGCGGGCACAAGGGCCTGCAACGCCGCCAGGATGCTGACCGGGAGCGGTGACAGCTGTTGGGGCAGGACCGCTACCCCGATGACCCCGTTGGCGGCGATCTGATCCGGGGCCACCGTCACCTGCGCGTTGCCGTTCGCCCCGTGCACGGTCAGGCTGATTCCGGTGGTCGGCACGTCCGCGCCCAGCGGCATGCCGAGCGTGAAGCTGCCGTCGTCAGCGGTCAAGGTCGTGACTGCCGCGCCCTTGGCGCCTATGCTCGCGGGCGTGAACTGAAGCTGGACCCTCGCGGCGGCGGTGCCGTCCGGCTGATGAAGCGCTCCTATGAGGCTGGCCGGCAGCTTCTGGTTCGACAGCGTCTGCAGGATGACCTGCGTGTGGTTCTGGATAAGCTGCAGGCCGCCGAACACCCTGGCCCCAGCGCTCACCCGGAGGGGATCCAGCGATGCCCCGCGGCCCGCCGCCGCCGTGCTGATCGGGTCGAGCGTCACCGGAATCCGGCGCAGGTTCTCGCGCGGCACCACCGCCGCGCTCGCCGACGGCGGCGCCGGTGCCCCCAACCTCAGTACCGGTGGCCTGACCGCCGAGGCCAGCGGTTCGGACGGCTTAGGCCCGGCGGCCGGATGCACCCCGACCGCCGCCGGCGGTTCGGCGGCGTGCGGGGCAGGCCTGTCCAGTTCCTCGGGAGTCACGGCTAGTTGAACTGGAGGATGACGATGGCGGTCGGATCCTTGACCCGCAGGGCGAAGCGCTGCAGCACCCGGAACCGGAAGTTGCCCGTCGTGTCTTCTTGCTGGAACGCCGTGACCGGCTGAGCCCCGACGACCAGGTCCATCGTGTTACCGCCGAGCGAGACCAGGACGCCGAAGTACGGCGCGGCAGGCGCGGGCGGCGGGTTCGGGGGCAGCGTTCCGCTTCCGAAGTAACCCGCGGTCACCAGCGGCTTGATCCGGTCCGCGGTCAGCGTAAGGGTGGCGGGCAGCGGCGCGAAGGTATCGGCGTACGGGATCGTCTCGAGCACCAGGGCGTACGGGCCGTACTGGCCCGCGGCCTGGAGCTGCGAGTACGCCTGGGCGACGGCCTCGAAGGTGTTGGGACCGTAGATGTACCCGGCGGCGCCCGCTACCGGGTCGACCGCGATGACGTCGATGGGAGGGGCAGGGGCCGGGGTCAGCGGGCCGGCGCCGGGCGCCTCCCCGCCGACCGGGAAGTTGAGCAGCCCGGTGTCGAGCGGCTTGTTGCCGGCCAGGGTCTGCACAAGGCCGGACGTAAACGCCGCCGCGCCGGTGATCGCGTTCTGGCCCTGGAAGCAGATCAGGTCTTCGGCCAGCGCCAGGGAGTTGGCCGCCTTGGTGGCGAGCGTGACCGCGGTGCTGTGCCCGAGGTCCCTGAAGTCTCCCTCTTCCTGGTCCACCTGCTGCGGCGTCAGCTCGAATTCGACGTAGTACTCGTTCAGCCGGGTGGTCGCGCCTTCGTCAACGCCGTAGACGCCGGCGGTCACGCTGTAGGAATCCGTCGGCACGCTGGTGGTCTTGGGCGGCACCGGCTTGATCGGCAGGAACCTGGCACAGATACGGGTCCGCTTGACCTCGGTCGCGACCGCGTGATCGATGCGCTCCCACACGTCCTTGGCCCACGGGATCTTGTTCCGTCCCCGCTGGTGCATCGAGGGCGTGCCGCCCTCATCGCCGGCCGACGAAGCGGACCCACCCTGTCCGGCAGCAGGCGCGCCGTGTGCACCGTTCGGCTGCGGCGCCTGGCCCGAAGCCGGATGTGGCGACGCGGCCGATGCTGGCGGTGAGGTCGTCGACATGGTCGGTTGCGGTGCCGGAGTTGTCGCGGTCGCTGATTGCGCGCCAGGCTCGTCTGCCATTGGAGTACTCTCGTTCGGTCCGTCGGCCAAGGCCGGGAATAGGGTCACCATCAGTCGACAGGACCGCCCTGACCGGAGCAATGAGCGGTTCTGTCTTGATCCAGACGGTTCCGGACTTGACTAAACAACCCGCTGGTCGGGGTAGCACCAGCGAGACGGCGGTTCCGCGCCGAGGACCGTGGCGATCGGGTGGTCCGTCTCTGCGTAGTGCTCCGCCGCGTGGTTCATGGCCGAGCCTTCGGCGCAGCCTACCTTCCCGCAGGTCAAGCAGACCCGGAGCGTGATCCCCTCGGTGCCCTCGGCGAAGCAGTCTTCGCAGAAGGCCGGGGGTCGGCCCGGCAACGCAACGATAGCCGCGAGATGTTCGCACTCCGTGCGTGAGGCGGTCACGAGCGAACCCCCCCGCTCCTGGCCGGCGGGACAGCACGGCCCGTCGGACAGCGCCGTCCCCGGTCAGATGCTGCGTTCGTGGGCCTTAGCATGGCTAACAGATGCCTCCAAGGCCAGCCTGCGAGTCCGCCCCGGTCGCCATCAAGTACCAAACTCGTCTCGGTCTATGCGCTCCGCGCTAGCGCTGGATCGGAGAAACCGGCCGCGACGCGCACCAGCGACCTCAGCAGCGGCGAGTTGTCTTCGGCGCGCCAGGCCAGGCCGATGTCGACGGCCGGGGATGGCTCAGTGAACGGTCGGTACACGACGTCGCCGATCCGGAGCTGACGTGATGTGCTGGCGGTGACGATAGTGACGCCCGCCACGGCCAGCACGCCACGGACCATGCTCTCCTGGCTGGCTTCTTCCACGATCACGTTCGGGGTTAGGCCATGCCGGAAGAAGACCGCGCCGATGATGGTGTCCCACGAGCCCGGAGACCAGTGCCGAGCGAACCAGACGAGCGGCTGCGCAGCGACCTGGCCGGGCGTCACGCAGTCCACGGAGGCCAGCGCATGCCATTCCGGCACCGCCACCATCAGCGGCTCGCTGACCACCGGGCGCCAGGCCAGGTCCTCGTATTCACCCAACGGCATCCAGAAAAAGGCCGCGTCGATCTCCTTGCTGCGAAGTTGGACCCGGCACTCCTCGTCGTACTGCATGGACAGGCACAGCTCGACCCTGGGATGCTCAGCTCGGAAACGGTCGATGACTTCGGGTGGTACGCCTCGATCCGACCCGTTGGAGTAAGCCACGCGCAGGCGGCCTTGCTTTCCAGCACCGGCCTGCCGGACCAGGGCCGTGGCATCGTTCGCCGCCTCCAGAATGCTACGGGCCTGCCCGACGAAGACACGGCCGGGTTCGGTCAGCTCCACCCGCCGACTGGTGCGGTTGAACAGCTGAACGCCCAGTTCCCGTTCGAGCCTCCTGATCTGCTGGCTGAAGGCCGGCTGGGCGATGTGCTCCCGCTCGGCTGCATGTCCGAAATGCAGTTCCGTGGCCAGGCTGATGAAGTAACGCAATTGCCGTAGCTCCACACCCCTGCGGAGCGCGCACTTGCCGTTGGGGATACTGGCCGTTTGATAACAGTCGCATGACGATCAGGCCAGCCTTCGCCGGTCAGCGCCGCTAACCGCGATCGGCACCGGACCACCAGTTCAGCCATTCGCCCTAGATGAGATGACCGCGGGCTAGGGCATGATCGGGGAGTGAGCGAGGAGGCCCTCCGGCAGGCGGCGGTGGTGATTCCGTTCTACCGGGGCGGTACGGGGCAGCTCCGGGTGGTGCTGATCAGGCGGACCTCGCGGGGGCGCCACGCCGGCCCTGGCGGGCGACTGGTCCATCTGACGTCCGCCGACCCGGTACTCGGCGATCCCCCGGTGTTTCCCCTCCACCCCCGGCGTATCACCCCCGCCCCCGCGCGACCGTGTATGCGGACCGATCTGGCCGCGCAGGACGCCCGGCGTGCCCGGTGAGGGCTCAGCCGGTTCGTTCGGCCGAAGATTGTTCGTCGAGCACCCGGTCGCCGACGCTGATCGTTCCCCCGGACAGGATGTCCGCCCGGATGCCGGCGCGGTGGATGAGCTCCTTGATGATGCCGGGACGGGTGAGGCTCTGCAGGTGCAGGCAGGGCTCGCACAGCTCCGTGCCCAGGCACTCGACCTCGCCGATCCAGAACCGCTTGCCGACGAGGTCGTTGACGCCGACGCCGCGCACGATCACCTGGCGGCGGGACTGGGCACCGGTCAGGCCGACTTCCTCCAGCACCCCGGCCTCGATCACGGTCAGCGCCTCGCCGGGCCCGGCTCCGCCGGGGAAGAAGTGGCGGTCGCCCTCCAGGCCCTGGCCCGCCACCGCGCGGACGGACGTGACCGGGCCGAGCGCATCGCTGGGACCGACGTTGATCGCCTCGACGTGCATGCCATCTATCTTCCGGGCTCGGCCAGGTGGCACGCCAGCGCATTTCTCCGCGACTTGTCTGCCGAACGGGCGGTGCGCTGCCGCCCGGGCCAGCCTCTAGTACTGGGGGGCCGGCGGGGCGGCCCCGGCGCCAGCTGCGCCACAGGCTCACGCACTGGCATGATCGAGGTCATGACGGTGGTGAGGATCAACGCGATTACGGTGCCCGCCGACAGCGGCGACGAGCTCGCGCGCAGGTTCGCCGCCCGGGCCGGGGCGGTGGACAACCAGGACGGCTTCGAGGGCTTCGAGCTGCTCAAGCCCACCGACGGGCGGACTACCTGGCTGGTGGTGACCAGGTGGCGGGACGAGGCGGCGTTCCAGGCGTGGCTGGCTTCCCCGGCGTTCGGGCACGGGCACCGTTCGGCGGCCGAGCGGGCCGGCGGCCAGGCGCCTCCCCCGGTCGGCGTCAGCAGCGAGCTCTGGTCGTACGAGATCGCCGGCGGATCCTCCGGCTGAGGGTTAGGGTATGTCGCTCTGGTCGGACCGGTCGTTCCTGCGCGACGTCCAGTACCGGACGGACGCCAACCTGGCCGCGCGCCAGTCCATCTACGCGTACCAGCAGCCGCCCGTGAACCTGCCCGGCCAGGTACTGGACGTGGCCCTCCCGGCCGGCTCGGGCGGTGCCGGGGTGGTCGCCGACGTCGGCTGCGGTAACGGCGTCTACCTGGCCGAACTGGCCCGCCGCGGGCAGGCCGCGCACCTGGTCGGTGTCGACATGTCGCCCGGCATGCTGCGTGCGGCCCGGCAGCGGACGCATGACGCCGGGCGGCTCGCTCCGGCACTGCTCACGGCCGACGCGGCCGCCCTGCCGCTGCGGGACTCATCCGCCGACCTGACCTTGGCCATGCACATGCTGTATCACGTTCCCGAACCCGAACTCGCGCTCGGCGAGCTGCGCCGGGTCACCCGCCCGGACGGCCGGCTGGTCGTCGGCCTCAACGGAGTTGATCACCACCGGGAGCTCCGCGCGGTCATTACGGCGTCGCTCGCCGACCTCGGTCACCCGGCCTCGCCGATGATCAGCGACCGGTTCGGCCTGGACCACGGCGAGGTCCTGCTGCGAGGGCTGTTCGCCTCCGTCGCCAGGTACGAGTTCCGCGGCCGGCTCGTGGTGCCGGACCCGGAACCGGTGGCGGCCTACGTGCGGAGCATGTCGCTGGCCGCCCAGCTCGGCGATCCCGAGGCGCTGGTCCGCGCGGTGGTGGCCAGGCTGCCGAGCGGCCCCGGTGCCGCGTTCGGTGACACCACTCACAGCGGCTGCCTGGTCTGCTCCTGACTCAGGACGGCGTGAGCACCGTCAGCGACGGCTCGGCCGCGCGGATATCGGCGGGATCGCTGCTGACCACCGGATGGCCCCGGTCACGCGCGCACAATGCGACCGAGACATCGACCACATCCGAGATCCCGGTCGCCGCACACCTGGCTCCCACCCGCAAGGCCAGCCGCTGATCGAGCGGGACGACCGAAGTGACCGAGGCCCGCAGGAGCCGCGCGATGCGTGCCTGCCCCGCGCCGCCGCGCCAGGCCTGGGCGACAACTCCCGCGGGGATCGCGAGTTCGGCGCGGCTGGCGAGGGCCTCCTCGACGAGTACCGCCATCCGCCGGCTCCCCGCCTCGAGCGCGATCAGCGCCCCGGTGTCCAGCGTCGCCCCGGTCATTCGGCGAGCCCCAGTGCCTGCCGGGCCCAGGCCCGGTCTGCCGCCGTGGGCAGGCCCGTTTCCGCGTATATCTCCGCCAGCGTCTCGGCGAGCTCGTCGTCGGCATCCCGGCGGGCCAGTGCCTGCGAGATGTAGGCGGACACCGATGGCGCCCGCCCTTCCGCCACTGCGCGCCGCGCCGCCGCCACCTGCTCCTCCGGCAGAGTGATGGCGATCTTCTGCCGTGTCATACTCGCTATCATACCTTCGCGCCCTTCGCCGAAGCGGCCATGTCACGCTCTGCGAAATTGACGATACGGACGGCTGCTGACATTCCGGCGAATCTCCGGACGGGGTGAGCCGGATAGGTTTGTCCGGTGGAGCTCAGGGTCAGGGTCCCCCGCGGCGAGATACGGGCGGAAGATACGGGCGGCGGCGGAACACCCCTCGTGCTCATTAACCCGGACTGGGCCACCGCGGGGATCTGGACACCCCTGATCGGGATCCTCCGCGACCGCTTCCGGCTGATCAGGTACGACGATCGCGGCTTCGGGCAGTCACCGGCGCCTGCCGTCTCATTCACCCGGCTCGGCGACCTGCGCACCGTTCTTGACCGTGCCGGCGTCCGGAGCGCGGTCATCGTCGGCCACAGCGGCGGCGGCGGGACCGCGATCGGGCTGGCCTTGTCCGACCCGGAGCGTGTCGCGTCGCTCGTCCTGATCTCGCCGGGCCTGCCGGACTATCCCTGGCCCGGAAGGACGACGCCAGCCCGCGCTCGCCCTGGCGGGGGACGCAGGGGCGTCTCCGGCCGCCAAATACTGCGCCCGACCGACGTATCAGGCGCGGCACGCGGCCCCACTATCCAGCATGAGAACCCTCATTCAAGGGATCAACCGCGAAAGGACTTCACATGCGGAATCGCCGACTCATCACGCTGTTCTTCGCTGCCACGATGGCAACCGCCTCCGGCCTGGCGGTCGCGTCGCCGGCCTACGCCGATGACCCCATCTGGCAGCTTGTGAGCGCCGAGAGCGGCCAGTGCCTCCAGCCGGCCGGCGGATCCTCCGCCCTGGGGGCGGCGATCGTTCAGGAGCCGTGCAACGGCAGCGCCCTTCAGCAATGGGCGGTCGTACCTCCGCTCGGCACCAAGGTCCACCTGGTCAACAGGTCCAACGGTCTGTGCCTGGACGCACGCGGCGGGGCCGCCAACGGGACCCCCATCGAGCAGTGGGTGTGCGACTGGATCAGCAACGAGAACTGGAACACCGGCATAGGCGCCGACCTGCTGGTGTCGAGAGTCTCCAACACGACCGGCTACTGCATCACCACACCGGGACCGTATCGCGGCGCGCCAATGGAGTTGCAGGGCTGCGATGGCTCCTCCGCGCAGCAGTGGAATTTCCCCATCGGATGAGATTGCTGGCGCAGGCGATGGTGGAGCGCGCGGTGAAGGCAGGGGCGCCGGCTGGGGTGGCACGTACCAGCCGGGCCCCGACGGCCACCATCAATCGGAGCCAAGGACAGGGCACCGTGGGAAGGCGCCATGGCACGTGATGCATCGCAGCTGCTGGGAGCAACGCAGCTGGCAGGCGCGGGGGTGAACCCTCCCCCCAAGTCGAGCGCAGAACCCGCGAGCCTCCCCCCGACCAGATGTAGCAACGTCTAGCCTAATGTCCTCCACCGGGGAAAGCGCACGTCAGGGCGTTCCGCACAGGCATGTCAGGGCCCGCGTGGACTCGGATCAGGGACGGATGGGCGATGGGTGCCTGGGCTCGTAGATCGGGAACTCGCTGCCGTCCGGCATGCGGACAGCGGCCAGCAGGCCCCAGCCCTCATCGGAGACTTCCTGCGCGACTTCGGCTCCCTTGTCCTGCAGCTCGGCGAGGGTGGCGTAGATGTCGTCGCACATCAGGTAGAGCTGATGGCGCCCATCTCCGTCGGCCGGATGGACGGCGAGCTCGGCGGGGGGCAGGGCGAAGATGGGCCATCCCCCGCCCGCGTCCACCGACGGTAGCCCGAGCACGTCGGCGAAGAAGGCGCGGGTCTTCTCCGCTTCCCTGGAGAACACGATGGCATGCATCCCGGTGATCACTCCTCGATCCTAGGCGCCGAGCCGCAGCTCGATCCGGCCGGGGATCCCGGGCGAGTGACCTGGCGGCAGGTGGGCTACTTGTCGCCGTCGGGGTACTGGAAAACGTCGTCGAGCCCGACCTTGAACACGCGCGCGATCTGGAACGCCACCTCCAGGGACGGCGAGTAACGCCCCTGCTCGATGGCGATGATCGTCTGCCTGGTCACGCCGATCCCCTCGGCGAGCTCGGCCTGGGTCATCTCGCCGTGCGCGAACCGTAGCGCCCGGATCGAGTTGGTGACCTTGGTGGGCTTGCCCACCGCTACAGGCCCCGGCGGTAGGCGACGATCCTGACCAGCGTGTCGGCCAGCGCGAACGCGACGAAGGCGGCGTACATGGCGTTGGCGATCCAGAACTGGCTGGCCTTGGCCATCGCCAGGCCGAACGGCACCGCCATCGCCACCGCGAGGACCAGGCCGCCGACGTATCCGCCCAGCCGGTTGATGTCCCTGTCCCGCACGTCGCTCTTGGTGAACCCGCTCGGCTTGGCGGTCTCGACCACGACGCGGCCGACGATGTTCAGGGCGATGGAGATGCCGATCAGCCACAGCATCGGCGCGACGTAGGCCACCTCCGCCAGCGGGATGCCGTCCGCCCGGCCCAGGATCACCGCGATGTAGGCCCCGAATGTGCCCAGGACGACCGTCAGGTAGACCCAAGCGCCCTTTTCCTCGTACGACATGCCCGTCTCCCCGTGTGCGATCCAACGCGACACGATCAAGGTAAAATTTTTCTGACATCATGTCAATAATCTTTAACATCACAGGGGTCGCGGCTACCTGCGGACTGCGCCGCCTGGCGGTCTGATCAGCCGTAGCCGAACGGGTGATGGTAGTGGAGCACGAGTCCCACCACGAGGCCCAGCGCCGCCACGCCCGCCGCGACCGCTCCGAGTTTCTGCCGCCCCCGGTACGCCGTGACGCCGAGCAGGATGCCCAGCACTCCCCACACCACCGGTGCGGCGAAGAACGCCGCGATGCCGAGGAGGAACGCCAGGACGCTCGCGCCGCCGGCCAGCCTGGGCTGCATGAGCCGCGCGGCCCTGGCCCGCTGCTGCGGGCTGAGCTTGGCGGGATTGAGGAACTGACCGCCCTTGGCCTGCACGTACCGCCTGGCCCGATCGTCGGCCGGGTACAGGCACCCGCACACGGTGCAGGAACCGAACCGCATCCGCCTGCCGATCTTGCCCCTCGTGTTCCGCTCGGGCATGGGCAGCCTCGCCGTCGGGCCGAGCCAGGGCCCCAGGATGACCTCGTAGACGTCCTGGATGGTCTTCCTGCCGTCGTGGGCGCAGTCCGCGATGATCCGTTCCCGGCGCGACACCGGGGTCCGCGGGCCGAACAACCCGGTTTCCCTGGGATCCTTGGCCGGCGGGTGAGCGGGGTCCAGCGGCTGGCCGGAGTCCTGGGCGGCCAGCATGGCCAGGTCGTTCCGCGCGCGCAGGTTCCCGAGGTCCGCGGCCTGATGCAGCCAGTTGCGGGCCGCCTGCGGATCCTCCTCGAGCAGCATCTCGCCCAGCAGGGCCATGCCCGCGTGATCGCCCCGGTCGGCCAGCCTGGTGTACCAGTCCCTGGCCGCCGCACGGTTCCCGTCACCAGCCAGCAGCCTGCCCAGGTACAGCATGGCGGCGGTATCGCCACGGTCGGCGGCCTGCTCGGCCAGTCGCTCGGCACGCTGGCGATCCGGGCGCTCGAGCAGGACCGCCTCGACCACCATCGCCTGCGTCTGGCCCGCGTCGGCCGACCTCTGGACCCAGTCCCGCGCATCCTGGTAGCGGCGATCCTCCAGCGCCCCGGCTACCGCGTATAGCTGCGGGAACAGATTGTCAGCAGGCCCGGCCGGCGCCACCGTCTTGCCGAGGAGCCTTACAGCGTACTCCCACATTGCCTTCGCGTCGCCGGCCTCAGCGGCCTGCCTGAGCGCATCAGCCTGATCGCTCACCGCATCCGTGCTCATAACCCACCCCTACCTCGGCATGGCCGACGGCCCGCGCTCTCGGCGGGCTGGCCATCCTCATGAGTATCCCGTCACCTGATCATGATCGAAAGATCAACTTCCGCGACAGTGGCGCGGGACGTGCTGGTCACCCTGCCAACTCGGCGCCAGCAGCACGCCCAGTTCCCCGCAGGCTCCAGTCGGACCGCGAGGGGTTCCGTGGCGGGCACAGCGCAGCCGACCCACCGGCTTATCATCCGCGCTCGGCGTAATGCTGGCCGGGATGCCGGGAACAGGCGGTACAGGTGGTAGTCGACGACGGCTTGAGCTTGGTCGAGTGGGGACTGGCCGGCGAGGACGCTCGTGGCCAGTCCCGCGGACATGGCGATCAGACCGAAGGCTTCCAGGTCCGGGTCCAGGTGAACCGGCGTGTCGCCGGCGGCCTGGGCAGCCCGCAACTGCGCGGCGACCACGTCGATGACTATGTCGGAGTTCTTGACGAGAGGCGCGATCGCCAGCGCAGGATCGGTCAGCGAGAGCGCCAGGTAGGCCGTGTAAACGACGTAGAAGGTCCGCCTCTCGTCATCGGCGGGCAGCCCCTCGGCCAAGATGGCCGCGATCACGCCGCGCGGGCTAGCCGGGCCGCCTGACCCGCTGGCCTCCTTGAACCGGGCCGCCGCCCGCGCGCCGAACCGGGCCGCCAGGTACTGCATGGCCGCCAGCAGGAGCTCCTCCTTGGTGCCGAAGTAATACTGGACCAGCCGCAGGGACACGCCTGCCTCGGCTGCGACCTCGCGCATCCCGGTGGCGTGCAGCCCGCGCGTGGCGGCCGTCCGCAGCAGCGCGTCCGCGATCTGCCGCCGGCGCTCGTCGTGATCGGCCCGCTTCGGCACCCGCTCACCGCATCTCTCTTACGCACCGCAAATTCTCTTTATGATACGATTGTATCATAAAGAATGCGGGAAGGCAGCCCGCTGGAGTGGCGGGCCCGGCGGCAGGGAGGCCGAACATGCTGGCACCCAAGTGCGAAGTGGGATCGTGGGTGAGCGAAGCGGCGCGGGAGAAGTTCATGGCCGCGTACGAGCGGGCCTTCGCGCTGTGGCCGCAGCCCTGCGAGGAGTTCGATATCGAGACGGCGACCGCAACCACGCGGGTGCACGCCTACCGGCCGCATCCCGGCGGGGCGCCGGTCGTGCTGCTCACCGGGGCCGGATACAACGCCTCGGGCTGGTACCCCCACGTCGCCGCGCTCGCCGAAGACCACCCGGTATACGGGATCGACATGCCCGGCGATCCCAACCCCAGCGTCGCGCGCGCCCCGCTCACTCCCCCGGGCGCGTGCGCGGCCTGGCTTGACGAGCTGCTCGACCAGCTCAGCGACCGCCCGGCGCACCTGGTCGGCTTGTCCTACGGCGGCTGGGTCGCCATGAACCAGGCGCTCCGCGCGCCCGCGCGGGTCGCCTCCATCACGCTGCTGGATCCTGCCGGGCTCACCAGGCTCGACGCCCGTTTCTGGCTGTGGTTCGGGATCAGCGGCCTGGCCAGCCTGACCCCGATGCCGCTGCGCCGCCACCTCGCCCGGTGGCTTGACAGCCCGGCCATGCTGGAGCGGGAGCTGATGGCGCTCATGTGGGCGGGCAGCCGAGGCTACCGGATGGAGCCTAAGTTCCCCGGCGTCCTGACCGATGACGAACTCCGCGCGATCACCGTGCCGGTCCTGCTGATCACCGGCGCGCGCAGCGCCATGCTCACCCCGGCGGAGGCTCACGCCAGGGGAAGCCTCATGCCGAACGCGGAGGTCGCCATCGTCCCCGGCAGCCATGGCGGCTTCAACCGCATCGACGAGCTGAACAGCCGGATCGCCGCCTTCATCGAAGCCCAGGCCACCGGCCAGCAGGCGGCTTAACGACCCGGCGACTTCGGCCGCGAGCAGGGCACCCAGCTCCCAGCAGGCTTCCAGGTCAGCCTTGGCCGGAGGCCCGGTGACGCAGACCGGCGGGCGAGTTCCTTGGGAATTCGGCCGCAGCCCGATACGGGCGAATACCCGCGCTAACCAGGTTGAACTCGTAGTGGATGGGATCACCAGGGTTTGAGCTTGAGTCCCCGGTGCGGGTACTTCCGCACGGGGGGCAGGAGGTGACACGGGCCCCGCAGCCCTGCCAGGAGATCCCGGTTGAGCAGATGAGCGGCGGGGTGCTAGCGCGGATCCGGCCGGACCTGAGCATCGGCGCCGGCCCGCCGGGCGGCAACGCCGGGGTAGCGGCAGCCCGGGAGCTTGGCACGCACGCGCCGCCTGGGCGACAATGCGGGGATGGCTCGTGATGACAGCAGGGCCCAGTTGCAGCGGGTGGCCTTGATGCTCACCCTGGACGGGACCAGGCCCTCGGGGGCGCTGGAGTGGGTGTCCCGTGTCGCCCCGGTTGTTACGCAGGCTGTGGTCGGGGCCGGGCACTGGGCCGCCGGGCGGCGGCAGCGGGCCCTGGCGGCGTGGGCGAGCGCTGCTGGGTTCGGGCTGGTGGCGTGGGGCCTGGGCACGGAAGCGCCGACCCTAGCCGAGGTGGAAAGTATCCGGCGGCAGCAACGGGACCGGTTGCTCAAGCTGAACCCGAAGGCCGCGGCCGACGGAACGCACGCACTGACGGCCCGCCAGCAATCGTGGTTCGGCCTTGCTGCCTGGGCTGTCACTGGCATCGGGATGGTCACCGGCGTGCGGTCGGGCCTGCGCCGCCCGCAGCGGCTGACGGTGCTCGCGATCGCCGGCGAAGCCCCGGCCGTCGTGTTCTCTGTCCTGCGGGCGGCCCGGGCCGTGCAGCGACGCAGGCCGAGGACCGCCGCCGGGTCAGCCCTGGCCGCAGCCGGATCGCTAGCCCGGCTGCGGGCAGCATCGGCTGAACCGCTCCGGTAACAGCAGGCCCGCAGCGGCCACCGCGACAACAGAACACCGGGACACCGCGGAAGGCACTCGGCGTGCACGGGATTACCAGGGTTCGATTCTCAGGCCGGTGGCGGCCAGGCAGCCGTGGATGAGGTGGGGGCGGTACTGGATCTTCTTGAGCTTGCGCTTGATGATGCGGACCAGGCCGTCCAGGTCGGCGGCGGCGAAGTTGACCATGGACCGCTTGAGCAGCGACCAGATGCCCTCCGCGGGATTAAGGTCAAGGGTGTACGCGGGCAGCCGGTAGATCCGCAGCCAGGCCTCGTTCTCCTGGGCGAAGCCGGCCAGCTCCGGGGCCAGGTGGATGTTGAGGTTATCCCACACCCAGACCAGGGGCGCGGACAGCGCCCGGTGGGTAGCCAGGATCAGGTCGCGGTAATCGGCCCAGGTGAATCCCTTGGCCTCGCCTTTGCGGCGGCGGTACACCCGCAGCTGGGGGGGGGGGGGGGGGGGGGGGGGGGGGAGGGGCTTGCCGATCAGCGTCTTGATCCGGCCCAGCGTCCAGCGCTGGTCCCCGGCGAACCCGTGCGCCAGCGGCCCTTTGCGCAGCTCGGCCTCCAGCCGCGCGAACTGCTGCGGACTCAGCCGCTCCCGCGACACCGGCCCCCAGGACTTCAGCGCCTCGGCTCCGCCCTCCCGCCAGGACCGCCGCCACCGGCGGACCGACCCTTCGGTGACCCGCAGGTCCCGCGCGATCTCGCTGACCCCGTCGCCGCGGGCGAACCGCCCGCCGGCCTCCAGCCGCAGCCGCTCCCGCCGCTGCTGTTCGGCGGGCGTGTACCCGCCACGTTGCGCATACCGCATATCCCGGTCATACGCCGCCAACCACCCGTGTCATTTGCCAGGACCATGGGACCAGGGTGTTGCCACGACCTAGGGACCACCCTTGCGGCTGCTGTGTCATTTTGGGGTGTGCGGCGGGATCGGTCAAGCCGGGGGGCGGCTGGGGCGCTGGCGCTTGCGGTAGGAGTCGCCTTCGATGACGAGCTCGTGGCAGGTTGAGGTGAGCCGGTCGACTGCGGACTGGGCCAGGAGCTGGTCGTGCATGAGGCCGAGCCATTCATCGGGGGTCCTGTTTGAGGTGGCGATGGTGGCGTTGTGGCGGTGCCGGGCGACGGTCAGTTCGTAGAAATCGGCGGTGGCGGTCTCGTCCAGGGGCGTGAGGGCGAGATCATCGATGATCAGCACGTTGACGGCGGCGAGGCGGCGGTGCTCGGCTTCGGTGCTGTTGTCCAGCCGGGAGGCTTTGAGCCGTTTGAACAGGTGGTCAGCGCGGGCCATGTGGACGGTGAGGCGGCGGCGGACGGCGATGTGGCCCAGCGCGGTGGCCAGGTGGGTCTTGCCCACGCCGACGGGACCCAGGATCAAAGCCCCGTGGGGGCCGTCCAGGAACCGCAGGGAGACCAGCTCGTTCCACAGCTGCTGGTCGTAGCGGACGGCGGCGCCGGGATCCCCGGTGTCGAGGCGCATGTCGGGGTCGAGCCCGGCGGCGCGGGCGCGGCGGGCGGCGGAGCCGTTCTCGCGGCGGGTGACTTCGTCGGAGAGCAGCAGCTCAAGGAAGTCGGCGTGCGGGAGTTTGTTCTGCCGGGCGAGGGTGAGCCGGTCGGGGAGGGTGGCCAGGAGCTGGCCGAGCTTAAGGGTGCGCAGGTGCCGTTTGAGGTCGGGGCTGACTGGGTCGGCCAGGGTCATCGGGTGTCCTTTCATCGCTGATCGTGGGTGTGCTGGGGATGCCGGGCGCCCCGCGGCCCGGGCGGGGGTGCCCGGGCCGCCGGGGCCGGGGTCACCGCGGCGGCTGACGGCGGCTGGTGCCGTTGCCGCCCGTATCGGCGGGCTGGTGCCCGCTGCTGCCGTCGGCGTGCGGGTGGGGTCCGCCGTTGCCGGCGGGCGCGGCTGGCCTGCTGGCGAGGAGGTCGTGTAGCAGGCTGACGGTCTTGTGCTGTTCGGCGCGCTCGCGGTCCAGGGCGGTCTCGGTGCGGGCGAGCTGCTGGCGCAGCGTGGTGATGGTTGCGTTCGCGGCGGCCAGCTGCGCGGCAGTGGCGGCGAGCTCGGCGGCGTGCCGCTGCTGGTCCTGCTCGCGGGCGCGGGCAGCATCCGCGCGGGCTTGCCCGGCTGCGGCCACGACAGCGTCCAGCTCGGCGCGGGCAGCGGTGACGGCTTCGTCCGCTTCGGCGATCCGGGCTGCGGCTGCCTGGCGTTCGTCGTGCAGGGCGTGGCCGGCGTCGCGGGCACGCTGTTCGGCGTGCTGGCGTGCGGTGGCCTCGGCGTCGGCCGCGGTGAGGGCCTGGGCGGCGGCGGCGCGGGCCTCGGCGGCGTCCAGCTCGGCTGCGTGCCGGGCGACCGCCTGGGCGGCGGTCTCGGCGCGGGCCTGCTCGACCTGGGCGGCGGTCTGGGCGCGGACGGCCTCGGCTTGCGCTTCGGCGGCCTCGGGGTCGCCGGCCGCGGCGAGCTGGCCGCCGAGGGCGGCGAGCTGGTCCAGCGCGGCGGACAGCTGGGCGCCCAGCCTGCTCATCGCGGCGATGGCGTCGTCGCGGATGGCCCCCGCCCGGCTGAGGGCCGCGGTGACCGGCCGGTCGCCGCCCGGCTGCCCGGCGAGCTGGCCGCGGCGCCGGAACGCGGTCAGCGCGGTGTGCCGGACCAGCACCGGCGTGCCGTCGCCGCGGTCTTCGGGGACTTCCTGCTCGCGGTAGCCGGGCCGGGGACCCGGCACCGCCGGGTCCTTGCCCCGGGCCGGGCTGGCGCATCCGGGGTACCGGCACCTGCCCGGCGCGCCGTCTGCTGCGTCGCCGCTGCGGTCTGGGTCGCGGTCGTCATCGAAGCTGTCCTTCCTGCTGTTGCCGTGCCAGGGCGCGGCGGAACGAAATGAAATAAGACGCAATGCGATGAAATAAATGGAGAGGAAATGAGCGCCGTCAGGCGCCGCTGGCGTCGTCACTGCCGCCGGGCAGGACCTGCATGCGCACGCCGGTCGCGGTGGCGAACTCGCGGGGGTCGCGGGCGAACCGGGCCGCGGTGACCCGGGCCGCGGCGTCGCCGGCCTGCCGGCTGCGCGCGGCGGCCTGCGCGGCCTGCTTGCCGGTGCCCTTCTCCACGATCGACTTGATCTTGGCGACGCTGATCACGTCGAGTTCCAGTGCCGCCGCGCAGGCCTGCTCGACTGGGTCGTTGCCGTAGGTGCGGCACAAGCCGATCAGCGCGTAGACCGCGCGCATCTTGGTCCACGGCAGCGGGATATCCAGGATCCGGGCGGCGTAGATCCCGATCCCCTCGCCGCGGGCGGCGGCCATCTTCGCCAGCTTGTCCACATCGCGGCGCGCATAGATGTCGGTGTCCGGCGGGAAGTCCGCCGGGTCGCTGGCCCGCCCGCCGGGCGGCTGCTGCGGGTGGGTGCGGATCACCTGGCCGCGGTGGTAGATCTTCACCAGCGTCCCGTCCGCCCGCACCGTGACCTGCTGCCCGGCCAGGCCGTAGGGCACCGAGTAGAACGCGTTCTGGGCCCGGACATGGAAATCGCGCTGCACTTTGGCCTCGCTCCACGCCGGCACCCGGTACGGCTGCTCCGACGCGGGCAGCAGCGCCGGCGCCTCCAGCTCCGCGAAC
>CAWKCG010000012.1:0-268338 GCA_963847965.1 uncultured Actinomycetes bacterium
AGGACGGCAAGATCCTGGGGCTGCGGATGCACTGCGACTCGGACCACGGCGCGTTCTTCTCCGACGCCCAGCCGAGCAAGTTCAAGATCGGCCTGCTGCACTCCGCGTTCGCGGCGTACGACATCCCGGTCGCGCACCTGACCGACCGCGGGACCTACAGCAACAAGGCACCGGGCGGAGTCGCGTACCGCTGCTCGTTCCGGGTCACCGAGGCAATGTTCTTCCAGGAGCGGATGATGCAGGCCGCGGCCGATGACCTCGGCCTGGACCAGGCCGAATTCCGCCGGATGAATTTCGTGCGCGACGATCAGTTCCCGCACAGGACGCCGTTCGGCTTCCTGACCGACTCGGGCCAGTACGCCAAGTGCCTGGATGTCGGGCTCAAGGCCGTCGACTACGAGGGCTTCCGCCGCGAGCAGGCCGAGGCCAGGAAGCAGGGCAGGCTGCTCGGCATCGGTATCTCGACCATGACCGAGCCGCTCGGCGCGGGCAACAGCCGCGAGTACGACATCCTGGGCATCAAGATGTTCGACTCGGCCGAGCTCAAGGTGCACCTGACCGGCAAGGCCATCGTCCGCACCGGGGCCAGGACGCAGGGCCAGGGACACGAGACCACCTGGGCGCAGATCGTCAGCCACGAGCTCGGCATCCCGGCCGAGGATGTGGTCGTCGAAGAAGGCGACACCGATACCGCGCCGTTCGGCATGGGCACCTACGCCTCCCGCAGCACCCCGGTGGCCGGGGCGGCGGTCGCGATGGTGTCGCGCAAGATCCGCGCCAAGGCCCGGAAGCTGGCGGCGCACCTGCTCGAGGTGTCCGAGGAGGACGTCGAGTGGGAGCTCGGCCGGTTCTACGTCCGCAGTGCTCCCGACCGCGGCGTGACCATCCAAGAGTGCGCGATGGCCGCGTACAGCAACATGCCCGACGGCATGGAGCCTGGCCTGGAGAACACCGCCTTCTACGATCCGCCCAACCTCACCTGGCCGTTCGCCGTGTACCTCGTCACCGTCGAGGTCGACCCGGAGACCGGCGTGTGGGACGTGCTGAAGCTGGTCGCGGTCGACGACTGCGGCGTTCGGATCAACCCGATGATCGTCGAGGGGCAGATCATGGGCGGGCTGACCGAGGCCTACGCGATGGCCAACATGCAGTTCATCACCTTCGACGCCGACGGCAACTGCGTGGGCTCGAACTACATGGACTACCTGCTGCCCACCGCCTGGGAAACGCCGGGCTTCGAGCTGCACAGCGAGGTCGTCACGCCCTGCCCGCACCACCCGATCGGCGCGAAGGGCATCGGCGAATGCGCGGCGGTCGGCGGCCCGGCCGCCTACGTCAACGCGGTCATGGACGCGCTGTCAGGGACCGGGGTCCGCAACATCGACATGCCCCTGTTGCCCGACCGGGTGTGGGAGGCCATCACGTATCGCCGCGACGTGTCCGGCGCGCCGCCGGTCCGCTCGGACGACTGAGGGCGGAGCATTTGGTGGAAGGCATAGCCATCCTGGAGGAGATCTCCGAGCTGACCCGGCGCGGGCAGCCGTTCGCGCTCGCGACCGTGGTCTGGCGGCAGAGCCCGTCCTCCAGCCAGCCGGGCTCGCGGGCGATCATCACTGCCGAAGGCGAAGTGCACGGCTGGATCGGCGGTGCCTGCGCCGAGCCCGTGGTGATCCGCGAGGCGCAGCGGGTCATGGCCGACGGCGCGGCCAAGCTGCTCCTGCTGGGCACGCCGGACCAGTTCGGCGAGGCGGTGCCCGAGGGCATGACCGTCATCCCTATCGCCTGCCAGAGCGAGGGCGCGCTCGAGATCTACATCGAGCCGATCATGCCGGTGCCGCACCTGGTCATCGTGGGCAGCTCTCCGATGGCGCACACGCTGGCCAGCCTGGCCCGCGCGCTCGGCTGGCGCACGGACCTGGTCAGCGGCCACGATTTCTCGGCGGCCATCGCGGACGAGCGGTCCATGATCGTCGTGGCCACCCAGGGCCACAACGACGAGGACGTGCTGGAGCGCGCCGTCATCGCCCGGCCTGCCTACCTGGGCCTGGTCGGGTCGCGCCGGCGCGGCAGCACTGTGCTTGGCTACCTCGCCGACCGTGGCGTGCCCGCCGACGAGCTCGATCGGGTCCGGGTGCCGGCCGGCCTGGACCTGGGCAAGACGACGCACGCCGAGATCGCGGTGGCCATCCTCGCCGAGCTCGTGCAACTGCGAGCCTCGGGCGCGCTGCGGGAGTCGGCCTCGGAACCCGCCGCGCGGGCCGAGCCGCCGACGCAGGCCGTCGACCCGGTCTGCAAGATGAGGGTAACCGCCGACGCGTCCGGGCGCCCGCTGCGGCACGACGGCGCCGACTACTACTTCTGCTCGGCCGCGTGCCGCCAGGCGTTCGAGAAAGACCCCGACGCTTACCTGGAGAGAGAGACCCGATGCTGATCACCAACGAGTTCGAGGTCGCTGAGCCGGTCGACCAGGTCTGGCAGTTCTTCCAGAACATCCCGCAGGTCGCCGCCTGCCTTCCGGGTGCTCAGTTGACCGAGGACCTCGGGGACGACAAGTACAAGGGCACGGTCGCCGTCCGGATGGGCCCGGTCCGCCTGCAGTTCGCGGGCATCGCCGACATCACCGAGCGCGACGAGGCGGCCAAGCGACTGACCGTCCACGCCAGCGGCGCCGACGAGAAGGGCAGGGGTCAGGCCAACATGGTCGTGACCGCGACGCTGGCGCGGACGAACCGCGGCACCACCAAGGTCAACGTCGTCCAGGACCTGCAGTTGGCCGGCGCGGCGGCCCAGTACGGCCGCGGCATGATCAGCGACGTCTCGGCCATCCTGATGCGCGACTTCGCCGCGAACATGCAGGGCCGGATCGAGCGGCTCAACCTCGGCGAGTCCCCCGAGCAGGTCGCGGCCACGTCCGCCGCGCCCGCGAGGGGCTTCACCCTCGGGCTGCGGGCCGCGATGCTGGCCCTGACTCGCGTCTTCCGCCGCTTCTTCCTGCCCTACCAGCCCGCGCCCCTTCAGCGAGCGAAAAGTAGATAGAGCCACAACGAGATAAGGAGAACAGGTCATGGTCCTGTGGTGGATCGGCAACGTGATCCTGCTGGTGGTGGTCCTGCCGGTGGTCATCTACCTGTTGAACCGCGTGCTGGCCGCGCTTGAGCGGATCCGGGGGGCCACCGACGACATCCTGGCCGGCGGGGTCGCCCTTATCGGCGAACTGGACGGCCTGCCGGAGGCGCTGGCCGTCACCGATGAGACCGTCAAGGAAATCTCTGTGGGCGCCGTCCGGTACGCCGGCTCCGTCGCCAAGCTTCTCGGCTGAGCGGAAGGAGACTGGTCATGCCGGCAGCCGCCTGGTTCACACTGATCGTCGCCGCGCTGATCATCGCGATCACCGCGGTCGGCCTGCTCAGGGTCATCTTCCACCTCAGGGCGATCCGCGCGACGCTCGTCACCACCACCGGGGGAGTCGGGGCCGTCGCGCAACTCACCAGCACGGTTCCGGACCGGCTGACCTCGGTCAACGCAAGCCTGAAGCCGGTCCGTGACTTCTGCGAAACGGTCTAGGAGGAGCTGTCCATGCACGCACATGTCCTGGCCGCCGCGGGAACCAGCAACACCGGCTGGGTGGTGGGCTGGGTGATCGGCATCGTGGTCGTCCTGGCCGTCGTGGCGCTGGTCGTGCCGATCTTGATGCTGGCCCGGTCGATCGGCAACGAAGCACCCAAGATCAACGACGCGCTGACCCAGGCGGTGCACAACACCGCCCCGCTCGGCGCGCTGCGCACCACCATCGAGTACGCCACGGTCATCATCGGCGGGCTGCAACGCGGCCGCGCCAGGCTGGGAGGTTAGCGATGCACGCCGTCGCCATGTCCGGGTCCGAGCACACCCGGTGGCTGGTCGCCAATATCGTCGGCCTCGTCGTAGTCGTCGCGGTCGCCGCGCTGCTCAGCCTGCTCATCTACCTGGTGAAGAGCATCGACCGCCGGGTCGTGGCGGTACGGGACACGCTGAAGGCGGCGGCGGCCAACACCGCCGACGCCGCGCTGATCCCGCAGGTCGCGGGCGGCGTCGAGGCGGTACTCGCCGAAGGCCTGCAGCACCACCTGTTCCTCGGCCGGGTCCTGGGGAAGGTGAAGTCATGACCGGGCTGGTGGTCTTCACGCTCATCGACATCGTGCTGCTGGTCGCCGGCCTGGCGTTCTACCTGTTCTGGGTCGGGACCCTGCTCGCCCGCATCGCCGGGAACCTGGAGGAGTGCGCGGAGACCGTCCGGACCATCGTCGGGCACGCCAAGGTCATCGGGCCCGGGGTGGAGCACATCAACGAGACCGGCGGCGTCGTGGCGGGCGCACTTCCGCTGCTGTACGGGATGGCCGAGGAAATCGTGACCGACGTGACTCCCAGGCCCGAGCCGCCCGAGGTGCCCGAGGTGCCCGAGCCAGGCCAGGCCGGCGTCGGGGACGCGCCGCTCGCGCCTGCTCGACGCGGTCGGATTCCGCTCAGGGTCCTGACCTAGCCGGGGCGCTCATCGGGCCGAACCGGGTCCTTGGCCAGGCTCGGGGAGGATGAGGTGGTCTCGCCGATCCACTGGTCCTTCCACGCCTGCTCGTACTGCTGGTCATTACAGCGCGGGCGGTAGATCGCGGTGAGCTCCCTGGCGATCTGCTCCCGGTGGGGCCTGCCGCCGCCCGGTACCTCGTAGGTGCAGACGTAGACCTTCCACCTGGAGCCCGCGCGCCTGACCCAGCAGTGCGCGCGGGGGTGCTGGAAAGGGAACCGCTCGGCCGCCAGGTCGTCGGAATGGTCCACGTAGATCACCGCATACCGGTCGGGCTTGGCGTCCGGCTCTGGCTTGTACATGATCGCGTAGACGGCCGCCGCCGGGGGCGGCGTCCAGCCGGCCAGCAGGCGGGGTCCCTCGAACGGGTACCCGGCCAGCGACCCGAGCCGGATCATCCGGCCGCGTCCTCGTCCTCGCTGACCGCCTCGGTGCGCACGATCGGAGCGGGCCGCAGGCCGGCCTGGCGGACCGCGCGCCAGAACTCGCCGGTGGCCCTCTGGATGGCCTCATCGCGGCTGTCGGCCTCCACGACCAGCCGCGCGCCGTACCTGATGGTGCCGATCCCGGTCGCGATGCCGTCGGCGGCCGCGACCGCGTCGGCCAACTCGACCACCTGCTCCCGCGTCAGCACGTCCTCGCCCTCGACCTCGAGCCCCACGCTCCACCTCACCGGCGCACTCCTCGGCTCAGGACTGGATCGAAGTTCCGAGGGACCGGACGGTTGAGGTGCACGCGCTGGCGGGCTGGTTACCGGTCATCGCGCAGATCGCAGCCGTGATGTAGTTCGCCGTCCCATCGATACCCATGGCGACCGGGCTGGTCGGGTTGCTCAGGTCGTCCGCGATCTGGCTCCAGCTCAGCCCGGCGAGCACCTGCGGGCTGTAGCTCGCGCCGATGATCACGTACTTGTTGCCGAAATCGATGAACGGTATCGAGCCGTTGTAGCCAGGCGGGACGTTAGGCGGGGCGTCGTACTTGTTCAGCAGCGCCAACTGGGCCGAGGTGGGCGTCTGCAGGGTGGTATAGCTGCCGGTGGACGGGTCCGGGATATTGGTGAGCTGCTCGACCGGCGTGAAGGCCAGGTACGAGCTGGAGTAGCTGGCCTTGACGAACGTCCAGGTCGCCGTGTTCGGATAAGGCTCGGCGTTGCCGGCGCCGTCCGCGGCGGCGGAGCGGATGGTGGCGAGCCCGCTGAACGTGCCGAACCGGCTCAGCGCCACGATCATCGCCCAGCGCTCGGCCGCGCAGAAGGGGCAGAACTCGGCGCCTAGGTAGAGCATCTCGGGTTTGCCGCTAAGGGTCAGCGCTGCCCCGCTGATGGCGATGGGCCTGGCCGTGACCACCTCGCCGCCGCCCCGGACCGCGTCCAGGGTGCTCGCGGGCACCGAGGTGACCTTGCCTAGGACGTCGGCCGGTGCCACGCTCGCGTGGCCGCTCGATGGCGACGAGCCAGGCGAAGACGTCGTCGTTTTGGAGTTCAGCTTGATCAGGACGAAGGTCAGCACGATCGCCGCCACGACGATGATGCTGCCCGCCGCCACGGCCATGCGCCTGCTCTGGTGGGCCGGGGGAGGAGGAGGCGGCGGAGGCTGCTCGCCGCTCCCGCTCGGCCAGTCCTGCGCGGATGTCCATGTCGAGGAGGCGGGCGCCGCATCGCTATGCATGCCGGTACCGGTGGGCGTTGTCTCCCCTGCCGGTGGCCACTGGTAGGCAGCTGCGGAGGAGGTTTCAGGCTGCTCATCGTGCCCTGCGGCCGGATCCGGTTCGGCACCGATTCCGCGCTCAGCGGCCCGCTGGGCATCGCCCAAGCCGGTCGGCCCGGCGCCTTCCGGCTCCCCGGGCTGCTGGTCTTCTGTCACCGCCACCTCTGGACAGCAATAATCGGCATCGGAAAGCACATAGTCGTAGGCAGATAATCCGGGCCAGTCTAGCCGAGCGTGCTGGATAGCCAGACGGAATGCGAGTACCTGTACCGCACCTAGTTCAGCCCCGGCAGAAGGGCCGCGAGTTTCTCCAGGCTGGTCAGATCATGGCCGGACAGCAGCAGGTCGATGTGCGGGGCGGCCACCATCATGCCGAGCGTGCTCGGCCGCCAGCCGGGCTCGTCACCCTTGTGCGGGTTCAGCCAGACCAGCCGATGGCTGAGCCTGGCAAGCCGCTCCATCGCGGCGGCGAGCACGGCGGGATCCCCGCGGTCCAGGCCATCGGAGCAGATAACCACGATGCCGCCCCGGCACAGGCCGCGGCGTCCCCAGCCCCGGACGAAGGCGGTCAGGCTGTCGCCGATCCTGGTCCCGCCGTCCCAGTCGAACGCCGCGCGCGCGGCGCGCTCCAGGGCGTCGTCCGGGCTGCGGCACTCCATCGCCCCGGTCACCCGGGTCAGCCGCGTGCCGAAGCAGAACACCTCGACCCGCCCGGCTGAGCGCGCGGCCGAGTGCGCGAACTGGAGCAGGCTGCGCGAGTAATCGGCCATCGAGCCCGAGATATCGAGGATCAGGATCAGCGGGCGCATCCGGACCTTGCGCCGGCGCCAGTACAGCCGGGCGGGCTCGCCGTGCATGCGCAGGGACTCCCGTATGGTCCGCCGGGGGTCGGGCCGGGTACCGGCCCGGGCGGCCGCCGTGCGCCTGGTCCGGCGCCGCGGCGGGGTGAGCCTGATCCTGGCCATGATCCGGCGCAGGGCGGCGAGTTCCTCCGGGGTGCAGGCGGCGAACGACTTGTGCTTGAGCGCCTCGACGTCTGACGCCATCCAGCCCAGTACGGCGTCGTCTTCGCGCTCGTCCTCGCCGGGCTCGGTGGACGGGATGGCCAGTGCGCCCTGCGCCGCCGCAGAGGCACGCAGCATGAGCGTCAGCGTGTCCGCGTCCGGGTCCTCGGACAGGAAGAACCGGCGGAACACCTTGTCGTAGGTGGAAATGTCGTCGCGCCGGCTGACCAGCGTGGTCCGCCCGGCCCAGTACAGGTCGACCAGGTCGGACGGATCCAGACCGCTCAGCGCCGAGCAGTACACCTGGACGTCCCCCGAGCCTACGGCCAGCCCGGTGGCGCGCAGTTCCCCGGCGAACCTGACCAGCAGCCCGATGATCGGGACGCGCTCGGCCTCACGAGCCCCGGGCACCGGAGGTGATCTCCTGCAGGTTGTCGAGGACGACGTCCAGGTCGTCCCGGTCCTTCACCACCGCGCCGAGCGTGTCCCGCGCGGCGCGGGCGTCCAGGTCCGACTCACCGAGGAAGTCCAGGGTGCGGGCCCAGTCGATGGTCTCGGCCACCCCGGGCGGCTTGGCCAGGTCGAGCTCACGAAGCCGCTGGACCGCGGCGACCACCTTGCGGGCCAGCGCCGCGGAGATGCCGGGCTCCCGGATCAAGACGATCTCGACCTCGCGGTCCGCGGCGGGGTACCCGATCCAGTGGTACAGGCAGCGCCGTTTAAGCGCGTCGTGCAGTTCCCTGGTGCGGTTGGAGGTGAGCACCACCAGCGGCGGGCTGTCGGTCTTGACGGTGCCGATCTCCGGGATGCTGATCTGGAAGTCGGAGAGCACCTCGAGCAGGAAGGCCTCGAACTCGTCGTCCGCCCGGTCGATCTCGTCGATCAGCAGCACGGCCTGGTCGCCGGCCCGGATCGCCTCGAGCAGCGGCCTTTCCAGCAGGAACTTCGGGCCGAACAGCTTGTCGACCGCGTCGGAGTCGGTGACCTGATGCTCGGACAGCGCCCGGATGTGCAGCATCTGCCGGGCGTAATCCCACTCGTACAGCGCCTGGTTGGTATCGATGCCCTCGTAGCACTGGAGCCGGATGAGCCTGCGGCCGAACACGGCAGCCATGACCTTGGCGACCTCGGTCTTACCGACCCCGACCTCACCCTCGAGCAGGATGGGGCGGTTCAGCGACATCGCCACGAACAGGGCCGTGGCCAGCCCGCGGTCAGCCAGGTACCCGCCCTGGCGCAAGGCCTCGGCCAGCTGGCCGACGCTCCCCGGGTTGTCCATTCAGAGGACGAGGTCCCGCACGCCGCCGGCGCCGGGGTTCAGCTTCCCCTCGCGGGCCAGCTGGGTCCGCCAGGCCAGGTGCAGGTCGCCGTCGGTCTCCTCGGCTAGGCCGTCGAAGCCTACGTCGGTCATCCGCTGGCAGGACTTGCTGGGGCCGCAGGCTGCCTCGATGTCCTCGGCGGTCTGCGCCTGGGCGCTCCACACCTCGCGGAGCACGCCAAGGACGTCGTCGGTGTTAGCAGCCATCTGCAGGCACCCTTCTGTCGCGAGCAGGCTTGCCTCCTACCGACTGTATGTCCTGGTCGTCGGCGTGGCGACCTCGGATTAAGAGTTCCCTAATCGCCAGTACCAGCCGGGTCCCCTGTGTCGGGTGGTGGTAACTGGCTTGGCAGCGCTGTGGGCAGCTACGCCCCGGGCAACGTGGTCTTCCGCGGCGGGCTGCCTGCCGCGCTGATCGACTTCGACCTGGCCAAGCCGACCACCCGGGTCTACGACATCGCGAACGCGCTGTGGTACTGGGCGCCACTGCGCGATCCGAGAGACCGGCCGCTCGCGCTGGCCGACGCCGACGTCCCGCACCGGGTCGCGGTGTTCGCTGACGCCTACGGTATGACAGCCCAGCAGCGCGCCGGGCTGGCACCGCTGGCCGTGGACATGGTGCGCCGCTATCACGAGGATTCCCGCGCCTCAGCCGAGCTCGATCCTGTGTGGCGCAAGGCGTGGGAGGACGGCGGCGGCCTCGTCGGGACACCCGCCAAGGATTACCTGCCTCGTGCCGAGGCGTGGGTGCGCGGGGTGGCCCCGGCGATCACCGCGAGGCTTGCCATCAATTCCTGCTGATGCCCCAAGAGGGGCAGGCCCTGGGGTTGCAGCCCAGATAGCATCCGGCGTATGGCTTATGACGATGCCCTGGCCCAGCGGGTTCGCGACCGGATGCAAGAAGAGCGCGGGGTGAGCGAGAAGAAGATGTTCGGTGGCCTGGCCTTCCTCACCGCGGGCAACATGACGGTAGGCGTGCACGGCGATGACCTGATCGCCAGGATTGACCCGGGAGCCATGGACGACGCGTTGGCCGAGCCGGGCGTGCGGCCGTTCGATATGACAGGTCGGCCGATGCGCGGCTGGATCTTGGTGGCCGGTCAAAGCCTGGCCGACGACGAACTGGAACGGTGGATCGGGCGGGCCCTTAGCTACGTCGGGACCCTACCGCCTAAGTTAAGTAGCATCCGGTAAGGTAACCGGCCGGAAGCAGGGCCAGCCTTCCCTAGGCCTCGCGCCTGGACGGAACGTCACCTGGGCCTCGCTGGGAGGGCGTCTCGCTTTCCAAAGCGCCGCGCATGGACGGAACATCACCTGGGCCTCGCTCGGAGGGGGGCCTAGCTTTCCAAGGCGCCGCGCATGGGGCGGAACTTCACCTGGGCCTCGGCCAGCTCGGAGGCCGGATCCGAACCCGCCACGATGCCGCAGCCCGCGAAGAGCCGGGCGGTCCGGCCGGACAGCTGGGCGCAGCGCAGCGCGATGCCCCATTCGCCGTTCCCCTCGGCGTCCACCCAGCCGACGGGACCCGCGTACCGTTCCCTGTCCATGTGCTCGAGTTCGCGGATCAGTTCCAGCGCGGCCCCGGTTGGCGTGCCGCAGACCGCCGCGGTCGGATGGACCGCCGCCGCCAGGCCGAGCGCCGACCTGGGCGCGGTGTTCAGCGCCAGCGTGCCGCGGACCCAGGTCCCCAGGTGCTGCAGGTTCGGCAGTTTCAGCAGTGCGGGGCGCGCCTCCACGTCGAGCGCATCGCACAGCGGCGCGAGCGCATCGCGCATCGAGGCGACCGCGTAGACGTGCTCCTCGGTGTCTTTCGCGGAGGCCAGCAGGCCCGAGCCGAGCGCCTCGTCTTCCTCGGGGTCACCGCCCCGCGGCGCCGTGCCGGCCAGGACCAGCGCGCTGACCTGCCGGCCGCCTGCCGGATCAGCAATTCGGGGGTCGCGCCGACCATGCCATCGCAGGCGAACGTGTAGCACTCGGGATAGCGTGCGGCCAGCCTTTGCAGCAGGATCCTGGCGTCGATCGGGTCGGCCGCGGTCGCGAACTGGTCCTGCGCGAGCACCACCTTGCGCAGCGCACCCGCCTTGATCGCCGCGACCGCCTCGGCCACCGCCTGCTCCCACTGGGGCGCGGGCAGGCTGCCGTCGTGCCAGCGCACGTCGGAGGGGGGGATGGGGGGACGCGGAGTCCCCCCATGAGCGGGCCGGGTCTCGGGGGGGTCGTCCCCCCCGAGGGGGCACTGCTCGGTCACGGTGGTCAGCCAGGCCCGGCCTTGGCCGTCCCTGCCCAGCACCACGCGGGGGATGACCAGCACCGATCCCTCAGATGACGCGTCGAAGGTGAACGTCCCGAACGCCACGGGGCCCGAGCCGGGCACGCGCAGCCGGTCGTCGACGTCCAGGGCGTCGAACACCGAGCGGAGCCACTTCTCCCCGGCGGTGAACCTGTCGTCCCCGGCGGGCAGCGTCACCCTGGCTGCCTCGCCCCAGCCCGCCAGGCCCGCGCCGCGGTGCACCCAGGCGACCACGTCCGGCTGTGGCAGTTGCGCGAGGAGATCTCCAGAGTCGGGAATGGCCACGGTGCGGGCCAGAAGCCTCCCCGGATCCTGGCGGCTCAGCACCGCCACGCTGCCGTCCGCGTTATCTGGTCACCCGCCACGAAGCCACATTCTAGGTGGCGTCCGTCACTGACCTGCGTTCCGGGTGCGCCAGCGCGCTCGGCCACCAGATGTGCCGTCCGATGTCCAAGGTCAGCGAGGTCACCAGGACCGACCTGACCACGATGGTGTCCAGCAGCACGCCGAGCGCGACCGCGAACCCGATCTCGGTGAACTCCACCAGCGGCAGCGTGCCGAGCACGGCGAACGTCCCGGCCAGCACCAGGCCGGCCGCGGTGATCACCCCTCCCGTGGCGGCCAGGCCGGCCAGGGCGCCGCGGCGGGTGCCGGACCTGGCGGACTCCTCGCGTACGCGGGTCATCAGGAAGATGTTGTAGTCGATCCCGAGGGCCACCAGGAACACGAAGACGAACAGCGGCACCGAGGTGTCCGCACCGGCGAACCCGAACACGTGCTGGAAGAACAGCGCGGATATGCCGAGCGCAGCGCCGAAGGACAGCACGACGGTGGCGATGAGCACGAGCGGCGCGATGATCGCCCGCAGGAGCAGGCCCAAGATGAGCAGCACCACGCCCAGGATGAGCGGGATGAGCAGGTCCCGATCGTGGGCCGCGGCGTTCTCCACGTCCAGGTTGATCGCCGTGCCGCCGCCCACCTTCGCGTCCGCCCCTGGTATGGCGTGCACGGTGGCCCGTATCTTGTCCACGAGCGTGTACGCCGCCGGGCTATCGGGCGGGATGGTCATCGTCGCCTGCAGGAAGGCCACGCCGTCCTTGGTTACCGGCGGGGTGACGGACGCGATGCCCGGCGTGGTGGCGAGCGCCTTCCGTACCTCACTGGCACTGGCCGCCGTGGATATCACCTGAACGGGCTCGCCGGATCCCGCCGGGAAGTACTTGGCCAGCACGTTCTGGGCGGTGATGGACGACGGCGTGCCGCGGAACGACTGCGCCGCCGTCAGCGGGCCGAACTTGAAGCCGACCAGGCCGGCCGAGCCGGCCGCGAGGAGGACGGCGGTCACGAGCCATACCCAGCGAGGGCGCCGGCTGATGGCCTGTCCCACCCTCGCCCACAGGCCTCGGCTGGTCGGCTCGGCCGAGCCGTACCCGGGCCTGACCGGCCAGAAGATCCACCGGCCGAATATGACGAGAAGCGCGGGGAGCAGCGTGATCATGGCGATCAGGCCCACGCCGATGCCGATGGCGGCCACGGGGCCCAGGCCGGAGATGTCGTTGGACTCGGCGGCCATCAGGCAGAGCATGCCGATCACCACGGTCAGCCCGCTGGCGATGATGGCCGGGCCAGCCCTCCGCAGCGCGACCGCCATGGCCTGGTGCCGGTCGGCGTGCCTGCGCAGTTCCTCCCGGTACCTGGCCACCAGGAGCAGCGCGTAGTCGGTGCTCGCGCCGATGACCAGGACGACCAGGATGCCCTCGCTCTGCCCGTTGACGGTGAGGTTCGCGTGCTGGGTGAGCAGGTAGATGACGGCCTCGGCGACGGTCAGGGCCACGCCCGCCGACATGATGGGCAGCAGCCAGAGCACCGGGCTACGGTAAGTCAGCAGCAAGAGCACGATGACGACGGCCAGGGCCGAATACAGCAAGGTGGAGTCGATGCCCTTGAAGATCTTGAGCTCGTCGTTCGCGCTGGCGGCGGGCCCGCCCACGTAGACGCTCAGCCCGTTGGCGTCCCTGGTCGCCGTGTTCTGCACCGTGGAGATGAAGCCGCTCAGGTCGCTGTTGTAGCCGAGGTCCGAGCCGATGACGGTCTCGATCGCCTTGTGATCGGCGGAAATCACCGGCGGGGCGACCCGCCCGTCCACCACGGGTAGCGAGGCGAAGTACCGCGCGTCCGCCTCCGCCTTCGCCAGGTCGGCCGCGGTCACCCCGCTGTCGCGCACGTAGACGACCAGGGCGGGGTTGTAGTTCTTGGACTGGAAGATGGCCTGCTCGTTCAGTTCCTGGGTCGACTCGGCCGACGCGGGCAGGTACGACGACGCGTCGTTCTTCTCGGCGCCTTGCAGCTTGCCCGCCAGCGATCCGGTGGCCGCCACGACGATCAGCCAGAACACGACGACCAGGTACTTGGACCTTCGGCCGCAGATGATCGTGATAAGCCGGTCTGCGCCGCGCGGGCGCGGATTGTGAGACCCCGGCTCCACCGGGCTGGTCGCCCGAGAAACCCGGCCCGGGTCGGCCTGATCCGGCGTGTTACGGGGCGCCCCCGTGGTCCCGCGTGCCACGTCGTCCTCCTGACGTGATGAAGACTCTGAATTTGTTGTCAGCAAATACGATGTATCGCGTCTGAGCATCCTGTCAAGCTATATCTCAAAGAGTTCACAAGACTGTTCTCGCCCGCGACTCAGCTCCCGCCGCTCGGGTGCGAGAACTGATCTCGCGCCGGCGGAGGGGTCCGCTGTCTTACAACAGGGTGAGCTGCTCGGACGGCACCCGCCGACCGGGGGGCTCGGGGGAGGGATCCGCGAGCCCGTCAGGCTCGGAGCCCGCCGGGGCACGCCTGGGCGCCGGAAGGATCCGCGGGGAGCGCCTGCCGTGACCGGAGCCGGGCCTTGGCCGGCCGACGCCGTGCTTGTCCGCCAGCTCGCGGACCCGGCCGGCGACCTTCTCCTGGTAGGCCTTCGGGGCGTAGGCGCCGCGGCCGTACAACTCGAGGTAGCGGCCGACCAGGCCGGGGTGACAGGCCCGCAGCCAGCCGTAGAACCACTCGCGGATGCCCGGGCGCAGGTGAAGCACGATGGGCGTCACCTGCGGGGCGCCCGCCGCGGCGATCTGGCTGACGGTCGCCTCCAGCTGGGCGGGGGAGTCGGAGAGGAACGGGATGACCGGACCCATGAGCACGCCGCAGCGAAGCCCGCGCTCGTTCAGGGCCGCGCACGCCTCGAGCCTGCGGCCCGGGCCGGCGTGCCAGGCTCGACAGATCGCCATAGCTCCTTGTCGACAGACCCGACCGAGACGTTCAGCCCCACATCCGTGACCTCGGCGGCCTCGGCGAGCAGGTCGATGTCCCGCAGGATCAGGGTGCCCTTGGTCAGGATGGAGAACGGGTTGGCGGCGTCCTTGAGCGCGCCGATGATGCCGGGCATGAGCTGGTAGCGTCCCTCGGCCCGCTGGTAGCAGTCCACGTTCGTGCCCATCGCGATGTGCTCGCCCGGCCAGCTCGGCGAGGCCATCTTCCTCCGCACCAGCTCGGGCGCGTTCACCTTGACGACCACTTTGGTGTCAAAGTCCACCCCGGAATCTAGCTCTAGGTAACTATGTGAATACCGAGCGTAGCAGTAGGCACAGGCATGCTGGCATCCCCGGTAGGGGTTGATCGTCCAGCGGAAGGGCACCCTGGAGGCGTCTGGGACGCGGTTGACGATGGACTTGGCCTGGACCTCGTAGAAGGTCATGCCGCGGAAGCCCGGGGTATCGAAAGTCCGGGCGACCGCCCCGCGCTCGATCAGCGGGATCGCCACGTCCCGTCGCCCTGTCGGGAACAGGGTGTCATCACCGGCGGCATCCTGCTCCGCCACGGCCTGGTCATCGAGCCGCAGGTTGTCCCAGCGCATAGTCAGCAACTATAGAACGGTTATTCGATCACCACAAGCTTGACACGCCGCCTGTCGTCACGAATATTTATCTCTACAGGTCCCTGGGCGGTGCGTAGCCTACGTGGCCTGCCCGGTGAAAAACAACAGAAGTACAAAGCCAGAACGATTGGATAAAGACCCTCTCCTGAGAGATAGTGAGAGGGTAACGGCCCAGTGCGCTAGCGGAGGTGGCGGTATGGCGCTGTCGCAAGACGAGCAGCGCGTGCTGGCTGAAATCGAACGGCGGCTGGCCGCCGAGGATCCCCGGCTGGCGTCCAGCCTGTCGACGTTCCGGCGGCCGCGTGCCGGCTCGGTGCTGCGCTCGCCTCGCGCCCGCATCATCGGCTCGCTGTTCACGGTGCTCCTGGTGGCGATGGTCTCGCTGATGGTCTACGCGATGATCCCGTTCCGCGCCCACGGCGCGCGGACGCCGCCCTCGCCGACCGCGGCCTTCCAGCGGACCACGATCTCGGCCACGCAGAGCACCAGGCAGCAGGACATCACCCAGCCCGCCACCGGCGCCGCGGTGGTGGCGGGCGGCACCAGCCCGGGCGCACCGAACTCCTCCGCCGCGCCGTCCTCCCGGGCGCCCTCGCCCAGGGCGCACGGCAGCGCGTCGAGTCAGGCCACGGGCCGCTCGACGCCGTCCACCGGGCCGTAACCCCCCGGGTAGCCCATACGGCCCCGCTCGTCAACCAGCTCCTCGTAGGCGCGCTCGCCGTGCGGACGCGGGTGGGAGACAGGCAGGTCGTAACGGCGGTAACCGCGTCTGGCTAATGATTCCCGCCACAGCTGGACCAGGTAGCGCTCAAGGCCCTCAAGCGCCCTTTTCTCCTGCTGGAACTCGTCACTGAGCGGATTGCGGTGCCGGTCGAACAGGGCCGCGTAGCGGCGCGTCACGATGTCGCGGTTGCCCGCGTAGACCCGGACCGAGTAGTCGCCGACGCCGCCGCCGAGCCGCAGGCCGTGGACCGCGGTTCCCGCCAGGCCCATGTTGACGCTCACCTGGCCGCGCAGGTAGATGGTGCCCTTGGCTTCCTCATCCCAGGCGTCGCCGCACGGCGGCGGATCCCCGTCCCATTCCTCGAGCACCAGCCGGACGTCGATGTCCTCCTGCAGGCTGCCGACCCACAGCTGTTCACGGTTCGTGCTGATCAGCGCGCCGACCGGGGGCAGCGGGCCGCCTGGCGCATCCGGGTCGACGGCCGGGTCATGGATGCGGAACATCCGCCGCTCAGGCGTCACCGGTATGACCAGCTGCATTAGCCTGCGGCTCATGGCTCCCCCCTCCGGCGCGTAGATACCCGCGGATAACACCCTGCTTAACTAGTAAATCTAGACCGCAGACTCACCCCGTGAGGCCCGAACGCGTTCTGAAATGCCCACAGTAGCCACTTGACTACCGAATGCAGCGGAGTACCGTCATATCTGATATGAACCTTGTGTCCGAACTTGACCTGCCGGCGTTCGACTACATGGCGCCGGATTTCTCGGCCGACCTCTACCATCAGCAGCTGGCCGAGATCCGCAGGCTCGGCTGGCTGGCCAAGTCGCCGCTGGCGTACGTCGTGCTCGATCACGACTCCGGCGAGTTCTTCCTGAGGTCACGCGCGACGGCGTTCCCCGGCCGCCAGATCGCGGAGTTCTTCGGCGTCACCGGCGGGCCCCTCGCGGAGCACATCGACGCTAACATCCTGAACCTCACGGGGGAGCAGCACCGCCGGCTTCGCGCCCTGGTCGGGCCGGCGCTCACGCCGCGGAAGGCGGACCGCTGGCGCCCGGTCATGCGCGGCCTCCTCGAGCAGCTCTGGGAGCCGGTCGCCGCCTCCGGCGCCTGCGACTTCGCGGCCGCGGTGGCCAGGCCGTACCCCTCGCTGACCATCGCGACCGTCGTCGGCGCGCCGCGCGAGGACGCCGCGCGGCTGCAGGAATGGTCCAACTGGGTGCAGCGGCAGTTCGATATCCAGGCCCTGAGCACCAGCCGGGACGAGATCGAGCGCGCGGTGACCGAGGTCCAGGAGTACGTGACCGCGCTGCTGGAGGCCAGGAGTGCCGCGCCTGGTGACGACCTGATCAGCGACCTGCTCCCTGCGCGGGACCAGGGGGACCGGCTGTCCGCCGCGGAGTGCGTGCAGCTCGTCGTGAACCTGCTCGCCGGGGGCATCGACACCACGACCGCCCAGCTCGCGCACGCCATCCGGCTGTTCGCCGGCCATCTTGACCAGTGGGCGCTGCTGGCCGGCGATCCGGACCTGGTCCCGCGCGCCGTCGATGAGGTCGTGCGGTACGAGCCGGTCACGCCGTTCACGGCGCGGATCTGCCTGGAACAGATCGAGTACCGCGGCGTCACCTTCCCGGCCGGCACGATCGTCCTGGTGTGCGCGGAGCGGGCCAATCGCGAGACGGACGACGGCGAGGATTTCGACATCACCGCGGAACGCGACGGCAGGCTGCTCACCTTCGGCGCGGGACTGCACTACTGCCTGGGCGCCAACCTGGCCCGGGCCGAGCTGGAAGAGGCGCTGGCGTTCCTCGCGCCGCGCACCCAGGGCCTGGCCCTGGACGGGCCGCCGCAGCTGGGCGGGGTCGAGGGCATCTACGGGATCGACAAGCTCCCGATCATCTGGTCGGGTTCGCCGCCGGTGAGCCCGAACCACGGCCCCGGGCCGGACGTGACATAAGCAGCCGGTACTCGTCGGCGACGAGTACCTCCCCGAGGGGTTTGCGCCATGCAGGCACCAGTGCAAGACGCCCGCTTGAGGTCACTTAACGTGTCTAGTCGGCTACAAGAAGGGACATCCGTTCCGGTCCTGAGTCAGGCGCTCGCGCCCGGCGCCTCCCCGCCCCCCCGTCCGGGCGGTGACCCGGGCGTCCCGGTGCGCGGGCGCCGCGCCCTGATGCTGGCGGTCTGCTGCATAAGCCTGTTCATGGTCGGCCTGGATAGCACCATCGTGAACGTCGGGCTGCCCTCCATCGGCCGCGACCTGCACGCCGGGGTCTCCGGCCTGCAGTGGACGGTCGCCGCCTACACGATCGTGCTGGCCGCCCTGCTGATGCTCTCCGGCGCGATAGCGGACCGGGTCGGCCGCAGGACCATCTTCCAGGTCGGTCTGTCGCTGTTCACCCTGGGCTCGTGGCTGTGCAGCCTGGCTCCCAGCCTGGAGCTCTTGATCGCGTTCCGCATCCTCCAGGGCGTGGGCGGCTCGATGCTCAACCCGGCCGCGCTCGGCATCATCACGAACACCTTCACCGGCCGCGCCGAGCGCGCCCGCGCGATCGGCGTCTGGGACGGGGTGTTCGGGCTGTCCATGGCGCTGGGCCCGGTCCTGGGCGGCGTGCTGGTCGGCACGGTCGGCTGGCGCGGGATCTTCTGGGCGAACATCCCCGTGGGCCTGGCCGCGATCGCGCTGACCGCGCTGTTCGTGCCGGACTCCAAGGCCCCCAGGTCGCGCCGCGCCGACCCGGTGGGGCAGTTCCTCATCATCGTGATGCTGGGCTCGCTCGCGTACGCCATCATCGAGGGCCCCACCGACGGCTGGTTCTCGCCGCGGATCTTCGGCTTTTTCGCGCTGTCCGTGGCCGCGCTCGCCGTTCTCCTGGCCTACGAGCCGCGCCGCACGGAGCCCATGCTCGACTTCCGGTTCTTCCGCAGCGCGCCGTTCGCGGGCGCGAACCTCACCGCGGTCTGCGCCACCGCCGCGATGGCCGGGTTCTTCTTCCTGTCCACGCTGTACCTGCAGGACGTGCGGGGGCTGTCCGCGCTGCAGGCCGGGCTGACCATCGTGCCGATGCCGGTGGTCATGGCGCTGTGCGCCCCGATGGCCGGCCGGATGGTGGCCAAGCGCGGCCCGCGGATCCCCCTGGTCATCGCGGGCGCGGCGTTCACCGTGAGCAGCGCGGCCCTGTCGCGCCTGACCGGTACGACGGAGCACCTGTACCTGCTCGCCACCTACGGCCTGTTCGGGATCGGGGCCGGCATGATGAGCTCGCCGATCACCAACGGCGTCATGTCCGGGGTGCCGAAGTCCCAGGCGGGCATGGCCTCGGGCCTGAACTCCTCCAGCCGCCAGCTCGGCCAGTCGCTGGGCGTCGCGATCGTCGGCTCGGTCCTGGCGGCCAGCATCCACGGGTCGCTGCGGACAGGGTTCGTCCAGGCCAGCCACGCCAGCTGGTGGATCCTCGCCGGCTGCGGCTACGCGGTCCTGCTGCTCGGCGTGGTCTGCACGACCCAGTGGGCCAAGGCCACCGCCGCGCGCCTGACGAGCTAACGGGCTGCTGGCCGGCGGTGAGGAATCTCTCAGCCGCCAGGGTTTGCCTAAGGCGCCCCGGGCGACGTTAGTTGTAGAGACGCAATTAGTCTCTAGCCAGTCAATCCGGGTGATACCGCTGCCAGACCTCAGGCTCAGCCGCCGCACGGTCGTGCTCGTCATCTGCTGCTCGAGCCTGTTCATCGTGGGCCTGGACACGACGGTCGTCAACGTCGCCCTGCCGGTCATCGGGCGCGACCTGCACGCCTCGGTCGCCGGGCTGCAGTGGACCATCGACGGTTACGTGCTGGTGCTGGCCAGCCTGCTGATGCTGTCCGGCGCGACCGCCGACCGGATCGGCCGGCGCCGGGTCTTCCAGGTCGGCCTGGCGGTGTTCACCGCAGGCTCGGGGCTGTGCAGCCTGGCCCCCGGCCTCGGCTGGCTGATCGCGTTCCGCATGGTGCAGGCGGTCGGCGGGTCAATGCTCAACCCGGTGGCGATGTCGATCATCACCAACACCTTCACCGACCGGGCCGAGCGGGCCAAGGCGATCGGGGTCTGGGGCGGCACGTGGGGCTTGTCCCTGGCGCTCGGCCCGGTCCTGGGCGGGATGCTCGTCGACGCCGTGGGCTGGCGCGGCGTGTTCTGGGTCAACATCCCGGTCGGGATCGCCGCCATCGCGCTGACCGCGCGGTTCGTGCCCGAATCCAGGGCGCCGGTGGCGCGCAGGCCGGACGTGGTCGGGCAGGCGCTCCTCATCGCGATGCTCGGGTCGCTGACCTACGCGATCATCGAGGGACCCACGCTCGGCTGGCGGGCGCCGGCCATCCTGGCGCTGTTCGCGGTGGCGGCCGCATCCTGCGCGGCCTTCGCGGGCTACGAGGCGCGCCGGGCCGAGCCGGTGCTCGACCCTGGGTTCTTCCGCAGCGCGCCGTTCGCGGGCTCGGTTCTGGCGGCGATCACCGCCTTCGCCGCGATGGGCGGGTGCCTGTTCCTCGCCACCTTGTACCTGCAGGATGCGCGCGGTGAGTCCGCGCTGGGCGCGGGGCTGCGCCTCATGCCGATGGCGATCATCATGGCGCCCTGCGCGGTGGCCTCCAGCCGGATCCTGGCCCGGCGCGGCGCCCGGCTGCCGATGCTGGCCTCGGGCCTGGGCCTCGTCGCGGGCGGCCTGCTGCTGTCCAGGTTGACCATCGCCTCGGCGACCTGGCCGATCGTGGCGGCGTTCTGCGTCTTCGGCATCGGCGCCGGCCTGATCAACCCGCCGATCACCTACGCCGCGGTGTCGGGGATGCCGACCGCCCAGGCCGGCGTGGCGTCGAGCATCGCGTCCACCAGCCGGCAGGTCGGCACGTCGCTCGGCGTGGCGGTCACCGGGTCGATCCTGGCCGCGAGCCTGCACGGCTCGCTCAAGGCCCGGTTCGTGCCGGCCAGCCACGCAGCCTGGCTGCTCCTGGCCGGCTGCGGCGGCGCCATTATCCTGCTCGGCCTGATCACCACGAGCCGGTGGGCGCTGGGCACGGCCGCCCGGACCGCCGCCAGGTACGACGACGCGGCCGAGGAGAAGGCCGCCGTGACGACACGGACGCGCTGAACGCGGCGCCGCTGGCGAAACTCAAACTCCGCCGTCGAAGGCCGCGCTCCAAAAGTCCGCTGGCTAACCCCCGCAGCCGCAGGCCCCGCCGCAGCATCCGCCGCCGGAGGCGCGCGCGGTCTGGTCACGGCCGGCCGCCAGGCCGCCTACCGAGACCGTGGACAAGAGCTTGACCGTGTCGTCATGCCCCTGCGGGCAGGTGCACGGCGCCGACGACTCGGCCATCGGGCGGTTCAGCTCGAACGTGTCACCGCAGGCCCGGCAGCGGTACTCATATCGCGGCACGCAACTATCCTAGCCGCCGCCGGCCGCGCTGGAGTCGCCCGCCACCTGCGCCGGGTCACGGTCCGCGGGGGAGAGACCATGGCCGTTCGGGCTCGTGGTCGAGAGAGCGGGTGCGGGCGGGACGGCGGTCGCGGGACCGGCGGTGAGCGGGGAGGGCTCTTCGTAGTAGAACTGCTTGCCGCGCAGCAGCGAGACCAGGGCGCCCGTGACCGACATGATGGCGGCCGCGGTGAAGACGATGACCAGGCCGTGGTGGAACGGCGCGGAGATCAGGTGCGGGAAGAACTGCTTGCCCAGCAGGACCGAGGCGTTATGCGGGGACAGCTTCGACAGCGTCCCCGAGGGGGCGAGCAGGGTGCGCACCGGGTTGTACCCGAGCAGCGCGGCGAACATCGTGCTGACCGGCGGCAGGTGGCTGACCTGCGTGGCCACCGAGAGCGGAACGCCCCGCGCGGTCAGCCCGCTGGTGAGCGCGCGGGGCAGGGTCGAGGCCAGCCCGGCGATCATCAGCGAGAAGAAGATGCCGATGGACAGGGACATGCCGGAGTTCTGGAAGGTGGCGCGCATGCCGGACGCGACCCCCCGGTACTGGGCGGGGACGGCGCTCATGATCGCGGAGGTGTTGGGGGCGGCGAACAGGCCCGAGCCGATCCCGTTGCCGAGGATCAGCAGCCCGAAGGCCCAGTAGGGGAAGTCCACGGGGAGCAGCATCAGGCCGGTGAAGCAGCACGCGGCCAGCAGCAGGCCGGCGGTCGCGAACGGCCGCGGGCCGTACCGGTCCGATAGCGTGCCGGATACCGGCCCGGCGATCAGGAAGCCCGCGGTGAGCGGCAGCATGTAGATCCCGGCCCAGAGCGGGGTGACGGCGAAGTCGTAGCCGTGCAGCGGAAGCCAGATGCCCGCCAGCCAGATGACCAGCATGAACTGCAGCCCGCCGCGGGCGATCGCGCCGAGCAGGCTGGCCGCGTTGCCGGTCGCGAACGCCCTGATCTTGAACAGGCCCATCTGGAACATCGGCTCGGCGATCTTCGTCTCGAAGACGCAGAATGCGACGAGCGTGACCGCCCCGCCGATCAGGCCGGCCAGCACCCACGGGTTGGTCCACCCGGTCGCGTGCCCGCCGTAGGGCCGGATCCCGTAGGTGATGGCGACCAGCAGCACGCCCAGGCCGGCGGCGAACATGATGTTGCCGATCCAGTCGATCCTGGCCCGCCTGGTGGTCGCGATCTCGCGCAGGCTCTTGTACGCCCAGATCGTGCCGAACAGCCCGATCGGCACGTTCACCCAGAACACCAGGCGCCAGTTCACGGCGGCCAGCGCCCCGCCGAGCAGCAGCCCGACGAACTGCCCGGAGATGCCGGCGATCTGGTTGACGCCCAGGGCCATGCCGCGCTTGTTGGCGGGGAACGCGTCGGTCAGGATCGCGGCCGAGTTGGCCATCAGCATGGCGCCGCCGAAGGCCTGCACGAACCGCCAGCCGATGAGCCACATCGCGCCGTGGGTACCGGTCAGCGGGTCGAGGGACAGCAAGATCGAGGCCAGCGTGAAGACGACGAAGCCGAGGTTGTAGATCTTTACCCGGCCGAACATGTCGCCCAGCCGACCCAGCGTCACCACCAGCACCGACTGCACCAGCAGGTAGCCGATGATCATCCAGAGCAGGTAGCTCACGTTACCCGGGGTGAGCGGGTTCAGGTGGATGCCGCGGAAGATGGCGGGCATCGAGACGATCACGATCGACCCGTCGATGGTCGCCATCGTCATGCTCAGCGTGGTGTTCGACAGGGCGATCCACCGGTACCGGTCCGGGCGGCCGGCCGGCGCCCTTGAGCCGTTCGACGCCCCGTTCAGATGGTCCCTGTCCGCACTTTGCCGCACGTTCACCAAGTCTACCGGGAGATAGTTGCTTAATGACAACTATTTACTTCGCTAGCTAACTCCGGCGTCAGGTTCCCGGTGCGCTGTCGCCGGGGGAGTCGGAGGCCGCGGGTTTCCCTGAGGCCGCGGAGGTCGTCGGGGTTTGCTCAAGGACGTAGTACAGGGCGACCAGGCCCATCAGGGCGAACGCGACGTACGCGTAGAACAGGGCGACGACGAGGGAAACCACGTAGACGCTGGCGCCGCCGACGAACCGGGCCCGCGCGGCCCAGCGCCGCTCGGCCGGCACCGGCTGGAACACGCGCTCGCCGTGCAGCGTCCACTCGAAGATCAAGCCGAAGCCGGCCGACAGGCCAACGAACACCCCGGCGTACAGCGCCATCGCGACGCGCGTGTCCCAGCCGTTGAGGGAATCGCGCAGGTACTCCGCCACGAGCCCGGTTGCGAACGGGATCAGCACGACGAACAGCAGCAGCACCAGGTTGACGAAGAGCAGCACCCGGTCCACGGACTTCACGGTTCTGACCAGCACGTGGTGGTTGACCCAGATGATGCCGATCGTGAAGAAGCTGATCAGGTAGGCCACGAAAGACGGCCAGTGCGACCTGAGCTGGTCGATCAGGTGGCCGTGCCCGGGTCCGGCCACGGCGAGGTTGAGCGCGAGCAGGGTGATCGCGACCGCGAAGACGCCGTCGCTGAACGCCTCGAGCCTGGACCTGTCCACCCCGGGCCTGCCGCCTACGCCCCGGCGGTTCCCGGCGCCTCGGCCGGCCCGCCGGGGGTGCTGATGCCCGCCGCGACCGCGGTCCTCACGGCGTTCGGGTCGCCGCCGACCGCGGCGATCAGGTGCGCGAGCACCGCGTCCTGCGCCACCAGGTGCTGCTGGATCTGCAGGGCCTCGTGCAGGACCGCCTCGGCGTCCTGGTAGGTATTCACCGCGCGCAGGTCGGAGGCCTTGGCCTGCATGTTCTGGCCCACGATGATGATCGGCAGGAGCACGAGCTGCAGGAAGTTGGACGAGATCCAGGCGATGATGATGGTCAGGTTGTGGCTGGTGATGGCGGACGGCAGCGACAGCAGCGCTATGGCGGCGAACACGTAGCCGCAGATCATGGTGCCGACCAGCGTGGTGATCGCCAGGCCGATCTTGCCGTTCAGCCCGACCCGCCCGTCGTCGACCTTGACCGGCTTCGGCGCCCGGCCGGTCAGGTGCAGGGTGGTGCAAGGATGCTGGATGTACTCGTAGATATGCATGGCAGGAAACTTACGGCACCCCGGCCCCGGATACCGCCTGGTGTCGCCGCCAGCCAAGTTCTTTTCATCTTTGCCGAACGAGCGGTGGTAACACCTCCGCGATAGCCCTTTTTGCGGTTCCGCGGGAGCGGCCACGGGTATCCTGGCCGCCATGACCCGGCACGGCCAGAACCGGCACGGAACCACGGGGCACGGCGCAGCCAGCACCAGCAGGCGGGCGTTCCTGGGTCTGGGCGCGCTGGGGGTGGTGGGGGCGGCCGCGGCGGTCGTCGTGCGGCAGACCGGCGACGACCCGGGAACGTCCTCGGCCCGCGCGGCGGTGACCTCGCGCACCACCACCGCTCACCGCCGGGCGGTGGCGGAGAACTCGCTGCCCGGTGACCCGCGCTGGGAGATCCGCCACGAGGGTTCGGCGGACGCGATCATGGGGTACGCGGGCGCCGCCAGCGTGCTGACCGGGGAGTCCTTCCCCCTGTTCGTCTCGACCACCTCGTCGGGGTTCCGGGTCACGGCGTTCCGGATCGGCTGGTACGGCGGGGACGGCGCCCGCCAGGTCTGGCGGTCCGCCCCGCTGCGCGGTCACCAGCAGAATGCGGCCAGCCTGGCCGAGGCGACCAACACGGTGCAGACGGACTGGGATCCGGCCGTCGAGGTGCCGACGGACGACTGGCCCGCGGGCACCTACCTGCTCCGCCTCGACGCGGACTCAGGCGCGCAGCGGTACGTGCCGGTGACCGTCCGCTCGGCCAGTACCGCCGGCGCGGTCGTGGTGAAGAACTGCGTCGCCACCTGGCAGGCGTACAACACGTGGGGCAGCTACGACCTGTACATCGGCGGCCCCTCGCAGTCGTACGGGGACCGGTCGCTCGCGGTCAGCCTGGACCGGCCGTACGACCTGAACGGCGCGGCCATGTTCCTCACCTACGAGCGGAACGCGGTCAAGCTCGCCGAGTCGATGGGTTTGCCGCTCGCCTACGTGACCGGGATGGACATCGCGGCGGACCCGCACCTGCTGGACGGGGCCAGCGCGCTGATCTCGCTGGGGCACGACGAGTACTGGACGCCGGCCGAGCGCGCGAACGTGACCGCGGCCAGGAACGCGGGGGTCAACCTGGCCTTCCTCGGGGCCAACGCGGTGTTCCGGCGGATCAGGCTGGACTCCACCAGGCTCGGCAAGTCCCGGCTCGTCATCTGCTACAAGACCAGCTACACCGAAGACCCGATGTACGGGGTGGACAACGCGCTGGTCACCAGCGACTGGCGCGAGCCGCCCGATCCGGACCCCGAGTCCTCCCTGATCGGCACCATCTACGAGGGCTACCCGGCGGTCGCCCCCTACGTGGTGGTCTCACCCAGCAGCTGGGTGTTCGCCGGGACCGGGGTCAGGGCGGGCGCCAGCTTCAGCAACCTGGTCGGCATCGAGTACGACCGGGTCAACCCGGCCTACCCGGTCGAGCGGCCGATCCAGGTGCTTTCCCACTCGCCGCTGGTCTGCAACGGGGCGAGCAGCTTCGGCGACTCCGCCTACTACACGCACTCCGGTGGCGCCGGCGTCTTCAACTCGGGCACCATGCGCTGGGTGGAGGCGATCTACGGCGACCAGCCGCACGGCATCGGCGGCCGGACGCCCGGCTTCGTCAAGCAGGTAACCATGAACGTCCTGCACGCGTTCGCCGACGGCCCGGCGGCGGCCAAGTATCCCGCCCACGACAACCTCGACGCCATGCACGAGTACGTCGGCGACCCGATCGGCAATCCCGCGAACCTGCAGTAGCCGGCTCAGGCGGTCAGGCCGGCGTCTACGGGTATGACGGCGCCGGTGAGGGCGCCCGCGTCGGGGCCGCAGAGCCAGGCCACGGCGGCCGCGACGTCTGCGGGGTCCAGCAGCCTGCGGAGCAGGGCCTGCGCGGCGAAGGACTCCTGGTCGGGCAGGTCGTAGAGGGAGGCGCTGGCGGCGAGCATGGGGCCGCGGGTGGAGCCCGGGCAGACGACGTTCGCGGTCACCCCGGTCCCGGCCAGGTCGGCGGCCAGCGCGCGGACGTAGCCGACCACCGCGCCCTTGGCCGCGGAGTACGCCGCGAGCATGGGCATGGCGCGCAGCGCGGCCGCCGAGGAGATCGCCACGAACCGGCCCGTGCCCGCCTCGATCATCGCCGGCACGCAGGCGTCGGCCGCATGCCTGACGCCGAACAGGTTCACCCTCATCATCAGGCCGAACGCGTCATCAGGCACCGCCCAGGCCAGGTCTCCCCTGATCACGCCGGCCGCGGCGACCACCGCCGAAGGCACTCGGCCGCCGAGCGCGTCCCGCAGCTTGTCGCGCACGGAGCCGTCACCGACGTCGGCGATCAGCTCGCCGACGCCCCCGGCACCGGCCGCGATGCAGTACCGTGCCGTCTGGGCCAGGTCGCCTGGCGCCGGCATCGGGTAATCTGCCGGCGGCTGTGGCGCGCACGCGTCCACGAGCAGCAGCGACCATCCCTCGGCGGCGAGCTTCCTGGCCACCGCCGCCCCGATCCCGCGCGCCGCCCCGGTCACGACGGCCAGTCGCCCGCTCATGTCAGGACCTATGATGGCACCCTGTGTCACTACGTGCGGGAGGTGCCTCATGGCCGGACCCTTGACCGTTTCCGAACCAGCAGCCGACCCGATCGAGGCGCCCGTCCCCGAGTCCGACCCGCTCGTCACCGACGAACTCCTGGTCGAAGAAGTCTCGATCGACGGCATGTGCGGCGTCTACTGACCCGCTCGCCGTTGCCAACGCTCCCCGTGACGGCGCCCCCGGCCGAGGCCTCCGCCCCCTTCGACCTCGACCGCCCCTGGCGCCTTCACGACCGTGTCGCCATACGTCCCGAGCCGTTCGGCGCCATGCTCTACCACTTCACCACCAGGGGCCTCTCCTTTCTGAAGAGCCCCACCCTCCTCGCGGTGCTCGAGCGTCTCAATGACCATCCCACCGCGCGTGCCGCGTGCCTCGCAGAGGGAATCCCCGAGCCCGAGCTCCCCGCCTACCAGCGAGCGCTCGCCGCCCTAGCCACCTCACAGATGATCGTCCCGCGCGATCCCCCCGTTACCCGGCGCACGGCCCAGCCGGCCGGGAGTCGGTCCAACTCGCTGGCGGAAAAGTTCGAATCCGGCCTGACCTCTCCTATCTGCCTGACGTGGGAGCTCACGTACGCCTGCAACCTGTCGTGCGTCCACTGCCTGTCGAGTTCGGGTCGCCGGGATCCCCGTGAGCTGAGCACGGCCGAGTGCAAGGCGGTCATCGACACGCTGCAGCGGATGCAGGTGTTCTACGTCAACATCGGGGGCGGCGAGCCGACCGTCCGCCCGGACTTCTGGGAACTGCTGGACTACTCGACCGCCCATCAGGTGGGGGTCAAGTTCTCGACGAACGGGGTCAAGCTCGACGCCGCGGCCGCCCGCCGGCTGGCCGCCAGCGACTACGTCGACGTGCAGATCTCGCTGGATGGCGCCACCCCGGAGGTCAACGACGCGGTCCGCGGCCGTGGCTCCTACCGGACGGCGATGGCGGCGATGGGCTGCCTGGCGGCCGCGGGGTTCCGCGGCTTCAAGGTCTCCGTGGTCGTGACCAGGCACAACGTCTCCCAGCTCGACGCGTTCAAGGAGATAGCCGACAGCCACGGCGCACAGCTGAGGCTGACCAGGCTGCGGCCCTCGGGCCGGGGTGCGGATGTGTGGCCCGAACTGCACCCGACGAACGCGCAGCAGCGCGAACTCTACGACTGGCTCGCCGCGCACGGCGAGCAGGTGCTTACCGGCGATTCGTTCTTCCACCTGTCGCCGTACGGGAAGGCGCTCCCCGGGCTGAACATGTGCGGGGCCGGCCGCGTGGTCTGCCTGATCGACCCAGTCGGGGACGTCTACGCCTGCCCCTTCGCGATTCACCCGAACTTCCTGGCCGGCAACGTCCGGCAGGCCGGCGGCTTCGAGGCGGTATGGCGGTCATCCACGCTCTTCGCCGGGCTGCGCCAGCCGCAGACGGGCGGAGCCTGCCGCTCGTGCGGTTCCTTCAGCTCATGCCGCGGCGGCTGCATGGCGGCCAAGTTCTTCACCGGGCTGCCGCTGGACGGGCCCGACCCGGAATGCGTGCGAGGCCACGGCGAGGCCGCGCTGGCCGCGGCCCGGAAGGCGGGCGCCGCGCCACCGCCAGAGGCCGGCCGAGGATCACTCGCACGGCCCGGTGCCGGTGACGATCGGGCGGCGGCCGCCGCTGCGCGGCTGTGACGAGGACCCGTTGGCCGGGTGGTCCCGTGGGTCCGGGGCCTGACGGCGAGCTTGCCCCCGCCGGACTCCGCCTGCGGCCTGATGCCGGCTCGCGCCTGCTGGCGGGCGGGTCGGTGCTGGTCGGCGGTTCGCCGGTCCGGGTGCTGAGGCTCACGCCGTCGGGCGCCCGCCAGGTGGCCGCCTGGTGGTCAGGGACGCCGGTACCGGATAACCCCAGGGCCCGCGCCCTGGCGCGCCGCCTGCTCGACACCGGAATCGCCCATCCCTCGCTGCACGATCCCGTGCCTCACTATCCCCGGCCGGACGTGACGGTCGTGGTACCCGTCCGCGACCGGCAGGCCGAACTGGCCCGCTGCCTGGCCGGGCTGAGGCCGTTGCCGCGGGTGATAGTCGTGGACGACGGCTCGAACGATCCGGCCGCGATAGCGCGGCTCGTCGCCGCGACCGGCGCCCGCGTGCTGCGCCGGCCGGTGAACGGCGGACCCGGGGCGGCCAGGAACACCGGCCTCGCCGCGGCGGACACCGAGCTTGTCGCGTTTCTCGACTCGGACTGCGTGCCCGGCCCGGGCTGGCTGGACCGGCTGCTGCCGCATTTCGCGGACCCCGCGGTGGGGGCGGTGGCGCCGCGCATCGTCCCGGCCGGGGACGGGCGCGGGTGGCTGGCGCGGTACGAGGGGGCGAGTTCCACCCTGGACATGGGCTCGCGCGCCAGCATCGTCAGGCCCGGATCCCGGGTCCCTTACGTGCCGGGCGCCGCGCTGATCGTTCGGAAGGCCGCGGCCGGGGCGGGCTTTGCCGAGGACATGCGCGTGGGAGAAGACGTCGACTTCGTTCTGGCGGCTGGCCGCGTCCGGCTGGCGGGTGCGCTACGAGCCGGATGCCGTCGTGCCGCACCAGCACCGCGTGCGGTTTGGCGCCTGGTTCGCCAGGCGCAAGGACTACGGCACCTCGGCCGCGGGCCTGGAACTGCGCCATCCCGGCGCGGTGCGCCCGCTGTACGTGTCCGGCTGGACCGCGCTGGCCTGGCTGGCCGCCGTGTCCGGCCGCCCGGGGGTCGGCGCCGCGGCCACCGGGACCGCCGTCGCCTTGCTCGCCCGGCGCCTGGCCCGCCTCACCGGCGAGCCGTGGCCCAGGCCGACGGCCGGGACCGCGTGGCTGCTGGCGGCCGGGCTGGCGGGCGGCGGGACGCTCGCGGCGGGCAGGCCGCTGGGCAGCGCGATGTCGAGGACCTGGTGGCCGGTGGCGGTGCCGACCGCGCTCGGCGTACGACGCCTGCGGCTGCCGCTGGCCGCGCTGGTCCTGGCGCCGCCGCTGCTGGACTGGCTAGACCGCCGGCCGCCGCTTGATCCCGCGCGGTACGTCGCCGCCAGGCTGCTCGACGACCTCGCGTACAGCCTGGGGGTCTGGCAGGGCTGCCTCCAGCGCCGGACGATCCGACCGCTGCTGCCTGTGCTGACCACAGGCCGACGGCCACGTATGCCCGTTGGGCAAGCGGGGCGCTAGCGCTTGGCAGGAACCGACCGGCGATCCCCCGCCAGCGAGGCCGCCAGGCTGACCGCCGCCCTGCCGGTGCCGGCGCAGCTCCGCGCACCTAGGACGACATCTTCGAACCCTGCATCCAGCGCCTCATCGATATCGCCCGGCCGATGTTATGTGCGGGCTAGGAGCAAGACCTTACATCAACGCCACTCAAATCTTTCCTTCAACGGTGTGTCGCCGCGCTTCGGACCAAGTTTTTCGCTACCATGTTTGATAATAAGAATTCAGTGGAGACGGCCCGTCTGCCGTTCAAGCTGACCGGCCCGCCGCGCGCCTCCTGGCATACCCTCACCGCCATACGGCACACTGCGTCCGTGACTGCCTCGATCGGGGCCGCGGACAGCCCAGCCTCTCGCAAGGCCCGTGGGGCCTTCTTCACGCCACCCGCGCTGTGCCGCCACGTCGTCGAATGGGCGGTTCGTTCGCCGCAAGACAATGTTCTGGAGCCATCTTGCGGGGAGGCCGCCTTCCTGCTCGCTGCGGGGGAGCGTCTCGATGCGCTCGCGGGTTCGGCCGACGCCACGCGGGGGCGCCTCGATGGGATTGAGCTCCACGAGGGCAGCGCGCGACAAGCTGAGACCTTGGTCCGCGCAGCGGGCCATGACGCCACGGTACGGGTCGGCGACTTCTTCACTGTTGGCCCGACGCCCGTGTACGACGCCGTTATCGGCAATCCTCCGTATGTCCGGTACCAGGATTTCTCCGGGCTGGCACGGGCGCGGAGCCGTGAAGCGGCACTGCGCGGCGGCGTCACGCTGACTGCCCTTGCATCGTCGTGGGCAGCATTCACCGTGCACGCGGCGCTGTTCCTCAAGCCCGGCGGACGGCTGGGGCTGGTCCTGCCGGCAGAGCTGCTCACCGTCAACTACGCGGCAGAGGTACGGCATTTTCTGGTGCAGCGGTTCGCCCGGGTGCGCCTGGTACTGTTCACCGAGCGTGTCTTCCCAGGCGTGCTCGAGGAAGTGGTGCTCCTGCTCGCCGACGACTATGGCGCAGGTCCGGCGGGATATTGCGAGCTTCACCAGGTGCAGGCGGTCGAGGACCTCGCCAATCTGCCCGGTCAGGCGCAGCTGTGGACCCCCGCGACGTCGCATGGCAAGTGGACGCCATCACTACTGTCGATGTCCGCGCTTACGGCATACTCAGCGCTCGAGCACGCTGGCGGCTTCACGCCGCTGCAGACATGGGGAGAGACGACCCTCGGCATGGTGACCGGGAACAACCGCTACTTCGCCTTGTCGCCAGGGCGCGCTCGCGAGCTGGGGCTCCAGCCTGCCGAGCTGCTGGTGATTTCGCCGCCCGGCTCCCGTCACCTGCGTGGCCTGGCCCTTACCAGGGCTGCACGTCGGGAGCTGGGCGCCGACGGGGCGGCCACCTTGCTGTTTCGTCCACAGGGGGAACCATCGGCTGCCGGGCAGGCGTACATCGATGAGGGCGAGAAGCTCGGCGTCGATGAGGCGTATAAGTGCCGGGTCCGTTCACCCTGGTGGCGGGTCCCCCTGGTCAAGTCGGCTGACCTGTTGCTGACGTATATGAACGCCGACACTCCGCGCTTGTGCGCCAATCGGGCTGGTGTCCACCACCTCAACTCGGTGCATGGCGTGTACTTTCGGGAAGGGCTCAGGCACCTCGGTATGGACCTTCTGCCGCTGGCATCGCTCAACTCGATGACCTTGGTGGGTGCCGAGATGGTGGGCCGCGCGTATGGAGGAGGGATGCTCAAGCTTGAGCCGAAGGAAGCGGATCGGCTTCCGGTGCCTAGTCCCGCGACGCTCGAAGCGGCCCGTGGTGCGCTTACCGCCGTCCGTTCCAAGGTGGCAGTGCTCGTGCGCCGACCGCAGGGCCTACTGCATGCGGTGCAGGTCATCGACCAGGCCCTCCTCGTGGAACATCTCAGCATTCCGGACAGCGAGGTGAAGGTGCTCCGTGAGGCCTACGTAGACCTTGCTGCCCGGCGGGCCGCTCGTGCCCGGTCCCAGCAAGGGTCGTAATGGCGAAGAACGAGGGCGATAAGTTCTCACGGTTCGACGCTGTCCTCGAGCAGGCCGATGTCTCGGATCCGTGGGGTCACACAGCGGGTCAGCCGCCGGTCTACGTGCCCGACTACAACCTGCTCGGCCGGTTGCTCACCTTGCCTGTCAGGGCTGGTGCCGTGTCCGAGAGCGGTTCATTTCCCGCCGGCATCGACTCGTGGATCGCGTACGAGCTTCGCCGTGCCGGCTTCGGCGCCGACGAGGTATGGCCACGACCGCAGCGTCCACGCGTGCTCCCCAGGGACGTCGCGGTTTTGATTGAACGCCTCCCAATGCCGATACGCCTCGAACTCGCCTGGCGTATCCAGAACCTGCCCGCCGTGGGACCAGTGGATGCGCGCATCCTGGGCCGCGCCTACGTCAAGCAGGTAGATGTCTGCATCGCGCGATGGGACCGTGGGCCCGAAGTGCTGGTGAGCACAAAGGCCCAGCTGCGGAGCTTCCGGAAGAACCTGCCAAACCGATTTGAGGAATCCTACGGCGACGCGGGCAACCTGCGAGCCCGGTATCCCCTCGCCGCCGTCGGCTACTTCTTTGTGCAGCGGTCCACGATATTGACGGACGAACCCGACGCGTTCGAGCTTGCCGTCGACATGATCCGCAAGCTCCGCGACCCTGGCGATGGCAATGGCTATACCACGACCGGGCTCCTGCTGGTGGAGTGGGACGAGACAGTGTCACCCGTCACGGTGCAAGCCCGCCCCGACCTCGTGCCGGACGATGTCGCACCGCCGCGGTTCTTCTCCGATCTCGTCGAACACGTGCTAAGTGTCAGCCCCGTTGCGCACCACGTGCGGGTACGAGGCCTGCGCGAGCGTCGCGACATCCCCGTGGCCGAGGCGGATTCCACCACCGGCGAGGACAGCGTCGTCACGTAACTCCAGGACCCTAATCCGCTGGTCCTGAAGATTCACGGTCCTGCCTGCGCATCCGTCGCCGCCGAGGCGGACCCGCCTTTTTAGGCAGGCGCGGGGGGACACTCAGAGGGTACACGGATTCCCCCCGACAAGGAAGTGCTAGAGCCGGACTTTCGAACATCCGCTCGTCCTCTCCGGACGGGACGGAAATGTCACTCCCCGCGGGGCCGCCGAATGTCGCCGGACCGGGCTAGGGTCGGCGGCATGACGATGAACCTGAGCCTGGCTGACCTGGCGTGCTGCCCGCGGTCCGCCGGGGGCCGTGGCCCGCTATGACCTGCTGTTCGTCGTGGCAGAGCGCGGCTTGTACGGCGACTATGACTATGGCAGCCGGGGTGCCGCAGAGGTGCGGGCGGCCGTCGCCGGCGCCTGCCAGGTGATCCTCGGGATCGACGCCGTCCCCGGCGACCTGTCCGGGCTCGGCCAGAACGGCTGCCAGTGCCTGCTCGGGGGAACCCGGCCGGGCAGCTCGCGGTCTGGAAGCTCCGCAACGGCATGCTCGGCTGCCGGGACCTGACCGGCACCGAGAACCCCGGGCCGGGCGAATGGCGCGGCACCGAACACGCCGAAGACCGCTGCGGCACCGCCCTCCGGCTGGCAGGATTATGAACATCCCCGGGATCATGGCTGAGGTGGGCCCCGAGGCTATCACCGCCGCCGCCATCGCCGTCACGCTTACCTGCTGGGCGGCCACCTGGCTTGACCCGCGCGCCGCGCATCTGGCCGTGATCGCCATACGGCTGACGCGATGGGTGTAGTGCGCGCACCCTGACACCTGATGACACGCCGGGGTACGCTGCCCCTATGACGGTAGTCTGGGCCATCCTGGCTTTCCTCCTCGGCTGGAAACTGGCCGGCGCGTCCGGCGGCGACCCGTCCGCCGCCCCCGGTGCCGTATCCTCCGCGGCCAGGTCGGCCGCCACCGGAGCGAAAAACGCCGTCCACCAGGTGATCACCCAGGCATCCGACACCTTCTGGAACACAGCCTGGACCGTCGTCTGGCACCTGGCCGTGATACTCGCAGTCATCCTGGCCCTGGTGTATGGCGCGTCCTTGGTGCTCCGCTGGGCCCGGCAGAACATTGCCCGCTGATGTCCATCGACTAGGGTCAATACCACCACCTGCCCTGGTGATCCTGGTGGCTAATTCTGGGTCATGCGACGAGGCCGAGTTCGAGGCGTGCCAGGTGGCTGGTTCGCCGCCGGTCCAGTGGCGTGCCGGTCCAGAATGCCTCCAGGCGGAGCAGGTTGAGCGCGGCGGCCATGTACAGGTGGTCGAGGCGGGTCTTGGGCAGGCCGCGGTAGCGGGCGCGCCGCGCACCGTGGCTGGCGGCTTGGTGCATGGTGCCCTCCACGCCGGCCCGGCGGGCGTAGTCGGCCCGGAACGGGATGGTGGTTTCCGCGGCGCGGGCGGCGGCCTGGGCTTCGGCCAGGTCTCGGGGCAGCACGGTGAGCTGCCGTCGGCTTCCGGTGGTGCACAGGGCGCGGGCCGGGCAGGGGCCGCAGTCGGCGGCGGAGAAGGTGGCCACGATGGCGTCCTTGCCGCGCTGGGTGCACGGCGTCCACGATGCTGATGTCTTGCCTTGCGGGCAGGTGACGGTGCCGGTGTCGTAGTCGACGGCGAAGTGGGCGCGGGCGTAGCCGGCCCGGCCCGGGCCTGGGCGGAGGTGTCCGCGAGCAGCGGCCCGGTCAGCGCGATGCCCCAGGTGGTCAGCGCGGAGACCACGACCGCGGCGCTGAGGTAGCCGGAATCGAGGTAATGCCGCCCCGGAGCCAGGGTCTTCCTGGCCAGGTCGTCATGGATGGCGCTGGTCATCTGGTTGTCGGTCACGGTGGCGTCGGTGGTGGCCACGCCGGTGATCAGGTTCGGGGACACCAGGCGCGCGCAGCCCTTGTCATGCTCCCGGCCGCCCGCGCGGGACCCGCCCAGTTCGTCACCGCCGGCGGGCTGGGGTGCTGGCCGATCCGGGCGGCAGCTGCAGGGCGGGGGATCGTCGCAGGTCTCGGTGACGTGCAGCTTGTAGCCCAGCCAGAACTCCTCCCGCTTGACGCCCCACCGGGCATCGGTGTCATACGGTGAGGCGATCCGGGCATGGCCGGGCGGGAGACCATCGCCCTCAGGCTCTTTCTCCCGCCGCTTGATCACCTCCCGCCCGTCCCCGGTGATGGTGCGGGTGTAGTTCTGCAGCAGCACCCGGCGCAGCACATCGACCGCCGGCAGCTCGCGCAGCCAGGCCGGCGCGGAACCGTCGTAGACCGCCTCCAGCAGCGCGTACCCGTCGCGGGCGTAGGCGACCGCCAGCTCCTCCCGCCTGGCCTGGGAGGCCGGCGGGTGCCAGGAGGTCATCGGGGTGCCGTAGCGGCAGGCGAAATCGGGCACGCAGACCCGCTGCTCCAGCCAGTCCGGGTGCGCCGCGGCCAGCGCCTCCAGCGCGGCCCGCACGGCTTCCCCGGCCAGTTCCAGCCGGTTCAGCGCCGCCACCGCGGCGATCACGTGGGTGGAATCGGTGCGCTGCTTGCCGCCCGCCTTGACCAGCCCCTCAGATGCCAGGCGTGCCAGCAGCGCATCAAGCACCACCTGCTCCAGGCCGGCCCCGGCCACCTTGCCCCGGAACTCGGCCAGCACCGTATGGTCAAAGCCCGGATCATCAACGGGCAGCCCGAGCAGGTACTTCCAGTCCAGCCGCACCCGGACCGCATCGGCCGCCAGCCGGTCAGTCAGGTTCTCCGCCCGCTGCAGCACGGTCACCAGCGCCAGCCGCGACGGGGACCAGCCCGGCTTGCCTGATCCGGCCCGCCGGTCGGGACTCGCTTGTGCCAGCAAAAATTGCTCAAGCACAAGCCCGGCCGGCCAGGCCAGGCGGGAATGGCCGGCACCTGGCCGGGGCACCCGGTCAAGATCATGCGCTGGTCTCTGGCGGCTGTCACCCGCCCGGCATGCCCGGCAATGCGGCTCGCCACGGAAAGCGTCGCTGGTCCCGTGCACCGCCGGCATCCTGACCGGGCGCATCCGGGTTGCGGCCCCTGAGGCTGCCCGCTGCGTATCGATCCTGCGCGCCCGGGGCCCGGCTAACCCGTCCACTCTTCCGCGACGGTCAGATCGACGAACTCCGGAGGACCGGCGAGTATGTCTGCCATCGCTGCCTGAACGGCTTGCAGCCCTTCCTGGCGGCGCGGGTCCCGCTCGCGCGCCCGCGCCTTCTCCTCGCTCTCGAACACGGCCAGGATGTAGGCCTGGCACGGGTCCTTCTGGTCCCGCATGATTATTTCCCGCAGCAGTCCCGACCCGGGCTGCTCGGCGGCCCGCAGCCGCCCGGCCACCACGGCCGTGTCCTTGCCCGGCTTCAACCGCACCTTGATGAGCTGCGCCCACATATCCCCTCCCGCCTTGACCATGCCGTGGATGATCTGGCCAGAGCGCCCCCGCCCTGGCCAGCCCTGAAACGCCGGCATCTGCGCCAGGTGCGGATCAGCGACCGGGTCAACGGCCCGTCACGTCCGCAGTCACCCCAAGACCGCAACCACGCCGGATACGCTCCCGCGCCAGCTACGGCGTCCTCCGGCGCGCGGCCTAAAGGTGCCCCGATGCCTCCTCGAGGACCACGAGCGTGTCGGGCCGGACCCCGTCGGATCGCATCGCCTCGGCCGCCTCGCCGGACTGCATGAACTGCTGGAAGGCCTCCATGTCCGGGACTTCCACGACCAGCCCCACCCGGTTGGCGTTCGTAGGGTCGGTGAAGAGCCGGCCCGTGATGCCCATGGCGCCAAAGACCTCTTCCCGCTTTGGTGAGCGAAGCCAGTGCTCCACGTCATCGACCTCGTGGAAAGCAAGAATCGTTGCCACTATCCCTCCCCATTTGCCGGGTCACGCCTACCTGCGAGGGTGACCGATGCACCGGGACGCTACCGGCTTGCTCCGGTCACCGCAAGAGAGCGCCTGGTCGATGGCAGCCAGGCTCGTCCGTCCCGGCCGCCCTCGTATCCCCCCTCTTCGGGCAAGCGCCGGAATTCCCCGGGCGTGGCCGCGAGCCGGACCTATCGCCTGGCCAGGGGCGGGAACGGCATACCGTTCGCTGGGGAAGACGGCCCGGGCAGCACCAGTCCGCTTGCCGGGCGAGCCTGGCTGGCCTGCGGGACCTGACCGGCGGCGGCGTGCCCGTGCCGGGCGGGCCTCCTCAACGCAGAGCCCGGCGGCGGGCGCGCCAGCGGCGCCGCCTTGAGGCCGACCGCCAGGTCGCCAATACGCCCGCCGAACTCATCATCGGCGCGGCGCTCGCCTCCGCCTCGATCCCCTATGGGGCCACCTTCCCCAGTTGGACCTCAAGCTGCATCGCGCTGCGCGCGCCGTTGAGCTGACGGCGAACCGAGGAAAATCGAGTGGCAGAAGATGCCCGGCGAGGACGCTTCAATGACAAAAAGGAAAGTTCGATTCGATGACACGGGACACCTGCATCACAGCGAAGCAAGCCCGAAATCAGGCACCTGACTGTCCTGTCCAGTTGGAGGTTGCGAGGGCACTGCCCTGTGAGCTGGGGTTCGCAGGGTAGGTCTGGACGCGTGGGCGGAGTGGTGTCCAGATTTAGGTTGCGGTTTCGGCGATCACTGGACCTGGCCGAGAGTCAAGGGCTGCCGACTTCGGCCCCTGCCACGTCGCACCATGCCGCTACCCCCTGGTTAGACCATGATCAGGCCTGCCGGGAGCTTGGGGCGGGTTAGTCGTGGTCTTCGAAGGCTTCGAGGCCTTCCTTGACCGCCAGGGCGGCGATGGCCAGCCCGGCGATCGGGTCGGCCTGCCACCAGCCGGCCCAGGCGTTGAGGCCGACGCCGAGCAGGGTGGCCGCGGAGGTGGCGGCGCAAAACGCGGTCTCGGCGGAGTCGGCGACCAGGGTCCGGTTGCCCAGCGCCTGGCCGGTGCGGCGCTTGGCCACGGCGAGGCCCGGCATGACCAGCAGCGCCGCGGCGGCGACGGCGAGTCCGGGCACTGAGGCCCGCGGCTGCGCGCCGGTGACCAGGTCACGGATGCCCTCGACGGCCAGGTAGACGGCCAGGGCGAAGAATGTCACCCCGATCAGGCGCACGGCCTTCGTCTCTCGCTCCTGGCCCGCGACCTCACCTCGCAGCTGCCAGACCACGATGACGGCGGCGAAGAACTCGATCACCGAGTCCAGCCCGAACCCGGTGAGCGCGACCGACGACGCCAGGATCCCGGCGGTGATGGCGACCGCGGCCTCGGCGGTCATCCAGGCCATGGAGGCGTATTCCAGCCAGAATCCCCGGCGCCGCAACCGCGCCGTGCTGGTCGCGGCGGCGGTCACCGCGGCTGCCCGTAGGCGGGGCACAGCGCGACGGCGCTCCCGGTCGCGGCCAGCACCTCCTCAGCCGCGGTGAACAGGTCCAGCAGCGCGGGCTGGGCCAGCGAGTACACCGATGCCCGGCCCGCCACCCGGACGTTCACCAGTGCGCAGCCGCGCAAGCAGGCCAGGTGCTTCGACACCGTCGACTGCGCTAGGCCCAGCTCGCTGGTCAGGTCGGTCACGCGGGCCTCCCCGCCGGCCAGACGGCGCACGATCGCAAGCCGGGCCGGATCACCCAGCGACCGGAACAACGCCGCCGCCGGGCCCAGCCCGACCCTGGACGCCGTGACCCCGCCGGTTTGCATCGCCATACGGCGATGATATCGGTGAACGACACCTGACGCGCAGTTCGGTTGAACATGCCTGCGGCGTAGTGCCCCGGCCGGTCGCCGATCAGCGCGTACCGCCCAGGAGCGAGGTAGAGGATCATGCACCCAGCCGCAGCAGCGGCGCTGCCGTGACCGGGCACCCGCATGGCAAGGTGGCCGACGCCCCCCCGAGGCATGCCGCTCGCTGTTCGCCGCCGAGGCGCACACGCCGGCGGCGACTCGCAACCTAAATCCGGACTTCGCAAGATCACTCGCAAGCTAAGTCTGGACTTCGCAACCTTCAGCCAGACAGGACACTGACCGGCATGCCGCGAATTAACCACCAGGATCCCTGGTACGGCCAAAACAGTGAGCCGTGCTGCTGCTTCGTCCAACGCCCCAGGCCGCCGTACACCCCGGAGCAGGCCGAGGCGCTGCGGCACGTCAACCGGCGGCGGCTTATCAACCTGGCCCTGTTCTTCCCGTTCCTGATCACGACCCTTCTGTTCATCACGCTGACGGCGGAGGGGTACTACCGGCACCAGTACGACCGTGTCCGGCTGGACCGCGCTGGCCTGGCTGGCCGCAGTATCCGGCCGCCCTGCGGAAGGCGCCGCGCTCACCGCGGCCGCGATAGCCCTGCTCGCCCGGCGCCTGGCCCGCCTCACCGGCGAGCCGTGGCCCAGGCCGACGGCCGGGACCGCGTGGCTGCTGGCGGCCGGGCTGGCGGGCGGCGGCGGGACGCTCGCGGCGGGCAGGCCGCTGGGCAGCGCGATGTCGAGGACCTGGTGGCCGGTGGCGGTGCCGACCGCGCTCGGCGTACGACGCCTGCGGCTGCCGCTGGCCGCGCTGGTCCTGGCGCCGCCGCTACTGGACTGGCTAGACCGCCGGCCGCCGCTTGATCCCGCGCGGTACGTCGCCGCCAGGCTGCTCGACGACCTCGCGTACAGCCTGGGGGTCTGGCAGGGCTGCCTCCAGCGCCGGACGATCCGACCGCTGCTGCCTGTGCTGACCACAGGCCGACGGCCACGTATGCCCGTTGGGCAAGCGGGGCGCTAGCGCCCTCGCCGGATAGCTCGGCAAGCAGTTCCTGATACTGGGGCCAAGCCCGGTTAGGCAGCGAGGCAGTTCAGCCGGGCGAGCAGTCCGAGATGATCGGAGACGTATCCTGGTCCGCCGCGCAGAACCCGCCTGCCGGTGAACAGCACCTCGGTGTCTTCGGCCTTGATCTCCCCGGCCGTCAATATGAAATCGATGCAATGCGGCATCTCCCCGGTGAGGAGGTATTCGGCCCGGAATGTTGCCGGGCAGCTGCCCCCGAACGCGTCGTCCAGCGCGGTGCCCTGCCTGGCGCATGAGGGGATGCCCCGAATCCGTGGTACGACGTCGCGGACATGGGCAGCCGCGAGAAGGTCACCACGTCTCCTGCCGGGCCGGGCAGCGTCCGCCGGAAGCTGGCATACCGGACCATATCGTTCCTTCAAACGGTGTGTCGCCGTGCTTCAAGGTAAGTTTTTCGCTATCATGTTTGATATGAAGTCCTTCATCCGAACGGACGATGGTGCATGAACCCAGGACCGGTCCCAGGCTCCGGGCAGGACGAAGACCCGGCCCGGAGCGGCGATGACCTGGGCCATCCCCTGGATGACGAGACTGACGGGTGGCGGCTGTCGGCCGGGACCGATTGGATGGACGATGAGCAGTGGGCGGCGTCCTCAGCGGCGTGGGCTGGGGAGCTGGAGCTGGACGATCCGGACCTGGAGGAGGACCCGGACCACAGCCCGCCGCTCGGCCTGACCAGCGCGCAGCTCGCCGAGCTGATCGCCGGCGCCTGGGAGATTCCCGTCGCGTGGTTCGGCGTCGGTACGCCGCTCAATAGCGCCCTGGGTGGCCTGGCGTTGATGGGGTTCGCCGATGAGGCCGCCGGGCCGCAGGACCGGTACGCCGGCTGTGATGATGACGGGCTGATCGGCGCGATCGGTGCGTGGGACCGGGTGGAGGCGCATGCTGCGGCGCGCAAGCACGCGGCGGTGGCGGAGCTGGCCCGGCGGCGTCCCGAGCCGGAATGCGCGGTGGACGGGGAGACCGGGATCCCGGAGTGCTGGGAGGAGTTCACGCCGCAGGAGCTGGCTTGGGCGCTGGCCGAGTCGCGGTGGGCGGCGGAGGGGCTGCTGTATCTGTCGTGTGAGCTGGCGGCCCGGCTGCCCGGCACGATGGCGGCGTTCCGGTCCGGGTTTTTGCGGCAGCGCAAGGTGGCGATCATCGCCGGGGCTACCGCACTGCTGGATCCGGCTGAGTCGCGGGCGGCGGAGGCGCTGGTGCTGGGCCGGGCGGCCACGCTGACCCCGGGCGGGCTGCGGGCCGCGATCGCCCGGGCGGTGATGCGGGTCGCGCCCGATAAGGCCCGCAAGCGGCGGGAGGCGGCGGCCAAGGATGCCCGGGTGGAGCGGTGGGCCGAAGACAGCGGGAACGCGGCGTTGTGCGGGCGGGAGTTGCCGTCGGCAGAAGTGCTGGCCGCGGATCAGCGCATCAACTGGTGGGCCGGCCAGCTGAAGAAGGCGGGTCTGGCCGGGGACATGGATGAGCTGCGAGCGAGGGCTTACCTGGATCTTTTGCTCGGCATGGACTCCCGGCCCAGCCCGGCGCCCGGCACCGGCCCGGACAACCGGGAGGACCCGGACGACAGCGGGCCTGGCCGCCAGGGGGATGGCGGGTCAGGGCCATCGGGTCCGGCCGGGTCGGGTGCAGGCCCGGCCGCGGGCGCAGGCCTGTCGGCCGGCGGGCTGCCTCCCGGGTTCGGCGGGCTGCCTCCTGGGTTCGTCGGGCGGGTGATGCTGACCGTGCCGCTGGTCACCGTGCTGGACCTGGCCGACCGGCCGGGTGAGCTCGCCGGGATCGGGCCGGTCGACCCGGCCCTGGCCCGCGACTTGGCCGCGGCCGCCGCCCGCAACCCCCGCACGACGTGGTGCGTCACGGTCACCGACAAGGACGGCCACGCCATCGGCCATGGTTGTGCCCGGCCAGGACCCCGGGCATCCGGAGGCACTCGCCGCAAACCCGGGCCGCCGGACGGCCCTGATCCGCCCGGCAGTACCGGCGGCCAAGGGTTCACCTTCACCCCGGCCGGCGGGCCTGGCCCGCCCGGCGGGTACGGAACCTGGCGGCTATCCACCGGCACCTCCGGACAACCGGACCTGCTGGTCGATCTGGAACCCATCGCCGGCCCGTGCGATCACCGGCACGAGGCCAGCGGCCATGATCCGGGGGTCGTGCTGCGGCACCTGACCCAGGTCCGGTACGCCCATTGCACCAGCCCGGCCTGCCGGCGCCCGGCCGCCCGCTGCGATTGGGAGCACGGCGTGCCGTATGAGGCGGGTGGACGGACCTGTTTGTGCAACGGGGATTCGAAATGTCGGCATGACCATCGGCTCAAGCAGAACCCGCGATGGAGCGCCGACCGGCTGCCCGACGGGACCATCCGCTGGACCTCACCCTCCGGACGCCAGTACACCACCGAACCCACCCGATACCCCACCTGATTAGCAGCCAACAGACCGACTCCGCGAACCGTCCCGGCCGACGGTTGCTTTAGCGTCCCTCTTGCTTTAGCCGTTTCTAGCCACAGGCAATCACTTGGACAGGCCGCGGGTGAAATCGGCGGGGAGGATGACGTCGTCGGGGGACAGGTCGTCAATCGAGGACCGGCCGAGCGCGAGCAGCGTCGAGTCGATGCCGCCGCGCAGCACGTCGAAGACGTTCTTCACCCCGGCTGATCCGTTGGCCGCCAGGCCCCACAGGTAAGCGCGCCCGATCATCACCGCGCGCGCTCCGAGCGCGAGCGCCTTGACCACGTCGCTGCCGCGCCGGATCCCGCCGTCGAGCAGGACCTCGACCTGGCCGCCGACGGCCGCCGCGACCGCGGGCAGCGCCCGGATGGAGGCCGGGGTGCCGTCCAGGTTGTTGCCGCCGTGGTTGGACACCGAGACGGCCGTGGCGCCCACGTCGACCGCACGGCGCGCCTCGTCGGCGCGCATGATGCCCTTGACCATGAACGGCCCGTCCCACTGGGCCCGCAGCCAGGCGATGTCGGCCCAGGTGGGCGGCGGGGTCTGCATCCACTCGCCGTAGACGCCGAAGAACGTGGGCGACGCCTCGCCCGGAGCGGCCATGTTCGGCACGGTGAGATCCGGCAGGCCGCCGTGCCTGAGCCACTGGGTGACGTAGGCAGGCCGCAGGAGGCCTTCCGGCGCGAAGCGCACGAGGGCCCGCAGGTCGATCTTCTCCGGGATCGCCGGGCTTCCCCAGTCCCTGCCGGTGGAGAACGACCAGTCCAGGGTGACGATCAGCGCCTTGGCGCCGGCCTGGCGAGCGCGCTGCGCCCGCTGGGCGATGGTGTCCTTGCTGCCTGACCAGTAGATCTGGAAGAACAGCTTCGGGTTGACCGCGGCCACGTCCTCCACGGGCATGCTGGCGAAGGAACTCAGGCCCAGGGCCGTGCCTGCCTCGGCCGCCCCGCGCGCCACGCCCGCCTCACCCTCGGGGTGCACGGCCTGGACCCCGGTCGGCGACGCGATGACCGGTAGCGAGATGTCCTGACCGAGCACCGACGTCGCCATCTGCCGGGCCGCGGGCAGGTCCGCCACGTGCGGCGGGGTGAATCGCAGCTCGCTGAACGCGGCCACGTTGTCCCGCAGCGTGATGCCCTGCTCGGTGCCCGCTACCAGCGCCAGGTAGACCGACCTCGGCAGGCGCCGTCTGGCTCTCCTGCGGGCCTCCTCGACGGTCTCGAACCACTCGCGCGTGCTTGCCATCGGTCTCCCTCGCGCCCGCCAGGTTTCCTGCCGCCGGCCGACGCCCCATGTTGGCACTCAGTGCTGTAATTATCCAGCCCCGCGGGCCGCGGGCGGCGGTCGTGCGAGCGCGCCCGGCTCCTGCCGGGGCCGTAGTATCCACGATCATGCGCGGTCGTGGCGACCAGCTCGTTCCGGATGACCATCCTGACCGGCTCAGGTGGAATACCAGGTACGCCGGCGGCCAGCTGCCGTCCTTCGTCCCGCACCCGCTGGCGGTCCGGGCGCTGGCGATGGACCTGCCCGACGGCCCGGTGGCCGACCTGGCGTGCGGCCCTTCCGGCGTCGCGCTGCTGGCCGCGGCGAGCGGGCGCCCGGTCACGGCGGTGGACGTATCCGACGTGGCCCTGGCGATGCTCGGCGAGGAGGCCAGGCGGCGGGGACTCGGCCACCTGATCACGCTGGTGCACGCGGACCTGCCCGCCTGGCCCGCTGAGCCCCGGTCATACGCGCTCGTCCTTTGCACCGGTTTCTGGGACCGGGCCGTCTTCGCGGGCGCCGCCGACGCGGTGGCGGACGGCGGGCTGCTGGCCTGGGAAGCCTTCACCGCCGAGGCCCGGCGCTGGCGGCCCAGCCTTCCCCCGCAGTGGTGCCTGGCTCCCGGCGAGCCCGCGTCCCTGCTCCCGGCGGGCTTCACCGTCATCGACCAGCATGACGTGCCGGGCCGCGAGCAGGGCGCGAGACGGCAGCTGCTGGCCGGGCGCGAAGCCGGCCGCGCCGGGTGACGGCGGTAGGCTGATCGTCCGATGACACGCAGGCTTACGGATCTGCTGCCGCGCCCGATCGTCGTGGCCCCGATGGCCGGCGGCCCGTCGACCGCCGGGCTCGTCGTCGCGGCCGCCCGCGCCAGGGCGCTGGGGTTCCTGGCCGCCGGGTACAAGACGCCCAAAGCCATGGCTGCCGAGATCGCCGCCGTCCGCGCGGCGACCGCCGGAACCCTTCGGCGTGAACGTCTTCGTCCCCGGCGCACCCTACGCGGACGCCGCCACGCTCCGCGGATACCTGGACTCGCTGAGCGCAGACGGGATCATCGGGGATCGCCAGCTGGGACGACGACCGCTTCGACGCCAAGGTCGCGGCCCTGCTGGCCGACCCGCCGCCGGTCGTCAGCTTCACGTTCGGCTGCCCGCCCGCGGAGGTCGTCACGGCCCTGCAGAGCTCGGGCGCCGTCGTGGTCGTCACGGTGACCAGCGCCGGCCGAGGCCGCTGGCCGCGGCGTCGGCAGGCGCGGACGCGGTCTGCGTGCAGGGTTTCGAGGCCGGTGCCCACCGGGGGACGTTCGTCAACGACGACTCGCCCGGGCGAGACCTCGGGCTGCTGTCGCTCATCGGCGAGGTCGGCCGCGGTCACCGGCCTGCCGCAGATCGCGGCGGGCGGCATCATGGGCCCGCGTCAGGTGCAGGCCGTCCTGGCCGCGGGAGCGGTGGCCGCGCAGTGCGGCACGGCCTTCCTGCGCTGCCCGGAGAGCGGGGCGAACCCGCTGCACAAGGCGGCGCTGGCCGACCCGCGCTACACCGCGACCACGCTGACCCGGGCGTTCAGCGGACGGCTGGCCCGCGGGCTGGTCAACCAGTTCATCCGCGACCACCCTGACGCGCCCGCCGGCCTACCCGGAGATCAACAACGCCACCCGCCCGCTGCGGGCGGCCGCGGCCGCCGCGGCGATACGGAGCGGATGTCACTGTGGGCGGGGCAGGGCTACCGGTCGGCGACCGACGCTGCCCGCCGGCGAGATCATCGAGCGATTGTCTGGGCACCAGAACGGTCAGGCTCAGGACGGCGCCGGACCACGGTGGGCCCACTCGGTCAGGTCGCGGCGGTCGATGGCGGCGGCCATCAGCTCGGGGAACGCGTCGGGCGTGCAGGCGAAGGCGGGCACGCCGAGCTCGGCCAGGGCGGCGGCGTTGTCGTGGTCGTAACCGGGCGCGCCGTCGTCGGACAGCGCGAGCAGGGCGATCACCTGCGTGCCCGAGGCGGTCATGTCCGCGATCCGGCGCAGCATCTCCTCCCGGTTGCCCCCCTCGAACAGGTCGCTGACCAGGATGACGATCGTGCCGGCCGGGCGGGTGATCAGCTGCTGGCAGTAGGCCAGGGCGCGGTTGATGTCGGTGCCGCCGCCGAGCTGGGTGCCGAACAGCACGTCCACCGGGTCGCTGAGCTGCTCGGTCAGGTCGACGACCGAGGTGTCGAACGCGACCACCGAGGTGCGCAGGGACCGGATCGACGCGAGCACCGCGCCGAACACCCCGGCGTACACCACCGAGGAGGCCATCGAGCCGCTCTGGTCCAGGCACAAGATGACGTCGCGCGCCACCGCCTGCTGCTTCCTGGCGTAGCCGACCAGCCGGTCGGGCACGATCGTCCGGTACCGGGGCAGGTAGTGCCGCAGGTTGGCGCGGATCGTCCGGTCCCAGTCGATGTCGGCCGGGCGCCTGGGCCTGCTCGTCCGGCTGGCCCGGTTCAGCGCGCCGGTGACCGCCGAGCGGGTCCGCTGGGCCAGGCGGCGCTCCAGGTCGCTGGTCACGGTACGCACCACCGCGCGGGCCGACTCCCGCGCCTGCTCGGGAAGTACCCGGCTCAGCGAGAGCAGGGTGCCGACCAGGTGCACGTCGGGCTCGACGGCGTCCAGCATCTCGGGCTCGAGCAGCAGCCGGGTCAGTCCGAGCCGCTCGATCGCGTCCTTCTGCATCACCTGGACCACGCTGACCGGGAAGAACGTGCGGATATCGCCGAGCCAGCGGGCCACCCGCGGGGCCGATGCGCCGAGCCCGGCCCGCCGCTGCCGCAGTGCCCCTGACGGCCGGCGCTCTCCGGGCGTCGGAGTCGTACAGCGCGCCGAGGGCCGAGTCGATGCGCGCGTCGAAGCCGTTCAGCGGCACCCGGATCCCGTCGTCGGCGCCGCCGAGGACCAGTCGCCAGCGGCGCAGCCGCTCGTCGGGCCCGGCCGTCATGGCACCTCCCGGGCCGCGAGCGGGCAGGCCCAGGATGGCGGCCACCGCCCGGACCGCGATCGCCGCGCGGTCCTCGTCCAGGTCGTCGTCGGCCGACGAGACCCGGACGGGAGGTCGTCCGCTCCCGTCCAGCCGGGCCGCCTTCTCCCCGATGGCCCGCCGCTCGGGCGGCGCGAATTCGCCGAAGGTGCGCCGCAGCGCGGGCAGCACGGCGGCGAACCCGTCGGGGCTCAATCCGGCCAGCCAGCCGTCGGTCAGGCTGAGCAGCTTGTCGTCGTGCACCAGGAGCAGGCCGCTGCCGGCCAGGAACCCCTCGGCCCAGCCTGCCGCGGCGGGGGCCGGGGCGGCGGCGGAAAGCTCGCGGGACATCGCGATGCCCGCGTCGTCGGCCGTCAGCTGTCCCGCGTCGAGCAGCAGCCTGGTCAGCCGCCCCGAGATCAGCGGGGGGCAGCGGCCGGCCGACGCGAGCCGCGCCAGGGTAGCCAGCCAGCGCGCCCGGCTCGGGCCGTCGCCGAGCAGCCCGGTGGCCGCGTTCACGGCGTCGATGCGGTCGCGCATGGCGCGTTCGGCCTCTTCGTCGAGCGAGGCCAGGGCGGTCGGCAGGCCGGCGCAGATCCGGGTGATCATCTGTCCGGCGACCTCGCCGAGCCGCCCGGGATCGGTGCCGCGGACGTCACCGTACCTGGCCGCCCGGACCAGCGCCGGCACCGCCGCCATCAGGTGGGTCACGTCGCCCTCCAGCGCGGCGCGGTCCCTGACCGCCGCGAGCACCTCCGGCAGGGCGTCGCCCAGGTCGGCGAGCAGGCACCGTTCGACCAGCATGGCCAGGTCCTCGAGCGCGGCGGCCCCGGACGCCAGGCAGCGGGCCCGCTGCGCCGCGGCGGCCGCGACCGTGCTGCCCCACATGCTGGCCTCGATCAGGGCGACGTCCAGCTCGGGCCGCCAGGTCAGCTGCCACGTTTCGCGGAACGTCCCGATGCTGCGGGTCCGGCTCTCCTGCGGCACGCCCCAGGGCACGTCGAGCAGCGCGAGCCGGTGCAGCAGGTGGCTGCGGGCCAGGTCGGTGGGCTTGCGCAGGTCCAGGTGGTGGTCACGGGGCGCCGCCTCCGGCCGCAGCCGCAGGCTCCGCTGCTGGTCGCGCAGGTCCCGCTGCAGCGGCACCATCGGGGTCGCGGCGGGCACCGCGCCGAGCCGCTCGCCGACCACCAGGCGCCGCTGGATGAGCTCGGTGAGCAGGTCACTGCCCTCGCACAGCACGGCGCGGGCCGCCTCGGTGACCTCCTCCAGGCCGGCCAGCGGCCGTCCGCGCAGGACGGCGAGCGTCTGGGCCAGCCGGACCGATTCGATCACGTGCGCCGTGGACGCCGGGATGCCCTCGTCGCGCAGTACGGCGGCGGCCCTGGCCAGCCACCGCTCGATGGGCTGGCCGTTTGATGAGAACAGGTGGTCGTACCAGCCGGGTGATCGGATGCCGGCCCCGTAGCCAGAGGTGTAGGCGAGACGGCCGTAGGTCCACGGGACCCATGTGAGGGAGGTGGCCTTGGCCTTCGGCAGGCCGCGCAGCAGGCGCTCGTCGGCCGCGGCGGACGGCAGGCGCTGCAGGGCGGGGACGTGCCAGGCCCCGCAGACCACGGCGATCCGCTGGTAGCCGTCCCTGACCGTCTTGCGCAGGGTCTTCCGCATGTGCGCTTCGCGGATCGCGTCGCGCGGGTCGGGTTCGTCCTCATCCGCGCGCAGGATCCCGATGGCTTCGGCGATGGCGTCGAAGACGGAGCTGGGGCCGGGCACGTGCTCGACCACGTCCTCCCACCACCGTTCGGGGTCGTCGTATCCGGCGGCGCGGGCCAGGTCCCCGATGGGATCATCGCGCGGCTCCGACTCGCGCCCGGCCATGGCCAGCAGGTGCGCGGCCGGCAGGTCGCAGAACCGGACCGGGAGGCCGGCGCTCGAGCGCGTACCTGATCGCCTGCCACTCCGGCGAGAACACCGCGAACGGCCAGAACGCCGCCGTCTCGGGCTGCCCGGGCACGTACGCCAGCAGCGCCACCGGCGGCCTCATCTGCGGGTCACCGGCCAGCCCGACCAGCCCGTCGGCCTCCGGCGGCCCCTCGATCAGCACGATGTCCGGCCCCAGCTCGGCCAGCGCGTCCCGCAGCGACCGCGCCGACCCCGGCCCGTGATGCCGCACCCCGAACAGCCTGATCACGATCATTTACCCGAACGGGCGGTGGTGCTGCCGTCCGGCAGGTACGCGCGCGCCTGCGTCACCCGGCCACCTCGCGGCAGGCACGGTAGAAGTCGCTCCAGTCGTCCCGCTCGCGGACGACGGTTTCCAGGTACTCCTGCCACACCACCCGGTCGGACACGGGATCCTGGACCACCGCGCCGGTGATGCCGCCGGCCACGTCGGCGGGACGCAGCACGCCGTCGCCGAAGTGCGCGGCCAGCGCGAGGCCGCTGGTGACCACCGATATCGCCTCGGCGGGGGACAGCGTCCCGCTCGGCGACTTGACCTTGGCCCGGCCGTCCTCGGTGACGCCCTGCCGCAGCTCGCGGAAGACCGTGACCACCCGCCGGATCTCGTCGGCGCCCGGCGAGGTCTCCGGCAGGCCGATCGACCGGCCGAGCTGGGCCACCCGCCGGGTCACGATGTCCACCTCCTGCTCGGCCGAGGCGGGCACGGGCAGTACGACCGTATTGAACCGCCTGCGCAGCGCGCTGGACAGCTCGTTCACGCCGCGGTCCCGGTCGTTGGCGGTGGCGATGACGTTGAAACCCCTGACCGCCTGCAGCTCGCCGCCCAGCTCGGGGATGGGCAGGGTCTTCTCGGACAAGATGGTGATCAGCGCGTCCTGCACGTCCGAGGGCATCCGGGTCAGCTCCTCGACCCGCGCGATCGTGCCGCCGGCCATCGCGCGCATGACCGGGCCGGGCACCATCGCCTCCCGTGACGGCCCCTCGGCGATCAGCCGCGCGTAGTTCCAGCCGTACCTGACCGCTTCCTCCGCGGTCCCCGCGGTGCCCTGCACCATCAGGGTCGAGTCGCCGGAGATGGCCGCGGCCAGGTGCTCGGACAGCCACGTCTTGGCCGTCCCCGGCACGCCGAGCAGCAGCAGGGCGCGATCGGTGGCCAGCGTGGCCACGGCGACCTCGACCAGGCGGCGGGAGCCGATGTACTTCGGCGTGATCTCGGTGCCGTCGGCGGTCCCGCCCAGCAGGTAGGTCGTCACCGCCCACGGGGACAGCCGCCAGCCAGGCGGCCGGGGCCGGTCATCGGCGGCGGCCAGCGCGGCCAGCTCGGCCCGGTGCTCCTGCTCGGCGTGCGGGCGCAGGACCGCGCCCGGATCAGCCGTTGCCGTGGTCATGACCAAGCTCCTTCAGCATCTCGTAGCGGAACCGCAGCACCTCGATCTCGTGCCGGAGAGCGGACGGTGCTTCCCGGGCCAGGCCGGGCAGGACACCGGGTGCGCCGAGCCGGGGATCGGCCTGCCGGATCAGGCGCGACAGCTCCGCCAGCGCGGCGGTAGCGGGAGGCCGGCCGGTGAGGGCCCGGCTGATAAGGGCGGCCACCCACTCCTGATCACGCTGGGAGAACGCCGCCCGGGACCAGCCGATGAACAGCCACGGATCTCGGTCACCCGCGAACACCGTGACGATATCCGCCGCGGGCACACCGAACCGTTGCGTCCAGGCGCGTAGCGGGGTGCGGGCCAGCGTCTCGAGCATGAGGCCGGTCTGGTCGGCCGGCTGCGAGGCTCCCGGACCGCGCCTGGGCGTGATTCCGTCCCGCCGCATCGCGGCGTCGGATTCGGCCGGCGGGACGAAAACCAGGCGCGGGCCGCGCGTGCCTTCTTCTACCTGCAGCCAGTCGCGCGCGCGCTCGGCCATCCGCTGGGAGAGGGCGGACCCGGGCAGGGCGGCGAGCACCTCGGCCGCCATTGTGCGTACGAAGGCCGCGCCGTCGTCGAGCGCGGCTTCCAGCAGCGGCTCGTCGGCGAGGCTCAGGCCATCCGCCATCACGTTAACGAACATGACACGCTCGTCCGGGCCTGCCGCGGCCCAGCTGCCCGCGATCAGCTCTCTCGCCGCCCCCGGGTCACGGCCGCGGAGTGCGGTGAGGTAGGCGCGTCGCTGACCTGCGGTACCGAGCCGCCATGCCTCGTCTCCGGTCAGGGTTTCCGCCAGCACGAACTTCCAGTCCGGGTTGAGTCCGGCCAGCCACCCCACGCGCGGGCCGCCCGCCTCGGCCACCAGGCGCGGCAGCCCCGAATCCGCCGGACCGGCGCGCCGCGCGCGGTCGAGCAGCGCCGGAAGCAACTGCGGGGGAGGCCGAAGACCGCGGGCCGCGACCGCGGTGAGCCATTCGGGCAGCAGGTCGGGGTGCTCGCCGCCGAGCATCCGCGCCAGCCGGCGGCTGGCGGCCCGGCTCACCAGGGGCCGTGGGTCCGGCTCGCATACGGGCGGCGGTTCCGCCTGGTCGGGCCGTCGGCCTGCCCGGCGAGCGGCTGTCAGCAGCGCGGCCCGGTCGAGCAGGACGGCCGCGGGATCCTGGCCGGGGGAGGCAGGATCCGGGGTGGGCACGCCAGGTATTCCGGCCGGTGGAACCACGGCCCGTTCGGTGCCAATGAGACTCGCGGTGACGAGGTCCTGCCATCTACTCACAGCCGCACCACCATCCCGTCCTGGGCCCAGGCGGTCAGGGGCCGCAGGCCGCTGGGGGTCCACTCGCCGGCCACCGTCACCGGGCGGCCGGCGGACAGCGCGAACAGCGGCCAGTAGTCGGCGCCCGGGTGCAGCGGCAGGGCGTCGCCGGCCGGGTCGGACACGCACGGGAGCGGGACACGGGCCGGGGTCACCTTGAGCAGGGCGGGCCAGGTGTCCAGCCACGGGTCCTGGCCGAGCGCCGCCGCGTACTTGGCCAGGAGTTCGCCGATCGCGGCGCCGGGCGGCGCTCCGGCCTCGACGGTGTCGTACCTCGTCGCGACCAGGGCGCGCAGCGGGACGGCGGCGGGGTAGAAGGCCAGGTCCGCGTCGGTCTCGGTGCCGACGGTCAGCGAGTTGTCCAGCGACTCGCCGACCGCGGCGAAGCTGAGGACCAGGGCGAACCGGCCCGTGCGCGCGCCGCGCAGCCACACCCGGCGGGTCCTGATCCGGTCCTGGTCCAGGTCGCGCCTGGCCAGGACGTGCCAGTGGTCCCTGACCGGCGTGGCGCTGGCCAGGACTTCGGCCTGGCGGACGGTGAAGCCGATCCGCGACCGGATCGTGTCCCGCAGCGCCGATGGCAGCGCTTGCTGTCCGCGGTAGGCCGTGGCGAGCAGCCGGAGCAGCGCGTACTCCTCCAGCAGCCTGCCCTCCCAGCCGGGGCCCGAGTGCGGGACCGAGGCCAGCGCACGGAGGCGCTCGGCCAGGCCGGGTGCCTGCGCGTCCACCATGCGGGCGGCTATCTCGTCCCAGTGCCGGTAACCGGACCGCTGGCTGGCCGCGAGGCCCTGACGGACCTGATCGCACAGCCACCGGTCGAGTTCGGCCAGGCCCGCCGCGACGCGGGCCTCGCGCTGCTGCGCCCGGTGGAGTTGTGCTGGCCCGGGGGGACGACCCCCCGGAACCCCCCGATCATGGGGGGCCTGTCCGCCCCCCCATACCCCCCTGACCCAGTCGGGCGCGGCGGCGTGGTTCGCGATGCCGCCGGCGGACCACAGCAGCAGCAGCGCCAGGGCGTGCTTGCACGGGAACTTCCGGCTCGGGCAGGAGCACCGGTAGGCGGGGCCGGACAGGTCAACCGCGGTGCGGTACGGCGTGGCGGCGCTGCCCCAGCATTCGCCCCAGACTGCGTCGCCGTCGCCCGCCCCCGTCAGCGGCCACGAGCCGCTGGACGCCAGGGATTGCGCGGCCCGCAGCGAGGACGCGTCGGGCGCCAGCGTCAGCACCCGCGCACGATCCCAGCCTTCGGTCACAGGGGCACCATACGCGCCGGGTACGTCAACGCCGGCGGGACAGGGTGGCCGCGTGCGCGTACTGTCGAGGTATGAGCGAGACGCTGCCGTTGTTCCCGCTCGGCGCGGTGCTCTACCCCGGCATGCTGATGCCGCTGCACATCTTCGAGGAGCGGTACCGCCAGCTCGTCCGGGACCTGCTGGGCGGTCCGGACCCCCGGCGGTTCGGGGTGATCGCGATCCGCAAGGGCCGGGAGACCGGCGTGGAGGGGGTGCAGTCGCTCTACGAGATCGGCTGCACCGCGACCTTGCGCCGGGTAGAGGAGTATTCCGACGGGCGGTACGACATCGTGACCGTCGGCACCCAGCGGTTCAGGCTGCTCGCGCTGGACCAGAGCCTTTCCTACCTGCAGGGTGAGATCGAGCCGCTCACCGACGATGTGGTCGATCCGGGCGCTGCGGCGCCCCTGGTGCGCGCCGTCCAGGCCGCCTTCCACAGCTACGTGGACGCGCTTACCCAAGGCGGCGGTGCCGTGGTGAAGATCGATGTCCTGCCCGACGAGCCGGCCCTGCTGTCGTTCCTCGTCGCCGCCGCCGTGATCATCGACCTGCCAGAACGCCAGGGGCTGCTGGCCGAGCCGGACACCATGCGCAGGCTGAGCGCTCAGCGGTCCCTGCTGGCCCGGGAGACCTCGGTGCTGAAGGCCACCACGTCCAGGCCGGCCCCGACCTGCGGTACACGCCACACAGCCCCAACTGATGATCCGCCGGGATCACGGGTAGGGGTACGGCATGGCAGAACCAGGCACCGAACCGAGCGAGATCTCGCTGCGCGCCGCCGAGGCCGCCGCCGACGTCAGCGAGGCCGAGCGCCCGCAGGACCGGCGGCGGCGGATGGCCGCCTTTTCCAGGGCCGCGGATTCCGGCGCGCGCGTGGCCGGCCGTGGCACGCGGGCGGCGCAGCGCAGCGCCCGGGCGGCGCGGCACGGCGTCGGCTCGGGCACCGCCTGGCTGGCCACACAGGTGGCAGGGATGGCGCCACGCCTGCGGGTGCGGGATCGGGCGGCACTGCGGGCGCAGTTTCCCGGTCGGTCCGCCGATGAGATCGCCGATGCGCTGATCCAGGGGGCCAGCCGCGCGTCCGCCGCCGCGGGCGGGGCCGCGGGAGTGGCGGCCGCGCTGCCGGTACTGCCCGCCTTCCCGGCCGAGGTGGCCGCCGAGACCCTGGTCCTGGTCGGGATCGAGATCAAGCTCATCGCGGAGCTGCACGAGGCGTACGGGGCGCCGGCGCCGGGGAAATTCGCTGAGCGGATGAGCGCCTACGTCGCGTCGTGGGCGCACCGCCGGGGGGTCTTCATGATCGAGGGCGGGCTGATCCTCGCCGCCGGATCTCCGCTTGGGCGCCTGCTCCGCCGCCGGCTCGCCGCCCGGGCCGGCCGGAGCGCGCTCTCGCTGGGCCCGCTGCTTACCGGGGCCGCTGCGGGCGCGCTGTTCAACCGCAGGGAAACCAGGAGACTCGGCCGGGCGATCCAGGATGACCTGCGCCGCCGAGCCCTCAGGTTAGGACGGCCCTTCTCCTCCGGGACCGGCCTCGGCCAGCTTCTTGAGCTGGGAGAGGGTGGCGGTGATGCTGCGCTCGAACTCGCGCATCCGCACGAAAACGATCGCCTGCTCCTTGTCCGGCATCCGCTCGATGGCCAGCGACAGGCCCGACCGGGCCGGCCCCATCTGCACGCACTCGGACAGTTCGGTTCCGCCGTCCTTCGGCTCCATCCGGAAACGCCACAGGGCGGCGGGGTTGGCCGGGTCCTGCACGGCCCACCCGAACACCCGCTCCGGCTCGAATTCGACCACGTACGAGGTGGTCGCCCACTCACCCATCGCCTCGTGCTTGTTGCGGCCGATGAACCGGGCGCCCAGCGCCGCCTCGCGGGCGCCGTCGAGCCATTCCACCGACTGCAGCTCCGAGCTCATGGACGGCATCAGCTCGACGTCGGACACGAGCCGCCAGACGCGAGCCGCAGGAGCGTCGATCCAGATCCGGGCCTCTACGGTGGGCTTGTCCGCGTAGCGCGCGCCGGTCCACTCCATGGCTGCTGCCGCCCCTCCTCATCCCAGGGCTCGACGTAGTTACAGTTCATAGTACGGATCTTGAACTTTGGAGGTCGATCGGTGGACTGCCGCCGGCTCGCCGAGGGAGCTCGCGCATGACGCTCTCGATCGGGCTGTCGGTGAACCCGCAGGACCCGCAGTGGCTGGAACTGGCCCGCGAAGCCGAACGGGTCGGGGTGGACTCGGTTCTGGGTGCCCGAGTTCTGGGCCTACGACGCGTTCACGCCGCTCGCGGCGATCGCGGCCCGGACCGAACGGGTTCGCCTCGCGACCGGTATCGCGCAGCTGGGGGCGCGCACGCCCGCCATGCTGGCCATGTCGGCCATGAGCGTGCAGAACATCTCGGACGGCCGGTTCGTCCTCGGGATCGGGACCAGCGGCCCGCAGGTGATGGAGGGATGGCACGGAGTCGAGTTCTCCCGCCCGGTGCGCAGGACCCGGGAGACGATCGAGATCATCCGCATGATCACGGCCGGGGAACGCCTCAATTATTCCGGCGAGGTGTACCGCCTTCCGCTTCCCGGCGGTGAGGGGGTCGCGATCCGGTCGCGCGCCGCAGCCTGTGTCGTCCCCATCTACGTCGCGGCGCTCGGGCCTGCGAACCTCGCGCTCACCGGCGAGCTCGCCGACGGCTGGATCGGCAACTCGTTCTTCACCGAGTCGTCGGAGGTGTTCTTCGGGCCGATGAGGGCGGCGGCGCAGCGGGCCGGGCGTTCGCTGTGGGATCTGGACCTGGTGGTCGCGGTGAGCGTGGAGTTCACCGACGACGTCGAATCGGCCGGGCGGCGCCACGCCGCCGGGTACGCGTTCACGTTCGGCGCGATGGGATCGCGGGCGAACAACTTCTATAACAACGCCTTCGCCAGGCAAGGCTTCGGCGACGACGTGGCCGAGGTCCAGCGGCTCTGGGCCGGGGGCGACCGGGAGGCGGCCGCCGCACGGGTACCGATCGAGATCGGCCTGGGCACCAACCTGATCGGGCCGCCGGACGTGGTCCGCGAGCGGCTGCGGGCCTACCGGGCCTGCGGCGTCACCACCCTGCGGGTCAACCCGATCGGCAGCGATCTGCGGGAATGCATCGCGGGGCTGGAGATCCTGCTCGACCTGGTGGACGACGTCAACGGCCAGGCCTGGCCGCGACGGCGCGTCCTAACGGCGTACGCCTAGTGCACGCGGGCCATCGGGGGTGACCCGGAGTGGCTCAGGCTCATGGATGGCGGCGAGGCGCTACCCTCGGGCTCATGGAAGTGCCGATGGCGCTGGCGGAGTGGACGGTGCTCGCGCTCCTCAGCCAACGCCCTGCGCACGGCTTCGCCGTGGCGCAGCTCACCGCGCCCGATGGTGAGCTCGGCCGGATCTGGCGGATCCCCCGGCCCGTCGTTTACCGGGCAATCGGACGCCTCGTCGAGGCCGAGCTCATCACGCCCGAGTCAGTCGAGCCGGGTCTCGGCCCTCAGCGCACCATATATACCGCCACCGGGGCAGGACGGCAGGAGGCCGAGCGGTGGCTGAGCACCCCGGTGGAGCACGTCCGCGATATCCGGTCGCACCTGCTGATCAAGCTCGCCCTCCTGTACCGGGCCGGGCGCGATCCGGCCGACCTGCTCAGGAGCCAGCGCGCCGCCCTCGAGCCGATCGCAGACGCGATGCAGGCCGCGGGTACGGAGCGGGACGGCTTCGACGCGATCCTGCTGGCCTGGCGGCGGGCCACGGCGGCGGCCGCCCTCGGCTTCCTCGACGACGTCAGCGCCAAGACCGAGGCCGGGCGCCCTTAGGCGCCTGCAGCACGGCTACGCCTCGAGCAGGCGCTGGTAGGGGTACATGACCTCGAGCGATTCTGCCGCGTCTCCGGTGATGATCAGGACCTTGGGCTCCCGGATGCGTTTCCCGCGATGGCTACCGTCGGACCTGCTCGGGATGGACAACTCCGCCCTCGCCCGGAACTGGGGACAGGGCGTCCCCGTCCGCACCGAAGTAAGGCGGGTCCGCGACCGTGACGGTGAACTCGCCGCCGAGAACAGGCGGCTTGTCGGGCAGGCGGCACGTGATCGCGGACTCGCCGACGCGAAGGTCGGCCTCCCAGCCCGCGCCGGCGGGACGGCAGGCCGCGACCACCCCGGTGAGCACGAGCCCCCGGTCGGGAAAGGCTCCCGCCAGCACTCGTTCGGGATGAACTCCGGCTACCTTCCCTCCGGTGGGCACGAAGCCGAGGTAGCCGATCAGCTCGGCGACCCGCCGCGACGCGGGCCGCAGCACGACCTCGTCCGGCGAGCCGACCTGAAGCAGCTCGCCGCGGTCGAGCACGGCCAGCCGGTCGGCGAACGCCTGGGCGTCGATGAGTTCGTGGGTGACGAGGACGGCGGGCACGGACCGCTCGGCCACCAGCGTGCTCACCAGGTCGGTCATGGTCCGGCGCAGGCTGACGTCCAGGCCGGTGTAGGGCTCGTCGAGGAGCAGCGTGTCGCAGTGGGCGAGCAGCAGCCGGCCGAGCGCCACCCGGTGCGCCTGCCCGCCCGACAGGCGCGCGGGCATGGCCGACAGCAGGTCGCCGATGCCCAGCACGGAGGCCAGCGAGTCCAGCTCGGTCCCCGAGCGCGGTGCGGAGGGCGCGTAGCACAGGTTGGCCCGGACCGACAGGTGCGGGAACAGCCCCGGGTTCTGGCGCAGCAGCCCGACCCGCCGCTGCCAGGGCGGCACCGCGCGTACCGGGGGATCGGTCGAGGTGAGCACCCGGCCGTTGACCAAGATGAGGCCGCGGCGCGGCGGGACCAGCCCGGCGATCGTCTCGAGCAGCGTCGTCTTTCCCGCGCCGGACGGCCCGAACAGGGCTAGCCGTTCACCGGGCGCCACCTCCAGCGCGGCCCGCACGGTGAACTCGCGCCGGTCAACCTCGACGTCGGCGTTCAGCACGGGCGCTCCAGATGTAGGCGGCGAGCGGCAGCGGTAGCGCGACCACCAGCAGGACCAGGGCATACGGCAGCGCGGAGGGCAGCCCGGTCTCCTGCAGCGTCGTATAGATCTCCAACGGTATCCCGTAGGGGTGGTAGGCGATGATGATGACCGCCCCGAACGCGCCCATGGCCCGCGCCCAGGCGATGGACAGCGACATGGCCAGGCCTGGCGCGGCCAGCGGCAGCGTCACCCGGCGGAACACCCGGCGCGGCCGGTCGCCGAGCAGGCCGGCCTGCTGCTCAAGGCGGGGCTCGACGCTGGCGAAGGCCGCCTGCGCGCCGAGCACGTAGTACGGCGCCGACTCGTAGACCTCCGCGATGACCAGGGCCAGGAACGTGTTGGTCGCGGACTGGTGCAGGTCGGCGAGGATCTCGCCGATCGGCGTGTACGGGCCGACGAAGAAGATCAGCAGCAGGCCGATGACCAGCGGCGGCAGCAGCAGGCTGCACAGCACGCCCGCTTCCCATACGCGCGGGAACGGCAGCTTGCCGCGGGCAAGCATCCAGGACAGGGGAGTGCAGATGAAGGCCAGCACGCCCAGCGTGACGAGCCCGGATTCAAGCGAGGTCGCGACCGGTTGGAGCGCTCCCGGCTGCGTCAGCGCGCTCGCGATCGCGCTGCCCGAGATGTGGTCGAGCAGGGCAATCACGGGGCCGAGCAGGGCCAGCCAGATCACGCCCGTCCCGACGACCGACACGATGGCCGACGCCGAGCCGATCCGGAGCGGGGCCCTACCGATCCGTGCGAGCCCCGGCGGGCGGCGCTGGCCGGGAGGAGGGGAATCCCCAGGAACAGCGCCGCCGGCGGCTGCGGCGGGGCTAGATGCCCAGCTCACTCAAGATCGGCGAAGGCACTGCGCTCACGGGTCCGGTTATCGTCGGCGTCAGTATGGTGAAGCCGCCACGCTTGTATTCGGCCAGTCCCGCGGCCGACAACGTGTACTTGACGAACGCGATCCCGGCGGCTGTCGGATTGCCGATGATCGTGATGTCGATGACCTGCGGCGACCCGTGCTTGACTACGCCGCCCACGATCTTGACCGACGCCGCGTGATAGGCCGTCGCGTCCGCGAAGCTGCCCAGGTTGATGGCGGTCGGCAGCTTGATGTAGTCCAGGTGCAGCTCGATCGCCTGGGTGACGAACGCGCTGGCCGCATCCAGCTGGCCCGACTGCAGAACCGAGTCGAGCGCGGACTCGGCGTAGATCTCAGACGAGTTGGCGGTGCCGAAGTCCGTGGTCCCCAGGATCTTGGCCACCGTGTTCGACGGCAGGTGGTAGTAGGACTGGGCGAGCTCCAGCATGTAAATGAAGTCGCGGCCCTGGGGATCGATGTTGGGATCGGTCCTGCCGAGCCTCAGACCCGGGGTCTCCAGCAGCTTGAACAGGCCCGCCAGGGACTTCTTGCCGGCCGCGTAGGCCTCGAACTGGCTGGCGTACCTGCTGTGCGGGTTGTAGGCGATGACCATCGAGGTGCCCGCGTACTGGATGTACCACCTGGTGAACTTGTTTTCCAGCGGCGTGATGTTGTCTCCGCCGACGCTCTCGAACACGTTCGGGTGGATCTCGCCGGCGGCGATGTCGGCCTCAAGCGCACCTGAGGACATGCCGAACCCCGAGAACTTGTAGCCGTCGGCCGCGGTGAAGGCCGGGCTGACGACCTTCTCATTGAGGAACTGAAGCGAGGACGCGTAGGCCACGTTCACCGTGCCCGTCGGCTTTAGGGCCGCAGCGCTCGCCGGGGTCGACGTGAGTGCTGCGGCGGCCAGCCCGGTACACACCATGAAAAGCAGAGCGACGAAGGGCGCCCGTTTCTTTGCGAAGACAGTGATCATTCCCAGAACATTGCCACCGATGGTTGCGCGACGCAAGAAGCAAGGACATCCTGTCGGGAGGCTCTACGGCATTTTTATGCCGAACGGCGCTTCGCGCAGTGTGATACCCACTTGGCAGCGCAATCGCCCTGGGGCATCGTTGACCGGGTGAGCACCCCCGATCTCCCGAGCGGGCCAGACCCGAGCGACCTCCGCGGGCTGGCACGCGGCCTGGCCCGTTCATCCCCGCGGCTGACCGAGAAAGGCTTGCCATGTCCCGTAGGACCAGCCCCCCGTTCCGCGCCGACCACGTCGGGAGCCTGCTGCGCCCGCCCGGGCTGCTGGCGGCCCGCGACGATTTCGCCGCCGGGCGGATCACCGCCGGCCAGCTACGGGCGATCGAGGACGAGGAGATCGGTCGCGCAGTGCGGATGCAGGAGGAGGTCGGCCTCCAGTCCGCCACCGACGGCGAGTTCCGCCGCGCCACCTGGCACATGGACTTCATCTACGCCCTGGGCGGCGTCTCCAAGGCCCCCGGTCATCTCAAGGTCAAGTTCACCAATCCATCCGGAACCATCGAATGGACCCCGGCCGCGCTGCACGTCGGCAGCAAGGTCCATCTGGACGACACGATCTTCGGCGAGGACTTCACGTTCGTGAGGTCCCGAGTGACGACCGCCGTGCCCAAGCAGACGATCCCGTCGCCGAACATGGTGCACTACCGCGGCGGCCCGGCCATGCTGGACCCGGCGGTCTACCCGGACATCGAGGAGTTCTGGGCCGACCTGGCCGCCGCCTACGCCGACGAGGTAGCCCGGCTGGCTGCCCTGGGGTGTACCTACCTCCAGTTCGACGACACCAGCCTGGCCTACCTCAACGACCCGGCCCAGCGCGCCGAGATCACCGCCCGCGGCGAGGACGCCGACCACCTGCACCATCGCTACATCAGCCAGATCAACGCCGCCGTCAAGGACAAGCCCGCCGGGATGGCCATCACCACGCACATGTGCCGCGGCAACTTCCGGTCCTCGTGGGCCGCCTCCGGCGGTTACGACTTCGTGGCCGAGGCGCTGTTCTCCGAGCTCGACGTGGACGGCTTCTTCCTCGAGTACGACGACGAGCGCTCAGGGAGCTTCGAGCCCCTCCGCTTCGTCCCCAAGGGCAAGCAGGTCGTCCTGGGCCTGGTCACCACCAAGCGCCCCGAGCTCGAGTCCAAGGACGACCTGAAGCGCCGCGTCGAGGAGGCGGCCAAGTACGTCCCCCTGGACCAGCTGTGCCTATCCGGCCAGTGCGGCTTCTCCTCCACCTCCGAAGGCAACGCCCTGACCGCCGACGACCAGCTAGCCAAACTCCGCCTGATCGTCGACACCGCCCGTGAGATTTGGGGCGACTGAGAGCCAGTGGACGGGACTACCGGCCTGTAGGAGCGCGCTCGGGGTCGTCTGCGAAGCTGTGGTCATGCCGTGGATCGACCTTGAGGGTGCCGTCAACGCACGAGACCTGGGCGGCCTGCCGACCGAGGACGGGCGCCAGACCCTCGGCGGCAGGCTGCTGCGCGCGGACAACCTGCAGGACCTTTCGCCAGCTGACGTGGTGAAGCTGGTGCGGGACATCGGCGTGACCACGGTGGTCGACCTGCGCAGCTCGGCCGAACTGGCGTCCGAGGGCCCCGCCCCGCTGGACGCCGTCCCTGGCGTCCGCCACGCTCATCACCCGGTGATACCCGAACTCGGATCGGCCACCGATGCGGTCGCCGGCGCCCTGCTCACCAGGATCGGCCAGGACCGGTCCCGCTTCCCCGACGATCCCACCTGCGGGCACTATCTCGGTTACCTGGAAGATCGTCCCGACCAGGTGGTGGCCGCGCTGCAGACCATCGCGCGGGACCCGGGCGCGGCGCTGGTCCACTGCGCGGCGGGCAAGGACAGGACCGGAGTGGTGGTGGCGCTCGCCCTGACCGCCGCCGGCGTCCGGCCGGACGCCGTCATCGCCGACTACGCCGCGACGGGCGATCGGATCGAAGCCATCCTGGCCCGGCTGCGCAGGTCGCGGACGTACGCCAGGGACATCGACAGCCAGCCGGCCGTCCCGCACGTGGCGCGCCCGGAGACGATGGCGGCGTTCCTGCAGCAGATGGATGCACGCTACGGCGGGGTGGTCAGATGGCTGGCCGATCACGGCTTCGTCGACGACGACTTGCGCCTGCTCCGGGCCAAACTCCGCCATGACGCAGGCCCTCAGGCCGCGCAACTACCGGATGTCTCACCCGGCTCAGCGGCGTAGAAACGGCCCCGCCTAGTCATATACCAACCCGACCCGCAACGGACGCCGGGCCGCCATGGGCTTGATACCTCCCGTTCGTCTTGGCTAGCCATCATCTCGACTTGTCTAGCCAAGCTCCGGCGTACTGGTCCCTACCCGGGGACCGTGGTTTGGGAGGGAACTTTGCGCGCAAGGCACGCGATAGCGGCGACTGCCGCGGTCGCCTCAGGCCTGCTGCTTACCGCTGCATGCTCCTCGAGCTCCAGCAGCAGTAGCAGTAGCAGTACTACTACAACCAGCAGTTGCAACTGGGCGACCGCCACCTCCGCTGCATCCTGCGGTGGCATGAGCGCCCTGGTCGCGGCGGCCGAGAAGGAAGGCCAGCTCAACGTCATCACGCTGCCGTCCAACTGGGCCAACTACGGCGCGATCATTTCGGACTTCTCCGCCAAGTACCACATCCACATCACCGACGCGAACCCGGACGGGTCCAGCCAGGACGAGCTCAACGCCGTCAACCAGCTCAAGGGCCAGAGCCGCGCTCCCGACGTCCTTGACGTGGGCACCGCGTTCGCGGTCAAGGGCGACCAGGAAGGCATCCTGGCCCCCTACCAGGTAGCGACCTACAGCAACATCCCGTCCGACGCCAAGGCGTCCGACGCCACCTGGTACGCCGACTACGGCGGGTACGTCGCGATCGGCTACAACTCGGCGACGGTCAAGACCCCGCCGACCACCTTCAAGTCCCTGCTCAACCCGATCTACAAGAACGAGATCGCCATCAACGGCAACCCGACCCAGGCGAACGCGGCGTTCTCGGCCGTGTACGCGGCGGCGCTGGCCAACGGCGGCTCGCTCAACAACATCGCGCCCGGCATCGCCTTCTTCAAGCAGCTGCACTCCGAGGGCAACTTCGTGCCGGTCACGGCCAGCGCGGCGACCATGGAGAGCGGCCAGACGCCGATCATCATCTGGTGGGACTACCTACTGGCGTCCGAGATCGGAACCAGCGTCAAGACCCTCAAGATCGTGATCCCGACGGACGGCGTGTACGCCTCCTACTACGACCAGGCCATCAGCAAGTACGCCCCGGACCCGGCCGCGGCCAGGCTCTGGGAGGAGTACCTGTACTCCGCCACCGGCCAGAACCTCTGGCTCGAGGGAGAGGCCCGGCCGATCGAGCTGTCGACCCTCGTGTCCGACGGTACGGTCAATCAGGCGGCCCTGAAGGCCCTGCCGCCCGCTCCGGCCGGCACGGTCACCTTCCCCACCCAGGCGCAAGCGGCGGCGGCGGAGAACGTCGTCGCGCAGCAATGGTCCAGCGTGATCGGTTAGCAAGTGGACCAGACTGTAGCGGCCCCGGGATCCCTCGAGGATCCCGGGGCCCTCGGCTCAGGCCCGGCCGCATCCGGGCCGCCCGCGAGGCTAACCGCGCTGGGTGTCCTGCGCTGGCTGCGCCGGGTGGCCGGGGTCGTGCCGTTCGGGGCCTACGTGACGCTCGGCTTGCTGTTGCCGATGGTCGCGGTCACGGTCGGGGCCTTCCAGAACAACAGCGGCGGCTTCACGCTGAGCAACGTCAACACCGCCACCCACGGCATCTACCTGCACGGGTTCTGGCAGAGCATCATCTTGTCCGTGCTCGCCTCCATCCTGCCGGGGATCTTCGGGCTGGTGATCGCGTACGCGATCTTCACCGCCAAGCACGGGAACCTGCTGCGCCAGGTGACGATCACCGCCTCCGGCGTGTTCGCCAACTTCGGCGGCGTGCCGCTGGCCTTCTTGTTCATCGCCACCCTCGGCTCCGGCGGGCTCGCCACCCAGTGGCTCACCGACCTCGGGTTCAACCCGTACAACCACGGCTTCAGCCTGTACACGCTCGCCGGCGTCGTGGTGGTCTACATGTACTTCCAGATCCCGCTGATGGTGCTGATCATCCTGCCGGCCCTGGAGGGGCTGCGCCCGGCGTGGCGTGAGGCCGCGGAGAACGTGGGCGCGGGCAGCTGGCAGTACTGGCGCTACGTAGGCGGCCCGGTGCTGCTGCCCTCGTTCCTCGGCTGCCTGCTGCTCCTGTTCGGCAGCGGGTTGTCCGCCTACGCGACCGCCGAAGCCCTGACCAACGGGGCCATCCCCCTGACCTCCATCCAGATCGGGTCGTTCCTGAACGGGAACGTCATCGCCGGCCAGGAGAACGTCGGCAAGGCGCTCGGCCTGGGGATGGTCGTCATCATCGCGATCGCGATGGTCATCTACGTCGCGCTCCAGCGGAGGGCCGCTAAATGGCTGCGATAGCTCGCCGAGGGGGTCTGGGGGGCCAGGGGGGTTCGGGGGGACGGGCAGTCCCACCGAGATCGGGGGGATCCCGGGGGGTCGTCCCCCCGGGGCTAGCACTGCGCTGGGTGGTCCTCCTCCTCGCCGCCGCGTACTTCCTCATCCCGCTGTGGTCCGCGCTGCGGTTCGCCGGGATCAGCGCCTTCGGTTCGGTGATCGGCTTCGCCGGCTTCGCGTCGTCGCTGTGGCTGTCGGTCAAGCTCGCGATCATCACCACCCTGATCACGATCGCGCTCATGCTGCCGACGGCCGTCTACGTCCACCTGCGGCTGCCGAAGGTCCGGCGGCTCCTCGAGGGGATCACGATCTTGCCGATCGTCATCCCGCCGGTAGTGCTGATCGTGGGCGTGCTCGCTATCGCGCCCGGCTTCCTCAAGAGCTCGGACCTGCTGCTCGCGCTGGAGTACGTGATACTGGCCATGCCATTCGCCTACCGCTCCCTCGACGCCGGGCTGCGCGCGCTGGACCTGAAGACGATCGTCGAGGCGTCCAACTCGCTCGGCGGGGGCTGGATCACGACGCTGTGGCGGGTACTCCTGCCGAACCTGCGCACCGCGATGCTGTCGGCCGTCGTGCTGACCGTGGCTCTGGTGCTCGGCGAGTACACGATGGCCAGCCTGGACCTGTACCAGACCTTCCCGGTCTGGATCTACGTCAACAGCCAGACCAGCGGCCAGGTCTCGGTCGCGGCCTCGCTGCTCGCGCTGTTCGTCACCTGGCTCTTCCTGATGCTCATCGCCGTGATCGGAACCCGGCAGTCGCGGAAGACCGGCGGCGGCCAGGTCACGTTGTTTGCCGTTGCACGCCAAGAAACGCGGGGTAACTGATGACCGCCAACACCGCCGGTGACACCGCCGCGGCCGACAGCATCCGGGAGACGTCCAGATCCGGGGCCCACGGGACGAGCGTGCTGCTGCAGAACCTGAGCCGCGCGTTCGGGGCCACCAAGGCGCTGGACGGGCTGTCGATCGAGATCGCCCCCGGGGAACTCGTCGCGCTGCTCGGCCCCTCGGGCTGCGGCAAGACCACCGCCCTGCGCATCGTGGCCGGCTTCGACACCGCGGACACCGGGACCGTCCTGGTCGACGGCAAGGACATCTCGGGCGTGCCCGCCGCGCGGCGCGACATGGGGATGGTGTTCCAGAGCTACAGCCTGTTCCCGAACATGAACGCACTCGACAACGTGGGATTCGGGCTGCGCATGCGCAAGTTGAACGCCGGAGACAGGCGCAGGCGCGCAGGCGAGCTGCTGGATATGGTCGGCCTAGCCCCGCAGGCCAGGCAGTACCCGCACCAGTTGTCCGGCGGGCAGCAGCAGCGTGTGGCGTTGGCCCGCGCGCTGGCCATCGAGCCCCGGGTCCTGCTGCTTGACGAGCCGCTGTCCGCGCTAGACGCCAAGGTGCGCCTGCAGTTGCGCGAGCAGATCCGCACGCTGCAGCAGCGGCTCGGTACCACCACCCTGTTCGTTACCCACGATCAGGAGGAAGCGCTCTCGATGGCCGACCGGGTGGGGGTCATGAGGCACGGCAAACTTGAGCAGATCGCGTCGCCTGATGAACTCTACGAGCGCCCGGCCACTGCGTTCGTAGCCGAGTTCGTCGGCGTCATGAACCGGATTCCCGGTGAGCTCACCGGTGACGGGATGGTCGCCGTGCTCGGCGGCCGGGTGCCAGTCCAGCGGGACAGCGGGGACGACGCCCTCGGGGAACATGCTTCTGTCGACGTGCTCGTGCGGCCGGAAGGGCTGACGATGCAGGTGGTGCAGAACGGAAACGGGATCGTGACCACCAGGACCTTCCTCGGCTCGGTAACCCGGATTGGCGTCCTGCTGTCCGGCGACGTCACGGTGCAGATCGACAAGCCGAGTTCGCAGGCTGCCGCCCTGGCCCCGGGCACGTCGGTCGCGGTGAGCCTGCCCGCGGACCCGGTACTCATAGCGCCCAGGCCCGTAGGGTCTACCCGCCGGACAGGGTCTTGAGCGGGAAGGGCGGGACGACGCGCAATTCGACGTTCCTGTCGCCGGCGGTGCCCGCCAGGGCCGAGACGGGCCAGGGGACGTTGGCGGCGAGTTCACGATGCAGCGCGGCCAGGTCGTCCACCGTCTCCAGCGACGCGGGCGCGACCGGGGTGTCGTGGTCGACCATCGTGGTCACGATGGACAGGTACTCACCGTGATCAAGGATTTCGACCACCCGGGTCTGGCACGGCCAGTCCACCACGGCGCAGGTGGTGACCTCCCAGAACCCGCGCGACGGGTCGGCGGGGTTGCGGCGTGGGTGAACCGTGTTGGTGTGCGTATGACCATTCAGCCACAGGACGACGTTGGGGAATCGATGCAGCAGGGCGAGGAGATCGGCGGCACCCAGCATCGGCTCGCCGCCCGGATCCGCGTGAGCAAGGCAGGTGTTGTTCAGGGTGCCGGTCCCGTGGTGCGAGAGCAGGATCACGAGCCGGTCGTCGCGGCCGGTCCGGATATCGCTTCCGTCGGGTCCGCGGTAGGCAGAGTGCACCTCGCCGAGCCGGGCTTCCAGCCACCGGGCCTGCTCCCGGTCGAGGCAGCCGGCCGCGCCGCCGGCGAGGCAGTTGGTGTCGAGGGTGATGAACCGTGCTACCGGAGTGTCGTAGACGTAGTACGCGGTACCGTCCAGCCGGTTACGCTCGGTGAAACCGTGCCCGAACGGCCGCGAGCCAGTACGGAGGTGAGCGTCGACAAAGTCCCGCCTGCTGACCGGCTTGCGGAACGGATCCGGCGTGACCTGCCTGGACGGGCCGGCCATGAACGCCTCGGGGTGCTCGGCGAAGAGCTCGAGCGCTGTGTCGTGGTCGAAGTTGTCCGGTAGCCCGGTCGGCTTCCAGCTCCCGGTGAGCGCGGCGGCCAGGCCCGGGGTCTGGGTGCCTACGCCCTGGTTCAGTGCCTCGTGATTGCCGAAGCAGGCCAGCCAGGGGACGCCCAGGCCGGTAGCGTGGAACTCGCGCAGCGCGTACCGGAGCAGCCCCGGATGATGCGGGTAGCCGAATTCGCGCCGGAACAGGTCCAGGCCGTCAGGACCAGGTCCATCGGGCCTCCAGTAGATATCGCCCGGCCAGTCCGGCGACTGCACGCCCTCGTAATCCGGCCCGCCGGAATCCAGACTCACCGGTCCGCCCTCGAACAGCGCCAGGAACGCCTGTAGCTCGTTCCACTGTGCATTGTCGATCGCATCGCCCGTGGTCACGGCCAGCTGCAACGGCCGACCGGTAGCCGGGCCGCGCACCGTATTGAGCGTGCGCAGGGTGGAGTCGACCGCGTGCACCGTGACCGCCTCCTGGGGGCGTTGCACGGGTACGATCGCGGCGTACCTAGGGTCGGCGAAATACGCGTTGAGGAACTCGAACCGCGTGGGCGATTGAACGTCAGCGAGCTGTAGATCGGTGATGTGAACCAGGCAGAGCAGCGCGCGGCCGCGACCTGGCGTGGCATCCGGTCCGGCTGCCCCGAAGTCGTCGCGGATCGAATGCGGCTCACCAGGGCAGATTTCGACGGCCCGGTAGGAGTCCGAGGATCCGGTGCGGATGACCGCGCCGAGATGGAGCCGGCGATGCGTGGTCAGCGGTGGATGCGCGCCGCTCACTCTTCTTCCTCGGCCACCGCACCGTCAGATGAGCTGCTGGACACGAGCACGGGGTCGGGACGAATCGTGAGCGCGACCTGGCTGCCTGCCGGCAGCGCGGTCGCATCCGAGGTCTGCAGCTGGGCCATGATCGTGGTGTCGCCAAGGTCGACCGTGACGCGGCTGGTCGCGCCGAGGAAGGTAACGGCGATCACGGTCCCGACCAGCGGGCCAGACTCCGCCGAGGTGTGCGAGGCCAGCGTCACCGCCTCCGGCCGCACGAGCGCCACCACCTGGCCGTCGGGCACGCCGGATTCCATGAGCGGCAGGGTGCAGCCGCGGACGGTGACCTGCCCGCCCGAGACCTCGCCGGACAGCCGGTTGGTGAGGCCGACGAACTCCGCCACGAACGACGTCGCCGGGCGCGAGTAGACCTCAGTGGGCGGCGCGAGCTGCTCGATGCGGCCCTCCTTCATGACCCCGACCCGGTCCGCGATGGCCAGCGCCTCCTCCTGGTCATGGGTGACGAACAACGTGGTGATGCCCACCTCGAGCTGGATCCGGCGGATCTGGTCGCGCAGCTGCGCCCGCACCTTGGCGTCGAGCGCCGAGAGCGGCTCGTCGAGGAGCAGCACCTGCGGCTCGATGGCCAGCGCGCGGGCCAGCGCGACACGCTGCTGCTGACCGCCGGAGATCTGGTTCGGATACCTGTCCGCCTGCGTGGACAGCCCGACCAGCTCCAGCATCTCCAGCGCGCGCTTGTCTCGCTGGGCGGCGGCGATCCGGCGCAGCCGCAGCCCGAAGGCCACGTTCTGCCGCACGGTCATATGCGGGAACAGCGAGTAGGCCTGAAACACCATGCCCATGTCACGCTTGCTGGCCGGCAGCCGGGTGATGTCCTTGCCGCCGACGATGATGTGGCCGGTGTCGGTGTCCTCCAGCCCGGCGACCAGGCGCAGCGTGGTGGTCTTGCCGCAGCCCGAGGGGCCGAGCAGCGCGACCAGCTCGCCGGACTGCACGGTCAGGTCAAGGTGGTCGAGCGCGACCACGGGGCCGTAGCGTCGGCTCAGGCCCTCCATCCGCACTTCGACGGCGGTCCTGGCCGCGCCGTTCCCGGTTCTGGTCATCGGTGAAGTCACGGGCGGTACCTCATCCCCGGATGCCGCGGCGCAGGCGGCCGGCAAAGGAAAGGATCAACAGCAGGACGAAGGCGAACAGCAGCGCGGCGAACGACGTGGAGAAGATCACCCCGGCGTTCGGCGTGTTCCTGCTGATGGAATACAGCTCGACCTGCAGGTTGACGTAAAGGAGGAAGAACGCGATGGTGAACTCGCCGAGCACCAGGGCACAGGTCAGTATCAGTGCGTTCAGGATCGCGTTCCACATGTTCGGCACGATCACCCGGACGATCACGCTGAACCAGCTCGCTCCGAGGCTGCGCGCGGCCTCAGACAAAGTGGTGGCGTCGAGTGAGTTCAGGCCGGCGGCCAGCGCCCGGTAGGCGTACGGCAGGGCCAGGATCACGTAGACCCAGAACAGCATCAGCGCCGACAGGCTGAGGTGCGCGATCTTGTTGTAGATCGGGCCGAGCCCGACCACGAGCACGATCGCGGGGATCGTCAGCGGCAGCAGGCAGAGGAACTCCATGGCGCGCGCCAGCCACCGCACCCGCAGCCGGATCCAGATCATGGTCGGCACCACCAGCACCAGCATGACCGCGCTGGTGATGACGGCCAGCTCGAGGGTGATCTCGACCGCGCTGATCAGCGGGGGAATCCCCTCGTTCGAGGTGTAGGAGGCGATCTGCCGCCAGGCCGTGAATGACCAGCTGCCGAGCCTGGCCCCCTCCAGCGACCACCGGGCAAGCCCCCACATCGGCAGCAGGAAGAACAGCCCGAACACGGTGAAAACCACGTAACGGAACAGGTTCAGCCGCCTGCGGCGACGGGCCTGCATGCCGGCCTGGCGCTTTACCGGCGGCGCCAGGGGCGTCTCGCCGACCGAGGTTATCGCAGCCATCGCGCCGCCCGCCGCTGCAGCAACGCGTATCCCGTCATGACGATGGCCACCAGGACCACCATGCCGAGCGCCAGGGCATCGGCGTAGTTGATGTTGGCCAGGCCCACCTCGCTGGACATCGAGGTGTAGATCTGTTGCGGGACCGTATAGGGGATCGCGTCCTCCCAGGCCTGGAGAGTGGCGAAGGCCGAGAGGGCGTTGGCGAACAGCAGCAGCAGCGCGCCGAGGAAGGCTGGAAGCAGCAGCGGGCCGCCGACGTACCGCCAGTATTGCCAGGCGGACGAACCCAGGCTCTCCGACGCCTCACGCCACTGGACCCTCAGCCCGTCGATCGCGGGCAGGAAGACCAGCACCATCAGCGGGATCTGGAAGTACGCGTAGATCACCGTGATGCCCCACGGGAAGCTGTAGTACCAGCTGGCGTGGAACAGCAGGCCGGCCGGGCCGATGAGCACCAGGAAGGCGAACGCCAGCGTGACCCCGCCGAACTGGGCGAGGACGCCCGAGCCGGACAGGTAGAGCCTGCGGATCACGCCATCGGGGTTCCCCGACGCTATGGCGTAGGCCAGGATCGCGCCGCCCACGGCCCCGACCAGCGCCGAGATCAGCGACAGCTTGAACGAGCCGATGAAGAATCCGCGCACCTGCGCGTTGCCGAGCGCGGTGAGGCCGGACAGGGTGAACTTGCCCGTCGGGTTCTTGAACGCGTCCCACACCACGATCCCGGTCGGCAGCAGGAGGAAGACCCCGACGTAGCCGAAGAACGGGACGGTGCCGACCCAGGCGGGAACCGACGGCCGGCGTCCGGCCCACGAGGGCCGGACGCCGGTCCGTGTTGTGCTAGCAACGGCCACGTGCCCTCGCTAGCTCACGGCCTTCGCCCAGTTCGCCGCCAGGTACTGGGCGGCGGCGGTGCTCTGGGCCTCAGTGAGGAATACCGGCGAGCCGGTCACGGTCGGCAGCGCCGAGGCCGCCGTGCTGTTGATGCTGCCGTTGGAGGTCATGGCCGCCTGCTCCACCGGCCGGGCGCCGCCCTCGAGCCACAGGTTCTGCCCGCCGGCCGCGGCCTGCGAGTACAGGAACTCCTCCCACAGCCGCGCGGCCGCCGGGTGCGGCGCGTTCTTGTTGATGGCCTGCGCGTAGAACCCGCCGAGGACGGCGTTGGACGGGATGAACACCTTCCAGTTCGACACGCCGACGTAACTCGGCAGGTTGAGGTAGTCCCAGTCGAACACAACCGGGGTCGTGCCCGACTTGATCGAGGCGCCGGTTGCCTCGACGGGGGAGAAGTTGCCCGCCGCCTTGAGCTTGGCGAAGAAGCTCACGCCGGGGCCGATGTTGCCGACCGATCCGCCCTCGGCCAGGCTCGCCATCATGACGCCGTTCAGGGCCGCGTTGGCCGAGGTCGGGTTGCCGTTCAGCGCGACCGCGTTCTTGAACTTGGGGCCGAGCAGTTGGTTCAGCGAGGTGATCGTGCCGAACTTGCTCGAGTAGCCGACCGCCATGTAGCCGCCGTAGTCCTCATACCACAGACCGGTCGGGTCCTTCTGCGCGGACGGGATGTCGGACCAGGTGCTGACCTCATACGGCGCGAACAGGGTCGTGTTGGCTACGGCGACAGCCAGGCCGACGTCCACCACGTCGGGCGCCTTGGGCGAGCCGTTCTCCGCCTTGATCGCGTTGACCTCCTGCTGGCTGGAGCCATCGGGCAGGGCGGAATTGATCTTGATCCCGTAGGTCTTCTCGAAGTCCGCGATGATCGTGCCGTAGTTCGCCCACGTCGGCGGCAGGGCGATGACGTTGAGCGTGCCCTCGGCCTTGGCCGCCTTGATCAGCGCGCTCATGCCGCCTCCAGCCGAGGCGGTAGTGGCCGTGGACCAGTTGACCGAGCTGCTCGAACTCGAAGAGGAACTCGACGAACAGCCGCTCACGAGCAGCGCGGTGGCCGTGAACGCGGCCAGTGCGTATCTATATGGCGATCTCACCAGTGCCTCCTGAAAGCTTCCCCGTCCCGAAGCGGATCGCGGCCGCCCGGAGCCTCCGGGCGGCGCCGAGGTGGTCTAGCGACCCCCCTCGCCCCCACTAAGAGTGCAGGTAAACGCGTCTAAAACGTTTAGCGTCGCCATGCTCACACGTGCGGCTTTAGGTGTCAAGGAACGTTACCGAGTTGCTGCACGCAGCGGCGCAGGCACTTTCTGAGCAGGGATTTCCGGGGTCTGGAGGGAGGCGCGCTCGATCAGTTGCACGGGGGCGACGTAGTCGCTGGGCGTATCCCCTTCGACCAATCTCGCCATCAGCGCCTGGCCCATCTCCCGGCCGTCCAGGCAGATGGTCGCCAGCGGCGGATCCAGTAGCTCGGAAGTAGGCAGGTCGTCGTGACCGATGACCGATACATCCGGTCCGATCCGCAGGGACAGGTCACGCGCGGTCTGGTAGATCCCGAGCGCCGTGTAATCGGAGTTGGTGATGATCGCGGTAGGGGGATCCCGGCGGGCCAGGAGGGTGCCTGCCGCCTTGCGCACGTCCGTGATCGTGAGAGGCGAGCGCATTACGTCCGGCTGGATACCTAGCTCGCGGGCGAGGCGCCGGAAGTGCCTGAGCCGGTCCGGGTCTGCCACCAGGCCGTGCGGCGCGGACAGAAAGGCGACGCGCGAGTGACCGAGTTCGGCGAGTCGGCGCATCGCCAGTCCGACCCCGGTCGCGTTGTCCGGGTACACGCGAGAGACGCCGGTGAGGCCCTCCACAGACGCGTTCAGGGCCACCACCGGGGTGCCGGGGCGCAATTCCTGCCAGAGCCGCACCGACTCCCCCCTCCCGACGGGGGCGATGGCCAGCCCGGCGAGGCGCTGCGCGGCCATTTCCAGCACCAGCATGCGCTCGCGCTCCGCCGAGTAGTGCGAGTCGAGGAGCAGCAGGGTGGCCCCGGCCTGGCGAGCAGCCTGCTCGGCGCCCCCAAGCACCTCGAGGAAGAACGGATTGCCGAAGTTGCGGATCACCAGGCCGTAGCTGGTGGTCCGCCCCCGGCGCAGCGCCTGGGCCTGCGGGTTGGCGCGGTAGTCGAGTTCCGCCGCGGCAGCCAGGATCCGGTGGCGGGTATGCTCCGCCACGCCTGGCTGGCTGTTCAGCGCGAGGCTCACCGTGGCCACCGATACGCTGGCCAGCCGGGCGACGTCGCGGATTCCCGGCGGCCGCTGCGTTCCGCCCTGCTGACTCGTCATGGCCTTACCCGCGCTTATGGCGCTCTGCTCCCTCGGCGGGAGCAGAGGTACTGTGTCGAGCGCACATCCTAACCATCTACCTGGGCCTTCGGCCAGAGGCCTGGCGTCGCGAAGAGTGAACGCGGCCCGTCACCCGATGACATGGGGGAGGATGCCGGCGATCGAGTCGAGGATGAGCGGTGCGCCCGCCCGCTCCAGGTCGGCGCGGGAGTCGGCGCCGGTCAGCACGCCCGCCACGATCGCGGCCCCGGCGCGCAGCCCGGACTCGATGTCGCTGGTGGTGTCGCCGGCCACCGCGAGCTCGCTGACGGCACCGCCGCGCAGCTTCAGCAGCGCGGTCAGCGGCAGGTCGGGCCACGGGCGCCCGCGCCCGGCGTCGGCGGGGGACAGGGCCAGGTCGATGAGGCCGCCCCAGGCGAGCTCGTCGATGATCGCGTCCCTGGTCGAGGGGGAGAAGCCGGTGGCCAGGCAGACCCGGATGCCCGCGTCGCGCAGCCGCATGAGCGTGTCCTCGGCGCCCGGCACCGGCGCGATCGCGCCGTTCCGCACCGCGGCCGCGTAGTGGTCCTCGAACGCGTCGTTGGCCTTCCGCGCGGCCGTCTCGTCGCCGAGGATCCGCCGGAAGACCTCGATCTTGGACTGGCCCATGCTCGACCGGACCGCCGTCATGGCCTGGTCGTAGGCGTCGGCGGACAGGTTCTGCTCCGTGATGGCCGCGGTGAACGCCTCCATCACCGTGCCGTCGTCGCGCACCGTCGTGCCGGCCATGTCCAGGCAGGCGACCGTGATACGGGTCATCGGAATGTCTCCTCTGCGATGGCCGGTGAACAGGTCATGCCCCGCCCGCCTGGCCCGGTGACCAGGACCACGCCGGGCTCGACCTCGGATCGGTGGTACAGCGCATGACCGGCTACCTCGGGACCGACCTCGCTGTAAACGCCGGCCCAGCGACGCTGGACCCGCGGGATCTGCGCGCCGAGCAGCGCCTCGGCCCGGGCGCGCAGGTGGTCGTAGGCGTCCTCGTCCACGTCGAACGCGAACGGCTCGGCGTACTCGTGCGTGTCGCCGATGGTGAGCCCGCCATCTGCCCGCTGGACTAGCAGCAGCTGGGCGCGGGTCCGCTCGGCCACCGGGGGCTGGGGCGGCAGCTGGGTGCGTCCCGGCAGGTCGTAGGCCGGGTAGTAGCGCATGGTGTCGCCGTCGGCGACCGCGGTGCTGAGCCGCTCGGCCAGCGGAGCGGTCTGCATCATCTGCAGCCGCACCCGGCGCACCCCGTCGCGCGCCAGGTACCGGTGGTACCGGCCCACTACCCCGGTAAACGCGGCGCCGGTGCACAGGACGACCAGATCGCACTGGTGCCAGGCGCCGGTGTGATCACGCACCGCGTTCGGCGCGATCTCGACGACCTCCCGCCCGGGCAGCCACTGGTACGCGCTGGCGCCTTCCGCGGTCGCGGTCAGGAAGCCGCGCAGGGCGGGCAGCACCTGCCGCGGCTCGACGATCGCGTCGGCCCGGCACAGCAGGCCGCCCGCCAGCTCACCGCGCAGCGCCGGGTTGGCGGCCCGCACGCCTGCCGGATCGAGCAGCTCGAATTCCCGGCGGTCCGCGTCGGGCAGGGCGGCGGCCTCCTTGAGCAGGGCGAGCTCGGCGTCCGCGACCGCCAGGGTGAGCGAGCCGGCGGCCCGGAACCCGATGTCGGGTACCTGGCCGGCCAGTTCTTCCCAGAGCTCGCGGGCGCGCAGCGCGAGGCTGAGCTCCGGGCCGGCCCTCCGGCCGCTGACCCAGACCAGGCCGAAGTTCCTGACGCTCGCTCCGCGGGCTTCGGCCTCACGCTCAAGATGCACGACCTCGTAACCGCGCCGCCGGGCCATCACCGCGTGCATGGTGCCGAGGACGCCCCCGCCGACCACCACGATTCGTTGCGTGAGCCTCACCCTCACTAATATAGTCAACTTTAAACTTGTATATACAACTTTTACCGAGGGTGAGCGGTGAATTGCGAGGATCAGGGGACCTGGATCTGGCCGTCGACGGACGACGGCTGCGGTTCCCGGCCGTCTGGCTGCGGGACAACTGCCCGTGCGCCGAGTGCAGGGACCCGCATAGCGGGCAGAAATTTCTGGACATCACCGATATAGACGACGAGCTGGTGGTGGACTCAGCGGTGCAGGCAGGCGAGTCGGTCGTGGTCAGGTACGCGCCAGATCAGCACAGGTCCGTTTTCTCGCGCGCGTGGCTGGCCGAGCACGCGCTTGACCGCTACGGGGACGGCGACGGGCGCGCCGAGGACGACAAGGAGCTGTGGCTGGCCGCGGACCTGGACCGCGGGGCCGCGCGGCCCGAGGCGAGCTGGCCGAGGTACCTGGCCGAGCCCGCGGAACGGATCCGCAGCCTGGCCGCGGTCATGCGCCTGGGTTTCGTGCTGCTGCACGACGTCCCCGCCGAGCCTGGCACGGTGCTCCAGGTCGTCGCGAGCTTCGGGTACGTGCGGGAGACCAACTACGGCGCGCTGTTTGACGTCCGGGTCGAGCCCGCGCCTGGCAACCTCGCGTACACCAGCAGGGAGATCCTGCCACACACCGACAACCCGTACCGCGACCCGGTGCCGACCGTCCAGCTGCTGCACTGCCTGCGCGCAGCGGGCGACGGTGGCGATACCGGCCTGGTGGACGGGTTCGCGGCCGCCGCTGCGCTTCGCGCCGCGGACCGGGCAGCGTTCGACGTGATCACGGGAACCGCCGTTCCGTTCGGCTACCGCGATAACGGCGCGGAGCTACGGGCCAGCCAGCCGCTCATCCAGCTCAGCCCGCGCGGGCGGGTCCGCGGGGTCCGGTTCAACAACCGGTCTGCGCAGCCGCTGCGGCTGCCGTACGCCGACGTCACCGCGTTCTACGCGGCCTACCGGCGGTGGGCCGGGCTGCTCGCGCAGCCGGAGCGGCAGCTCAACCTGCGGCTGGCGCCGGGCGACTGCCTGATCTTCGACAACACGCGGATCCTGCACGCGCGCACGGCCTTCAGCCTGCCCGCCGACGCGTCGGGCGGCCGTCACCTGCAGGGCTGTTACGCAGACCTGGACGGCCTGGCCAGCACCCTGGCGGTACTCAGCCGCCCGGGAGACAACGGACAACGGGAGGCATGATGACCGCGGTCGAGATCATCAGGGAGCTGTTCGCCGGGCCTGGAGCGCAGGCCTACTTGGGCGAGCCGGTGACCATCGGCGCGCATATGCGGCAGGCTGGGGCGCTGGCCGAGGCGGCCGGCGCGGACCGGCCGCTGGTGGCCGCGGCGCTGCTGCACGACATCGGCCACCTGCGCCAGGAAACCGACGCCAGGCACGGTGAGGCGGGCGCGCGGTGGCTGAGCCAGTGGTTCGGCGAGGCGGTGACCGAACCGGTGCGGCTGCACGTGGCGGCGAAACGGTACCTGTGCGCCGTCGAGCCCGGCTACTTCGGGTTGCTGTCGGCCGAGTCGGTGCGCACGCTGTCGCGGCAGGGCGGCCCGATGACGGCCGAGGAGGCCGCCGCCTTCGAGGCCCTGTCGCAGGCGCAGCGCGCGGTCGCGGTACGCCGCTGGGACGACGAAGCGAAGGATCCCGCGGTCACGCCGCCGTCCTTCTCGCACTTCGCGGAGCTACTGGGCGCCCTGGTCCGGTCGTGACGGGACAGATGTGCGGGACAGCGCGTTGACCGCGACGGAGTTGTGCACGCTGAACGCAACCGCGCTGCCCAGGTAGCGGTCGTCTGACCACTCGACGGGAACCCCGGCCAGGTCCGTGGTGAGGCGCCGCTCGCGCAGCATCGGGATCCGCGGCCGGACGCCGAGCAGTCTTGCGTCCTCCGCGGACGCGGGCACCGCGTCGATGACGTGCTCCGCATCCGCGAACACGACCCCCAGCTCCTCCAGGCGCTCGGTGATCGATTCAAGCTCCAGGTTCATGCCTGCTACCAGCACGCCAACCCGGTCCGGGTAGGCGCCGCGCTCGATCATCACCGGGCGCCCGGACAGCAGCCGCACCCTGACGAGGTAATAGATGGGGGCACCCGGCGAGAGGGCAAGACGCTCGGCTTCCAGCGGCTTGGCCGGCCGGCGCTCCAGGCTGGCGACCTTTCCCGTAGGCACCTCACCCAGGGCCCTGGCCCAGCGGGAAAATGACAGCAGCTCACCGAAGCTCTGCACTCTCGGCCCGCCGATGACCACGCGGCGCGCGCCGCGCCGGGACGCGATCACCCCGTCGGCGCGCAGCGCCGCGAATGCCTGCCGGATGGTCCCCCGTGACACCGAGTAGCGCTCGGCCAGCTCGCTCTCCGAAGGCAGCCGCGTACCCGCGGGGTACGTCCCGGCCGCGATGGCCCCCTTGATGTCTTCGGCGACCTTGCGGTAAAGAGAAGGCAAACGGGAAACCCCCTGATCTACTGCCACGAAAGCAGAGCGTATCTGGCGCTTCCCATGCTGACAGCAAAGCACCAAATGAGGGAGGGCGGCGATGGCGGGGCAGACGCTGGTCACGATGGGGACCCGCGTGAGGTGCCGATGGGGCCGGCCAGCTCGGGCACATCCGGCGGTTGCCATGGATGAGGACAGCCACCGCCTTATCCACTTGCTCCTCGAGGAAAAAGGCGTGCTGGGCCGCAAGCACGTGACCATCCCGGTCAGCGCGGTGAGCAGAGTCGATGCCGGGATCCTGCTCAACATCACCAAGCGGCAAGTCAGGCACCTGCCGCGGGTGAAAAGGGCCTTCCGCGACGGGCAGGCTTCCTGACCGATGGCTCTCCCGTACCGGCGGTTCGGCCCAAGCCCGCGAGTGGCCTGCCTCGCGGGACGCGGCATGCTCGCCGCCTTCCTCGTCACTGCGCTGGCTGCTGTTGCGCCGGGGGCCAGCGCGTCCACGGGGGCCACTGGGGTTTCTGGGTCCAGCCCGCTGGCGCGCGCGCCGGGCTTCAGGCAGGCGTTCGGGCAGCAGGCGCTGGCCAGTCCTTACGGCGTCGCCCTGGCCCCTGACGGCGATGTCTGGGTTGCCGACACCGGGCATGACCGGATCGCTGAGTTCACCGCGTCCGGTCGCCTGGTTACCAGCTTCGGCGGCGGGCTGGACCAGCCCGAGGGCATCGCCGCCGACGCGGCAGGCCACGTCTGGGTGGCGGACACCGGCCATGACCGGGTGGTCGAGTTCTCGCCCGCCGGACACGTGCTGGCCGCGTTCGGCTCGGCGGGGAGCCGCCCCGGCCAGCTGGACCAGCCGGTCGCGCTGGCGGTCTCGCCCCGGGGCGACGTCTGGGTCGCGGACCAGGGCAACAGCCGGGTGGAGGAGTTCTCCGCTGCAGGGCGCTATCTCGCCTCGATTTCCGTCGCGACGCCGGCGGGCGTCGCGCTCGGCGCCTCCGGCGACATCTGGGTATCCAGCCCCAGCTACGCCGCCGGCAACACGGTGGACGAGTTCTCCGCGGCGGGCCGGCCGGTTGCGTCGTTCGGCACCACGCAGGCCGGCTACGGGGACCTCGGCGACACCGGGGGGATCGCTATCGGCCCGGCCGGACGGGTCTATGTCGCGCAGCCGGATTACGGCTTGGTGTCGGTGTTCAGCCCGGACGGGAACTTCTATACCGAGTTCGGCCTGCGGTCGGACCCCGCCCAGGCGAGCGAGGACCTAGAGTTCCCGCAGGGCCTAGCGGTCGCAGCGACCGGGCAGGTGTGGGTGGCGGACAGCGGCGACAACAGGATCGCCGAGTTCGGCCCGGCCACCGCGCCCGCGTCCGCGCCGACCGGCGGCCCGTCCCTGCTGCTGGTCGGGGGCCTTGCCGTGCTCGCCGCGCTACTGGCCAGGCTCGGTCTCGCCTGGCTCTTCGCGGTGCGCCGCAGGCGGTCTGGCGCGGGAACTCCGGCGCCGCCGGCACCTTCAGCGGAGTTCAGCAGGCGCCGGGTGCTGGCCGGGGCCACGGCCCTTTCCGGTGTCGCGGTAGGCGCCACGGTCCTTCCGCTGAGCCTGCGCAGGGCGCTGGCGGCCACCCTCACGGATCCGCCCGCGGGCTCGCTGGCCGACATCGAGCACATCGTGATCCTGATGCAGGAGAACCGCAGCTTCGACCACTACTTCGGCACCATGCCGGGGGTCCGGGGCTTCGCCGATCCGGCCGCGATCAGGCTGCCGGACGGCAAGCCGGTCTTCTACCAGCCATTCCAGGTCCTCACGGGGCTCAGCTACCTGACCCCGTTCCGCTACGACACCAGGACCACGAGCGCGCAGGCCACGCCAGGCACCGACCATTCCTGGCCCACCCAGCACCGGGCCTGGCACAACGGCGCCATGGACCAGTGGATAGCGGCCAAGGGCCCGTACACGATGGGCTACTTCACCCAGGCCGACATCCCGTTCCACCGGGCGCTGGCGCAGGCGTTTACCATCTGCGACAACTACCACTGCTCGGTGTTCGGCCCGACCAACCCGAACCGGCTGTACATGTGGACAGGGATGATCGACCCGCGCGGGACGGGCGGCGGCCCGGTCATCGACAACACCCCGGCGTACAACAACGTCATCCTGTCCTGGACCACGTACCCGGAGCGGCTGGAGCGGGCCGGCATCAGCTGGCAGGTGTACCAGGAGGAGGACAACTTCGACGACAACGCGCTGGCCTGGTTCCATCAGTTCGCCCGCGCGCCCGCCTCGTCGCCGCTGCGGCAGCGGGGCATGCAGACGCGCGCGGCGGGCTGGTTCGAGGAGGACGCGCGCAAGGGCAGGCTGCCGCAGGTTTCCTGGCTGGTCGCCCCGACCGCACAGTCCGAGCACCCGGACTACTTCCCGGCCGCGGGCGCGGAGTACATCGCGAGTAAGCTCGACGCCATCGCATCGAACCCGGACACGTGGCGCACCACCGCGTTCATCCTGTGCTACGACGAGAACGACGGGCTGTTCGATCACGTGCCGCCGCCGACCGCGCCGGCCGGCACGCCCGCCGAGTTCGTCGGCGGGGAGCCGATCGGGCTCGGCTTCCGGGTCCCCGCCCTGGTCATCTCGCCCTGGTCGGCGGGCGGCCGCGTCTGCTCCGACGTGCTTGACCACACCTCGCTCATCCGCCTCATCGAGAGGCGGTTTGGCGTCGCCGAGCCGAACATCAGCGCCTTCAGGCGGCGCACCTGCGGGGACTTCAGCACCGCGCTCAGGTTCTCCGGGCCGCCCGCCGGTTTCCCGCGCTCCAACCAGGCCATCAGCCTGGCCGCGGCCGAAGCCGGGCTGCTCACCGCCCAGCAGGAGGTGTTCAGCAACCCGGCGCCGATGATCCCGGTGGTTAACGAGCCGGTCCCTGGGCAGTGACGCCATGCCAGCCGTCCACCATTGCCGACACTGCTGGGGTGACTGCCTGGGCGACTGCCTGATCCCCGGCGGCGAGGGGGCGTGCATTCACAAGCGGGCCCCCATGTCGTTCCGGCAGTGGCTGCGCATGTGGATGTGGCGGCTCCGGCGGCGCTAACCCCGGTGGGATGGGGCCCGGGCGCGTCAGCGGGGGCGGAGGGGACCGACGGCAGGGGCGGCGCCGGCAAGGGGTCACCGGCGTAGCCGCGGACATCCGCGAACCGCCCGGCGGCCCAGTCCTCGCGGGCGGTGGCTGGCGGCCGGCGCAGCGAAAAAAGTACAATCCCAGCGACCGATGGTAGTGCCGGACGGCCCGGCCCGGGCGGCGGCGCGCGGCGGCAGCGGGCAGGGTGAGCAGGCAGGGAGACGGAATGACCGAGCTCATCGCGGGTACGCATCAGTCCGACACGCACCAGAAGGCGCTCCGGATCAACCTGGATCCGCGCTGGTACGGGACGATCGCGGAGATCGGGGCCGGCCAGGAAGTCGTCCGCTGGTTCTTCCGGGTCGGGGGCGCCGCGGGCACCGTCGCGAAGTCCATCTCCGCCTACGACATGGCGGTCAGCGACGCCGAGTACGGCAAGGCGGACCGCTACGTGTCCATGGGGCGGCTGCAGGGCATGCTCGACAAGGAATTCCAGCTCAACGTCGAGCGGCTCAACGACGAACGCGGCGACTCGAACTGCTTCTTCGCCTTCGCCGACACCGTGGTCGCGCGCAGCTTCCGCGGCGGCAACGAGTGCCACGGCTGGATGGGCGTGAAGTTCCAGGCCCAGGCGCACGACGAGCCCTCGCAGATCGTGATGCACATCCGGATGCTCGACGTCGAGGCCTGGCTGCAGCAGGAGGCGCTCGGGATCATCGGGGTGAACCTGCTGTACGGGGCGTTCTTCGAGCACCACGAGCCGGAGCGGCTGATCGAGAGCCTGCTGGACGGGCTGACCGTCGGCCGCATCGAGATCGACATGCTCCAGTTCCGCGGCATCGAGTTCCGCGGCGTGGACAACCGGCTGATGGCGCTCAAGCTCGTCCAGATCGGGCTGAGCGGGGTGGCGATGTTCGGCCCGGACCGCGTGGTGCTGCAGCCGAGCGAGGTGCTGCGCAAGAAGGCGGTCCTGGTGGAGCGGGGTAGCTTCAGGCCGCCCACGCACGTGAACCTCGACATGCTCGAGACCGCCAGGGCCAAGTTCGCCGAGGACCCGGCGGTGGCCGGCAAGCCGATCCTCCAGCTCACCGAGATCACCATGCGGAACCTGCTCGCCGGAGGGCAGGACGTCGACCGGCGCGACTTCCTGGCCCGGGCCGAGCTGCTCGCCGCCTGCGGCGAGACGGTGCTGATCACCGACTACTTCGACTACTACCGGCTGGCCGCCTACATCGGGGAGCGGACGAGCGAGCGGATCGGCATCGTGATGGGCGTGCCGAGCCTGATCGACCTGTTCGACGAGAAGAACCACGCGCAGCTGCCCGGCGGGATCCTGGAGAGCTTCGGCCGGCTGTTCAAGAACGGCCTGAAGCTCTACGTCTACCCGCACCGGCCGACGGCCGATGACGAGCTCAGGACGGTGGACAACATCAAGGTCCAGAACGAGCTCCAGCCGCTGTACGACTACCTGTACCACCGGGGCAGCTTCGTGCACCTGGACAACTACCGTCCCGAGTACCTGCCGATCTTCAGCCGCGACGTGCTGCGCCGGATCGCCGCTCAGGACGAGTCGTGGGAGGCCATGGTCCCCCCCGAGGTCAGCGAGCTCATCAAGCGCCGCGGGTTCTTCGGCTACGTCAAGCCGGGCCAGGACTAGCGCCGGTCGGCAGCGCCCGGTCAGCCCAGGCGATAGTCGCGCTGGCTGGTCGCGTACTCGGCGAATTCGTCCAGGGACTGGGGGTTGGCCATCGCGTGGCGGTTGGCGGCCTCGTCCGGCGGCGTGCCCAGCAGGATCTTGCGCACCGGGACCTCCATCTTCTTGCCGGTCAGCGTCACGGGGATCGCGGCGACCTGGATGATCCGGTCGGGGACGTGCCGCGGGGTGTACTGGCGGCGGATCCGGTCGGCGATCTTGCCCCGGAGCGCGTCGTCGAGGACGGCCCCGCCTTCCAGCGTGACGAATAGCGGCATGAAGAACCCGCCGCCGGGCAGGTCGAGGTTGACGGTGAGCGCGTCCGCGACCTCCTCGACGGACTCGAGCGCGGCGTAGATCTCCGCGGTGCCGATCCGGATGCCGTGCCGGTTCAGCGTCGCGTCGCTGCGGCCGAGCACGAAGCAGCCGCCGCGCTCGTTGACCTTGAAGAAGTCGCCCTGCCGCCAGACCCCGGGGAAGTCGGCGAAGTACGTCCGCCGGTAGAGCTGGCCGTCCTCGTCGTTCCACAGCCGGACCGGCATCGACGGCATCGGCTGGGTGATCACCATCTCGCCCACCTCGCCGGTGACCGGCTGGCCGCGGGCGTTGAAGGCGTAGGCGGCCACGCCGAGGTTGCGGGCCTGGTGCTCGCCGGCGTAGACGGGGAGCGTGGGGACACCGCCGGTGAACCCGCTGCAGACGTCGGTGCCGCCGCTGCCCACGTGCAGCCACAGGTCGCGCTTGACGTTGCGGTAGAACCAGGCGCCGCACTCCGCCGACACGGGCGAGCCCGCCAGCATGATCGCCCACAGCGCGGACAGGTCGTACTGGTCGCCGGGCACCAGGCCCGCCCTGGACATCAGGTCGACGTACGAGGGACTGGCCCCGAAGAAGTTCACGCGCGCGTTCTGCGCCATCTCCCACAGCACGTCCGGGCGCGGGTAGCCGGGGTGCCCGTCGTACAGCAGCGGCCGAACGCCGAGCAGCAGCGAGCTCACCAGGAAGTTCCACATCATCCAGCCGGCCGTGGTGTAGAAGAACATCCGGTCGCCCGCGCGCAGGTCATTCTGGAACGTCAGGTGCTTGAGCTGCTCGATGAGGATGCCGCCATGGCTGTGCGTCAGCGCCTTGGGGAGCCCGGTGGTGCCGGAGGAGAACAAGATCCACAGCGGGTGCCCGAACGGCACCTGCTCGAACCGGAATCCGGCGGCGGGCACCGGCGGGTGATCCATCAGCTCGCCCCAGGCCGTGGCCCGGTCGGCCCCGGGGACACCGGGGACCGGCACTCCCAGCGGGCCAGGGACGTGGATCACGTGCTCAAGCCCGGGCAGCCTCGCGATGATCTGCTGCAGCTCGGCGCTGCGGTCGTAGTCCTGGCCGTTGTACCGGTAGCTGTCGACGCACAGCAGGACCTTCGGGGCCAGCTGCCCGAACCTGTCGCTGACCCCGCGCCAGCCGAAGTCGGGGGAGCAGCTGGTCCAGATCGCGCCGATGCTGGTCGTGGCCAGCATCGCGATCACCGTCTGCGGGATGTTCGGCATGCAGGACGCGACCCGGTCGCCTGCGCGCACGCCCATGTCGCGCAGCCGGGTGGCCAGGACGCGCACGCCGTTCGCCAGCTCGGGCCAGGGCAGGCCGGTCAGCGGCGTGGTCTCCGACTGGTAGTAGAGGGCGTCCTGGCCAGGCTGCTCGCTCCGCAGCACGTGCTGCGCGTAATTCAGCCTGGCCCCGGGGAACCAGTCGGTGCCGGGCATGCTCCGGGCGCCGAGGACCGCGGCCGGCGCGGCCGACGCCTCGACGCCGCAGTAGTCCCAGACCGCCTGCCAGAAGCCCTCCAGGTCGGTCACCGACCACTGCCACAGCGCCTGGTAGTCGCCGAACTCATGACCGCGCTCGGCGGCGAGCCACCGCGCGAACGCCGTCACGTTGGCGCGCTCGACCCGGTCCGGACCCGGCGTCCACAGCAGGTCACCCTCGCGGACCTGGACCCTTTGCGCCCCTTGGCCTCGCGCCTCCACATCGCAGACGGTGCCACAGCGTGGCCGCCGGTGGCAATGGGGTCCCCGCACTAACGCGGGCCGCCGAAATGCTGGTCGCGCCATGATGGCCTGGCCGAACCTGACGTATATGGTGTTTCAATGGCTGGCCCGGACCCATCCGCGCTGCGCGGGATCGACGTCCACGTGCACGTCGAATCGGACGGGCACGGGCACACGTCGCTCGATGAGGAGCTGCTCGCCGCTTCGGCCCGGTACTTCAAGGCGGCCGGCGAGCGGGCCCCGACCGTGGAGCAGATCGCGGACTACTACCGGCAGCGCGAGCTCGCGGCCGTGGTGTTCACGGTCGACGCCTCGACCGCGACCGGCCACCCGGCGCTGTCCAGCGAGGAGATCGCCGACCGGGCGGCCGCCCACGCCGATGTGCTCATCCCGTTCGGCTCGGTGGATCCGCGGGCGGGCCAGGAGGCGGTGAAGCGAGCCAGGCGGCTGATCAGCGACCACGGCGTTCGCGGTTTCAAGTTCCACCCGAGCCTGCAGGGCTTCCCGCCCGATGACAGGCAGTACTACCCGCTGTACGAGACGATCGAGGAGGCGGGCCTGCCGGCCGTCTTCCACACCGGGCAGACGGGGATCGGGGCCGGCCTGCCCGGCGGTCGCGGGATCAAGCTGCGGTTGTCCAACCCGATGCTGCTCGACGACGTCGCGGCGGACTTCCCCGGCATGCCGGTGATCCTCGCCCACCCGTCGGTTCCCTGGCAGGACGAGGCGATCTCGATCGCCACCCACAAGGCCAACGTGTACATCGACTTGTCAGGCTGGTCACCGAAGTACTTCCCGCCGCAACTAGTCCGCGCGGCCAGTTCCTACCTGCAGGACAAGGTGCTGTTCGGCACCGATTACCCGCTGCTGACCCCGGAGCGCTGGCTGAGCGACTTCGAGCTGCTTGATATCAAGCCTGAGGTTGTTCCGAAGATCCTCAAGCACAACGCGGCGCGCCTGCTGCGCCTCGGCGGGGCTGCCCAGGGCGAGCCGGCCGCTCCGGCCTAGCGCACGGGCGGGCAGTGGGCGCCGGGCCCGTTACGGTCCCGTATCACGGGCGCTCTAGGCTGGCGTAGCGTGCCGGATTGGATCGCCCGACTTGGCGGGCGCCATAGCAGTGGGGGTACCTGACCCGAACACACATGGCACGCAAGACACCGACGGTAAGCCACGGGAGCGACATGCACCACGAACTCCAGACTCTGGCCGATCCCGATGCCGTAGCCCGGGCCGGCGCCGCATTCGTGGCCGAGCGCGCCCGCGCCGCGGTTGCGGCCAGCGGCAGCTTCCACTTCGCGGTCAGCGGCGGGCACACCCCCTGGGCCATGTTCGCCGAACTGGCCTCGCTGACGGTCCCGTGGGACGCGACCGTCATCTACCAGGTGGACGAGCGCGTGGCTCCGCCCGATGACCCCGACCGGAACCTGACCCACCTCACGAAGGCGCTGGGCTCGGCCCCGGCGCAGGTGCGGCCCATGCCGGTCAACGAGAGCGACCTGGCGGCCGCGGCCGCCAGCTACGCGGCCCTGCTGCCGGAGCAGTTCGATCTGGTCCACCTGGGCCTCGGCCCGGACGGGCACACCGCCTCGCTGGTCCCGGGCGATCCGGTCCTATCGGTCACCGACCGCCTGGTCGCCCTTACCCAGCCGTACCAGGAACGGGTGCGGATGACGCTGACCTACCCAGCGCTGGCGCGGGCCCGGCAGATCCTCTGGCTGGTCACCGGCGCGGACAAGAAGGAGCCGCTGGCCAGGCTGCTGGCCGGAGACACGACGATCCCGGCGGGCCGCGTCGAGGCCGGCGCGTCCCTGGTCATGGCCGACCGTGCGGCGACCTGAGGACGCGATGGCAGGCCAGCCAGGCGGTCCGCAGGGCATCGAGCGGGAGAAGCAGGTCGCCGCGGAGGCGGCAGCGGAACTGGTCGAGGACGGCATGACCGTCGGGCTCGGCACCGGCACCACGGTGGCGTTCCTGCTCCCCGCCCTGGCCCGCCGGTCGCTCAACATCGTCTGCGCCGCCACGTCGCCGCGCACCGAGCACGCCGCACGCGAGCTGGGCCTGCGAATCGAGGACGTCGCGAGCATCGACCGTTTCGACATCACCATCGACGGCGCGGACCAGATCGCCCCGGACGGCTGGCTGGTGAAGGGCGGCGGCGGCGCGCACACCCGGGAGAAGATCGTCGCCGCGGCCGCAGACCGGTTCGTCGTCATCGCCGACTCGACCAAGCCGGTCCAGGCCCTGCACAGCCCGATCCCCCTCGAGCTGCTCTCCTTCGCGCTGCACGCCACGATGCGCCGGGTCGCACCGGCCTCGCTGCGTGACGTGCCGCTCAGCCCCGACGGCGGCGTGATCGCGGACTACCACGGGCCGGTCGATGATCCGGCGGCGCTGGCCGCCCGCCTGTCGGCGACGCCCGGGGTCGTCGGGCACGGCCTGTTCCCGCCGGAGATGGTGGCGACGGTGCTCGTGGGCCGGGGTGAGTCAGTCGACCGGACCGACTTCACGCACTCGTGGCGTAGCTCCTGACCGAACCGGACGAAACCGCCGGACCAAACTGGAGGCACCATGGCCCCGCCCATCCGACTGTTCCTCGCCGACGTCGACGGCACGCTGGTCACCAACGATAAGGTCCTCACCGACCGGGCCATCGCCGCGGTCGCGAAGCTGAGGCAGGCCGGGATGCTGTTCGCCATCACCAGCGGCCGCCCGCCCCGCGGCATGTCCATGCTCATCGAGCCACTCCAGCTCACCACGCCGATCGCGGCCTTCAACGGCGGCGTGTACGTCCGGTCCGACATGTCGGTGATCGAGCAGCACGTCATCCCCGACGACGTGACGCCCACGGTGATCGAGCTGCTGGGCAGCCACAACCTTGACGTGTGGATCTACCGGGGCGCGGACTGGTTCATCAGGGACCCGAAGGCACCGCACGTGGCCCGGGAGACCTGGACGGTCAAGTTCGACGCGACGGTGGTCGACGGCTTCGCCTCGGTGTCGGACGGAGTGGCCAAGATCACCGGGGTGAGCGATGACTACGACGCGGTCCAGAAGGGCGTGGACGCGGTGCGCGAGCGCTTCGGCGACCACGTGTCAGCCGCTAAGTCTCAACCGTATTACTGCGACGTCACCAATCCCAGCGCCAACAAGGGCGGCGTAGCCCAGTATCTTTCCCGGACCTACCAGATCCCTCCCGAGCAGATCGCCACGATCGGCGACCAGCCCAACGACGTACTCATGTTTGCCCACTCCGGGCTCAGCATCGCCATGGGCAACGCGAGCCACGAGGTCCAGGCGGCCGCCCGCCGCGTCACCACGTCCAACGAGGACGAGGGCTTCGCCAACGCGGTAGAGCGGTTCGTCCTGCCCTGAGTCTCGCCGGCGGCCGCAGCCCGTGTTGCGGTTCAGCTACGAATCGGCACCAAAGTCTGTAGGGGGGTTGCCCGCTGCCCGGTGCCCGCCTTGAATGAGGGTTCATGCCGGAACATCCCGTTGTCAGCAACTAGGGCAAAGAGTCATGAATCCGGATTCAGTCCTCGAGGTCAGGAACGTAAGCGTCCGCTTCGGGGGACTGACCGCGCTCGAACGGGGTCTCGCTGGCTGTCCCGCCCTGCCACGTCATGGGGGTCATCGGGCCGAACGGGGCGGGCAAGACCACGCTGCTCAACGTCCTGTGCGGGTTCATCCGGCCAGATGCCGGCGAGGTGCTCTTCGCCGGCCGCCGCCTCCGGGTCCGGCCGCACCAGCTCGCCTCCCTGGGGGTGGCCAGGACCCTGCAGGGCGTGGGGCTGTACGGCGGGCTGACCGCGCTGGAGAACGTCATGGTCGGGGCCACCTGCCGGGCCAAGGCCGGGTTCTGGTCGGCACTGCTCTCGCTGCCCCGGTCCGGCCATGACGAGCGCATGCTGCGCGGCCTCGCCCTGGAGGCCCTGTCCCGGGTCGGTGCCGAGGACGTCGCCGGCGTGCTGCCCGGTGAGCTGCCCTACGGCACGCGGAAGCGGATCGCGCTGGCCCGGGCGCTCGTCGGCAAGCCAGGGCTGATCCTGCTCGACGAGCCCGCCAGCGGCCTGGACGAGACCGAACTCGCCCAGCTCGGCCACCTCATCCGCGACCTGGCCGGCGAGGGCTCCCTGATGGTGGTCGAGCACCACATGGACCTGATGATGTCGGTCTGCGACTCGATCGTGGTCCTCGACTTCGGGAAGGTGATCGCGACCGGATCGCCGCGCGAGGTCCAGGACAACCCCGCCGTCACCGCCGCCTACCTCGGTACCGCGGAGGGCGACCAGGGGGCCCTGGGGAACGGAGGGCAGCCCGGATGAGCAGCGAGGCCGATCCCATGCGCGGGGAGGGCGCAGACCCGATGGGCACCGGCAGCGCTGACCGGGCCAACGGGGATCGCAGGGACGGGGCGGCTGACCACCCGGCATCGCTCCTCGCGATCGACGGGCTGGTCGCCGGGTACGGCGAGGTCATCGCGCTGGACGGCGTCAGCCTGACGGCCCGAGCCGCCGCCATCACGGCCGTGCTCGGCGCCAACGGCGCGGGCAAGACGACGCTGCTCCGCGCGATCAGCGGCATGATCAAGCCCCGCCGCGGCCGCGTCCTGCTCGGCGGGACCGACGTAGCCGGGCGGAGCCCGGAGCAAGTGGTGCGGGCCGGGATCGCGCACGTGCCCGAGGGCCAGGGCGTGATACCGGAACTCACCGTCGAGGAGAACCTCCGGATCGGCATGATGTCCTGGCCCAGCCGGCGAGCTAGCAGAACCTCTCGCGCGGCCGCGCTCGACGAGGCCTACGCGCGCTTCCCCCCGCTCGCGGTCCGCAGGCGCAAGCTGGCGTCCACCCTGTCCGGTGGTGAGCGGCAGATGCTGGTCATCGCGCGCGCCCTGCTGGCCAGGCCCCGGGTGCTGCTGCTCGACGAGCCGTCGCTCGGCCTCGCGCCGAAGGTCATGGCGCAGGTCATGGACCTCGTGGTGCGGCTCAGCCGCGAGGGCGGCCTCACCATCGTGCTGGTCGAGCAGAACGCCCGCAGCGCGCTGTCGATCGCCGACCACGGCCTCGTGCTCAACCTCGGCCGGGTCGTCGCCTCGGCCGACGCCAAGACGCTCGCGGCCGACGTCGCGCTGCGCCACCACTACCTCGGGTTCTAGGCACAGGAGAGCATCCAGTGGTCGAGTTCCTGCAGTTCACGCTCAGCGGGATCGTCTTCGGGATGGTCTACGCCGCGATAGCGCTGTCCCTGGTGCTGATCTGGCGCGGTACCCGGCTGCTGAACTACGCGCAGGGCGGGATGGCCATGTTCACCACCTACGTGGCGATCGAGGTCATCTACCTCACCCACTCGTACTGGGCCGGGTTCGTGGTCGCCCTGGCGGCCGGCCTGGTCCTCGGCGCAGTCTGCGAGCTGACCGTCGTCCGGCCGACCCTGAACAAGCCGCCGCTGAACGCGGTGATCGTGACCATCGGGCTGCTCGTCATCCTCGAAGGGCTGGCCGGCATCCTCTACGGCGGGCAGTACCGGTCGTTTCCCCCGGCGTTCTCGATCACCGGCCTGAGGGTCGCAGGGACGCCGCTCGGCGTGTCCCGCTTCGACGTGTTCGTCGCGGCGGCGGTGCTCGCCGCCACGCTGATCCTGGCCTTCGTGTTCCGGTTCACCTCCGCCGGGCTGCGCATGCGCGCCGCGGCGTTCAACGCCACGATCGCCCGCCTGTCCGGCATCCGGGTCGGCCGGGTGCTGACCGTCGGGTGGGCGCTGGCGGGCCTGCTCGGGGCGCTCGCGGGCGTGCTCGTCTCGCCGTCCACGTTCCTCTACCCGAACAGCATGGACGTCATCTTCGTCTACGGCTTCACCGCGGCGGTGCTCGGCGGCCTGGACAGCCCGGTGGGAGCGGTGGTCGGCGGTCTCGTCCTCGGTCTCGCGCTCAGCTACGCGGGCGGCTACGTGGGCGGCTCCGTAGGCGCCGACCTCACCTCGCTGGTCGCCCTGGCGATCCTGGTCGCGGTGCTGATGATCCGGCCGGACGGGCTGTTCGGCGGCTCGCGGATGCGGCGGGTGTGACGATGCGGACCTTGCCCCGCAGGCTCGTCCTGGCCGTCATCGTGGCCGTGATCGTCGCCTTCCTGTCCATCAAGCTGAACGCGTTCCGCGACTACCAGATCGCCGAGATCGGGTACTACGTCACGGCGGTCGCCGGGCTCACCGTGCTGACCGGGCTCAGCGGCCAGATCTCGCTGGGCCACGGCGCGTTCATGGCCGTAGGCGCCTACACCACGGCGCTGCTGCTGCTGCACCTGAACTGGCCGTTCTACGCCGTGCTGGTCGCGGCCGCCGCGGTCACGGCCGCCGCCGGAGGGGTGGTAGGCATTGCCGCGGCCCGCCTGCGCGGCCCCTACCTCGCGGGCGCGACCCTGATGCTGGGCGTTGCGCTGCCCGCGATCGCGTATGCGTGGCCAGCGGTCTTCGGCGGCGACCAGGGCCTGAACGTCGTCTTCACCACCCCCGCCTTCGTCGGCGCGAACTTCCCGCTGACCAGGTGGCAGGCCTGGGTCAGCTCCCTGGTCGCCCTGGTCGTCCTGGTCCTGCTGGCGAACCTGCACTACAGCCGGATCGGCCGCAACTGGCGGGCGGTGCGCGACGACGACGTGGCGGCCGCGCTCGACGGCATCAACGTCGCGGCGGCGCGGATCCGCGCCTTCGTCGTGAGCGCCACGTGCGCCGGGATCGCCGGCGCGCTGCTCGCCATCGTCACCGCGCTGGTCGCGCCCGGTGCCTTCACGCTCACGCTGTCCATCGCGCTGCTCACCGCGGCCGTGATCGGGGGCCTGGGCAGCCTGCCCGGCGCAGTCTGGGGCAGCCTCCTGATCGTCCTCGTCCCCGTCTACGTCACGGACGTGGCCACCAGCCACGGCCTGTCCAGCTCCGCCGGAGCCAACATCCCGATCGTCGCCTACGGCGTGGTCCTCATCCTGGTCATGCTCGCCTTCCCGCAGGGAATCCAGGGCGGGCTCCGATGGGTGGTCAACGCCTTTTTCGGTACCAACCTGAAATCCCGCACCTGGCGCGCCGCGCCCACACCCCATGTCACGCCTTCGGCCGACGAAGCGCCGGCCAGCCAACATGAAAAGGAAGGCACTTCATGAATAGATCCCAACGGCTGCGCTGGCAGGCCACGGCCCTCATCACCGTGACCGCGCTCGCCGTAGCCGCGTGCTCGAGCAGCAGCTCGAGTTCAAGCTCGACCACAACCAGCAGCTCGAGCGCGGCCCTGATGGCGTCCGCGCCGGGCATCACCGCGACCACCATCACGATCGGCAGCCACCAGCCGCTGACCGGCCCCGCCGCGCCGGGGTACTCCGAGATCGCCCCCGCGTCGACCGCGTACTTCGATTACGTCAACGCGCACGGCGGCGTCTACGGTCGCAAGATCATCTACAAGTACCTCAACGACGCGTACGACCCGACCACGACGGCGTCGGTGGTGCGCCAGCTCGTGCTGCAGGACAACGTGTACGCGATCTTCAATGGCCTCGGCACGCCCACGCACCTGGCCGTGGTCAGCTTCCTGAACTCGGAGAAGGTCCCCGACGTGTTCGTCGCGTCCGGGTGCGTGTGCTGGAATAACCCGACCACGGACCCAGAGACGTTCGGCTACCAGCTGGACTACGTCCGCGAGGGGAAGATCCTCGGCCAGTACATCGAGCAGCACTACAAGGGCGACAAGATCGCCTACTTCTACCAGGACGACGAGTTCGGCATGGACGGAGTGAAGGGCCTGGATTACGAGATACCGAGCTCGTCGGTAGTCAGCAAGCAGAGCTACGTCGACACCAACGTCAACATCGCACCGCAGGTCGCGGCGCTGCGCGCCTCCGGCGCCAAGGTGGTCGTGGCCTTCTCCATCCCCGCCTTCACCGCGCTGCTCAAGCTGTACAGCCTGAAGCTCGGCTTCACTCCGGTGCTGGTCGTCAGCGACGTCAACAGCGACGTGTACACCCTGGACGGGCTGCTCGAGAGCTTCGCTAAGCAGAGCGGCGCGACCGTCAACGGCAGTCAGCTCACCGACGGGATCATCACCGACAGCTACTTCCCGACGATCGCGCAGACGACCAACAGCTGGACCGCGCTGTTCAAGATGATCCACGACCAGTACGACGCGAAGGAGCCGTGGGACGGCAACGCGTACTACGGCGAGGCGGTCGCGTACCTGTTCGTCCAGGCGATGCTCAAGGCGGGCCGGAACCCGACCAGGGCCGACCTGGTGAACGCGGTCAACAGCGGGCTCCCGCAGGGGCCGTCGGTCGCTCCGTTCGCCTACTCATCGACCGACCACGACGGCATAACCGGCGCCTTCATGGCCGAAATGGAAAACGGCGGCCTCGTCCAGGAGGGGCCGGTCCTGATCACGGACGACACCCCGACCGGTGCGATCACCACTTACACGGGATCCGAGCAGACGGCACCAGCCAGTGGCATCCCGTCACCCTGACGGCTCACCCGCCATCCCGGAAGGACACGGCAGGGATTAGCCGATGACAACCGACGCAAGCCGGTCGGCCCCCGGGGTACGGGGAGGCGCAAAGCCCTCCCGTACCCCCAAGGGGGAACGAGGGCGCGGGCAGCCCCCCCGCGGCGAACGGGGGAGCGGGCAGTCCCCCCGTGAGGGGGGCCGAGGGGGTCTGGGGGGAAAGGCTTCCCCCCAAGCTCGGGGGGATCCCGGGGGGTCGTCCCCCCGGGGCCAGCACCGCCCAGCAGCCGCACTGCTTACCGCGGCCGAAGAACTGTTCGGCGAGCGCAGCTACCACCGGACGACGGTCGCGGACATCTGCGCCAGGGCCGGGATGGCCACCGGCAGCTTCTACTCCTACTACGGATCCAAGGCGGAGATCTTCGCCGCCGTGGTGAGGGCGATCAACACCGATCTCAGGCACGCCATGAGAGTCGCCCTCGAGCACGTCGGCAACGACCAGCGCAGCCGGGAGCGCGCCTCTTTCCGCGCGTACTTCGACATGCTGTCGAAGCGGCCCTGGATCGACCGCATCGTTCGCGAGTCGGAGTTCATCGATACCGCCTTGTTCCGCGAGTACTACGAGAACCTGGCCCGCCGTTACGCACGCGGCGTCCGGGCCGCCCAGCTGGACCGCGACATCGACGCGCGCTACGACCCAGAGGTCATCGCCTACGCCTACACCGGGATCGGCAACTTCGTCGGCATGCGCTGGGCCGACTGGACCGCGGGCGGGGAGGTTCCCGACGACGTGCTGGACGACGTGCTCGAGTTCCTCGCCCGCGGGCTCGCACCGCGGACCACGTAGCTCCCGCAGGCACGAAGATCCCGGACCCACCGCTGTGGATAACTGTGTGGAGTTCGTGGGGACGTTGCTGCTTGTCACCGGTTTGCCCGCTGCGGGGGGTTGTGGATATCTCAGTGGTTGTGGAGCGGGATCCCGTGACCGCCGGCGCCGACCAGGAAATCGAGGTCGGCCCCCTCGTCGGCCTGCAGCACGTGCTCGGTGTACAGGTAGGTCCAGCCCCGGCTCGCATGCGGTGCGGGAGGCTCCCACGCGGCACGCCGGGTGGCCAGCTCTTCGGGGGAGACCTCCAGGGTCAGGGTCCTGGCCGGGACGTCGAGGGTGATCCAGTCGCCGGACCGCACCAGGGCCAGCGGCCCGCCCGCGGCCGCCTCGGGGGCAACGTGCAGGACGACCGTCCCGTAGGCGGTGCCGGACATCCGGCCGTCGCAGATCCGCACCATGTCGCGGATACCGCGCAGCAGCAGCTTCTTCGGCAGGGCCACGTTGGAGACCTCCGGCATCCCGGGGTAGCCGCGCGGGCCGCAGTAACGGATCACGAGCACCGTGTCCTCGTCCACGTCGAGCCCGGGGTCGTCCGCCGCCTCGTAATACGCCGAAGGCGAGTCGAAGACCAGGGCCCGGCCGCGGTGCTCCAGCAGGTGCGGCGACGCGGCCGACTGCTTGATCACGGCGCCGTCGGGCGCGAGGTTGCCGCGCAGCACCGCGGTGCCCGTGCCCGCGGGCTGGAACGGCTCGGCGAAGGTCCTGATGACGTCGCGGTTCCAGCACGGCGCGTCGGCCACGTTCGCGCCGACGCCGGACCCGGTCACGGTGACCGCCCCGGAGTGCAGCAGGCCGCGGGAGTCCAGTTCGCGCATGACCGCGGGCAGGCCGCCGGCGTAACAGAAGTCCTCCATCAGGTACGTCCCGCTCGGCTGCAGGTTCACCAGCGTCGGCACGTCGCGGGCCAGCAGGTCGAAGTCGTCGAGCGTCAGCGGGACGCCGAGGCGGCCCGCGATGGCGAGCAGGTGGACCACCGCGTTCGTCGAACCGCCGATCGCCGCGTTCACCCGGATCGCGTTCTCGAACGCCGGCCTGGTCATGATGGCTGACGGGCGCAGGTCCTGGCGCACCAGCCCGACGATCACCTGCCCCGCCCGCTGCGCGGTCTCGTACCGGCGGGCGTCCACCGCGGGCCAGGTCGCCGAGTACGGCAGCTGCATGCCGAGCGCCTCGGCCATGGACGCCATGGTGGACGCGGTCCCCATCGTCATGCAGTGCCCGTTGGACCTGGCCATGCAGCCTTCGGCGAACACGCACTCCTCCTGGGTCATCCGCCCGGCGACCAGGTCCTCCTCGAAGCGCCACACGGCCGTGCCCGAGCCCACGTCGGTGCCCCGGTACTTCCCGCTGAGCATGGGCCCGCCGGTGACCATCACCGCGGGCAGGTCCACGCTCGCCGCCGCCATCAGCAGGCCCGGCGTGGTCTTGTCGCACCCGGACAGCAGCACCACGCCGTCCAGCGGGTTGGCGCGGATCAGCTCCTCGGCCTCCATCGCGAGCAGGTTCCTGTACAGCATGGCCGTCGGGCGGAGCAGCGTCTCGCCGAGCGCCATGGCCGGGAACTCCAGCGGGAACCCGCCCGCCTGCCAGACCCCGCGCTTGACCGACCCGGCGACCCGGTGCAGGTGGACGTTGCACGGCGCCAGCTCGGACCAGGTCGTCGCGACGCCGATGACGGGACGCCCGTCGAAGACCTCGGGCGTGAATCCCTGGCTGCGCATCCACGACCGGTAGGCCATCCCGTGCCGCCCGGTCGCGCCGAACCAGGCCCTGCTGCGCAGCCCGCCGGGCCGCTCGCTCTCGATAGGTGCCATGAGGCTATAGGTAGCACCACCGCTCGTTCGGCAGAATAAGCGGGTTGGCCCCTAGGCCCGCGTCGGAGGTCCCTCGAGGCGAGCTCGGCTGACCCGCCGCGCCTGGTGCCCAAGAAAATTCAAAACATTTACCCCGAACGAACGCCGGTACCCGGTCTCAGAACGTGCTTTTCCGCCGAGGTGCTTTACTAAGGGCCATCCGGTCGTGAGGATGGTCAAGCATGTTTGGCGGAAAGGTTCGCGATGCGACTGCCCGGCGCTGGGTCGGCGTAGCGGACATGCCCAGCAAGATGGCTTTGAGGTCTCCGACCAGGAACAGACCATGAAACTGCGCTGAGCAACATCGGCCGCGTCGCCACTTCCTGGGGCGCTGGCCGCTGCCCGCGCTGGCTGAGGTGCACCGTCTGTTACCGTCATCTCATGGTGGTGTCCGGGAAGCCTGACTGGTCGTGGCTGCGCGCAGCGATGACGGCGCCCATCGTCAGCATGGACACCTACCTGGACATGCCGGAGGAGCTTTCCCGCACGATTGAGGTCGTCGACGGCATGATCGTGCACTGTGAGTCTCCCTCGGAGAACCATCAGGGCATTCAGCAGGCCCTGGTGAACGCGCTGGGCGAGGCGGCCCGCAAGCTGGACCGGCGGTTCGGGACCTGCCACCGGGCGCGTGGTGACCTCGACGTCCTGCTGACCGAGGTACCCTTCCACTTCAAGCGGCCGGACGTGGTGCTCTACCGGTGCCTTCCTGACGACAGGAGCGGGCGGTGGTCGGGCAAGCCGATGGCCAGTGGTGTCCTGATCGTCCTGGAGATCGTGTCGCAGCATTCGATCTCGGCCGATACGGCGGAAAAGCGGATCGAGTACGCCGCTGCGGGGATTCCGCACTACTGGATCGTGCGCATGGCACAGGAAGACGGCCCGGCGGTGTCTGTCGAACGCCTGCGGCTGACCTCGGACCGCCAGTACGCGCTCGAACAGGTCACCTTCCGCCGCCGAGATCACCTCGCCGTCCAGGCGATCGACCCACTCGAGCTCACCCTGTCCTGGGAACAACTCGACGAATGGCTATGAGCCAGGCCCGTGAGCTTCGCCTGGGGGGATCAGCGGCCGGAGGGTGACACCACCGCCGTTCGGGATGAAAGGGATCTTTCCTGTTAGGGTCGCGAGGGTGAGCCGGGTTCATGACATGGGCGGTCAGACGGGCTTCGGGCCGGTACCGACCGGCGAGGGGGGCGAGCCCCCGTTCTCTGCCGACTGGGAGGCGCGGGTGTACGCGCTGGCGGCGGTGCTACGGCAGCGCGGCCTGTTCAGCGGCGACGAGCTGCGGAATGCGATCGAGCGGCTCGCGCGGCCCTGGTGACCAGGAACGGCCTGATCGGGACGGCGCTGGTCTAGATCGATCGTTGACCGCGAAATCCGGTGAGGCTAGGGGCGTTCCCGCGGCACCCTGCGCAACCCGCTCGTGCGATGGCTATATCAACGGGCCGCTCGAGCCTAGCGGGCCGGGGCGAGGGCCCGGAGCGCGGGCAGGGGATCGGGGCCGAGGACCTGGATGGCGACGTGGTCCGCGCCCGCGTCCAGGTGCGCGGTGATCCCGCGGCCGATCGCCTCCGCGTCACCGTGCAGGACCAGCGCGTCGATCAGGGCGTCGCTGCCGCCGTCGGCGAAATCCGCGTCCGTCCAGCCGAGCCTGCGCAGGTTGGCGAGGTAGTTGGTCAGGCCCAGATACGGGTTCTGCACGCGCGGCCTGCCGATAGCGCGGGCCCGCGCGGGGTCGGTCTCGAGCACCACCTTCTGTTCGGGGGCCAGGAGTGGTCCGGTGCCGAGGATCTGCCGCGCTTGCCGGGAGTGCTCCGGGGTGACCAGGTAGGGATGCGCCCCGGCCGCCCGCCGGGCGGACAGCGTAAGGACCCTAGGGCCGAGGGCGGCCAGCACCCTGGCCTGCGCCGGGACCTTGAGGCGGTCCAGTTCGTCGAGGTAGCTGACCAGCGTGGCGTACGGCTGCCGGTACTCCCGTGTGGCTTCCGGATGCCCGATGCCGAGGCCGAGCAGGAACCGTTCCGGGTACCTGACCGTGATGCGGTGGTAGGAGGCGGCGACGGTCGCGGCGTCGTCTTTCCACACGTTGACGATCCCGGTCGCGAGCACGATGCGATCCGTGGCGTCGAGCAGCTGCTCGATGAGGCCGAGGCCGCCGTCGGGGGAGCCGCCGACCCAGATGGTCCCGTAGCCGAGCGCCTCTACCTCAGCTGCCAGCTCGGGGGTGAGCCCTGAGGCCTGCCGCCAGATGCCGATCCTGCCCACTTCGATGCCCATGTCACCGGTCAGCCCAGCCGAGCGCTCTTTCATTCCGCCGCACGGCCGATCGTGGTAGCCGGGTCAGTACCTGTAACAGACATCCTTTGCCTGTCTAGCCAGGCTTTAGCTAGAGATCTAGCCCGGCTGGAGTACCGGCGAGGCACCCAGGACGCTCGGCGAAATCGCGTTGTCACCCGCGGCCTCCGCTGGCTATCGTCCGTTCGTGAGTTCCTCGGGGCACGTTGAGGTCGCCCACGTCAGCCACGTCCTCCCGGACGGCCGGACGCTGCTGGACGACGTCAGCTTCCGCGTCGGCGAGGGGATCACGGCCGCCCTGGTCGGGCCGAACGGCGCGGGCAAGACCACGCTGCTCACGCTGGTGGCCGGGGACATCCAGCCGCAGTCGGGCACGGTCGCAGCCACCGGCGGGCTCGGGGTGATGCGCCAGTTCATCGGCGCGAACAGGACCGCGCCACCGAGTGAGACGGCCGGCGGGCCCGGCGACGCCCCGATGGTGCGCGACCTGCTGCTTTCGGTCTCACCGGCGCGGGTGCGCGAGGCCGCCGCGCGGCTGGACGCCGCCGAACTCGCGATGATGGAGCGAGACGAGGAGCAGGCCCAGCTCCGCTACGCGACGGCGCTGGCGGCGTGGGGCGAAGCCGGCGGGTACTCGGCCGAGGTGCACTGGGACGCCTGCTGCGTCGCGGCGCTCGGGATCGGTTACGACCAGTGCCGCTGGCGCGACGTGAGCACGCTGTCCGGCGCGGAGCAGAAGCGGCTGGTGCTGGAGGCGCTGCTCCGCGGGCCGGACGGCGTCCTGCTGCTGGACGAGCCGGACAACTACCTGGACGTGCCGGGCAAGCGCTGGCTGGAACAGCAGCTGGCCGCGACGCCGAAGACCGTACTGCTGGTCAGCCACGACCGGGAACTGCTCGCGGCGTGCGCGCAGCGCATCGTCACGGTCGAGGACCGGCACGTCTGGGTGCACGGCGGCGGCTTCTCCGGCTACGCCCAGGCGCGCGCCGACCGGATCAGCCGGCTGGAGGAGCTGCGCCGCCGCTGGGACGAGGAGCACGAGAAGCTGAAGGAGCTCGTCCGCACCTACCGGCAGAAGGCCTCCTACAACTCGGACATGGCCTCACGGCTGCAGGCTGCGGTTACCCGGCTGCGCAGGTTCGAGGAACAGGGCCCGCCGGAACTGGCGCCGAAGGAGCAGAACGTCAGGATGCGGCTGCGCGGCGGGCGCACCGGCAAGCGCGCCGTGATCTGCGAGAACCTGGTCCTGACCGGAACCACCAGCGCGTTCGGCACAGAAATATGGTTTGACGACCGGGTGGCGATCCTCGGCGCCAACGGGTCGGGGAAGTCCAGTTTCCTGAGGCTGCTCGCGGGCGAGCGGGTGCCGCACGAGGGCGAGGCACGGCTCGGCGCCCGGGTCGTACCCGGCTTCTTCGCGCAGACCCACGCCCGGCCCGACCTGGCCGGCCGGACCCCGGCCGAGATCTTGATGACCGAGCACGCACTGCTCATCAACGAGGCGATGTCGGCGCTGGCCCGGTATGAGCTGCAGGCGTGCGCCCGCGTTTCGTTCGGGACCCTGTCCGGCGGGCAGCAGGCCAGGCTGCAGATCCTGCTGCTCGAGCTGGCCGGCTCCACGCTGCTGCTGCTCGATGAGCCGACCGACAACCTCGACCTGCCGAGTGCCGAGGCGCTGCAGGAGGGCCTGGAGTCCTACCAGGGCACGGTGCTGGCGGTCACGCACGACCGCTGGTTCGCGCGGTCGTTCGAGCGGTTCCTCATCTTCGCGTCCGGCGGGAACGTCCGCGAGGCGACCCAACCGGTCTGGGACACTTAACGGCAGGCCGCGAAGGTGCAACCCCGGGGCGCGGCACGACGTCTCACCAGTGGCAGGCAGGTTGCGGCGAAAGACCGTTAACCCGGATACTTACCGCCTGAGCGGCGTGACGCCGAAGGCCGTGGCAGACGGGACGGCGGTACCGGCGGAGTGGGATGGTCGCCGCTGGGGAGGAATGGTGAGCGAGGATTTCCCGGCGCTGCTGGCGGGGCTGCGGGCAGACTCGGTGGTGGCAGGGTACCGGCTGGAGGCCCAGGTCGGCGCGGGCGGGATGGCGGTGGTGTTCCGCGCCCGCGACGAGCGGCTAGGACGACTGGTCGCGCTGAAGATCCTGACCCCGGCACTGGCGGTGGACCCGGCGTTCCGCCGGCGGTTCATCGCCGAGTCACGCGCAGCCGCGACGGTGGACGACCCGCACATCATCCCGATCTACGAAGCCGGCGAGGCGAACGGGGCGCTATTCATCGCGATGCCGTTCGTCCGCGGCGGAGATCTGCGCGGGGTGCTGGTCCGCGAAGGCGTGCTTTCACCCGCCCGGGCGGCGGGGTTCATCTCGCCGGTGGCGTCGGCGCTGGACGCCGCGCACCGGGCCGGGCTCGTGCACCGCGACGTCAAGCCGGCCAACATCCTGGTCGACGCGCGCGGGGACCGGCCGGATCATGTGTACCTGTCGGATTTCGGGGTGAGCAAGGGGGCCATCTCCTCGGCGAGCCTGACCGGGGCCGGGCATTTCCTAGGTACGCCGGATTATTCGGCGCCGGAGCAGATCCGGGGGCTGGCCGTCGACGGGCGGGCCGATCAGTACGCGCTGGCCTGCGTGGCGTATCAGTTGCTGACCGGGGTGACGCCGTTCGCGCGGGATCAGGGGATGTCGGTGCTGTTCGCGCACCTGTCTGAGCCGCCGCCGGTGCTGGCCGCGCGCCGGCCGGGGCTGCCCGCGGCGGCCGATGCGGTGCTGGCCCGGGGGATGGCCAAGGTGCCGGAGAAGCGGTACGCGTCCTGCACCGACTTCGCCGACGCGCTGCGCCAGGCGTTCGGCCTAGCTCCCTACACCTCCCCGGCACGCCTCCCAGCTCCCGACCGCTCACCACCCCCGGCCTTCGCGCCGTCCGGGTTCGCCGCGACTGCGACCGCTGGTTCGCCGGCCAACGGCACCGGGACCCGGGCCGGTCCAGGGGATCCGGCCATTACCAGGGACGTTGGAGGTACCAGCGATGCTGTAGGTACCAGTCCTTCGGGTCCGGGAGATTCCGGACATGCGCGAACCCGCTCATCCAGATCGCCATGGAGGCGCCGGCTGGTGCCGGTGGCCGCCGCCGCGGTGGTCATTGTCGCCATCGTCGCCTCCATCCTGGCGACGGGGGGCCATCCCAACTCCAAAGCCGGCGCGACAGGCGCCCCCCCGCCCTCGCTGAGCGGCCGCGTTCCGCCGTACTACGTCTGGATCACCCCCGGCAGCCCCGGCAACACCCCCTCTGAAGCCGTGGTGCGCCAGACCGTCACCGGCGCCGTCCTCGGGACCATCAAGGCAGCCGCCGCCGGCGGCACCGTCGTCGCGGTGACCGGCGCCGCCGGCGACCGGACGTTCGTCCTCGACGAGCAGAAATGGGCGTCTCCGTCGGGCGGCCAGCAGCAATACGAGTGGCACAACTTCTACTTGCTGCGCCTTGCTGCCGACGGCCGACCCGCCGAGGTCACCCGGCTGCCGATCAATTACGGGGACGGTTGGGGGGTGACCGGGCTGGCGCTGTCCCCGGACGGTACCAAGCTGGCCATCGCCATCCAGCCCTACAGCACCAACGGCTATAACCTGACCGAGCTCAAGCTGTACTCCGTCCCCACCGGCGCGGTGCTGCGGACCTGGGACGCCAACGGCATCATCGGACCCAACCCGGATGACCCGGAGGCGCTGAGCTGGACCTCTGACCAGAAGACGCTGGCGTTCCTATGGGCGGGCAAAGGCACCAGCGCGCAAGGAGAATGGCTCCTCAACCTCAGCTTGCGCGGCAACAACCTACTCCACAACAGCCGGGAGGCCGTGCCGCTGGGCAACGCCTCGTCAGGGACGGCGTCATCGAAGTTGGTGTGCCAGCAGGACCTGATCATCACTCCAGACGGGTCGGCCGTGATCTGCGGAGCGGTCGTACCCGCCGATCTGGTGCAAAATCCGAGGACCGCCAAATCCGCGTATCTGGAATACTCGCCGGCGAGCGGAACAGTAACGCGGACCCTCGCCAAGTGGACGGTGACGAACGCGGGCGCGCTGGCCCTTGACGTGCTGTGGTCCAACCCCTCGGGCAGCGTGCTAATCGGCGAGATCCCGACGACCGGCAACGGCATGGTCGGCATGATCACGGCCGGCGCGTTCACTCCCCTGCCGGGACTGGGGTCGCCTGGGATAGAAACAACCGCCGATCAGGGGGCATGGTGACCAGGGACTGGGCCCTCAGCGACGCCGACCCGGAGCGCCAGCTAGTCGTTACCCGAAGTCACGGCGGATGACGGTAAAAGGTGATTAGCTCGAATTACTTACGGCCTGAGCGGCAGGAGGCCGGTGGGAGGGATGTTGGGCGAGGATTTCCCGGCGCTGCTGGCGGGGCTGCGGGCGGGCTCGGCGGTGGCGGGGTACCGGCTAGAGGCGCAGGTCGGCGCGGGCGGGATGGCGGTGGTGTTCCGCGCCCGCGACGAGCGCCTGGGCCGGCTGGTAGCGCTGAAGGTGCTTGCTCCGGCGCTGGCGGCGGACCCGGCGTTCCGTCGGCGGTTCATCGCCGAGTCACGGGCGGCCGCGACGGTGGACGACCCCCACATCATCCCCATCTACGAAGCCGGCGAGGCCAGCGGCGTGCTGTTCATCGCGATGCGGTTCGTCGGCGGCGGGGATCTGCGCGGGGTGCTGGACCGGGCGGGAGCCCTGGCGCCAGGGTGGGCGGCGGCGTTCATTTCGCCGGTGGCGTCGGCGCTGGACGCCGCGCACCGGGCCGGGCTGGTGCACCGCGACGTCAAGCCGGCCAACATCTTGGTGGACGCGCGCGGGGACCGGCCCGACCACGTGTATCTGTCGGATTTCGGGGTGAGCAAAGGAGCCATCTCGTCGGCGAGCCTGACCGGGGCCGGGCACTTCCTGGGCACCCCGGACTATTCCGCGCCGGAGCAGATCCGGGGGCTGGCCGTCGACGGGCGGGCCGATCAGTACGCGCTGGCCTGCGTGGCGTACCAGTTGCTGACCGGGATCGTGCCGTTCCAGCGGGATCAGGGGATGTCGGTGCTGTTCGCGCACCTGTCCGAGCCGCCGCCGCCGCTGGCCGCCCACCGGCCCGGGCTGCCCGCGGCGGCCGATGCCGTGCTGGCCCGGGGCATGGCCAAGGTGCCGGAGAAGCGGTACGCGTCCTGCACGGACTTCGCCGACGCGCTGCGCCTGGCGCTCGGCCTGGCGTCCTATACCTCCCTGGGAGATCTCCCCGCCTCCCTCGGACAGCTTCCCGCCACCGATTACCGGCGATCCTGGGTCACCACGCCACCCTCGATCGTCACGTCACCCGGGTCATCCGGGTCGGCCACGAGTCCGACCGTTGATTTCGTGCCCGGGGGCGGCGGGAGCCAGGTGCCCACCGGCCCCGGCCACGCGCGGCGCCGAACGCGGGCATCCGGCTCGCCCTGGAGGCGGCGGCTGGCGCCGCTGGCCGGCGCGGCCGTCGTCATCGCGGCCGTCGTCGCGGTCCTGCTCACGCTGCTCACGCCCGGCCACCCCAAGGACGGATCCGGGCTGACGCCGCGGACTTCCCCGACCGACAAGGCGAGGCTCGCCTACGCCTTCGGCGGCCGCGTTCCGCCCTACTACGTCTGGCTCAGCTCGCAAGGAAACTCGAACTTCAGCCCGTCCTACGCCGTGGTGCGGCTGACCGCCACCGGTGCCGTCCTCGGGACGGTCACGGCGGCGGCGCCCGGCGGCACGATCGTCGCGCTGACCAGTGCGGCCGATGATCGGACGTTCGTCCTGGAGGAGCAGCCCTACGACAACAACAACTCCGGCGCCGGTCAGTTCTTCGAGCCGCGCACGTTCTACCTGCTGCGCCTCAGCGCCGACGGCCGACCCGCCGGGGTCACCAGGCTGGCGATCACCGAGCCGGCGGGTGGCGGGTCGAACGGGCTGGCGCTGTCCCCGGACGGCACCAAGCTGGCCATTGCGTTCCAGCCCGACAACGTCAAGAGCGAACCTGACCTGACCGAACTCCAGCTGTTCTCCGTTGCCACCGGTGCCCTGTTGCGAACTTGGGAGGCCAACGGGACCATCGGGGGCAGCGGGGAGGACACAGAGGCCCTGTCGTGGACCTCTGACCAGAAGACCCTGGCGTTCGTGTGGTACGGCAGCAGCGATGGCTCCGGTTCAGGGGAATGGCTACTCGACCTCACAAAGGCCGGCACCAGCCTGGTCGGCGACAGCCGAGAGGCGGTGCCCCAGGGCAACGCCTCGTGCCAAGAGGATCAGATCATCACTCCGGACGGGTCAGCCATCGCCTGCGGGACCGGCAATAGCTCCAGTTCCGCGTTCGAGGAGTTCTCGACCGTCACCGGACAGCCCACGCGCACCCTCGACCAGTGGACGACCGGCAACGGGCAAACCGAAGTGCTGTGGTCCAACCCCTCCGGCAGCGTCCTGGTTGGCGAGGCTCCGAGCGGTGACGTGGGCATGGTCACCGCCGGCACGTTCACCGCGTTCCCCGGGCCGGTGACCGAGACGTATGAGGATGAGGGCGTCTGGTGACGCGGCGGCAGCCGGAAGGACGGACTGGCTTTCGCTGGCCGGTAACGCCGTGACTCAGCCGCCGACCCTGGTGCCGCACGCCGCGCAGAAGTGAGCGCCGGAGGGCAGTTCGGTCCCGCACTCGGTGCAGTGTTGCACCGCGGGCGCCATCGGCTGGCCGCAGCCCATGCAGAAGCGCGCGCCCGCCGGGTTTGGCGCCTCGCAGGACGCGCACGCCGCCCCGGCCGCCGGCTGGCTTGCGGCCGGAGCCGCCTGCGGAGGCGCCTGCTGCGGCGCGCCCTGGCCGTACTGCGGCGGTGGCGGCCCCTGCCCGTAGGGCGCGGCCTGGCCGCCCGGCCCGTAGGGGGGCATCCCCTGCTGGGCCGCGGCCTGCTGGGCGGCCTGCTGCTGCTGCTGCATCGCCTGCGCCTGCTGCGCCCCGAACGCGCTGGCCAGGCCGAACCCGGCGCCGAGGAACGCACCCTCGGTACCGGCGCCGCCCTTGGCCAGGCCCTGCCCGGCGCCGAGGGCCATCTCGCCCGCGGCGTACTGCTGGAAGCCTCCGGCCAGCTGCGAGTAGCTGGTGTCCTTGGCTAGCTGCTTGAGCTGCTGCTCGTCCTCGGGGGCCAGGTTGACGTCGAAGTTACCCATCCTGGTCATCTCGACGCCGTAGGGGTTGAGCTGGCCGTTGGCCGCCTCGATGGTGGCCTGCTCGATCTCCGCCGAGTACGCCATCAGGCCGAGGATGGGCCACCCGTTGCGGGTGATCTGGGTGGTGACGTGGGTCCGCAGCACCTTCAGCAGCTGGTCGCTGACCCACCCCGCGATCCGCTCGTTGTCGGTGACGTCGACCGTCGAGGTCAGGTTGGTGACGAGGCGCACCGGGTCAGCGACGTGCAGCGCGTAGTCGCCGAACACGCGCAGGGTCACCACCAGCCCGGTCCGCGGGTCCTGGACGTCGTCGACCCGGCCGCCGAACTTGAAGCCCGTGTACTCGCGCGTACCGACGAAGTACAGCTCCGCGCGGTAGGCGTTGCCGCCGCTGACGTGGTCGATGATCGCGCCGAGAGCGGGCAGCTCGCTCGCGTCGATCTGGTGCCGGCCGGGGCCGAGGGTCTGCACGACCTGGCCCGTGTTGACGAACATCGCCATCTCGTCCGCGTTGACGATCGCGCGCGTGTAGCGGCGGATGGTGAGGTCCGGCCATTTGAAGACGATCTGACCTTTGCGGTCATCAGGTACGGCGATGAATTCCCGCCCGAGCAGTGCCATGGCAGAACCATACCCGGTCCGCAGTATTGCGGCATAAGGGCTTGTCAATGGTCGGTTCCCTGCTATCTTCCGGATCGTGGAAATGATCCAGTGCCAGTGGTGCCACGCGCAGAACCAGCCGGGCACCCGAAGCTGCCAGGCCTGCGGCGCACCCCTAGACGAGCGGGACAGGGTCAGCGACTCCGGCTGGCGTGAGGCGCCGCGGCTGCGCGACATGACCGAGTTCCGGTTCTCCGACAGCACCTGCCAGGTCGAGGGCGAGCTCGTCCCGGTGGCGGAGGTCAACCTCCACCCGCGGGACGGCCTCTACTTCGAGCATCACGTGCTGCTGTGGAAGGACGAGTCGGTCCCGCTCTCGTCGCTGAACACCGGCGGCGGGATGAAGCGCAGCGTCGGCGGGATGCCGCACCTCGTGACGGTGGCCAACGGCCCGGGGCGCATCGCGTTCTCCCGCGACGCGCCGGGCGAGCTCGTCGTCCTGCCGCTGCACCCCGGCATGGAACTGGACGTCCGCGAGCACGCCTTCCTGGTGGCCTCGCACAGCGTCCAGTACTCCTTCGTGCGGATCAAGGGCCTGGTCAACCTGCTGCACGGCGGCAGCGGCATGTACATGGACCGCTTCGTCACGGCCGGCCAGCCCGGCATTCTCCTGCTGCACGGGAACGGGAACGTGCTCGAGCGGACCCTCCAGCCGCGCGAGAAGATCCTGGTCGAGCCGGGCGGGTTCTTGTACAAGGACTCCAGCGTGCAGATGCAGGCCCAGCAGATGCCGCTCAAGACCGGGCTGATGCGGCACGGCATGTACCTCGCGGAGATGACCGGCCCCGGCCGGGTCGGCATCCAGTCGATGTACGTCCACCATCACTCCGAGTGAGCCCGGGATGAATACCTACGTATGCCGGTACTGCAGGCAGCCCAGCGACCCGAACTCGCCGACCTGCCCGCTGTGCGGGGCGCCGGTCGACATCAGGAGTTCGGTCAGCGACTCCGGGTGGGTCGAGCAGCCGCCCATCAAGGACATGGCCAGGCTCCAGTTCGGCCAGTCGCACGTCCAGATCGCCGGCACCACCGTCCCGGTTGCGGAGTTCAACCTGGCGCCGAACGACTGGATCTACTTCTCCCACCACACGCTGCTGTGGAGCGAGCCCGCCACCAGGCTGGCCAACATGCCGATGCGCGGCGCGTGGAGCCGCACCATGGCCGGGATGCCGCTGATGATGCTCGAGGCCCGCGGCCCCGGGCACATCGCGCTGTCCGACAACCACGCGGGCGAGGTCGTCGCGCTGCCGCTCCAGCGCGGCCAGCAGATGTGGGTGCGCGAGCACCGGTTCCTGACCGCCACCGGGAACATCAGGTACGACTGGCATCCCACGGACGTCTGGTACCAGACCGGGGACGGCAACGACCGCGAGACCCACTACCCGATGGGCCAGTTCGGCGACGTCTTCGGCGCGCACGAGGGGCCCGGCCTGCTGCTGCTGCACTCGCCGGGCAACACCTTCATCCGCGACCTGCAGCAGGGCCAGACCCTGCTGGTCCAGCCGAGTTCCCTGCTGTACCGCGACCTGTCGGTCCGGATGCACCTGCACCTGGAGTACCCGCGGAACATGGGCTTCGCGTTCTGGAACAACCGGTGGAGCTACCGCAGCATCTGGGTCAGGGTGTTCGGCCCCGGCCGGATCGCGGTGCAGTCGGTCTACTCACCGCCGGAGGACACCGAGATGATCCAGAACCACTCCTACGCGACCAGGCACCACTGGTAGGAAAACCCGCCTCACCAAGTACAGAACCGGCCCCGGGCTTGCCCCGAGGGCCGGTTCTTCGCTCCACCGGGGGACCCGGGCGGGGGTAAACCCCACCATGAACACGGGTGTTGGCCACGTTCTCCGGCGGGGCGTGGGTCCATAGCGTGAGTCCCGAACGCAGGCGAGCGTGCCCGCCGCAACGGGGGCCGGGCACGCTCGGCCATGACTGGAGGAGGACTCCCCATGATCGAGGCACGCGGCCTGGTCAAGCGCTACGGCGCCACGACCGCCGTTGACCACCTCAGCTTCGACGTCCGCCCCGGCACGGTGACCGGTTTCCTCGGCCCGAACGGCGCTGGCAAATCCACCACGATGCGCATGATCCTCGGCCTGGACCGGCCGGACGACGGGGTGGCCAGGATCAACGGCCAGGGCTACCACGAGCTGGCCTGGCCGATGCGCGAGGTCGGCGCGCTGCTTGAGGTTTCGGGGTCCAAGGCCTTCCACCCGGGCCGCTCGGCCCGCGCTCACCTCACCGCGCTGGCCGCGAGCAACGCGATCCCGCGCCGACGGGTCAACGACGTGCTCGAGATCACCGGCCTGGAGCAGGCGGCCGACCGGCGCGCGGGCAAGTTCTCCCTGGGCATGGCCCAGCGGCTGGGCATCGCGGCCGCGCTGCTCGGCGACCCCGGGGTGCTGCTGCTCGACGAGCCGGTCAACGGCCTGGACCCCGAGGGCATCCGCTGGATCCGCACCCTGCTGAAGAACCTGGCCGCGCACGGGCGCACGGTGCTGATCTCGAGCCACCTGATCAGCGAGATCGCGCAGACCGCCGACCAGCTCATCGTGATCGGCCGGGGCCGGCTGCTCGCCCAGACGACGGTCACCGACCTGTCCGCTACGTCCTCTTCCCTCGAGGAGGCCTTCTTCGAGCTCACGGACGGAAGCGCTGAGTATTCCGGTAACTTCCCGATGCCTGACTACAAGCTGAGGAGCCTGTCATGACCACCGCGACCCTGACCCGGGCCGCCGCCGCGAACCAGGCCCGCGGGCGCTACGGCTTCCGGACCGTGGCCCGGATGGAATGGCTGAAGCTGCGCAGCGTCCGCTCCACGTGGTGGACCCTGCTGGTCTTCGCGGCCGGCCTGATCGGCCTGGCCGTCCTGGTGCTGAGCCACGAGCACTGGGCCTCGATGTCGCCCGCGGACCGGGCCTCCTTCGACCCGACCAACGACGGCTTCGCCGGGCTGGTGATCGGCCAGCTGGCCATCGGCGTCCTCGGGGTGCTGATCATGACGACCGAGTTCTCCTCGGGCCTGGTCCGCGCCACGTTCGCCGCCGCCCCGCGCCGCCCGCTCGTGCTGGCCGCGAAGGCGGCCGTGCTCGCAGGCGTGGCGCTGGTGGCGGGGGAGATCCTGGCCTTCGCCGCCTTCGCCGCCGGGGAGGCGGCGCTGCGGGCCCCGGCCCCGCACGCCGCGCTCGGCCAGCCCGGCGTGCTGCGGGCGGTGCTGCTGGCAGGCGCCTACCCGGCCCTGATCGGGCTCATCGGCCTCGGCCTGGGCGCCCTCATCCGGCACACGGCGGGCGCGATCAGCGCCGTGGTCGGGGTGCTGTTCGTGGTGCCGCTGATCCTGCTGCCGCTGGGCACCTCGATCCAGAACTCGGTCGGGAAGTTCCTGCCCATGCTGATCGCGGAGAATTCGATCTCCGCGGCCAAGGCGCAGGCCGATGCCCTGGCTCCTTGGGCGGGGTTCGCCCTGCTGTGCGCCTACGCGGCGGTGGCGCTGGCCGTGGGAGGCTGGGCGCTGGCCCGCCGGGATGCGTGACCGGCGACCGTAACCGAGGACAATTAGACCCATGGACGACAGGATCCGGCGGGTGGCGGTCACGGTACTGCGTGTCCCGTTCACCCGCCGGACCGTCCGCGAGCTGGCCTACTGCGGCCTCGGCGGGCTGGCGGGAGTGGCCGGGTTCTATATCACCGTCTTCTCGTTCGCGGCCGGCCTGACCATCACCGCCTCGATTCTCGGCACCGTCATCGGCCTGCTGCTGCTCACCCTGGCGTTGCTGATCAGCAGGCGCCTGGGGGGCCTGCACCGCCGGCTGGCCAGGTGGCTGCTCGGCTACGAGGTGGCGCCGCCAGCGCGGTTCCAGCCGGGCAAGGGCATCCTCGGCCGCCTGGACCGCAGGCTGCGCGACCGGGTGGCCTGGCGCGCGGTCGCGTACAGCCTGATCAAGCTGCCGGTCAGTGCCGTGCAGCTGTACTCGCTCGCGCTCGCGGGCTTCGGCCTGGCCGACTGGACCTACCCGGCCGTGTGGTTGCTGTTCCGCCACCACATGGGAGGGAGTCTGCAGCCGCTGGTAGCCGTGGTACCACTGCCGTTCGGCGGAAATATCCAGGTCTCCAGCTGGGCGGGCACCTTCCTCGTGGCCCTGGTCGGCGTGGGCTGCGTGATCCTCGCGGCGTGGCTGGCCCGGGGCATCAACGCGGCCGATCGCGCGCTGGTCCGCGGCCTGCTCGGGCCCAGCAGGCTCAGCGAGCTCCAGCGGACCAGGTCGCTCGCCGTGGAGGACTCCGCCGCGGCGCTGCGGCGGGTCGAGCGGGACCTGCACGACGGCGCGCAGATGCGGCTCGCCGCCCTGGCCATGAACCTGGGCATGGCGCGGGAGAAGCTGGGCGGCGAGGACGAGGCGCCGGAGGTCGCCACGGTCAGGGAGCTGCTCGACGCCGCGCAGCGCAACGCGGTGGACGCCCTGGCCGACCTGCGCGACCTGGCCCGCGGCATCCACCCGCCGGCGCTCGACCAGGGCCTGGCCAGCGCGCTGGCCACCCTGGCCGCGAGCAGCGCGATCCCCACGTCGGTCGCGGCCGACATCAGGCCGCGCCCGGCTCCCGCCATCGAGACCATCGCCTACTTCTGCGCGGCCGAGCTGATCGCCAACGCGACCAAGCACAGCTACGCCAACGAGATAAAGATCAACATTCAGACCGAACGAGGCGGTGTGCTACGTCTCGAAGTCGGCGATGACGGCATCGGGGGGGCGGACGCGGCGCGCGGCAGCGGCCTGGCCGGACTGGCGCAGCGGGTGTCCACGGTGGACGGGCGGATCGACGTGTCCAGCCCGCCCGGCGGCCCGACCCTGGTGGCCGTCGTGCTGCCGCTGAAGGCCTGAGGCGCTACATGAGGGGCTGCTGATGCGCGTCGTGATCGCGGAGGACGCCGCGCTGCTGCGCGAGGGGCTGATCCGGCTGCTGCAGGACCGTGGTCATACGATCTGCGCGGCGGTGCCCGACGGGGCCGGGCTGCTCGCCGCGGTGGCCGAGCACCGCCCTGACGCGGCGGTGGTGGACATCCGGATGCCGCCCACGCACACCGACGAGGGGCTGCGCGCGGCGCTGGAGCTGAGGAAGGAGTTCCCCGGCACCGGCGTGCTGCTGTTCTCGCAGTACATCGAGACGTCGTACACGGCTCAGCTGCTCGAGGGGGGCGCGGCCGGGGTCGGGTACCTGCTCAAGGACCGGGTGGCCAACGTGGCCGAGTTCGCCGCGGCGCTGGAGCGGGTGGCCGCAGGCGGGACCGCGCTGGACCCGGAGGTGGTTAGCCAGCTGTTCCGGGCGAGCCCGGCAGCGCGGCGGGCTGGCCTCGCTGACCCCGCGGGAACGCCAGGTGCTCGCGCTGATGGCCGAAGGCCGGTCGAACTCCGGTATCGCCGCGGGTCTTGTGGTCTCGGGCGGGGCGGTCGAGAAGCACGTGGCCAGCATCTTCAGCAAGCTCGGCCTGCCGCCAGACGACAGCGACAGCAACCGCCGCGTCCTCGCCGTCCTGCACTACCTGGGGTCCCCGGCCTGAGTTGACAACATTGGCTAATTAGATTAGCTTTAAGGCTAACTTAATTAGCCAAGGAGGATGGCATGACCGAGTACCTGGACGTAGCGGGCGGGCGGATCGCCTACGAGGTGACGGGGGAGGGGCCGCTGGTCGTGCTCGCGCCCGGCATGGGGGACACCCGCCAGTCCTTCCGGTTCCTGGCCCCGCCGCTGGTGGCCGCGGGCTACCGCGTGGCCGCCGCGGACCTGCGCGGTCACGGCGAGTCGAGCACCGGCTGGCCGTCCTACACCAGGACCGACACCGCGGCCGACCTGCTCGCGCTGATCAGGCAGGTCGGCGGGCCCGCGGTCATCGCCGGGAATTCCTTCGCCGGCGGTTCGGCCACCATCGCGGCGGCCGACGCGCCCGACCTGGTCCGCGCGATCGTCGAGCTCGACCCGTTCACCCTGGTGCCGAAGCTCAGCCTGGGCGCCTTCGCGACCAACCGCCGGTACCGCCGGGGCGGGCTGCGCCTGCTCGGCACCGCGCTCACCGGCAGCGTGGGCGTGTGGATGAGCTACCTGAACGTCGCCTTCCCCGGCCCCAAGCCGGCCGACTGGACCGAGGCGACGGCCGTGCTGGCGGCCAACCTGCGCGAGCCGGGCCGGATGGACGCGGCGCGGGCGATGGGCAGGTCGCAGCCGTCCGACGCGGCCGCCAAGCTGGGCAGCATCCAGTGCCCGGCGCTGGTGATCATGGGCACCCTCGATCCGGACTGGCCCGACCCGAAGGCCGAAGGGGAGAGGATCGTCGCTGGGATGCCGGCCGGCCTGGGCCGCCTGGTGATGGTCGACGGGGCCGGGCACTACCCGCAGACCCAGTTCCCCGACGAGGTGCTGGCCGCCCTGCTGCCGTTCCTGAAGGAGCACGCGGGTGCCTAGAGCAGGGCTGACCGGCCACGAGGTGGTGGCGTCGGCGGCCGGGCTGGCCGACGAGATCGGGTTCTCCGGCGTGTCCATGGGCCTGCTTGCCGAGCGGCTCGGCGTCCGCCCGCCGTCCCTGTACAAGCACGTCGACGGGCTGGCCGATCTGCAGCACCGGGTCGCCGCGCTGGCCATGGCCGAACTCGCCGAGGTGATCCGCGACGCGGTCCAGGGCCAGGCCGGGCTGGACGCGCTGGCCGCCCTGATGAGCGCGGTCCGCGCCTACGTCACCGCGCACCCGGGCCGTTATACGGCCACGATCGGCGCCGAGCCCACCGGCCCGGGCGACCCGCTGGCCGTGGCGGGCAGCCGCGTCATCGGCTCGATCACCGCCGTGCTCCGCGGCTACGGGGTGAGCGACGCCGACATGGACCATGCCCTGCGCACCATCCGCAGCACCATGCACGGCTTCGCGATGCTGGAAGCCTCGCGCGGGTTCCAGTGGGAGGCCGACCCGGACGAGAGCTTCGCCTGGATGATCCGCTTCATCGACCGCGGCCTCAGCCAGTCCTGAGCACGCCGCGAGCGGCGACCATGCACCCCAGCGGCTTGCGGCCCGGCTCAGGGAGTGGCAGGCAACGGCCGAGGTCTACGCTGATCCCGCCGAAGCAGACCGGCTGCGCCGGGCATTGCGCGAGGCAGACGAGGGGAAGGTCACGCCCTGGGCGTACGACGACACCTCGATCTAGGTTCTGTTGCGCGCGAGGACTTGGATCGGATCAAGTCTTAAGATCGCAAGATCTACGGCGAAATCCAGAACTTCTTGAGGGAACTGGAGAAACGCGCCGATCTCGGCGTCTCGCTGCACGGCGACTGGGAAGGATGCCGAAGGGCGCATGTCTGCGATGATCGCTACAGGGTCATCTGGAGAGACCTGCCTGAGATTGAGGACTACGCGGGCGCGGAGGGCGACCTGGTTATACCCGTTCAGGTTTTTGCGGGTTGGGCCCAAAGTGCAGCTAAGCGGAGGCACCATCTACGAGCAGCCCAGTCCGCCAGAATTGTGAAGCAAACTGAGTTTGAATCCCCATCCGTCCAGCCAGTCCAAGGCCTAGTTCTGGCCGGTCCCTTGGAAGCCGCGGGCCGCCGACGGTGCGGTAAACCCGCACACCGGCCATACGGCACAGCGCCCGCGTGCGGGCGCTTCCGCTAGAGCCAATTTGAATAAATCCCGCAACCGTCCGGCCAGCCCAACGCGCCGCCTCATTATTGAGGCCACCTACACGCTCTGACACCTTGGCTGTGCAACCCGGCTCCATCACGTTTCGGCGCCCGCCTGACGGCGGGCGCCGCGATCCCGCCGACTTCTTGCTGTGGCGAAAGGAGACAATGAGCTGATCTTTAGCAAATGGCCGAGGTTATCACCCCCGGCCGGGCAGAGGGGCTAGCCGGGCAGGCGGGTGCTGCGGAGGCACCGGCAGATCATCGGCAGGTCAACCCGGTCCCAGGGCTGGCGGTCCAGGAAGCCCCTGACCTGCCGGGTGAGCTCGGCCCGCTGGTCGGGGCCGAGCGTGATCACCCCGCTGTAGGTGCCGAGCAGCCCGGCTAGCTCGTCCTTGGTCCTCGGCAGCGAGAACTCGAACGTTCGCTCCTCGACCTGTGACAACGGGACGCTCGGCGGGAAGCTGACCTCGCGCCGGCGTCCGCGAGAGCCTGTACGGTCCCGCGGGGCACCGTCCCGCTGATCCCGCGGCCGGTCCGCCTCGCGCGCCCAGTGGGCCAGCCGGTTGAATTCGGCCACCCAGGGCACCTGCTCGTCCCGGTGGGTCCACATGACGCCGAGCCTGCCGCCGACGCGGAGCACGCGGGCGATCTCCGGCACGGCCCGGTCGTGGTCGAGCCAATGCCAGGCGGAGGAGATCAGCACCGCGTCTACCGACGCGGCCGGGAGCGGGATGTCCTCGCCCCGCCCGGCCAGGACCTCGGCCTCCGGGCACCGTGCCGACAGCACGGCGCGCATCCGCTCGTCCGGCTCGACCGCGATCACCCGCGGCACGCGGCCGATGAGTTCCCTGGTTACGGCGCCGGTCCCGGCGGCAAGGTCGAGCGCCGCCTGCGCGTCAGGCGGGAGCACCCAGTCCAGTGCCTGCCCCGGCGGGCCGGGGCGGTACCGGTCGTAGTCGGCGGCTACCGAGCCGAAGGACAGCCTGCGTGTTTCGCGATCGGCCACGCCTCGCAGCGTATCCGGGCGGCCTGGGCGCACCGTGTGAGGGGAGTCAGTGGTGGCCCAGCACCGGGTGCGGGCCTGCGGCGCCTGGAGGAGAGCGGCACCTTGTCCTACCGCGCAGAGGTCAGCCCGCGCGCCCTGGGCTACACGATCTGCGCCATCGTGCGGATCAGCCCGTCCGGCGGCGGGCTGCGGCTCATTCCCGGCATCGCCCGCGAGGTGCCGAACATCACCGAGTGCTACCGGATCACCGGCGAGGACTGCTTCTTCATGAAGGTGTACCTGGGCTCAATCGACGACCTCGAACCGATCCTGGACCTGTTCACCCCGCACGGACGGACCACCACCTCGATCGTCCATTCCGCGCCGGTCCCGGCGCGCCCGCTTCCCGTACCCGGTCCCCACGTCGGCTGAGTGAACCGCCCCGCCCGTCCGCCCGTGTATTAGATCGGGACCGCGGGCGGGGCAACGCTGCCCTCCCGGCACGGATAGCAGGCTGGACGAGTAGCTTCCGGCCTGGATGTGGGAGGCGGGGGACGCCTTCCAGTGAGGGGAGCATGGTGAAGTCTTGGCGCCTGGCCAAAATCCTGACCGCCATCGTCGGCCTCGGCCTGCTGGCCGCGGCCTGTTCATCGACCTCGACCTCGAGCACAACGGCACGCGCAACTCCGTCCGCGCCTGCAGGGGCGGTCACGTCGTTCCTCGGCCTGCTGCACGGCGAATCGCAGGTCGCCTCGACGGTGCCGGCCAACGGCGACGTGAACCCCTACGGGGTCGCCGTCGTCCCGGCCTCCGGCGGCCTGCTGACGCGGGGTGACATCCTGGTGAGCAACTTCAACGACAAGGCCAACGTCCAGGGCACCGGCACGACCCTGGTGGAGGTCTCCCCGGGCGGCCAGACCAAGCTGTTCGCCAACATCTCCGCGCTCCCGGCGGGGCAGGCGTGCCCGGGAGGCGTGGGCCTGACCACCGCGCTGGGCATCCTGCCCGGAGGCTGGGTCGTGGTCGGCAGCCTGCCTACCACGGCCGGAGGCGCGCTGCCCGGCCTGAACCCGGCCGGGTGCCTGATCGTGCTGAACGATCAGGGCACCGTGGCGGAGACCATCACGAACCGCAACCTCGTCGGCCCCTGGGACCTCACCGTGAAAGCGGACGCGACGACGGCCGAGGTGTTCGTTTCCAACGCCCTCGGCGGCAACACCACGACCCACGACGGGGTGCCCGTCACCGGTAACTGCACTGTCGTCCGCCTGGATCTCGCCCTCAGCCCCACGGCGCCGCCCAGGCTGACCAGCACGGCGGTGATCGGCACGGACTTCCCGTGGCGGGCGAACAAGGCCGCGCTCGTGCTGGCGCCGACCGGCCTGGCGCTCGGCGGCAACGGGACGCTGTACGTGGACGACACGCTGACCAACTCGGTCTCGGCCATCCCGCAGGCGCTGACCCGGGCCAGCGCCATCACGGCCGCCGCGGGGACGTTGTCCATCGGGGGCGCGCTCGACGCCCCGCTGGGCATGACGCTGGTGTCCAACGGCGATCTCGTGGTCGTGAACGGCAACAACGGCAACGCGGTCGAGATCACCCCGTCCGGCCGTCAGGTCGCCACCAGGACGCTGATCAAGAACGGCGCGGGTGACCTGTTCGGCATCATCACGGCGCCAGGCGATGGCCTGCTCGTCGGGAACGACGGAACCAACGCGATCGACGAATTCCCTGCCTGAAGACTCGGCTCAGCGGGGGGCCGACAGGGCGGCGGCCACGGCCGCGCAGGCCCGGAGCGTGTCCAGCAGGTAGCCAACGTGCTGTGCGTGAGGCCAGGACGACAGCTTGACCACCACGGTGCGGGCGGCACGGTCGGCGTAGATCAGCTGGCCGTGGATCCCGAGGCAGACCAGGACGGGACCGCCGGGGCCAGGGATGACCCAGAACTGGTTGCGGTACCAGCCGCCGGGCAGGACGTACTCGTTGTCGGTCTGGGCGAAGGCCTCGCGGACCCCTGGTTCCGGGGCGCGGGTGTCCTCCAGCCAGGCCTCGGGGACGACGGTCCGGCCCAGCGCCACGCCGTCGTCGACCAGCATCTGGCCGAACCTGGCCAGATCGCGCGCCGTGGCCGAGATCCCGCCGTCATGGATGGCCGACCCCAGGGGATCGCAGGTGATCTCCGCGTCACGCTCCGCGCCGATCGGCTGCCAGACCAGGGCGGAGATGAGATCGGCCATGCGGATGCCGCTGGCCCGCTCGCACGCCCAGCCGAGCATGTCGCTGTCGGCTGACCGGTAGCTGAACTCGCCCCCGTGCGGCCCGGCGCTGCCCAGCGTGGCCAGGTACGGATAGGCGCCTTCCGGGTCACCGGGCAGCGCCGGGCGCCAGCCCATGGAGCGCTCCATCACCCGGACTTCGGCGTCCAGGGCGGTGTAGGTCTCGCGGAAGGCGACCCCCGTGCGCATGTCGAGCAGGTCGCGAATCGACGCGCCGGCGTAGCCCGAGCTGGCCACCTCTGGCACGTACGCCGTCACCGGGGCGCCGGTATCGAGCAGTCCCCGGCCGACCAGCGTTCCGGCCACGCACCCGACGATCGACTTGGACACCGACATCAGCAGGTGCCTGGTGCCCGCGGTCATGCCCGCGAAGTACCGCTCGGCGACCAGCCCGCCGTCCTGCAGCACCACCCAGGCATCGGTGAACGTGCCGGCCAGAACGTCCTCCACCGTTACGGTGCTGCCGTCCGGCCGCGTCACCAGCGGGTTGCCCATCAGAGCTGAGGAGGCCGGGAGCGGTCCGGGCCCGCGCGGGCCCGCCGGGATCACCTGGCTGGGGATCAGCTCGCGCATGTGCCGGAACGCCCAGCGGTTGAACGGGGGATCCTGCCAGTTGGCCAGGGTGACCTGTGATTCCGGCGCCGGCGGGAAGCCGACCATGAGCTCTGGCGCGCCATCGCGTGAGGCCGCCGAGCTCGCCGGGCCGGTGCCTTCATTGGTCATGCTGGGCACCTTAACGCACCATCCGCGCTGGCAGCGGTCAACTAGGATGCGGCTATGTCGCTGGAGCGGGGGCCGGAGGTCCAGGGCGCAGCGGTCACCGCGGGCAACTGGCAGGATCCCCCGTTCAACCGCTGGGCGTACTGGCACGTCGGCGAGTTCCTGCCGACCTACCGCGTGTCACGCGGCACCGGGCCGCGTCCTGCCCGTGTCGGCGGCGTCCGCCGACCTGCCGGGCATCGCCCTGACCCGCGCCGACGGCTCGGCCGGCACGGTGGGCGAGGTCCTCGCCGACACCTTCACCGACGCCTACGCGGTGCTGCAGGACGGCGAGCTGGTCGCCGAGTGGTACGGCGCGCTGGGGGCTCCGGACCTGACCCACGCGCTGATGTCGGTGTCGAAGTCCGTGCTGGGCTGCGTGGCCGCCGTGCTCATCGACCGCGGCCAGCTCGACGCCGATCGCCAGATCACCGACTACGTCCCTGAGCTCGCCGCGAGCGGGTACGCGGGGGCCACGGTACGGCACGTTCTTGACATGCGCAGCGGGGTCAGGTTCGTCGAGGAGTACACCAACCCGCAGGCGGACATCCGGCTGCTCGACCACTGGCTCGGCTGGCAGTCCGACAGTCACGTCCACCAGCCCGGCGGGCTGTACCAGTTCCTGACCACGCTGACGGCCGAGGCGCCGCACGGCAGCAGGTTCCTCTACCGCTCAGCGGAGTCCGACGTGCTGGGCTGGGTGTGCGAGCGCGCAGCGGGCAGGCCCATGGCCGAGCTCACCTCCGCGCTGGTGTGGGCGCCGATGGGCGCCGAGCACGACGCCGATCTGCTCCACGACGCGGCGGGCACGGCCGTCCACGACGGCGGCCTGTGCGCCACCGCCCGCGACGTGGCGAGGTTCGGCCAGATGCTGCTGGACGGGGGAACGGTCCCGGACGGGCACGGGGGCACGCGCAGGGTCGTCCCGCCGCGATGGATCCGCCAGGGCTGGGCCGTGGACTCCGATGTCCGGGCCGCATTCGCGGCCTCGCCGGCCGAGTGGGCGCTTCCCCGGCGGCTGGTACCGCAACCAGTTCTGGTTCCGCCCGGGCGCTTACGGAGACGTCCTGCTCGGCCTCGGCATCCACGGGCAGATGCTGCACGTCAGCCGGCGCACGAACACCGTGTGCGTCAAGTTCTCCTCCTGGCCGCAGGCGCAGAACCCGGCCTACCTGGAGGACACACTGCGCGCCTTCGATGCCGTCGGCGGCGTTCTGGCCGGCCGCGCCCCGATCGACCCGGCCCAGGGCCGGCGCCTGGCCGGGATCGTATCCGGCCTGAGCCGTCGCGGCGGTACGGCCCCGCCGGCGCGGCCGAACGTGGTCTGAGCAGGGCCCGGGGCGGCCTGCGCCGACGCCGGTACGCGCCTTCTCGACGGCGGCGCACCCGGCGGCCTAGCCTGGCCGTAGATCAATGATTGTCCTGGTGCGCAAGGAGGCTTCGTGACTGATGTGCCACGTCCAGTCGGCTCCGCCGGATCACCCGCCGGCCGCCATCTGAACGGCATCTCCGAGCTACGCACGTTCTTCAGGACCAACTCCGAGCCGATCTACTTCGTCGGGCCGACGGCCTTCAACCTGCTCGGCATCGATCGCTGGGTCCGCCACTTCCAGTACATCGCGTACTACGACTCCTGGGACGGCCGCCACCCCCGGGTCTTCGCCCCGGAGAACCGGCCGTACATCGAATTCGAGTCGAGCGAGCAGATCAACAACTACCTGCTCCGCGACGCCGAGGTCCGGGAGTACCTGAGCCGCCGCGGGGGCGTGCCGAAGGTCGCGATGGTGTTCTTCGATGAGGAGACCGAAGAGATCTGCCGGGAGCAGGGCTACGACCTGATCCTGCCGCCCGACTCGCTGCGCCGGCGGCTGGACTCCAAGATCGTGACCACCCAGCTGGGCAACGAGGCGGGTGCCCCGTCGGTCCCGAACGTGCTCGGCCAGGCCGGCAGTTACGCCGAGCTCACCGCGCTCGCCGAGGCCGGCGGGCTCGGTGCCGACCTGGTCGTGCAGACGCCCTACGGCGACTCGGGCAAGACCACGTTCTTCATCGCGTCCGAGCGGGACTGGGACGCGTGCGCCGACGACGTGCGCGGGCAGCAGCTCAAGATCATGAAGCGCATCAACAACCGGGCCGCGGCCGTGGAGGCCTGCATTACCAGGCACGGCACGATCGTCGGGCCGTTCATGACCGACCTGACCGGGTACCCGGAGCTCACCCCGTACAAGGGCGGCTGGTGCGGTAACGACCTGTTCCCCGACGCCCTGTCCGAGGCCGACCGGGCCGTCGCGATCAGCCACGTCCGCAAGCTGGGCGACCGGCTCGCCCGGGAGGGCTACAAGGGCTTCTTCGAGGTCGACGTGCTAGTCGACCTCGATACCGGCGCGGTGTACCTGGGCGAGCTGAACCCCAGGATCTCGGGCGTCTCCTCGATGACCAACGTCACGGCGGGCGCGTACGCCGACATGCCGCTGTTCCTGTTCCACCTGCTGGAGTTCATGGACGTCGACTACACGATCGACGTGGAGGAGATCAACGAGCGCTGGAGCGCCCTCGCGGCCGTGGACGTTTGGTCGCAGCTGATCATGAAGGAGCCCGGGGACGAGGTCGAGCGGATCCTGGCCGCCCCGCTCACGGGCTCCTGGCGGATGACCGACGGCGGTGCCCTCGCCTTCGAGCATGTCAGCAACGACTGGCACGAGATCACCAGCGAGGATGAGGCGTTCTTCATGCGCGTCTACGGCCCGGGGGACTACAAGTTCCACGGCGCCGACCTCGGCATCCTGGTCACCAAGGGCCGCATGCAGACCGCCGATGGGCTGACCGAACGCTGCCGCCGCTACATCACGGGCATCCGCGCCCACTACCAGTCGGAGCCGCTGCCGGCCGCGCCGGCCGTCAAGCCCATCGCCTACGTCAAGTAGGGCCTCCGGCCGGGCGGAGCAGGGCGCGGAGCACGGCCATGACGTCCTGCACGGCGCCGGCCGGGGTGATGTCGGGGTCGGCCAGCGACAGCGGGATGCCCAGCCCGTCCGCCGCGGCGATGGTGAGCACCGCGACCTTGTCCGGGTCGTACGCCGTGCCGAAGGCGCCTAGCTCGATGCCGCGCCGGACCACCTGCGCTACCAGCCGCCGCCAGGCGGTGTTGTCGCGCAGCGCGTCAGCCCGCATCTCCGCGTCGCGGATGCCGAAGTGCCAGGACTCGATCCATAGCCGCCCGCCCTCGGGCGCGCCCGGCTCGTACCCGGTCAGCGACGTGGCCGGCCAGCGGCAGGATCCCCTTGACCAGGAAGGCGCGGGCGCTGGTGAGCAGGTCACGGCGGAAGAACCAGACGCAGGCGAAATTTGGAGTTCTCCTGCCGGCGTTGTGTCAGATGACCCGCAAGAGCGGTCAGCCACCCTGAGTAGCCCCTGGAGAGAGATGCCCAAACGGCTTCGTCCCTACGGCTCTGCCGTAGACGCAGAGTCCGCCGCACTGGCCCGGAACCGGGCGGGAGCCGCAGGGGAGCGTGCCGGCGACGTGGCCAGCACGATAACGGCGCCAGACATTGCCGGGCAGGCCGCCGAGGCCATCCGGGCGCTGAACGAGCTGACCTCGGACGGCGCGGGCTTCGCCAGCCTGGATAGCGTCCGCGGGGTCATCGCGAGCCTGCGGGTGATGAGTCAGGACCTGCCGCGCCTGTGCGAGCAGCTCGCCCGGATGCTGGTGATCCAGCGCGAGGACGGGCAGATCACGCCGGTCCCAGGTCAGGATCCCGACTTCTGGGTGGCCGAGGCGGTCGAGGCCCTCGCGGCGGCCGGGCAGGCCGCGGACATGCTGGCCGCCGCGCTGGCTCAGGCCGACCAGACCTCAGCCGAGCTGCGGTCCTCATCCTGAGCACGCCGGCCGGGTGCGCTGTGCGCCGCGGCTGGCCACCTAGGCGGGATTAACCTCCACCGGGACCGCCCTGCTCAGCGTTTGCCCGACGGGGGAGGTGGCGGCCACCTTCTTGTGCAGTTCGGCCACCGCGGCCTCGTCAGCGTCGGTGTCGAGGTGGACCGCCGCCCTGATGCCGGAGAACCCGGCGTGCCCGTCGGTCTTGGGGTCCAGGCCGAGGAAGGCGTGCAGGTCGAGATCACCGTCAACGTCGATGCGCAGGGCGCGGATCGTGATGCCCGCCGCCGAGGCGTTGACGGCGTAGCCGACCGCGAGGCAGTTACCGAGCGCGGCGAGAAGCTGCTCGACGGGGTTCGGCGCGCTGTCCGTGCCTCCCATGCCTCTGGGCTCGTCGGAGGCGATCGGTGCGAACTTGCGGACCGCGGCCTCGCTGCGGTAGGCACCGGTCCAGCGGACCTCGGCGGACCACGTGGTCTGGGCGGCCGAGGGGCGTTGCCTGATTTTCTCGACCAGGGCACCCATAGCGCCGAGGTCGACCTGGTTGAGCTGATCACCGTGCACGATTTCACCCTAGAACGTCGGGTGTGTGCCGGGCTAAGGGCGGTGGCGCCGGCAGTGCGCTCCGGGCTGGGGGCGGTCGCGAAGGAACGGTCAGATCTGGCCGTGGCTCATGCCGATCAGCCGGTCGAGGACCGCGCCCGAGCTCACCCGCAGGCCGTCATGTGAGTACTCGCTGGTCACCCAGTAGCGCAGGCCGCGGATCCCGCGGGCGGTGGCCATCGAAAGCTCCCGGTCGACGTACATGTCGTCGTAGTAGACGGCGGCGGCCACGGGCACCTCGTTGGCCGCCAGGCGCGACGGGTCGTACAGCGGCGGCCAGTCGTCGCGTTCGGCCAGCAGGTCGGCGGCTATGGCCAGCGGGCGCAGCACGGGGTCAGCGCCGATCATCCACGGGTAGATCATCTCGCCGGTGAACAGCAGGGGAGCGGACCCGTCGTCCCGGTCCAGGGCCGACCCGGCGTCGAACTCGGGGAACTCCGCCCTGATCCGCTGCGCGGCCCACCGGGTCGCGGACCCCTGGGCGTAGCACGGCTCGTGCAGCAGCGCGTACAGCGGCGCCGCGGCGAAGCTGAGCCTTTCCTGCACGGCGTATAGGAAAGCGTCTGACAGATCGTCGCCCGCGAACGGGTCCTCGAGCAGGTAATGGAGCACATGGGTGCCGGTGCCCTGGCCGAGCACGGACCCGAGCGCCTGGAACGCCTGCACCGACAGCAGGGCGCCGTCCGGCAGCCTGACCTCATGGCAGGACAGGTGCCTCGCGACCCGGCGCGCCTGTTCCGCGTCGTCCGGGTACCGCTCGTAGTGCGCGGCGTTCTTGGCCGCCACCGTGGGATACGTGCGCCGGTAAACGTCGTCGGCGGTCGCGGACAGGCCGGGCAGCCCGCCGGTGATGAACGCCTCGCGTACGCCGTACGGGGCGAAGGACAGGTAGGTGACAGTGCAGAAGCCGCCGAAGCTCTGCCCGAGCACGCTCCACGGCGCGCCGCCGGTCAGGTCGCGCCTGATCAGCTCGGCGTCGAGCACGATGCTGTCGGCCCGGAAGTGCGCCAGGTAGTCGGCCTGCGCTTCGGCCGAGCTCAAGGAGCCCAGCGTCTGCCGCGTCGCGGGCGTGGACCGGCCGGTGCCGCGCTGGTCGAGCAGGAGCACTCGGTAGTCCTGCAGCGCCCGGTCCAGCCAGGACTCCCGGCCGGCTGGCCGCTGCGCCCCGAATCCGGGCCCTCCCTGCAGGAACAGCAGCCAGGGAAGGTCTGCCTCCGCCTTGTCGGCGGCGACGACCTCGCGGGCGAACACCTCGATCTGCTCTCCGTCCGGCCTTCGGTGGTCGAGGGGGACGGCGAACGAGTGGTCGGTCAGGATCGTGCCTGGCTGGCGGTAGCAAGTCATGGCGCCGACGTTACGCCGGTAGGGTCGTCGCCATGGGACGCGGCATCCGGACGGTCAGCGTGGCCGAGCGGCGCGCCCGGATGGCCGTCCGGCACCACCTGGCGCCGGGGGAGCGGGCCGGTACCGTCGCCGCCGCGGCCACGGACATCATCGGCCTGCACGGCACCGACCCGGCGTCGGTCTACCTGGCCGCCTGGGCCCGCACCCATAAAGTCGATAAAGCGATAATCGAGCGCGAGCTCTACGAGAAGCGCTCCCTGGTGCGGATGCTCGGCATGCGCCGGACCGTGTTCGTGGTGCCGACCGACCTGATGTGGGTGATCCAGGCCGCCTGCACCGACCAGATCGCGGAGCGCATGCGGCGGCAACTCGCCCAGGTCGTGCAGGCCGCAGGCGTCGCACCTGACGCCGCGACCTGGCTCAAGGAGGTAGGCGAGGATACCGTCCGGGTGCTGGCCGCGCGCGGCCGCGCGACCGGCGCCGAGCTCGCCAGGGACGAACCGCGGCTGCGGACGCAGATCATCGCCGCGGCGGACAATCCCTACGGCGGCGCGGTGAACCTGACGACCAGGCTGCTCACGCTGCTGTCCGCGGAAGGGCTTATCGTGCGCGGCCGACCGCGCGGCGGGTGGACCTCCAGCCAGTTCACCTGGTCCGCCGCTCCGGAACGGACGGACCTGCCGGCCGCCGTCGCACGGGCCGAGCTGGCCCGGCGGTGGCTGGCCGCCTTCGGCCCGGCCCTGCTCTCCGACCTGCAGTGGTGGGCCGGCTGGACCGCCGCGCAGGTCCGGCAGGCGGTGAGCGCGCTGGACCTCGTAGAGGTGGACCTCGACGCCGCGCCCGGCGTCCTGCTCGAGGGCGACGAGGATCCGGTCGCCCCCGCCGCCCCGTTCGCGGCGCTGCTGCCCGCCCTCGACCCCAGCCCCATGGGCTGGCGGGAACGGTCCTGGTACGTCGGGAGCCACGCGGCCGCCCTGTTCGACCGGTCAGGGAACATCGGCCCGACCGTGTGGTGGGACGGCCGGATCGTAGGCGGCTGGGCCCGGCGCCATGACGGCGATATCGCATTCCGCCTGCTCGAGGACGCCGGAGCAGAAGCCGCCGCCGCGATAGCGGCGGAAGCGGAAAGGCTCCGCGACTGGATCGGCCCGGACTCGCCTACCCGGGTCATCCCTCGTTTCCGCACCCCGCTGGAACGCGAGCTAACCGGCTGACCCCTGCGTTGCGGGGTTACCTCGTTGCGTATCGCCTGGCTGTCACGTGGAATCGCCGACGATTTCGCGGCCGTGAATACGGGTGTAAACCCGATAACGCAGGCGTGATTCACCTTCGGTATTGCAGATCGGACTTGTTTACGGCACCGTCGGGAATTGAAGCTTGTTGAATGAAATACAATATCGGTTAATTTTTCGAATCCTAGGCTTACGTCGCAATATCTGCGGGTGCCGGGGCCCCGGCGGTTTTACCTACGTCTTCCTGCAAGGACTAGCTGTCTGGATCCATCTTGCTGCCCCTTTCATGCTCGATCCTGCATTCGCATCAAGCATAAGTTGGGGCTGAAGCCGTGTCTATGTTAGCGCTGGCCTTTCTGCAGGTCGCCGTTGCTCAAAGGGGGCGCCAGCGCCCGTGGGACAGCTTTCCCGGACGCCCCGGCAGCATGATCACTACGCCCCGGCCGGCGGCGATGGCCTGAAGGTGCTGACTGCCGGGGGAGACCCGCCGCCTGCTCAGCACCGGCGCGCTGGCGCAGCGCATCCACCTGGGCCGGCTGACCTGGCTCGCGCTGATCGGCGGCGGTCTCGCCCTCATCGGCCTGTCCCGCTGCACGAGCGTCGGACCGGCGATCGTCATGTGCGCGCTCCTCGGCGCGGTGATCGGCATCATCAACGCCGCCGAGCCGCCCACCATGCTGCGGCCTCGTCGGCTACCCAACCGTAAGCGCGTCCCCGCAGCCTTCCTGTCCCCGGATCTCCTCCGGAAAGGGAGGCATAAAACGCGCAGGAGGGGAACCATTAGGACGTGATCATCTTCATCATCTGGCTTCTTGTCATCGGGCTGATCGTGGGCGCCATCGCCCGCCTGCTGCTCCCCGGCCGCGACCCCATCGGCATCCTGGGCACCATCGTGCTCGGGATCGTGGGCTCCTTCGTCGGCGGGTTCCTGGATAACCTCATCGTGTACCACACCGCGAACGTGCACACCTTCCACGCCGTCAGCCTCATCTGGTCGGTCATCGGCGCCTTCGTGGTGCTGCTCCTGTTCCGGATGTCCGGCCTGGAGCGCGGCCACCGCCGCCGCCGCTACCGCTGACCGCACCTGCGAGAGGTGACAGCCGCCGGAACACCGGGGAGGCCTGGGGTAGCCGGCCATCGCGGGGCGTGCACTGGCGGGTGATCCGCGCCGCCGCGTCGGGCAGGAACGGGGCCAGCTCCCGCCCGAGCGCTGAGCAGGCCCCGAAGAGCGCGCCGAGCACGGCGTCCAGGCTCGGCCCGGCCCCGGCGCCGCCGTCACGCTCCGCCCCGGCCAGCTCCCACGGGCGGACCCGGTTGACGTACCGGTTCGCCTCGTCCGCGATCGCCCAGACCGCCGCCGTGGCCTGGCGGAAGTCGAACTCCGCCAGGGCGGCCCCGATCCGGTCGCTCGCCTGACGGCACGCCGCGTCCAGTTCCTCCCCGCCCGCAGGGACCGGCTGCGGTCCGGGGACCCGGCCGTCCCGGTACCTGTGGATCATGGCCACCACGCGGTTGACCAGGTTGCCGAGGCCGTTGGCCAGCTCGTCGTCGGCGCGAGCGGCCAGCCGCTCGACGGTGAAGTCGGCGTCGCCCACCCGCGGCACCTCGCGGAGCAGCCACCAGCGCACGGCGTCGGTCCCGTACTCGGCGGCCAGCGCGGCCGGGTCCGCACCGGACCCGGATGACTTGCTGATCTTCCGCCCGCCCGCGGTCAGGTAGTCGTGCACCAAGACATCGGTCGGCAGGGCCTGTCCCGACGAAAGCAGCATGGCGGGCCAGTAGACGGCGTGGAAACGCAGCACGCCCTTGCCGAGCAGGTGGACGCGCCGGACTTCCTGATCGCCGGCCCACCACTGCCGGTAGGCGTCGCCGCCGGTGCCGTACCCGAGCGCGGTGACGTAGTTGCACAGGGCGTCGAACCAGACGTAGATCACCTGGCTGTCGTCGCCGGGAACCGGGATGCCCCAGCCGCCGGCCCGTTCGGCGGGCCGCGACACCGAGAAATCCTCCAGGCCGCCGTCGATGAGCGCGAGGACCTCGTTGCGGCGCCCGGCGGGCTCGATGCGCAGCTCGCCGCTGGTGATCGCCTCGCGCAGCGGCCGCGCGTAACGGGACAGCCGGAAGAACCAGTTGTCCTCGGCGACCTGCAGCGGCTCGGTCTCGTGCTCGGGGCAGCGCCCGTCGCGGAGTTCGGCGGGCGCGTAGAACTGCTCGCAACCGGTGCAGTACAGGCCCTCGTACCGCCTGCGGTACAGGTCGCCGGCGTCGGCGCAGGCCCGCCAGAACCGCCCGACCCCGGGCCGGTGCCTGGGGTCGCGGCTGGTGCGGATGACGTCGTCGACGGTCAGCGACAGCGCGGGGCCCAGCGCGAGGAACGCCTCGGCGTTGCGGTCGACGAACTCCCGCACGCCGACCCCGGCCGCCCGCGCGGCGAGCACGTTCTTCAGCGAGTGGTCATCGGTGCCGGCCTGGAACCTGACCTGGTCCCCGCGCCGCCTGCGGAAGCGGGCCAGCACGTCGGCCTGGACCAGCTCGAGCGCGAACCCGATGTGCGGGCGCGCGTTCACGTAGGGAATCGTGGTGGTGATATAGGTACGTGGCGACGTCATCGTAGCCTCCTCAAGTTCAGGGGCTCCGAGCGCCGTAAACACATCGAGGCCCCGTATCAGGGCCTCGGAACGGAACGTCCGGACGCGTCAGCGGCCCCGCGAGCGGGGCATCATGACCTGTCGTCCGTAGGTGTTCACGCCACCAAGTATAGAACCTTTTGCCGAACGGAGCGACGTGGCACGAACCGAGAACGCTGACCCCGGTCCGGCGGGTATCGCCCCGCAGGATCTTCCGCACCTGCGCCGGTGCGTGGACCTGAGCGCGGGGGAGAAACCAGCATCGTTCGGCAGAAAAAGATTTTGAACTTAGACCAGGAAGACGCCGTCGCCGAGCTGGATGCGGCCTGGGTTCAGCACCTCGGCGTAGACGCCTGCGCACGGCTCGGGGTCGGCGTCGGCTACGGGGGCCAGCCGGTTGTGGCGGGCCAGCACCCGCAGGGCGTCGGTGTCGCGGGGGAGCGGGCCGTGAGCCAGGGTCGGGACCGCGCACCGCGGCGTGCGCGCGATGACGCGGAGGATCAGGTCCTCGCCGACGGCGAGGTACCGGTCCAGCCAGTCGTTTTCGGCGAAGCCTGGCGCGTCGGTGCGGATGACGGCGTTCGGCCGGTAGCGCTCGGGGTCGGCCACGCCGCGCGGGCTCAGCCCGGCGATGCGGTCGAGCGTGGCGGTGGTGATCAGGTGGAGCGCGGCGAAGTCGACGAAGGTGCCGGGCGGGGCGCCCGCGCCGATCTCGATGATCTCGGCGGGCACCTCGGCGGTCACGCCGTCCCGCAGCACGGCGTCGGGGACGGCCCGGTCCAGCGACGCGCCGGGCGGCGGGGTCGCGGTCAGCGTAACCGGCTCGCTCAGCAGCGCGGACAGGACCGCGTCGACATCGGCGTCCGTGCTGCGGATGGCCGCGCCGTCCGGCAGGGTTATCCGCACGCCGGCGCCATCGCCCGCGGCGGGCTGGTCGGCGGCGGCGGACAGGGTGAGCAGGTCGCGCCAGAGCCTGGGGTACTTCGCGCTCGCGACCTTGCCCGTCCGGCGGCTGACCACGGCCAGGCGCCGGTCGTGATCCAGGCCGCTGAACGTGACGTCGCCGGCGTCGAGGTCCTCGCCCAGCATCGACTTGACCGGGTACCGGCGCAGCCTGGCCACTGTTCCGATCATGCTCTGATCATCGCAACGCCAGAGTCGCGGCTGTCCCTGGGGGGGAGTTCCGGGCCCCGGACGCCGGCCGGGTTCCCTGGTCGTGCGGGGTGCAGGAGGATGGCGGCATGGAGTCGCTAGCCGCGGTGCTCGAGGAGCGGGCGTTCCGCTGCAGGCTCACGCCCGACCGGGCGCTCGGGTCGCTTGACGAGGCGGACGCGTTCCTGCGTGACCGCGGGATGCTGACCCGGACCGCGGACAGCGCGCTGCCGAGCCTGTACGAGGCGTGCCATGAGGACCCGTACCAGCCGGGCGGCCAGGGCTTCGCGACCTGGCCCGCGACGAAATGGCCGTGGTTCGGCGAGCTCGCGGGGCGCGGCTACCTGATCACCGCGGTCCACCGCGGCAAGAACCTGCTCGTGTCCGGCGAGGTAGCCCGGCTGCTCGACCCGATCTGCCGCGCCGAGATCACTCGCATGCACGCTGCCGACAGGGGAGCGGCCCGGCTGCTTGACCACCTGGCCGTCGCCGGGCCGTCCGGCGTCGAGGACCTCCGCGTCGAACTCAGGATGAAGCGGCAGGAGCTGAACTCGCTGCGGTCGCCGATGGAGCGGTGCGGCGTGATCATCTCGCGCTCGCTGCACGTCACCGGGGGAGAGGAGCAACCGCATTCCAGGGAGCTGGCGCGCTGGGACCAGGCGTACCAGGGGCCGGGCGGGCCGGAAACGGATCCCGGCGCGGCGCTGCGGGACCTCGTCGCCGCCGGGGTCCGGGCCTGCGTGGCCGCGCCAGAGGCTGAGCTACGGCGCTGGTTTTCCTGGCTGTGGTACTGGTCGGATTCGATCGTCGATGACCTCGTCGGCGACGGGCGCGCCCGCAGGCTGGACGGGCACATTGTCGCGGCCCGGATCGAATAGCACGGTGGTTCCGCTCGCGGTCCGCGAACAAATCAGTAAACGGCCACGCGCCCACTTAGGCTAAGCGCATGGCCACTCTACCGCCAGGACCTGGGGGAACGCCCGAGACCGGCGCGGGGGGCGCCCGGCCCGGCGCAGGCGTCGCATCGGCAGCGCCAGGTCGCCGAGGGGTTCGGGGCCGACGCCGGCCGCTACGACCGGGCCAGGCCCACCTATCCCGCCGACCTGGTGGACCGCATCATCGCCGCCAGCCCGGGACGCGACGTCCTCGACGTCGGGTGCGGCACCGGCATCTCCGCCCGGCTGTTCCAGGCGGTCGGCTGCCGGGTGCTCGGCGTGGATCCCGACCCGCGGATGGCCGAACTGGCCAGGCAGGCCGGGACCGAGGCGGAGGTCGCCACGTTCGAGGACTGGGAAAGCGCCGGCCGCACGTTCGACGCGGTGATCTCCGCGCAGGCCTGGCACTGGGTAGACCCGGTCGCGGGCGCGGCCAAGGCCGCCGCGGTGCTACGCCCCGGCGGCCGGCTGGCGGTGTTCTGGAACGCCTTCGACCCGCCGAAGGACCTGCGCGAGGCGTTCGCGGAGGTCTTCCGCCGGGTGCTTCCTGACTCGCCGTTCGGCGGCTTCTGGGCCAGACCGGCCATCGACGCCTACCGGGCCGGGTGCGCCAGGGTGGCCGACGCGATACGGCAGGGCGCGGCGTTCGGCGAGCCGGAGGAATGGCTGTCTTACTGGCAGCGGCCCTACACCCGGGATCAGTGGCTGGACCTGGTCCCCACCACCGGCGGCTTCACCCAGCACCCCGAGGCCATCCGGGCCGAACTCCTCGACGGCCTCGGCGCCGCCGTGGACGCGGCAGGCGGCACCTTCACCATGTCCTACACGACAATCGCCGTCACCGCCGCCCGGCTGGCCTCCTAGGGCCCGCGCGGGCGCTTAGTATGGCCCGGTGGCCCGGCGCGTGACCCCCATCAGGGTGCCGGACACGTTCGCGGCCGACACCCTGGCCCGTGAAGGCGAGGCCGCCCGGCCGTGGCTGGCGCGGCTTCCTGGACTGGTCGGCGAACTGTGCGGGCGGTGGGGCCTGCGGGTAACCGGCGATCCGATGCACGGCTACCTGGCGCTCGTCGTGCCGGTGCTCCGCGGCGAGGCCGGGTACGCGCTCAAGGTGTCGTGGATCGACGACGAGACGGTGAACGAAGCGGCGGCGCTCGCGCTGTGGGATGGCGCCGGCGCCGTGCGGCTCATCGACGCGGACGACGCGGCGGGTGCGCTGCTGCTCGAATGGCTCGATCCGCGACGCCGGCTCGCGGAGGCGGACCTGAGCGTCGCCGTGCCGGTCGCCGGGCGGTTGCTGCGGCGGCTGGCCGTGCCCGTGCCGGCGGAGTGGGACGCACGGCCGGTCCCGGGCCTCCGGCAGTGGGCGCTGGACCTGGCCGCGCGACTGCCGGGACTCTGGAGGGCTACCGGACGGCCGTTTCCCGAGCGTCGCCTGGGCGCGGCGGCCGAGGTAGCCGCCGCGCTAGCCCCGCGGGCCGGAGGGCTGATCGCCAACCGGGACCTGCACTACCAGAACGTGCTGGCCGGGGAGCGTGAACCGTGGCTGGTGATCGATCCGAAGGTGATGCGCGGCGACGCCGAGTTCGGCCTCGCGCCGCTGCTGTGGCGCAGGCTGGGGGAGGCGGGCGGGCCGGCCGGGCTGCGGCACCGGTTCGACGCCCTAGTGGACGAGGCCGGCCTCGACGCGGACCTGGCGCGCGGCTGGACGCTGCTGCGGGCGGTCGACTACCAACTGTGGGGCCTGGAGCTCGGCCTCACCGAAGATCCCGTGCTCTGCGCGACCGTCATCGACTGGCTCTCGCTCGACCGGCTGCCATCATGACCCGCGCAGGCGTGGCTTCCGCGAAGGCTCACTCGCCCTGGCCGATGGCCTCGGTCCACCATTCGGCGACCCTGGGGATCATCGAGTAGATGGCGTCGCCAGCCTCGCCGTAGCGGACGGACATCGGCCAGGTCCGTTTCCCGAACAGCCGGCTGGTGGCCTTGGTCAGGGACCCGACCTGCGCCCGCAGCAGCCTGGCCTCGGCCCCCGTCGCCTCGGCCGCCTCCTGGAAGGTGAGCGGCGCAGGCGCCCGCTGGGCGATGAGCGTGATGAGCGTCCTGACGGCGGGGATCTCAAGGTCCGCCTCGAGCCGGCGGACCATCGAGGCCGTCCAGGGCCCCTGTCCCGGCACCTCGATGGTCTCCTCCGCCCGCGCGAGGGCCCGGCCGTCCGCCGCCGGATCGGCCAGGACCCGGTAGACGGCTCTCAGCTGGCTCTTTGGCACCGGGACCATGAAGATCTCGTCGTCATCCTGGTGGGTAGACATGGTTAACCCTTCTGGAAGCTGCCTCTTATTATGATTAGCTACCTACCAACCGTCGTATATGTGCCTTATTAATGTCAAGTACCCGTCTAGTATATGCCTGGGTGAGTCGCGTGGACCTTGACGGCCTGTCGCATCGGCCGGGCCGCAGCGGGCAAGCGCTGATGCAGAGCCAGGTCGGTGCCGGTCAGCAGGGGTTACCGCGAAGCGGCGTGCCGCCTTGTCCTATGCGGGCTTGGCCTCGCCCGGAGGGCGCAGGCCGTCGAGTACGGCGTGGAGGATTGGCCCGGTGTAGCCGGTGTCGCCGTGGATCCTGGCGATGGCGCCGATCATGTCGAGGATCTGCTCAAGGGTTAGGTCGTCGCGGACTTCGCCTGCGTGCTGCGCGGCGGCGAGGAGCGGCCGGCCCGCGATGATCACCCGGGTGCGGTTGTCTTTGAACAAGGGGTTGCTCTGGTCGGTCTGCTTGAGCAGCTCGGCGGCGATGTGCCGCTTGCCAGTGATAAACGCGAAGAACCGGTGCAGCCAGGCCGTCAGGGCCGCTCCGGGCGTCTCGCCGCCGATGGTCTCGGCGGCCCGGCAGAGGGCATCGACCTCGTCGGTGTAGAGGGCCTCGAGGAGCTCTTGGCGTCCGGGGAAGTTGCGGTACAGGGTGGCCATGCCGACTCCGGCGCGCCGCGAGATCTCGGCCATCGACACCTCGCCGTCAGGATCGGCGAACGCGGCGCGCGCGGCCGTGAGGATCTTGTCGCGGTTGCGCTCGGCGTCGGCTCGTCTTGGGGGTGCCGCGAAGCTCGACGCCGCCGACGCCCTCGGCGCGCTCGCTGACGACGCCGGGCTGACCCTTATCCAGATGGCGGTCGCGTTCGTCATCCGCCACCCCGCGGTCACCGCCGCGATCATCGGCCCGCGCACCATGGAGCACCTGGACGGCTACCTCGCCGCCGCCGGGATCGAGCTGCCCGCCGACGTGCTCGACCGCATCGACCAGATCGTTGCCCCCGGAGTCACGATCAACGTCGCCGACAACATGTGGAACGTCGGCACGACGGCGCTGGACGCCGCGTTCCGCCGCCGGTAGGGCAACCGCACCGCGGCGCTGGCCGCATCCGCCGTGAGCGGTACCGGCGACCGTCCCCGGGCTGGCACCCTGACCAGGGTCACTGTCCTCGTTTTGTCGGTCGGCTGCTCTAGGCTCGGGGACATGGACATCATCCTGATTCCCGGCTTCTGGCTCGACGGCTCGTCGTGGGACGAGGTAGTTCCCATCCTCAAGCAGGCGGGGCACCGTACGCACGCGCTCACGCTGCCCGGCAAGGAGTCCAAAGACGCCGACCGCTCCGAGATCACCCTTCGTGACCACATTGACGCGGTAGTGCGAGTGATCGACGCCGTCGACCCGGCCGACGGCGAGGTCGTGCTCGTCGGGCACTCCGGCGGCGGCGCGATCGCCCATGGCGCGGTCGACGCGCGGCCCGACCGTGTCGCCCGCGTGGTGTACGTGGACAGCGGCCCCCTCGGCGAGGGCGGGGTCATCAACGACGAGTTGCCGTCGGAGAACGGCGAGGTCCCGCTGCCCGACTGGTCAGTGTTCGACGACGAGGACCTCGTCGACCTCGACGACGAGCTGCGCGCGGCGTTCCGTGAGCGGGCGATACCGGAGCCCTTGCACGTCACCAGCGACCCGCAGCGGCTGTCCGACGAGCGCCGCTACGACGTGCCCGTCACGATCATCGCGTCCGAATTCCCGAGCGCGAAGCTACGCGAGTGGATGGAGCAGGGGCATCTGCAGGAGCTGGCGAAGATCCGCCACGTCGATTACGTCGACCTGCCCACGGGTCACTGGCCGCAGTTCACCCGGCCCCAAGACCTCGGGCAGGCGATCCTCGCGAGCGTCGGCCCGGCCTGATCGCGATAGGAAGGCGACCAGCCCGGGCACGGCGTGAACCCGCTGTGGCCAGGAGTCTCCGCACTTACCTGAGCGTGATCACGTTCGCGGTGATCAGGGCGGCCGCATCGGAGGCGAGATAGGCGATCACCTCAGCGACGTCTTCGGGGCTGGCGATGTGAATGAGCGCGGGACTGGCGGCAACCTGCTCGCGCACGGCATCGGTAACCCACCCGGTGTCGGTGACAGGCGGGTACACCATGTTGGCCGTGACCCCGAACGGCGCGAGTTCGAGGGCGGCGGACATCGTGTAGCTCACCTGGGCGGCCTTCGCGGCCCCGTATGAGACCTCCTCGGGGAAGCCGAGGTCGCCGCCTGAGGTCAGGCCGATGATTCGGCCCCATCCTGCCTGGCGTGCGATGTGGCGCCGCGCGAACTCGCTGATCATCAGGGCCGCGCCCATCGCGTCAACCGCGAACTGGCGGGTCCATGTCGCGGCGGTCACCGGCTGGAGGAACCTGCCGTGCCGGTCGGCCCGCGTCGCCCCGAAGGTGTCGGCCAGCCACCCGGTCGCGTTGTTGACCAGGAGGTCTACCGGGCCGAACTGCTCTTCGGCGGTGTCGAACAGTAGCGCCGGCACGGCCGGGTCGGACAGGTCGGCCTCCACGGCGGCGGCCCGGCCGCCGTCGTCCCTGATGCGGGCTATGACCGCCCCGGCGTCCTGCGCGCGGTGCTCCCTGTACGTTTGTGGAGTTCCGGGATCGGCCGGATCGTCAACCCGCAGGAACGTGCAGAGGACCGCGCACCCGCGACGGGCGAGGGCATAGGCGGTCGCCGCGCCGATACCGTGATTAGCGCCCGTCACGATCGCGGTGTGCCCGATCGTCACCATGACTCCTTCCTCGGGATCCGCGCCCTCGTCCCGCATCCCAGGTCCGGGTCCCAGTTTGGCGGGCGCGCGACCAGCGCTCCACCTGAACCCGTCAACGATGTCTCGCGTGATAAGAGTGTGCTCTCACCCTCTTGCGAGTCAGACGGATCCTGTACCTCACCTCTGACCGCGGCCCAGGCCCTCGTGCCGACCCAGGACTGGCGGCCCATAGCCGGCTTGTCTCCGGTGCGGAAATCGCAGGACCCGTGGAGAGTGGTGGAAGCTCACTGGGAGCGGCCGCCCGCGACGAGCACCCAGCCGCACCTGGCCGTGCTAGCGCAGTTCCCGCCCGCCGCGCTGATCGCCTGCCCGCAGGTGGTCGGCCAGGGCGACGGAACCGGCCAGGGCGATTCCTGGGTCGATCAGGACACCCTGCTCTACCAGGAATCCTGGACCGACCAGGACGGCTGGCCTGACCAGGACGGCTGGCCTGACCAGGACACCTGGACCGACGAGGACGAGGACGCCTGGACCGACCAGGATGACGACGCCGATCAGGGAAATTGGGTCGTCTGGGTGGCCGAGGACGACTGGCCCGAATCATGCGACGGCTGGTCTCAGGACCGGCCGCTCATCCGGCCGCGTCCCGCCGACCTACTCCCGCCCGGACCGGCGGGCCAGCCGTCCGCGCATGACAGCCTTGCCCTGAAATCCCCGAGGCACGCTATCCGGCGGGCCCGCGGTCAGCTCGAGCCCCAGCACGCTGCGCCGCGGGCTTCCAGGCCTGGCCTGTTCAGCCGCCGCATCGCGAGGTAGGGGTCCTGGCCATCGTGCTGGTGCTGGTCGGGCGGCACGCATATATCAGCAGCGACACATGGTCAGCCTGTCGAAAGTGACCACCGGAAGCTTGCGGTGTTAACGAGCGGGATAATTGCGGTCAAATCGGACGTGGTATCACTCGATACAACACGTGATGCGCTCGGAGCCAGGGAGTATTACCGATTTATGACGCTGCGCTCCGCGTTCGAACCGGGTCGAGAAAGCGGGCCGTCTTGGTATTGAAGGGCCAGTGGTCGCAGCTTTCAGGGATCTTAAGGCCATTCGTTAATGAACGCTACGGATCATGATTATGCACGGGGGCATGGAAGGACTTGGGAAGTGCAGTGAATTCAGCGTACAAGCATCGCCGCCCGCGGAAGTTCCGGCGGACCGGCCGGCACACCACCCCCTCTCAGGTCGAGAAGGTGGCAGAAGCGGCCGGCAAGGCCGCCCCCGCGATGGCCATCGCGGGCGTGCTGGTCGCGTCGTCCCCGGCGCACGCCGCCACCAGCGCCGCCCTGACCTCTACGGTGGTGTCCGCGCAGGTCCACACGGACGCGTCTGTGCGGGACCTGCAACCACAGACCCGCACCTACACCGTCCGCCCCGGTGACACGCTATCCGGGATCGCCCAGCAGTTCTACGGCAACCCGGCGGACTGGACCTGGATCTACGACGACAACATGTCCGTGATCCAGAACCCCAACGACATCTACCCGGGCGAGGTCCTGAAGATCCCTTACGACCAGCCTGCCGCTGCCGCCACCACGCTGACCACCGCCGCCAGCCTCAGCGGCACGCTGAGCTGCACCCAGCTCGAGGACCTCTGGGAATACGCCGGGGGTGCGCAGACCGAGGCCTTCACCGCGGCCGAGATCGCCATGGCCGAGTCCAGCGGCGAACAGTACGCCACGGGCACGGTCGGCGAGCGCGGGTACTGGCAGATCAACCCGAATCACGGATCGCTGTCCACCTACAACCCGGTCGGCAACGCCAAGGCCGCCGTCATCATCTCCGCCAACGGCACCGACTGGACCCCCTGGACGACCTACGTCAGCGGTGCCTACCTAGGCCGCTGCTGACCACGCGCAGCCCGCCGCGATCCGATCGCCTTTGACGTGATCACGACTGGTCGAGCATGACCTTGAGGTCGCGGGGCACCTCGCCGGGGCTGATGAGCCCGAGCCTGCGGGTGGTCCGGGTGAGCGCGACGTAAAGGTCCGCCCGCCCGCGCGCGGCTGCCTGCTCGATCCCGGCCGGGTCGACGATGATGACCGAGTCGAACTCCAGTCCCTTGGCCTGCTCGGGCGTGAGGACCGCCACCGGGGCGTCGAGGTCTGGCCCGGGGGAGAGGCTGAGCGTCGCGGCGGTCTCGGCGACCCGGGCCGGCGGTGCGATCACGGCCACGCGCCCGGTACCGACCAGCTCTGTCTCACGCCGTACCAGTTCGGCGAGGTCCCCGGCGTCGGCGTACCACGGATCCTCGTCGGAGTCGCGCACGGAAACCGGCGGATCCGCACCCGGCGGCAGGAGCGCAGCGGCCAGCGCCATGACGGGCGCGGGGGTGCGGTAGTTCACGGTCAGCCGCGCGGTGCGCCAGCGCCCGGCGGCAACCGGGTCAAGTACCTGCGCCCACGAGTCGGTGCCGGCGGGCGTGCTGGTCTGCGCGAGGTCGCCGACGACGGTCATCGAGCGGGCCGGGCAGCGGCGCAGCACCATCCGCCAGGCCATCGCGGACAGCTCCTGCGCCTCGTCGACGATCACGTGCCCGTAGGCCCAGTTCCGGTCTTGCAGGGACCGCTCGGCGAGCATGCCGCCGGCTCCGGCCTCGGTGTTCCGGTCGGCGATCCAGGCCGTGAACGCATCGGCCTCGAGTGGTGGCAGGACGATGGCGTCGTCTGCGGCGAGCTGCGACACGAGCTGCGCCGCGTAGTCGATGGTCTCGGCGCGTTCGGCCTCGGCTTCGGCGCGCCTGCGCCTGGCCGCTTGTTCAATGGCGGCGACGGGGCCGAGGAGCTCGGCAAGTTCGTCGAGCAGGGGCACGTCGGCGGCTGTCCACGGCTTGGGCGTGTCGCGGGCGATCGCGGCGCGCTCGCCGTCGGTGAGGTCAAGCCGGCGGGGTTGCTGGTACAGCTGCGTGAGCAGTTGCTGCGGCCTGAGCTCGGGCCACAAGCTGTCGAGCACGCTGCGGATGGCCGGCGCAGCAGCTAGTTCGCGCAGATCCTCCGGGTCAACGGGCCGCGAGGTCCGCTGGCCGCCGAGGTCACGCGCGCGCTGCCGGGCCAGCTTCCGCACCGCCGCGTTGATGAACGCACGCCGGGCCGTGTTGTGCGGCAGGGCCGCGTCGGTGTCGGGATCACGGCGGCGCTCTGCCTCGTCGCGGGCCTGCCCGCACATGCGGGGGGTGAGGCGATAGGTCGTGCCGTCGACCTTGACCTCGATGTCGGCGGCCGGCACCTGGCGCAGGTCGGCGATGGCCTTCGACAGGACGCCTGCCATCTTGGCGTCGCCCTTGACCCGGGCCGCCCGCGGTGATTCCGGGCCGCGGGCGTCGACACCCGGGAACAGCGAGCCGATGGTGGCCAGCACGACGTCATTCTCGCCAAGCGAGGGCAGCACCTGATCGATATAGCGCAGGAAAGTGGCGTTCGGGCCGATGACCAGAATTCCGCGCCGCGCCAATCGCTTTCGGTATGTATAAAGGAGATAGGCGGCCCGGTGCAGCGCGACAACGGTTTTCCCGGTGCCCGGCCCGCCCTCGACGACGAGAATTCCGCCCGGGTCCTCGCGGATGATGCGGTCCTGGTCTGCCTGTATGGTGCCGATGATGTCGCTCATCCGCCCGGTCCGGCCGTGGCGCAGCGACGCGAGCAGGGCAGCCTCGCCGACCAGGCGGGTCTGGTCCACGGCGTCCAGGTCGAGCACGTCATCGTCCAGGCTCACGACTCGCCGGCCTGCGGTGTGCAGGTACCGGCGGCGGGTCACGGCGTACCGCTCCCGCGCGGTGGCCCGGTAGAACGGCTCCGCCGCACGAGCACGCCAGTCGACCAGCAGCTGATCGTGGTCCTCGCTGCGCAGGCCGAGCCGGCCGATATAGAACCGGTCACCGTCGTCGAAGTCCAGGCGGCCGAAGCACAGGTTCCGCTCCGCGGCGTCAAGCTCCGCGCTGCGGTCCTGATACAGCTCAGCGAACGACTCGCGCTCCGACCACCCCTGGTCATTCTCGGCGGTCGGGCCGAGACGCACCGCGGCCAGCCGCTGCTCCGTAACAGACCGCAACGCCCCAAGCCGCTCGTACAGCATCGTTACGTACGCCTGTTCCTGCGCCAGCTCGGCCGCGCCAGTTGACGCCATTTCCCGAACCGTGCTATTGTGAAACTGGGACAAGAGCGGGGTTATCCTTTCGTGCGCGGGCATGGAATTCCCACTCTAGCAATAATTCTGCTGTTCTTGTACCTCTGGGCATTTCCTGACGAGCGGCCATAGCGGCAAAATCGTTGCCGCGCTCAACGTCGCGCTAATCTACTTACCCGCCGCTCTTGAGCGTCGGTCGGCCTGACCTCGGCAGCCGAGGCGGCGAGTCGCAGCGTGCGGCGGTGCGCTCAGGTTCCCTGGGCGAGCGCGGCGGTGAGCCTGGTCCGCTGGTCCGGGGTCAGGCTGCCGACGGGTACCCGCTTCCCATCGACCTCTATCTCGATGTCCTTTATCTTGCCCTTATCCTGCCGGGATTTGATGAAGTCGATGAGTTTGCTCGTCAGGTCGATCGCCGCGCTGGCGAGCTGGATGATGGCCATGATCTCGGCCAGCCCGGCCCGCGGATGCTCGACCCTGACGGCGACGGAGCCGACGCCGTCGGTGTCCTGGAGGTAGGCCTTCAGCTCGGCGGCGGCCGCCGCCGTGTCGGTGTCGGACTCGGTTATGGCGTGAATGACTACTCGAGTCACTGAGGTTTCTCCTTACGCTGGTCGGATTTGGGGTAAACGTGCCTGCGGTACCGGCACGGGCCGGCCGATGGCGGTGAGCATGAGCGACGCCCAGTAGTAGGCGTTGCGCGTTATGTCGTCAGCCTGGTCAAGGAACTCCCGCTGGGCCTGGGCCAGGGCGAGATCGGCTGGGAGACCTCGGGCCACGTTGCGATGGAACGCCGCGATGAGCCCGGGCATCACATCATCGTCGGCCGGCCAGATCGGTGCCATTACGTTGCGGCAGCGCGCTTCAATGAACGCGGCGCCCAGCCCGAACAGCTCGTCACCCGGCTGCTCAGGCCTGCCCCGGCCGCCGATGGCGCGCTGCCCGGCGTAGCACGCAGTCAGCACCACGACCTCGCAGCCCAAGTTGCTGGCCGCGATCTCGTAGCCGTCGACCGAGTCATCAGCGAGCTCAAGCACGGATTCGAGCGGCGCGTCCTTTGCGACCTCGTCGGTCAGGCTGTGCCCGTGCGTGGCCATGACTAGGCACCATGCCCCAGTCAGGGTGCCGTCACGCAACGCGCCGAGCACCTCGGCTCGGCGGGGCTCGGCCATCAGCGTCGCGGGGATCCCGGCCGCCGAGTAGGCGGCCGTCACGTCGGACGCTTCGGTGCGAACCTCGCGTAGCTCTCCCAGATCCGGCCGCCCGGGGAATTCGCTGACCGCTAGGGCTATCATCCGCCGTGCGCCGGGAGTTGAGCGCGGCACCAGCAGGCTGGTCAGGTTGGGCGCATAGCGGAGCGCGAAGGACCGGACCAGCGGCGCGCCCTGGTAGGGGAGGGCGACAAACGGATACCAGTGCAGCATGCGGTGCGGGGATACGATCAGGCGCCGCTTGCCGTCGAGCAGCGGCTGGCCCTCGCCCGGGGCCAGCCGCGTTCCGAGCGGCTCGATGTACTCCGCGTCCAAGTCGAGGTTGGAGCCCTTCATCGAGCCCAGCTCGCCGATAAGCTTCTCCAGCAACGCCGTATGTTCCGGCTCGAAGCGCCTGCGTTCGACCGCAACCGCGTCGGCGTTGATCGTCACCACAAGCAGGGTGTTCGCGCGGAGCCAGTAGTAGTACAGGACCGCCTCGTCCGGATCAAGCGCCTGTTGCAATCCCGCGAGCGTCACCGGCGGCACCGTCGCGTCTGGATCGCGCATGGAGATGGCGCGACGGTCCCACAGCTGCAACCGCTGCTCCCGGAGCGGAAGCTGGGCCTCACGCGCCTGTTCACGCCGTTCTTTCTGCGCCTCCTCCGGGGTGCCGCTCTCGATCACGGGATCGAGAGCGTGGATCGCGTTGTTAGCCGCCGTCAGCTCCTCATCGAGCAGGAGGGCACCCGAAGACCTGGTGAGGAAGAGCCCGCGAACCGAGGCCCTGGCCTTGGACAGCTCCATACGCTGCAGCATCGTGTCGTAGGCGGACTTATCCGGCGCTGTGCCGTCGATGGCCATTTGCCACGCAGCGAAGACGCCGATGGCGAAGACATCTTCGTGCGGGGCGAGCAGCGCGGCTTGTTGGAACGGCGCGCTCACCCGGTAGCGGTCCCGCTCGATCAGGTCGATGACCCGGCCAGCGGCCTCCGACGCCTCCTTGATCTTCTCCCGGCCAAGCTGGACCTTCGCGACGCTCGTCATCGCCAGGATGGCCTGATCAGTCGCGAGTTTGCCGCCGACGCCGCAGACCGCCTGGTACTCCTCCTCGAACAGCGCGACCGCCGCGTCGAGGTCGTTCGCGGCTATCTTGACCCGGCCGCCAGCCTCGAGGGCCTGCGCCAGAGTAACCGGCTGGCCGAGGGCCCGGGCGCGGGAGATGCAGTCATCAGCCATCTGCTGCCAACGGGCGATCGTCTCAGGATCAGCCTGCGCGGCATGCTCAGTGAGGTCAACAAGCTGGTTGACCAGGGCCATGACCGCCATGAATTCCGGACCCGGCGCGAAGTCAAGGCTCAGGTCGGGCCGGGATGCCGGCGAGGCACCGGGCTGAGGGCCTTCACGGGGCTCAGGGCTTGCCGGGGTTGGTTCGACGGCTTCGGCCCCAGGCGGCCGGGACTGGGCCAGCTGTGCCTCCAGCCGGTCCTCAACCGCCTCTATATGGGCCGACATCTCCAGCGTGATCGCGGCGAAGCGGTTGAGGTCGGCCTCGGCGGAGCTCGCGCTTTCCGGTGTCAGGGCCATCCGGAGGGCGGCCAGCCTCGAGTGCAGGGTGAGGAGCGTGCTGAACAACCGTAGGAAGTGGGTCGGGTCTTCGGCGTCGCCGGGCGGTATCTTCCCGATCCACCCCTCGACTGCCCGGTCGGAGCCGGCGGGTCCAGGGATGGGGTAACCGGCCTCGGCAAGCTCGGCGATGGCGTCCCCCAGCCGGTGCGACGCCTCGAAGTCGTCGCTGTTGCCACTGGCCACCTCGGCCAGGCCGACCAGTACGGTCGCCCGTTCCAGAGACCCCAAGCGTGCGGTATCCAGCCCGGCGAGCAGCTGCTCGAGCCGGGTATCGGCATCCGGCACCTGCCGCTGTCGAGCCGCGTCGCGCCTGACAATGGCCGCCGACGCCATGTTCTGCTCACCCGCGTCGGTGTACATCTCGGCGGCGGCACCGAAGTGCACCTCAGCCTCGGCCTCGTGACCGCTTGCCTCCTTGGCGCGGGCCAGGCCGTCAAGCACCCTTCCGATCTTGAACCGCAGCAGTCGGCGTCCGGCCCCGGAGACCGGAACCCGGGCAGCGACGGCCTGGTAGTCGCGGACGGCGGCGGCCAGGTCAGCCACGTCCTTCTCGGTCGCCCGGTCGGCGAACGCGGCGCGGACCGCGTCCTCGATCCGCGCGTCAATAGGCGCGCACGCCTGAGTGCTCTCCAGATCCTGCTCGGTGAGCTGCGCGGGCTTGGGTCCGGCCTCGTTCAGCGCGGCGCTGCCTGCCGCGCGTAGCGCCAGCAGCCGCTCCCGGCACGGAAGCCAGCGCTCGCCGAGCGCATCGCCTTCCACCTGCCCGGTCGGCCCTCCGGTGAGCTGAACCGCCCGGTTGTAGAACGCACGCAAATCGATGTAGCTCAGCTTGTCGAGCTCCGCGCGCAGCGCCTCTCCGCTCGCGTCGCCCCCCGGGCCGACATACCGGTCGATGAGCGTCTGGGCCCTGACCACCGCGGCGAGAGGGTGCTCAGCTTCAAATCGCTGTTCAAATAGCTCCCACATTTCATGCCCCCCCGGGCCAGAACCAGACGACCTTAGGTCGATCCAACACCCGGTGTGCCTGATCTGGCAAGGTGGAAGAAGCGAACGAACGGCGTCCAGTCAGTCTGCATTACTTCATCATTGCTGGTAACGCCGATATTCGGCGCGACATTATTCTCCAGTCGCTGTCACCTGCGGGGGAGTGGAACGTGCCTTGCATTGTTCGCTGCATTTGCTTCACCGATATGCAATAGCTGGATGGCCTTGGCTCGGGAAGGGATGCGCCAGGTCTTTAGCCGCGCCGGAATGGCGGGGCCGGTTCCGGTGGTACTACCGTCCGTTCGGAAAAAAGATTTTGAATTATCCGCGACGAGCGGTGATATCACTCCGTCGCCCTCGACTGCCCTGCACCGGGGCGTGGGGGAGCGCTCTGCCCCCGAGCCGCCGGATAAGGCTGGCAGCCGCCAGATACGCAGGATGTTGTCGGGAAGGCGCGGCCACCACGATCCCTGCTCGCGGTGCTTGCGGCACACGAAGCACTTCTGCTGCGGCGCTGGCGGTCATGGGTGTCATCCTCGCATCCAGGGCAGCCGCTGGCACCTGGATCGGGCCGCTGCCGGTTCCGCGGCGCTATCGGCTATGGTGAAGGCGTGGGCTGCTGCGCTGCCATGACTACCCGGACCGTCGCTTAGCGGCGGTACCCGGACCGCCGCTTAGCGGCGGTACCGAGGCTGCCGTAACCGCGGCCTCAATGCCTGCCCCTGTCGGGGCCAGCGCCAGGGCGTACCGCCGGATCAGTGTCCCGCCGGCAGCCACTCGCGTATCCATCCCTGCGCTGCCGGATCGTGCTGCCTGATCAAGGGAGTCATGTCTCAGTCGCAGCGGTCCGATTCGCATTCACAGTACGAAGAGCCATTCTCGCACCCGTCGGCAGCCGTGCCCGCGGTCACGAACGTCCAGCCCGACCACGCCCAGCAGGAGCGCCCGCCTGCCTGCCAGTCTCGCCAGTCGCCGCCGTCACCCGCCGATATGCGGTCTGGCTCCACCGCGACGCAGGACCCGTGCGCCGCCACGATGCTCCTGATGGTCGGGCTCCCCGGAGCCGGGAAAACCACCCGGGCCAAAGAGCTCGCCGCGGTGCACCGGGCGCTGCGGCTGACCCCAGATCACTGGATGATCCCGCTGTTCGGCGATTCGATGGCCAGCGGCAAGCGCTTCGTGCTGGAAGGGCGGCTCATCTCGGTTGCCCTGCAGGCGCTGCGGCTGGGGACCAGCGTCGTGCTCGACTACGGGCTCTCGGGCCGCGATGAACGGTCGGCACTGCGCTGGCTGGCACGCTCGGCCGGGGCGGCCTGCCAGGTGGTCTACCTGCCCGTGGACAAGGACGTCCAGCTGGCCCGGATCGCACACCGCCAGGCAACCGCACCGCACCAGACGTTTCCGATGACCGAGGCCGACGTAGACCAATGGCGGGAGCAGTTCCAGATACCTGATGCCGCCGAACTCGACGGCGGTAAGATCCCCAGCCCGCCGACGGGGTGGCCGGGCTGGCCGGAGTGGGCCGCAGACCCACTGGCCCTCGTGCACCGACAGCTAACCCGGCTGTCCTGCCTAGAAGCGTCCTGACGGCGTATCACCGCAGGTCAGCCGACGCGTCCGCACGGGTGGCGAGTGTAGGTGCCCGCGCATCCATCCTGTGGGATCTTCACGGCTGCGTCTGTCGCCCGAGCAGCATTCTCACGGGGACGGGTTCGGTGAACGGTGCGTGCGGGGTGACGGCGCGGCGGATCTGGTCAGCGAAGGCTGCCCGCTGGTCTGGCGGGGGTAGCCGCTGGGCGGGCAGCGCGGAGTAGACGCCGCCGATGAGGTGGTGGAGGTCGAGTTCGCTGGTGTAGTCGTAGCGGGTTTCGGTCACGTCGAGTCCGGCTTCGGTCATGGTGTCGCGGTAGCGCTGCTGGCTGGCGTCGTCGGTGCCGCAGGTGCTGGTGGGGCTGGTGCCGAGCCATTGTTCGAGGAAGCTGCGCAGCGCCTGTGACCAGGGGCTGTCTTGCAGCCACATGGGTGTGCCGTTGGTGATCACCGCGATCCCGCCGCCCGGGCGCAGCAGGGGGACGAGCGCGGGGATCAGCTCGCGGTAGCGCATCCAGTGCAGGGCCTGGGCGATGGTGACCGCCGCGGCGCGGCGGTCACCGAGCAGCGCTGCCAGTGCGGGGATGTCGGTGTCGGCGCCGAGCAGCCAGCTCGCGTTCGCGACGCCCTGTTCGGCGGCGGCTTGCCGGGCGCGGGCCAGCATGTCCGGTTCGGGATCGATCCCGGCGACAGCGCGCACCCGGCGGGCGATCGGCAAGGTGAGCTGCCCGGTTCCGCAGCCAAGGTCGATGACGACGTCGTCAGCGGTCAGGCCGAGGGCGCCGGTGAGCGTGTCGATCACTTCCGGCGGGTAGCCGCGCCGGTACTGGTGATAAAAACCGGCGACCTCGCCGCCGAAGCCGAGGTCTTCGCTCACACCTCCAGCGTGGGCTGCGGAGGTCCGCCGCGGCAGCGGTTCAGCGCACCGCGTAAGACCCGCTCGTCGGCCAGGTAGAGCTGCAGCGGGTCGCGGGGATGAGGGCTGGGCAGAGCATTACTTTACATAATGTGCATTATCGGCACTCGTGTGACGCCGGAAGCTGCGACTGAAGGTTACTCGTTATCCCGTGCCAGCCATCATGACGTTTGGCGGCGATCTTGTCGTTTTACATGTCGTCGCGACAGCCATTATGTTGTCGGCCCTGCGGCACTGCGACATCACGCAGGCGGGCGCAGCCAGAGCACGCCGCCGCAGCGGGCTGTCTCGCGGTCGGCTGCGGCGGCGGCGAGTGCCGCCCCAAGCCGGGACACATACGCTTTCGTCCGCGGGAACGTGAGGTCGGACGTGTAGATGAGGCCAGGAACCCCGTCTCCGGCCGCCTCGTGTGCACGTCGGAGGCTCTCGAAGTCCGGGACGTTGTTCGTCACGAGGACCCTGCCCTCGGCCAGTGCCGCCTGGAAGATCTCCAGGTCCGACAGGGCGCGCAGGACAGGATCTGCAACGACCGCACGGCAGTCGATGCCGCGGGCAGCGAGATCGGTCGCGATCGCGGGCGAGAACATCTCGTCGAGGAGCAACGCGTCGGGCACGTTACCGGGTACCCCCGCTCACAGTCCCAGCAGTCCCTGCTGCCGTTCCCATGCCGCCTGTGCCTGTGCAGCCTCGGCGCGTGCCCTGTCCAGGAAGTCCTCGACCTCCTCCGGATAGTCGCTCCAGTAAGCCAGAGCCGCGCGTATGAACGGTACGGGCGTCCCTGACGTCTCGGCGGCGACCTCGAGAACCTCGTCACCTGCCAGTGCAGGCTCAGCTTCGCGGACCGACCGGATGGCGCCAATGACCTCCCACACGTCAGGACCGCCGACCAGCCTGGCCCTGCGCCCGGCCGGGCCATCCTTGAACGTGATGAGCGGGTGCTCACGGATCCGGAGCGCCTCATCGACGAGCCTACTGGTGGCGCTGGACAGGGTCAGATCCCGGTGCGCTGCAACGAACGCGGAGAGTCGCTCGAACACGCGCGGTTCGAACCGGACCGACGACGGGCTAGGAGTAGCTACCATGTATGACAATGTAGGTGAGCGTAAGCGTGCAGTGCAAACGACCTGCATGCTACGCCGGGACCGACGTGGGGCCAGGCTCCGTAGTCTCCCGGGCGGGTCGGCCGCGCGGGGAGACCAAGAGCACGTCGGGTGCCCACTCCCCGGGCCCACGAGGCAATTCCGCGCCGCCGGTTCCGGAAACGACATGATGCTTGAAGCGCGCGCCCATCTTTAGCGCCACGGTGCCCGCCAAGGCGATGACCGGGCCGAACTCCATCCACACGAGATTCGCGCGTGCGCATAGCCCGGGGGTGCGTGACGATTCGCGAGCCAGTCGTCGCTATTGGATCTGACGTCGCGACGGTCGGGAGGCTGGCCCTGTACCTGGCCCTGTACCGGGGCTGCCGGGCTGTGTCGGACCTATTCGACTTCCTTCAAGATGCGCTGCAACTGTTCCAGCTGGTCCCTGAGCGAGTCGACCTGCACGCTGAGGTCGGTGAGCCTGAGGTCAACGTGTTCCTCAGCGGTGATCGCCATGTCGCTGAGCCGCCGGAACTCGTCGGCCAGGGTGCGGTATTCCGTACCGCTGGTCAGCTGGGCTCTGGCTTGCCGTGAGGCGCTGAGGTGCCGCGTTGCCACCCAGACTGAGATCACGATCGCGGCCGCCAATATGGCGACCACCGCCAGGACGTCATTCGGGGTGTACCTCATCGCCGCGCCTCCGTGTCAAGATCGTTGTTCGCGCGCAGTGTCCGCACCGCCGCCATGATCGTCTGTGGCGTCAGCTGCAGCGCGAAGGGCGTTACGTCGTAGAACTTCATGGCCTTGCCGTCCTGTGATACTTCGATGTCGGCCGACACCAGCCCGGCGGCCTGCAGCTTCCGCAGGTGGACCTGCAGTAGGGCGCGGCTGATGTCCAGTTCGCGGGCCAGCTGGCTCACGTAGGTGCGCTCTGCGGCCAGGGCGGCGACGACCCGGAGCCGGTGCGGGTTGGCCAGGGTCGCAAGTACCCGCAGCAGGTCGTCGCCGGTCAGGTCGGAGATATTCACAGCGTCCTTTCTAGCACATGCAAAAAAAAATTAGCACGTCGGGACGGAGGGAGTCAACGGCGAACGCGCCTTGGGTATCACCGCGGCCGTCGCGGCCCGGCAGCCCGGTCACGCGGACGCAGCCGGCTGTTCGCAACGGGGATCGGCTTGCGGGCAGCCGGATCCACTACGGTAACGGAGGTGGATCGTGTCGGGGAGATCGTCGAAGGTACGGCCTCGGCCGCGCCGACGAGGACGCCGCCTTGATCGAGCGGCTTGAGGACGCATTGCCGCACTCGCTACACCGCGCCGAGCTGGCACGCTCCCTGCAGCAAACAGCGCAGCTCTACCGCGATCTGGTAGCCGACTGGGCAACGAGAACCGGTGGTCCCTCGCCGTCCTCGCCATTGGCACCCGCTGTACTCGAGGCACTGAACAAGCTGGTCACCGGCAACGGCGAGCGAATCGAATCCTGATGCTGCGGCCCGCCGCCCGCCGGGCATCCGGCCGCGGCGTCAGTGCGGGCCCGGATAAGCCAGGCCAAACGAGCCGCCGCTCCCCCGCCTCGCATGCCGTTGACCGCGACTCTTGGGCTGACGCTCGCAGGCATCTGGGCTCGCCGCTTGTGGTCTCATGCCGTATCTTTGCTCGTAAATAATTACGGTTGGTATCGACGTGTCGTGATAGATTTCGACCAATGTCCGGCCATCATTGGAGTCGTGACAACCAATCATCTCGACGCGCGCGCGATCCGGCCATCGTGGTGATGATGACCGCGCTCGGACACCTCTCCCCTGGTTCTGCTCGGGGAACGGCCTTGATCATCGCGCCAGCGCGTCCGGCTCCGCCCTGCGGCGGCAACCGGTCAGGAGGAGGTAACAAGTGCCGGATCCGGTGGGCGGGGTTGAATGGCTCGGAGAAGAGACCAGCGCAGGGTGTGCCGAGCGGTCCTTCGTGCTGCGCCGCCGCTCTGGGGTCGTGCCCGGAGTGCTGTGGTCGCCCGGCAGCGTGGCGGGGCCTTCGGCGGTGCTGCTGTTCCACGGCGGGAGCGGGCACAAGCGCAGCGAGCGTCACGTGCGGATGGGGCGCTGGCTCGCCTCGGCAGGCCTCGCCGTCATCGCGGTCGACGGCCCGTACCACGGCGACCGGGTCCCGTCGCCTATGGCACCCGCCGTCTACCAGCAGTTGATCGTTGACGAGGGAATCGGGCAGGTCACGGACCGGATGACCGGGGACTGGCTGGATGCCGTCTCCGCGCTCGCGGCTGAAGGGCTCGCCGATGAGACGAATATCGGCATCTTCGCGATGTCGATGGGCGTCCGGTTCGGGCTGCCGGTCGCAGCCGCGCTCGGATCAAGGGTGCGATGCGCCGTGTTCGCCAAGTTCGGGATCCGCCAGACCGAGTTGCTCCACCCCGGGCTGTGCGCACCCGGCCTGATGATGACGGCCGCGCGTGCCGTCTCCGCTCCCGTGCTGTATCACGTGCAGTGGGATGACGAGATCTTCCCCCGCGACGGGCAGTTGGAGCTGTTCGGCGCGCTGGCATCCGAAGACAAGCTCCTGTTGGCCAGGTCAGGCCCGCACGCCGAAACCCATTCCGACGATGAGGCGTCGTGGCAGGAGTTCATCAGGGCCAGTACACGGGCCGCCTGCAGCCGTTGACAGCGGCGGACGTCGTTCCGCCGCAAATCGCCTCGCGTCTGAGTGAGGGCATTGACATCATGTCGGCATGCCGTTCCCGAATCTCGAAGGAAAGCACGCCGGTCGGCCGTACGTGACGGCGCAGCGCCTGCTGGGCTACCACGAGTCGCTGGGCAACGCGCGGGCCGCGGCGCCCCCCGCCGTGGTGCTCACCTGGCAGGTCCGCCTGGAAGACCGGGTACGGGAACGCCGCGCCCACCAGGAGGTACACGGTGCTGGGGTTGAGTCGCCGCTGCTGCTGCTGAGCCCGGGCCTGGGCTTCGCCCGGCTCCCGATCGGGGCGCCAGCGGCGGCGATAGCCGTCGAGGAGCTGTCCGCGCGGGGCACGGAAGTGTTCATTGGCGTCGGTGCCGCCGGCGCGGTCCACGAGCGGCTGGCCGCCGGCGACCTCGTCGTCTGCTCCGCCGCGCTCCGAGACGAGGGAACGTCTTATCACTACGCGCCGCCTGAGCCCTTTGCCTTCCCGGACCCGGGCCTCACCGCACGGCTGCGCGAAGGGCTGCCCGCGGCCGCGTACGGCCCGTCCTGGACCACCGACGCGCCTTACCGGGAGACCGCGGAGGAGATCGCCAGGTACCGCGCCGAGGGGATACTCACGGTTGAGATGGAAGCCTCCTGCCTGTTCACCGTAGCCAGGATCACCGGCACCGCGGCTGCTGCCGCCTTCGTCGTTTCTGACGTGCTGCACGGAGAGCAGTGGGAGCCCCATTTCAGCTCCGCCGACGTCGTCCAGGGCCTGTGGACCCTCTTCGAAGCAGTCGAGGCCAGCCTGTCCTCATAACGTCGTCAGGAATGTCCCAGGAGTTCCCGGACGGTGCCGGCCAAGCGGTCATAGTCGTCTGGAGTGTTGTACGGCGCCGCCGCGATGCGCAGGTAGCCGGCTCCGTCGAAGTGGACCGGCGCCACCTCGACACGCTGCTGCGACAGGGCCTCGTAGAAGGAGTCGACCTGATCGGGAGAGGTGAGGACGTCGGGGGGCAGCGGCACCAGCCGCATGGTCGGCGCGGGGGTGGCCGGAAGCCGCTCAAGCGTGACCCCCAGCGCCTCGGCGACCCTCTTCTGACCGTCGGCCACCAGGTCGGAGAGCCGCGCCACGGCGTCCCAGCCGCCCAGCGCCTCCCAGTACGCCAGGCCGTCCGCGGCCGCCAGCCAGCCTGCATAGTCCCAGGTGCCTGGATAGTCGAATGACGCGGCATACCCATCCTCCAGCTGCCAGCTCAGCACGGTCGGCGTCACGCAGGCCCCCGGACGGCTCCACAGGATCGCGCTGCCGCGAGGCGTGTACGCCCACTTGTGCAGGTTGCCGATCCAGTGGTCGGCGCCGAAGGCCGGGATGTCGTCTCGCAGCTGGCCAGGCGCGTGCGCCGCGTCGACCAGCACCGGGGTCCCGCCGGCAGCGGCGGCCACGGCCGCGACCGGGACGACGGTGGCGGTCGGCGAAGTAATCCGGTCGACCACGACCAGCCGCGTGCGGCGCGAGCAGGCCGCGGCGTACGCCGACACGATCACGTCATCCGCGGCGCCGACAGGATAGGCCGCCTCGACGATCCGCGCCCCTGCGCGCGCCGCGTGGTGGCTGAGCGCCTTGCGGACCGCGCCGTAGCCATGCGTGCTGGTGACGAGTTCGTCGCCGGGGTGCAGCTCCAGCGAGCCGAGAACTGCGGACACGCCCTCGGACACATTGCGTACCCACGCCGCGCGGGACGGGTCGACGCCGAGGAACCCGGCCGCGCGCTCCCGCGCGGCCGCCACCAGCCCGCCGACCTCGACGCGGTTGAAGCGATGCGGATTTCGCTCGGCACGCTCGCGCCAGGCGGCGGCCGCCCGGCGCACGACGACCGGCGCGACGCCGAATGAGCCGTGGTTGAGGTGGAGGACGTCAGGGTCGAGGCCGAAGGCCTCCAGCAGGGCAGTGTCCACGGAGCCGATTTTCTCAGCCGCGGATGCCGGACGGATCCGCATCCGGGCCGCGACAAGGGCCTGTGCCGCTCCTCACCAGTCCGTATGTGACGAGTCAGGACAGGGTGAGAGAACTCGTCCACGGTGCCCTTTAACGCCTCGGTCAGGCGCCGACGTAGGCCGCGAGGTGCTCGCCGGTGAGGGTGGAACGGGCGGCGACCAGGCCGGCGGGTGTGCCCGTAAAGACGATCCGCCCGCCGTCGTGGCCGGCGCCGGGGCCGAGGTCGATGATCCAGTCGGCGTGCGCCATCACCGCCTGGTTGTGCTCGATGACGATGACCGACTTACCGGAGTCGACGAGCCGGTCGAGCAGGCCGAGTAGGTGCTCCACGTCGGCGAGGTGCAGGCCGGTGGTCGGCTCGTCCAGGACGTAGATGCCGCCCTTGTCGGCCATGTGGGTGGCCAGCTTGAGCCGCTGCCGCTCGCCGCCGGACAGCGTCGTGAGCGGCTGGCCGAGGCTGAGGTACCCGAGCCCGACGTCAGCCAGCCGGCCGAGGATCGCGTACGCGGCCGGGGTGTGCGCCTCCCCCGCGCCGAAGAACTCCCCCGCCTCGGTCACCGACATCGCGAGGACCTCGCTGATATCCCGGCCGCCGAGATGATATTCGAGCACCGATGCGTCGAACCGCTTGCCCTCGCACACCTCGCAGGTGGTGGCGACGCCGGCCATCATCGCCAGGTCGGTGTAGATGACGCCAGCGCCGTTGCAGTTGGGGCAGGCACCCTCGGAGTTGGCGCTGAACAGCGCCGGCTTCACGCCGTTGGCCTTCGCGAACGCCGTGCGGATCGGGTCGAGCAGCCCGGTGTACGTCGCCGGGTTGCTCCGCCGCGAGCCCCGGATCGCGCCCTGGTCGACCAGCACCACACCCGCGCCGGCCGGGATCGACCCCTGCACGAGCGAGCTCTTGCCCGAACCGGCGACGCCGGTGACCACGACGAGCACTGCGAGCGGGATGTCGACGTCGACGTCGCGCAGGTTATGCGTTGACGCGCCCCGGATCTCCAGCGCGCCCGCGGGCGTCCGCACCGCCTCCTTGACGCCGGCCCGGTCGCCGAGATGGCGGCCGGTGATGGTGCCGCTGGCCCGCAGCCCCTCGACAGTGCCCTCGAAGCAGACGGTGCCGCCCGCCGTACCGGCGCCGGGGCCGAGGTCGACAACGTGGTCGGCGATCGCGATCGTCTCCGGCTCGTGCTCCACGACGAGGACCGTGTTGCCCTTGTCCCGCAGCCGCAGCAGCAGGTCGTTCATCTGCTGGATGTCGTGGGGGTGCAGGCCCGCGGTGGGCTCGTCGAGGACGTAGGTGACGTCGGTGAGCGGCGAGGAGCCGAGGTGGCGGATCATCTTGACGCGCTGCGCCTCACCGCCCGACAGCGTGCCCGAAGGCCGGTCGAGCGAGAGGTAGCCCAGCCCGATCACCGAGAACGAATCGAGACCCTGCTGCAGCGACGTAAGCAGCGGCGCCACCGACGGTTCGTCGAGGCCGCGGACCCATCCGGCCAGGTCGCTGATCTGCATCGCGCAGGCATCGGCGATGCTGATCCCGTTGATCAGGCAGGACCGGGCCGCCCGGCTCAGCCGGGTGCCGTCGCACTCCGGGCACGTGGTGAAGGTGACCGCGCGGTCCACGAACGCCCGGATGTGCGGCTGCATCGCCTCCTTGTCCTTGGACAGCATCGACCTCTGGATCCGCGGGATGAGCCCCTCGTAGGTCATGTTGATGCCCGCGATCTTCATCCTGACCGGCTCATGGTGCAGGAAGTCGTGCAGTTCTTTCCTGGTGTACCTGCGGATCGGCTTATCCGGATCGACGAAGCCCGACTCGCCGTACAGCCGGGAGTTCCAGCCGCCGCCGGTGTAGCCGGGAACGGTGATCGCGCCCTCGTTGATCGACTTTGACTCGTCGAAGAGCTGGTTAAGGTCGATATCGGAGACCCTGCCCCGTCCTTCGCAGCGCAGGCACATGCCGCCGGTGACGCTGAAGGTGCGCCGCTCCTTCACGGTCTTCCCGGCGCGCTCGAACGTGACCGCGCCCGCTCCGCTGATCGAGGCGACGTTGAAGGAGAACGCCTGGGGCGAGCCGATGTACGGCTGCCCGAGCCGGCTGAACAGGATGCGCAGCATCGCGTTGGCGTCGGTGGCGGTGCCGACCGTGGAGCGGGTGTCGGCGCCCATCCGCTGCTGGTCCACGATGATCGCGGTCGTCAGCCCTTCGAGGACGTCGACCTCGGGCCGCGCCAGCGTCGGCATGAAGCCCTGCACGAAGGCGCTGTAGGTCTCGTTGATCAGCCGCTGCGACTCCGCGGCGATCGTGTCGAAGACCAGCGAGCTCTTGCCCGAGCCTGAGACGCCGGTGAACACCGTCAGCCGGCGCTTCGGTATCTCGATGCTGACGTCCTTGAGGTTGTTCTCGCGCGCGCCGTGCACGCGGATCAGGTCGTGGCTGTCGGCAACGTGCGGCGCAGGTGACTGCGTGTCCGTCCTCGTAGCCTTGCTCATGGTGTCTCCAGCGGTCAGGCAGGGTCCTGCATCAGCCCCAGGACGTTGCCATCAGGGTCGGTGAAGGTGGCCACGAGGCGGCCGCCGCCGACGTCGCGCGGGGCCTCCTTCACGGTGGCACCGGCGGCGGTCACCTCGGCCAGCTTCGCCTCGATGTCTGCCACCTGCCAGAAAGCCACCGGCGAGGTCATCCCCTGCGGCCCGCCGCCCGGCACCAGCCCGATCTGCTGGCCGGCGGCCTCGAAGCCTACGTAGTAGGACGAGTCGGCCATCGGCGGAACGCCGAGCAGCGCCTCGTACACGGGCTTGGCCGCGGCGAGGTCGGACACGGGATGCAGCACGATCTTGATTCCCTCGGTGGGAGAGCCGGTCATGGTCGCTCCTGACGTCGTAGGTCACAGCTACGTTGTGTGTCCCGTCAGGAGTGAGGTTAGCCGCGGCTCCGTGACCGGCGCTTCTCGATTCCTGCTCAGTAACGGGCACCCTTGGAAATAGGGCGTCTAGGTCTCGGCGGCTGGCTGGACGGCGGTGAGGCGGCGGATTTCGCCGGCCGAGAGCCGCAGGGCGCCCGCGGCCACGTTGGCCTCCAGGTGATCCGGGTTGCCGGTTCCCGGGATGGCCAGCACGTGCGGTCCGAGCTGGAGCGTCCAGGCCAGGCGGACCTGCGCGGCGGTCACGCCGTGCGCATCCGCGACGGAGAGGATCTCTGCGTCATCGGCCAGGTCCGTGCCGGCCTCGCGCCCGTGGCCGGCAATCGCGAAGAAGGGGACGTAGGCCACGCCCTGCTCTCCGCAGGCCAGGAGGAACTCATGCTCTGTGGCGGGCGCGCCGATGCCGAACGCGTTCTGCACGCAGACGACCGGCGCGATCGCCCGCGCCTGGGCCAGGTGCGCGGGCGTGACGTTGGAAATGCCCAGGTGGCGGATCAGCCCCGCGTCGCGCAGGCCGGCCAGCGTCCCGAAATGCTCGGCGATCGACCCGGCCGTCATCCTCCGCGGCAGGCGCAGGTTCACCACGTCGAGATGGTCACGGCCGAGTTGCCGCAGGTTCTCCTCGACCTGCCCGCGCAACTGCGCCGGGGTGGCCCACCACCATTCGCCCGAGGGATCCCGCCCTGGCCATACCTTGGTCGCGATGACGAGGTCGTCCGGGTAGGGAGCCAGGGCCCGGTTGATCAGCTCGTTGGCGGACCGCAGGGGCGAGAAGTAGAACGCGGCGGTATCGATGTGGTTCACGCCGAGATAGAGCGCGCGGCGCAGCACGGTGACCGCCCGGTCGCGGTCGATCGGCGTGCCGCCGGCGTTCCTGGTCAGGCGCATCGCGCCCAGGCCGACCCGGTTGACGGTCAGGTCACCGAGCGTCCAGGTGCCCGCGGCGCCCGCGGTGATCGTCTCGCTGGTCACCCGACGCAGTCTGTCACGGGCACATCGGCCCCGGCGAACTTACGTTTTGCGGGTGTTCCGGGTATTTTGACGCTGATGCCATCTACCTCGTCTGTCCCGGGGCCGACGCTGCGGGGGGCTGCTTTTGCCAGACGAGGTTGACGCCCGAGCCAAGGCGGTCACCACCACGGGGGCCGCGGTATCGGCGACGTCCGATCCCGACCTGGTGCCGGCGCGCTCTCGGCGCCGGTACGGGCTGCGGCGGACCATACTGGCCGCACTCGCCCTGGCCGTCCTCGTCAGCGTGATCGTCGTCGAGCGGCATACCCTGGCCGACTCGCTGCACGTGCTGGCGCACCTCAACTGGGCATGGTTCCTGCTCGCGCTGGCGTCCGAGGCCGTTTCCCTGGTCAGCTTCGGGCTCAGCAGGACGCTGCTGGTGCGCGTCAACGGCCGGCGGACACGCCTCAGCTCGGTCATGGTGATCACCTACGCGGCGAACGCGCTGTCGATCTCCGTGCCGTTCGCCGGCGCCGAACTGGCCATGGTGTTCTCCTACCGCCAGTTCCGCAGGTACGGCGTCGACGCGGCCACCACCGGGTGGACCCTGGCCGTGTCGGCGATCTTCTCCACCTCCGCGCTCGCCCTCCTCCTGGTGATCGGAGCGATCGCCGGCAACGCGTCACTGGCCAGCGCGGCCGGGCTGGTCGGGGCGTTCGTGTTCATCGTTCCGGGCGCTGCCGTCCTGCTCGCGCTGCGCTTCGAGAGCGTCCGCAGGGTCTTGCACCAGGTCATCGCCTGGCTGGTCGGCCTGTCCAGGAGCATCTTCGGCGTCCCCGGGCAGGGAGTCGACGGGCTGGACGAGTTCCTCGACCGGGTGGCGAGCATCCGGATGCCCTGGCACCGCTACGCAGAGGTGTTCGGCCTGGCCGTCCTGAACTGGGCCGCGGACTGCGGGGCGCTGACCTGCGCGATCCGGGCTACGGGCCAGTCCGTCCCCTGGCACAGCCTGCTGCTCGTCTACGGGGCGGGGGCCGCGGTCGGCAGCACGGGAATCACGCCGGGAGGATTCGCGCTGGTCGAACTCGCCCTGACGGCCGCGCTGACCGCGGCAGGGCTGCACCGGTCACCGGCGCTGGCCGCCGTGCTCGCGTACCGTCTGGTCAACTTCTGGCTGATCCTCATCGCCGGGTGGATCCTGATGGCCTACGTGGCCCACCGCCGCGTGGCACCGGCTGAAGGTCCCGGGCGTCCCGCGGACCGCTCCGCCCGGAGCCTCTCCCCCGGCGCCGACGGGTCGGGCAAACGGCGGAGGTCAGTGTCGGCGCCGGCTCCTTTGCTCGCTTTCCCGCGCCACCTGGAAGAACGGCGAGCGCAGGATAAAGCGCGCGGCCAGCATCAGCAGCAGGCCGGAGGCGACGATGCCGACCATCGACCATAGCTGCGTCGCGGGCGCGGCCAGCATCGACTTGACCAGGACCCAGGCGAGGAAGCCTGCGGCGCCGAGCGGCAGGATGCCGATGACCACGAAGTCCCAGATGCTGCTCAGGATGCGGCGCCGGTAGTAGGTCATGGCCGCGAGCGCGGTGAGGATGTAGAAAACGGAGAACAGCAGGCCGGTCACGTCGATCACGTCGCTGAACGCGCTCTGGACCGAGGTGGCGAGGAAGTAGACCGCGCTGAGCACGACGATGAGCAGGCCGACGATGATGCTGGAGGCGACGGGGGTCGACCACCGGCGGGAGACGCGGCCGAGGAACTCCGGCAGCACCCGGTAGCTCGCCATCCCGTAGACGATCCGGGCGCTGAGCACGATGCCGGTGCCCGTCGTGGCGATCACGGACAGCGCGATCGCCAGGGCCATTACCTTGGCCCAGAACCCGCCGCCCAGCGCATTGGCCACGGCGACCAGCGCGGTGCCGTTGGCCGCGGCGGCCTGGAGCTTAGCCGGCGAGATCACTCCCTGGAAGCCGACCTGGGCCAGGGTGTAGATGATGGCCAGCAGGGCGACGGCCATGATCGCCGCGCGGCCCGGGTTCACCCGGCGATGCTTGACCTCCTCGTTCACGTATAGCGTGCCGTCCCAGCCGCCGTAGACGAACACGGCGGCGAGGAACCCGGCCACCGCGTCGCCTTTCCCGTTGATGCCGTTGACGCTCAGCCAGCCCCGGGAGAACGGAACCGTCCCGGCGTGGTGAGAGAGGACCCACGCCAGGCCCGCGATCGCCAGCCCGATCAGGATCAGGTACTCGACCAGGGCCATGCTGACCTGGACCCGGGCGGTGATCTTGATGCCGACCACGGCGATCACGAGCATGACCACGCCCACCGCGACGCCGATGCCCACGAAGGCCCACTTGTCGGTCGAGGCGGAGCCGAAGACGGCCAGGACCGAGGGGCCGAGCAGGAGGACCTCGGCGACGGTCCCGATGATGTAGGCGGCCACCATCAGCCACCCGGTCAGGAACCCGAGGTAGGGGTTGATCGCCCGGCCCACCCACTCGAAGGAGGCGCCGCAGTTCGCGTTCCACAAGTTGCACCGGCGGTAGGCGTTGGCGATGATCAGCATCGGCACCGCGGTGATGAGCAGGATCGGGCCGCCGCCGTAGGCGGTGACGGCGGCCAGCGCAGCCAGCGTCACCCCGACCGTGGCCGCCGGGGCCGACGAGGCCATGCCGATGACGGTGTCCTGGGCCGCGCCGATGGCGTTGGGCTCAAGCTTGGCCGCTGGAGCCGGCACGCGGCCGGCAACCGTCGCGGAGTGATCCGTCACCTGTTCTCCTCACCCACGCGCCGACCGAGGCGTCCGCGCAACTGGTGATGACGATGGCTCGCGGGCGAGCCCGGCCTGCTCACTCGCGCGATCATAGCGGTCTCATTCTGTTCGCGGCCGGTACGTGTGAAAGTACCCCCGTAACGCACGCCCGCATAGGGTTAGGGTGCCTGAATGACGACCTTGAAGGCGAACAGCCCGGAGCCGGCCCTTTCCGCCGATCTTCGCATCCAGTGTGATCACGTCTGGGCTGGCCTGCACGCCCACCCGTTCCTGCGCGAGATCAGCCGCGGGACCCTGCCCCTGGACAAGTTCCGCTTCTTCATCGAGCAGGACATCATGTTCCTGGCCCCGTTCGCCCGCTGCATGGCCATGGGCGCCGCCAAGGCGCGCAGCGAGGCGGAACTCAAGTTCTTCGCCAGGCAGGCGGACGGCATCATCCGGCTGGAGATCCCGAACAACCGGCTCCTGCTTGAGCAGCTCATCATGCGGGGCGCCGAGGACCGCGGCGGGTCGCTCGCGATGGCCCCGGCCAACCTGGCCTACACCAGCTTCCTGCTGGCCACCGCGGCGGCAGGCGGCGCGCTTGAGATTATCGCCGCCATCCTCCCGTGCTCCTGGAGCTACATAGAAATCGCCAGGAACCTGAAGGGTGAGGTCGTCGTGCACCCGGTGTACTCGGACTGGGTCAGCTTCTACCTCTCCGACGAGGAAGACAGGCTGGTCATGAACATGCGGCAGACCTTCGACGACATGGCGCGCAAGGAGGGGCCCCTGAGCGAGTTCAGGCGCCACGAGCTGGCCGAGATCTTCGCGATGAGCTCTCGGCTCGAGGGCATGTTCTGGGAGATGGCCTACACCCTGGAGCAGTGGCCCGATCTGCGCTGACCAAGAACCGCCCGGCCCGCGTAAGCTTGCCCGGTTAGCGACGATGGCGGGCGTGCCCGAGAGCGCCGGCTACCGAACCCGAGGAGGCGTGATGACGCAGGAACAGGAAGATGCTAACGAGTATTCTGACGAGTTCGCCGAGCGGTTCCACCGGGATCGCACGCAGCACCGGGGCGAAATAGACCGCCTGGACGACGACCAGCTCGCGCGGCTGACCGAGGAAGAGCGCGTCGCCGCGGGCCTCGACCCCTACGACCCGGACGAGGTGCTGCCCGCCACGGACGCGCCGCCGCAGGCCGACATCACCCAGAGTACCGAATACCAGGAGGAAAGGGCCGAGTTCCGCCGCGAGTACGAGAAGGGCGAACTGCACCCTATCGATGAGGAGCACCCGTTCCCGCCTACCCGCTACGAATAACCGGCGGCGAGCGAGGGCGAGGCTACCGGGCGTGGGCGGCCAGGGCCACGCTGGCTTCGGCGGTGTACACCACGAAGGTCAGCGATTCCTGGAAGTACAGCTCCACGTACTCGCCGTCGTGGGACAGGTAGCCGATGGACAGGTCCTCGCCGAGGTGCAGCTCGAAGTCGCCGCCCCGGCCGGAGAGCAGGAACGCCCCGTCGATGGCGGGCGCCCAGATGATCTCCCCGTCCACCACGCGGGCCAGGTGATCGCGGACCGGGTAGCCGTAGTCGGAGGTCTCGCTCACCGCCGTGTAGGCGGCGGCGGACAGCACCAGCGAGTACGGGCCGTCCACGCCGGCCAGCCGGAGCGCGCTGACCGCCTGGCTGATCACGGCCGGGTATTCGCGGGCCTCGGCGGGCAGCGTGACGACCGGGTTAGACGAGCTCTTCCTGACGCCGGTGATCCCGGCGGCGGGATAGCCCTCGAAGATCGCCCGGTCCTCGGCGAAGGCGATCTGCCTCGCCGCGTCCTTCACCGGCTGCCAGTCAGAGTCCTGCGCCCCGCGCTCAACGTCGTCCACGTCCTGCCTGCTCACCGTGAACGGAACCCTGAGCTGGACGAGTTGGTGGGCCGTGCGCAGCCAGGCCAGGCTCCCGCCGACCTCGGGATCGGGCGGGTCGATCGAGGTGAGGTGGCCGGTGCCGACGCCGGCCAGCCCGGGTCCGGCCGGCCCTCGGACATCCACCACCCGGCGGCCGGCCACGTGGCGCTCGAACGTCCGGCGGGCCTCGGCCTCGATGCTCGACCAGGCCGCTGCGGAAACCGGAGCGAGTTCGCGGTGCAGGTTATTCATGGCTGAGTGCTCCTCTTCAAGCTGCCGATGCCGAGCGAACCGGTGCCCGCCGAACCAGTGCCCTCCGGACTGCTGCCCGCCGGACCGGTACCGGCCGGATCGGTACTGGCATCCGCCGGGCCGGCCTCAGGTCCTGAGCCAGCCGCCCGGCCGGTGACGCCCGGCGGATCCGGGAGGCCGTCAAGGAAGTCCGCCGACGGCGCGAAGTACAAGCTGCCGGTGACGGCCGTGGAAAAGTCGAGGATGCGGTCGGTGTTGCCTGGCGGGCGGCCGACGAACATGTTGACCAGCATCTGCTCGGTCACGCTAGGCGTGGCCGCGTAGGCGATGTAGTACGTGCCGAACTCGGCCTGGCCCAGGTCGCCGAAGGGCATGTTGGCCCGCAGGATCTGCTGCTGGGTGCCGTCGGGGTCGAAGAGGGTGTTCGCGGCGACGTGGGAATTGACCGGCTTGACCTCGTCGGCCATCTCGATGTCGGACAGCTTGAACCGCCCGATAACCCGTTCCTGATCCTCCACGGACAGGGCGTTCCACGCCTGCATGTCGTGCAGGTACTTCTGCACGATGACGTAGCTGCCGCCCTCGAACTCGCTGTCCTCCTCCCCCACCAGCGCCGCCGTCGCGGCCGCGCCGCCGACCGGGTTCTCGGTCCCGTCCACGAAGCCGAGCAGGTCGCGCTCGTCGAAGAACCGGAAGCCGTGGACCTCATCGGCCACGGTCACCGCCCCGGACAGCCGACCCATGACCTGGGTCGCGAACTCGAAGCACATGTCCATCCGCTCGTGCCGGATGTGCAGCAGCAGATCCCCCGGCGTGGACGGCGCGCGGTGCCTGGCGCCCTGCAACTCGCGGAACGGGTGCAGTTCGGCCGGGCGCGGGCCAGAGAACAGGCGGTCCCAGGCCTGCGATCCCACCGCGGCGATGCAGGCGAGCGGCGGGCCAGGGGCCCGGAAGCCGACCGCCCGCTGCAGGCCTGCCCAGTCGCTGAGCACATCCCTGACGTCCGCCTCGCCCCCGGGGTCGATGGTCAGCACCAGGAAGATCGCTGCCGCGGTCAGCGGGCTCAGGACCGGCTGCGGCTCGGGCGGCGATTGTGTCACGAGACCGTCCTCTCCCTCGCTGGCACCAGGGCCCCCACCGGAAAAGGTTAGCGCCAGGTCTACCGCCGTCGCCCAGCCGGTGCCAGATCCGCTCGCGGGCCGTCCGGCCGGTGTCCGCGCGCCGCCGTCCATGGGGGCCAAAGCCGGCCAGGCGGGGATCATTAGACTGGGCCTCCATGAGCACCGAGCCGCCGAGCCAGTCCGCCACGCAGCCACCGGCCGAGCCGCCATCCGAGCCGCCGGCCGCCAAGCAGGTGCCCGCCGAGCGCACCTATCACGGCGACACGATCATCGACGAGTACGCCTGGCTCACCAGCAAGGACGACCCGGACACGATCGCCTACCTGCACGCCGAGAACGCCTACACCGAAGCTGCCACCGCCGGGCTCGCCGCGCTGCGCGATCAGATCTTCGGCGAGATCAAGGCGCGCACGCAGGAGACCGACATGTCGGTTCCGGTGCGCAAGGGAGGCTGGTGGCACTACTCGAGGACGGTCGAGGGCCAGCAGTACGCGGTGTACTGCCGCCGCGAGATCCGGCCCGGCGAGGTCATCCCGCCGATCCTGGCCGACGGCCAGCCGCTGGACGGCGAGGAGGTGCTGCTCGACGGCAACGAACTCGCCGCGGGCCATGACTTCTTCGCCCTCGGCGCCTACCAGCCGAGCCCGGACCAGCGCTGGCTCGCCTACTCCACCGACTTCACCGGCAACGAGCGGTTCACCATCCGGGTCAAGGACCTGGCCACGGGCGCCGCGCTGCCCGATGAGATCCCGGACACCTACGCCGGGTGCGCGTGGTCCCTGGACGGCTCCACGCTGTTCTACGTCACCGTCGACGCCGCCTGGCGGCCCTACCGGGTGTGGCGGCACAAGATCGGCACGCCCGCCGGACAGGACACCGTCGTCTTCGAGGAAGCCGACGAGCGCTTCCACGTGTACGTGAGCCTGACCCGCAGCGAGCGCTACCTGCTCATCAGGTCAGCCAGCGAGCTGACCAGCGAGGTCTGGCTGCTTGACGCGGCGACGCCGGACGGCGAGTTCACCGTGGTGGCCCCGCGCCGGCAGGGCGTGGAATACGACGTCAGCGACGCCGGAGACCGCCTGATCATCCTGCACAATGACGGCGCGGAGAACTTCGAGATCGCCACGGCCCCGCTGGCCGCCCCGGCGGACTGGACGCCGCTGGTCCCGCACCGGGCTGACACCAGGCTGCTGGGCGTGGACGCGTTCGCGGACTTCACCGTGGTGTACTTCCGGCGGGACGGGCTGACCGGCCTGCGGGTCCTGCGGCGCGACGGCGAGTACGAGATCGCCTTCGGCGAGCCCGTCTACCGGGTCGGACCCGGGCTGAACCCCGAGTTCGCGGCCAGCCGGTACCGGCTCGTCTACACCTCGCTGGTCACCCCCGGCTCGGTCTACGACTGCGAGATGGCCACCGGCGAGCTGGCCCTGCTCAAGCGCCAGCCGGTCCTTCCCTCGCCCGCGGGCGTGCCCTACCGCCCCGAGGACTACGAGGAGTACCGGGAATGGGCGGTCGCCGACGACGGCATGCGGATCCCGATCTCGCTGGTCTGCCCCAAGGGAACGCCGCGCGACGGCAGCGCGCCCTGCCTGCTGTACGGGTACGGCGCCTACGAGATCTCCAGGGACCCGAGCTTCTCCATACCCGTCCTCTCGCTGCTCGACCGGGGCTTCGTGTACGCCATCGCGCACATCCGGGGCGGCGGCGAGATGGGCCGGTCCTGGTACACGAACGGCAAGCTGCTGCACAAGAAGAACACCTTCACCGACTACGTCGCGTGCGCCCGGCACCTGGTGCGGGAGGGCTGGACGTCGGCCGACCGGCTGGTCGCGCGGGGCGGCTCGGCGGGCGGGCTGCTGATGGGCGCGGTGGCCAACCTGGCCCCGGACGCCTTCGCCGGGATCGTGGCGAACGTGCCCTTCGTCGACGCGCTGAACAGCATGCTTGACCCGTCGCTGCCGCTGACCGTCACCGAGTGGGAGGAGTGGGGCGACCCGCTGCACGACCCGCAGTTCTACGCCTACATGAAGTCCTACAGCCCGTACGAGAACGTCACCGGGCAGGCCTACCCGCCGATCTTCGCGCTCGGCGGGCTGAACGACACCCGGGTGAAGTACCACGAGCCCGCCAAGTGGATCGCCCGCCTGCGGGCCACGGCCAAGGGCGGCCCGTTCCTGCTGAAGATCGAGATGGAGGCGGGTCACGGCGGCCGGAGCGGGCGCTACGACGCCTGGCGCGAGGAAGCCCTGGTGCTGGCCTGGATCATCAGGACAGCCCGCCTGCCGGCAGGATAAGACGTCGAACAGGGCGCTGACGGACTCGCCGTCGTGGATGCGGCTCATGGCCTCGGCCAGGGCGGGGGCCACCGACAGGACGCGCAGCTTCGGGTGATCCAGGGGGACGGGAGCGGTGTTGGTGCACACGATCTCGGTCACGTCGGAGGCGGCCAGCTTTTCCAGCGAGTTGTCGGCGAACAGGCCGTGCGTGCACGCCACGGCGACGGAGCGGACCTCGCGCTCGCGCAGCCGGTCGAGCAACTCGAACACGGTGGTGCCGCGCGAGATCTCATCGTCGAGGATGATGGCGTCCCGCCCGGTCACGTCGCCGATGATGGCGGAGATGGTCACCTTGGTGTCGTTGAGCCGTTCCTTCGCGCCCGCCGCCACCGGTACGCCCAGCCTGCGGGCGAACGCGGCGGCGCTCTTGGCGTGGCCGAGATCCGGTGAGACCACCACGGCGTTGGACAGGTCACGACCGCGGAAGTGCGCGGTGAACTCGCGCAGCGCGTGCAGGTGATCCACCGGCACGGAGAAGAACCCGTGGACCTGCGGCGAGTGGAGGGTCATCGTGAGCACGCGGTTGACGCCGGCGGTGACCAGCAGGTCGGCCACCAGGCGTCCGGCGATGGAGATCCTCGGCTCGTCCTTCTTGTCTGACCTGGCGTACGCGAAGTGCGGTATCACGGCGGTCACCCGCGCGGCCGAGGCGCCCCTGGCCGCGTCCGCCATCAGCAGGAGCTCCACCAGGTGCTCCTGTACCGGCTGGACCAGCGGCTGGATGAGGAACACGTCCCGTTCGCGGCAGTTGGACTGCAGCTGGACCTCGAGGCAGTCGTTGGCGAACCGGGTGAGCCGGACCGGCCGCTGCGGCACGGAAAGGTAGTCGCAGATCTCGGCGGTCAGCGCCCGGTGAGCGCTGCCGCCGAATACGACGATCTCACGCACTCCTGGCTTCCTCACGCTGGAGCCCCGCTCCGGACGCGGGCTGGGGCGGCAGGCCGAGCCGCCGCCTGATCTCGGCCTGGACGGCCTCCGCCGGAGGCCGCGCGTCCACGAAGATGACGTACCCCTTGCCGCGGAACAGCTCGAGCACCGGGGCGGTCTTCTCGTGGTAGTCCCTCAGCCTGACCGCCAGCGCCTCGTCGGTGTCGTCTTCCCTGGTCACCAGCTCTCCTCCGCAGGCGTCGCACTGCCCGGGCACCGCCGGGGTGCTGCCGATCAGGTTGTAGTTGATCCCGCAGCCCTCGCACACCCGACGGTTGAGCACCCGCCGGCGGACCTCGCTGTCCGGCAGCTCGAGCGCTATCACGCGGTCGATGTTGTAGCTCTCGAGGAAGAACTCGGCCTGCCGGCAGTCCCGGGGGAACCCGTCGATGATGAAGCCGAAGTTCCAGTCGTGCCCGGTCAGCCGGTCCCTGACCACCGACTCCACCAGGTCGTCCCCGACCAGTTCGCCGGCCGCCATGACGCGGCGGACCTGCGCGCCCACCTTGGTGTGGTTCTGCACGTTCCAGCGGAAGATGTCCCCCACGCTGATGTGCACGATGTCCAGGTCGGCGAGCATCTGGCTCTGCGTGCCCTTGCCGCTGCCCTGCACGCCCATGATGACGTACTTGCGCATGCCATCAGCCTGGCATACCGCCGGGCTTTACGCCCCGGTAGGGCGGCGGGTGTGCGACCGCGCGGCAGGCGCGCGCAGCCCGAGCTTGCGCTCGCAGGTCCGCCGCGTCTTGCGGCTGAGCAGCACGCGCAGCTGCGGCCAGTCTTCGCTCAGCCGCTGCGCGTTGACGAGCCGGACGATATCGCTCTGCCTGCCCTGGCTGAGCAGGGTGCTGTACAGCTGGAGCCTGGACTTCTGGATGGCCACGTCGCATTCCCGGTGCCCGTACCAGCTCAGGTGGACCGGGAGGCTGACGATCCCCTGCCACGGGCCCCGAAGGTCGTCCAGCCGGGCGGGCAGCCGCCCGCCGTCGCCTGAGAACCCCGCTGACAGACCCACGGGAGAATTATCTACCGCCGCGGCGGCCGGCGGGCCGCGACGGGCCCGGCGCGCCCGAGCGGCGCGCGCGGGACAGCGATACGCTCATGGCATGGAGAACGCGGCCTCGGCGGACAACGTCGCCTCGGCGGCGCACGCCGTCTCCGCGCAGGACGCCGGCGAGTCCGGCCCGGTATGGCGGTTCCTCGTCAAGCCGCGGTGGCTCGGATGGCACCTGCTCATGGTGGTCTCCTTCTGGGGCATGCTGTGGCTCGGCGATTGGCAGCTGCACCGTGCGCTGGGCGGCAACGGCCTGAGCTGGGCATACACGTTCGAGTGGCCGCTGTTCGCGGGCTTTGCCGTGGTCTTCTGGGCTAAGACGATCAGGGATGAGTTCCGGATCAAGCGCGGCGTGGCGCCCAGTCCCGACGCCAGCCCGGAGGAGCCTCTCCCCGGGACCGCCGGGGCCGCCGGGGCCGCCGGGTTCAGGGCCGTCCAGGTGAGTACCGCGGAGCCCGCCGCCGATGAGGACGAGGAGCTCAGCGCCTACAACGCCTACCTCGCGCGCCTCAACGCCGAGGTCAAGCGGCACGGCAGGTGGCACGGACTGGGTTGAGCAGGCCGGCGGTGAGTGATCAGGAGATGAAGACCGTGGAAGCAGCGGTGCTCCGGTACCGGGTGATGGCTTACGTGACCGGCGTGGTGCTGATCGTCTTGTGCTTCGTCGGCATCCCGCTGCAGGTGGCAGGCAAGCCGGCCGTGGCCAACGACGTCGGCGTGGTGCACGGCATCTTGTACATCATCTACCTGGTGAACGCCTGGATCTTGTCCAGGAAGCTGCGGCTGGCCAACAAGCCGACCGTGATCATGCTGCTGGCCGGGACCATCCCCATCATGACGTTCATCGTCGAGCGGTGGATCACCCGCCGGTTCATCAGGCCCGCGCTGGCCGGACAGGGCCCCGGGTCCCAGCCGGCCCAGACCGTAAGGTCATGAGTTCGTGAGCGAACCCCGGGCCTGATGGGCGAGCACTACTTCTCGCCGCGCCCGCGGGCCGCGCACCGCCCGGGCCTGGTCAGGGTCATCCTGCCCGACGTCTACCTCGAACTTGCCACCGACGCCGGCGTCTTCTCCCCCGGCCGGCTCGACCCGGGCACCCGCCTGCTGCTCGAGGAGTCCCCCGCCCCGCCGCCCGCGGGCGACCTGCTCGACCTGGGCTGCGGGTACGGCCCGATCGCGTGCGTGCTGGCCGCCCGGGCCCCGGGTGCCGCCGTGTGGGCGGTCGACGTCAACGAGCGCGCGCTTGAGCTATGCGCGCGGAACGCGGCCGCGGCCGGCCTCGGGAACGTCCGCTGCGTCACGCCGGAGGACGCGTCGATCCCGGCCGCCCTGACCGCGATATGGTCCAACCCGCCGGTCCGCGTCGGGAAGGCCGCCCTGCACGAGCTGCTCACCGGCTGGCTCAGCCGGCTGGGGCCCGGCGGCCGGGCTTACCTGGTGGCGGGCCGGAACCTGGGAGCCGACTCGCTGCACCGCTGGCTCGCCGAGCAAGGCTGGCCCGTGACGCGCCTGGCCGCGCGGAGCGGTTACCGCCTGCTCCGCGTCAATATTTTGTCCGAACGAGCGGTGGTATCTGTGTTTGTCCGGGGGGACGACCCCCCTGGACCCCCCGATCTTGGGGGGACTGCCCGTCCCCCCAAACCCCCCTGGCCCCCCGATCTTGGGGGGAAGCCTTTCCCACCCCCTGCCCCCCAAACCCCCTCGGCCCCCCAAACCCCCTCGGCTCCCCGGATCGGGGGGACCCATGCCGGGGCTCCCATGAATGACCCGCCGAGGCAGCTCCGGCCTACCGAGGTCAAGCGGCTGAACCGCGAGTGGCGGCGGGCCAGCGAGGCCCGCCTGGCGGTGCTGCTCGATTCGGTCGCCCAGCCGTTCAACGTCGGGTCCATCGTCCGCTCGGCCGCCGCTTTCGGCGCCGAGCAGCTGTGGCTGTGCGGCAGCACCGCCCCGCTCAGCCACCCGGGCGTGGGCCGGACGGCGCTCGGCACGCAGCGGCTGGTCCCGGCGGTCACCGAGCCGAGCCCGGTTGCGGCGGCCAAGGCGGCGGCGGCCTCGGGGCTGCGGGTGGTGGCGATCGAGCTGGCGACCGGCGCCGTCCCGCTGCACGAGGCGCCGCTGGGCGGGGACGTCTGCCTCGCCATCGGCAACGAGGATCACGGCTGCACCGCCGGGCTGCTCGCCATCGCCGACGCGATCGCGTACATCCCGCAGCCCGGACGGGTCGGGTCGCTGAACGTCGCGGTGGCGGCGGCCATCGCGATGGCCGAGGCGCGCCGCCGGGCCTGGTCCGGACCGCGGTGACCTGATAGCCGCCCGACACCCGCAGTTCACCGAACCGGTCCTGGCCGCGGGCATACTAGCCAGCGTGCGCGCACCGTATCTTGATCACCCGCGGCCCGTCGCGTTCGCCCACCGGGGCGGCGCGGCGCACGCGCCGGAGAACTCGTGGGCCGCGTTCGAGCACGCCGTCGAGCTCGGGTACGCGTACCTGGAGACCGACGCGCGCGCGACCTCGGACGGGATGCTCATGGCGTTCCACGACCGAACCCTTGACCGGGTGACCGATGCGTCCGGCCCGATCAACGCGCTGCCGTACCGCGAGGTCAAGGCCCTGCGCGTCGCGGGCTCGGAACCGATACCGCTCATCGAGGACCTGCTGGGCGCCTGGCCCGACGCCCGCTTCAACATCGACCTGAAGGACGAACCGGGGATATCCCTGCTGCCTGGCGTGCTGCGCCGGACCGGGGCGTGGGACCGGGTCTGCGTGACCTCGTTTTCCGGCAGCAGGCTCCGCACCGCCCGCGGGCTGCTCGACCGGCCGGTGTGCATGGCCACCTCGCCGGCCGCGGTCGCCGCCGTGCGGTGCGCGTTCAACGCCACCCCGCGCGGGCCGCAGGCCCGGCTCCTCGCGAGCAGGTTCTCGCGATCACAGATGCGCTGCGCCCAGGTGCCTGCCAGCGTGGCCACCGGGCCGTTCATGCGCCGCGCCCACTCGCTCGGCCTCGACGTCCACGTGTGGACCATCAATGACCGCGCCGCGATGACCCGCTTCCTCGACCTGGGCGCGGACGGGATCATGACCGACGACATCGAGGCGCTCCGCGATCTGCTCATCGAGCGCGGCCAGTGGCATCCGCGGGCAGGCACCTGACCGGCAGGGGAAGACGTGCGGCCGAGCCGCACCAACCCCGATGCCCAAGCCCCATAAGGCCGATAGCTGCGATCTTCTGCCAGAAAAACGATTGGGTAACGCCCGTAAGGGGAATCTTGTCCGGGAATCCAGCGTTGCACAACAAGACCGCTGATCGCCTGGGAGGCAGCAAGCATGGCCGAACGCGCACTTCGCGGCACCCGGCTCGGTGCGACGAGCTACGAGAACGACAGGAACACCGACCTGGCGCCCCGTCAGGACGTCGCCTTCGACTGTCCGAACGGGCACCATTTTAGCGTGCCGTTCGCCGCCGAGGCGGAACTTCCTGCCACCTGGGAGTGTCGCGTCTGTGGTTCGATCGCCATCGCCGCCACCGGCGAGTCCCCGTCCCCGAAGAAGGCCAAGCCGCCGCGCAGTCACTGGGACATGCTCATGGAGCGGCGCACGGTCGAGGACCTCGAAGCGGTCCTCGCTGAACGGCTCGAGGTGATCAGGGAGCGCCGCAGCGCCGAACGCGGCCAGGACCTGGGCACGGACCGCACGCACCGCCGGAGCGCTTAGCCACTCCCGCGGGTTTAATCAGCCGCGATGGCGTGGCGCCCTGAGCCGACGGAGCCTCCTCGCCACTCCCCACTGCGCGACCCGCCAGAACGCCTCCATGATGATGCTGTTGCTCATCTTGCTGGCGCCGTACTCCCTTTCCACGAACGTGATGGGCACCTCGACGATCCGCAGGCCAGCCTCGGCGACCCGCAGGGTCAGGTCGATCTGGAAGCAGTACCCGGTCGACTGGACCTGATCCAGGCTGATCGTCCGCAAGGTGGAGGCACGGTAGGCGCGGAACCCCGCGGTCGCGTCGCGGACGGCGACGCCGAGCATGAGCCGGGTGTAGACGTTCGCGCCCCGCGAGAGCACCAGGCGGGACTTGGGCCAGTTGAGCACGCGGCCGCCGGTTACCCAGCGGGAGCCGATGGCCAGGTCCGCTTGGGCGAGGGCGCCGACCAGGCTGGGCAGGTGCTCGGGCTGGTGCGAGCCGTCCGCGTCCATCTCCACGATCACGTCGTAACCGCGTTCCAGGGCCCAGCTGAACCCGGCGATGTACGCCTTGCCCAGGCCCGACTTCTCCGTCCGGTGCAGGACCTGCACGTGCGGATCGGTCTCGGCGAGCTTGTCCGCGATGTCACCGGTGCCGTCCGGGCTGTTGTCATCCACCACGAGCAGGTCAGCCTCTGGCAGCGCCGCCCTGACCCGGCCCGCGACGGACTCCAGGTTCTGCCTCTCGTTGTAGGTGGGCATGATGATGACCGTCTGGCCGACCGGCGGATCAGCTGGTGGGTGTGGCTCAGTCACGACCTCTGCCTATCGCTGCGCTGGTTAACACGCGTTAACCACGGACGTGCAGGACATGATATCCCCGTGCTCGCGCGGCCAGGCTCGGCCGCGCATACGTCGCTGGCCCCCACCACGACAACGAACCGGCTACCGGGTTCGTGCCCGCACGCCAGGTAGGCAGGCAGGACTTCCTCGCCAAAGGAAGAAGGAAAAGGACCCGGGCAACGCCTTCGGACCGGAGTCCGTCCCGTTGGCAACGGGCTCGGCCTCCGTTGTCTACTGGCTGCCCGGGCCCTTTCCACGCCCAACCCCCCATCCAGCCGGATGAGCGTCGCAGACCCGTTCGGCCCTCTCGGGTTACGTCCGGCCTCGGGCGCGGCTGGATGCGAGCGCCCACTGCCTGATGCAGCCCTGAACCTGACGAGTCCGCAGGTCCGGCTGACGAGCCCGGTGCTGGACCTGAGCAGCAACTTACCCTCGATCGCGGCAATGTCAACCGACACCGGTCTACGGACGGGGAAGGTTCGATCACATTCCGTAACCACTAAGGGGAATGTCTCTGCGCCTTTTCCCGGCGTCGCCTACGGCCCGTCACGCTGCCCTAAGTGATCTGTCGTCTTTGTCGGACGAAGGGAGGATTTTTATCTCCGCAGTAGAAAATATTGCCGTGGTGGCCCGTTGCGCGCCGCGCTTTCGGGGTATGGATTCCCCCACTTGGCGTCTTCGACGTCCCGCCCGCGCTTCCGCGGCTAACCCCGCAGCCCCTTTCGGAGGTGATCGATGGATGATAACGCCGACCGGTTCCTCGACCTGATCCACCAGCTCGAGGACTTCACCCGCACGGTGAGCCCTGATCAGGCCCATTCTGAGTTCGATGAGACGACGCTCCAGCTGTTCTGGATGCGGTGGCCGCAGCTGTCGGCATGGGCGGGTTCGCTGTGGCGCCTGCTGTCAGAAGAGCTCGCCGGCCCGGCCGCCCCGCACGACGACTCGGAGCTGTACGAAATCGGCGAAAGTGGCTGACAACGGCCGCCGGACCCTGACGGTCGGCGATGTGATGCACACGCAGCTGGTGTCGACCAGCCCGGACTGCCCGGTCGCCGAGGCGGCGGCCGCGATGGTGCAGGAGAAGGTGGGCTCGGCCCTGGTGATGCAGGGGCCCTTCCTGGCCGGCATCCTCACCGAGCGCGACGTGCTCAGGGCGGCGGCATCGGGGAGCGATCTCACCGCGGAGTCCGTCTCGGCGTGGATGACCGCCGACCCGCAGTCAACGGGGCCGGACACCACGGTGGAGGACGCCGCGCAGATGATGCTCCTGAACGGCTTCCGGCACCTCCCCATCCTGGAAGGGCGCACCCTGCGGGGCGTGGTCAGCCTGCGCGACCTGTTCGCCGCCAGGATCAGCCGTCCGCCCCAGCAGCGCGGTTCCGCCCTCTAACGCCGCTCCCATCTGTCCCCCATCGACCCTTGGCCCGCAGGCCTGGCGGAACCGCCTGTGGCAGGACAGCTCAGGCTGCGGGCGAGGTCTGGTGTAATCGGCACATGCTGGAGACGCCGCAGGAGATGGATCGCCTGCAACAGCTGCTTGACCGCAGCGCCGCCGCGGCGGGGCCGCACCTGCGGGGCATCATCACCGGCGAGCGCCGACTGAGCGCCGCGCGGGTGTGCCAGACCCTGCTGGGCATGCGGCTGCTCGTGGTGGCCACAGTGACCGCCGACGGACGCCCGCTGACCGGCCCGGTCGACGGCTACTTCCTGCACGGATCGTTCTACTTCAGCTCCGGCCGCGACTCGGTGCGCATGCGCCACCTGGCCGCCCGGCCCGCGGTCAGCGCCACCTACCTGCCGGGTGAGAGCCTCGCGGTGACCGTACACGGCCGGGCCGAGCTGTTCGACGTCAACGACCCGGCCCGGGATGAGCTGCGCCAGGCGATGCTCGACCACTACCTGCCGCTCCAGGGACCGGGCTTTCAGACCTGGCTGGACCAGGCGGACGCCGTGGGAGCGCGCATCGCCGCGGAGAAGATGTTCACGTTCGCCGCGGCGGGTTGAGGCCGTGACCGGCGATCCGGACGTGATCGGGCTGCTCCAGCGCGCGGACTGGACCAGGCTCACCATCTCGGCCACGGTGAACGACGGGTCCACGGTCCTGGTCGCGCCGGGCCGAAGGTACCGGGAGCAGACGCCTGACGGCCTCAGGGGATGTGACGGCGGCCCGCTTCCGGATCGGCCGCACCGAGGCGATCGTGGACGCCCAGCTCGGCATCCTGCTGCGTGTCTCGCGGGCGGACGGCCGCCGGGAACCCGAGGTGACCGAGCTGGTCAGCCTGGACGTCAACCCGGTCATCGACGCGGCCGTGTTCGCGCCGCCTCCGGGCAGCACCATCGAGAAGAGCCCCTGGGAGGAAAGGAAGCCGAACCCCCGAGGGGCCCGGTCACTCCGCTGACCGTGGCGGGCGCCAGGGCCCGGGAGGTCGCTAACCAGACAGCGAAGGCGGCCAGGGACTTCCTGCGCCGGATGGGACTGTCCTGACGCGCTCGGCCAGCGTGAAGACGCCGAGCGCGGCGCGATCGGGGTACGGCAGCCAGTCGATGGCCAGGCGCCGCGTCACGTAGTCGATCGCGGACCGGACCCGCGGGATCTCCGGGTCGTCGGTGCGGCCGTTAGGGGCGAACCACAGGCCCAGCCCCGGGCGGATCAGGTCCGGTAGCGGGATCCGGTGCCGCAGTCCGGTCGAGAGGGCGGCAGCGTAGGTGTCCAGCAGGCCCGCGCCGCAACTGCCGTGCTTACCCCAGCGGATGTAGACCTCGCCGAGGCTGCCGTCCTCCCGCTGGTTGGCGCTCAGGCACAGCCGTTCGGCGCCGATGGTCACGGTGACCGTATGCCCGCTGCGCCGTCGGCCACCCGTCGTCATCGTCTCTCTCCGAACTGCCGCACCGCCGACCACCCACCGTAATCATCTCTCCTCGAACTGGTATATGAATTTACTTATGATACGTGCATCACCTGCCTGCTGACCAGCGGTAGGTAAGGTAGCGATCGTGAACCACGTCCTCACCACGCCACGCCTGGTCCTATGTCCGGTGACGCCACGTGACCACGCCGCGTTGCTGGCCCACTGGACCACGCCCGACGTTCGGCGGTTCCTGTTCGACGGCGGGATCATGTCGGCGGACGAGGTCACCGAGGCCATCGAGGACAGCGCGCGGGATTTCGCCGCGGCCGGGTACGGCGTGTGGCTGATCCACGAGAAAGACCGGGCCGATCTGATCGGTACGGCCGGGCTGCGGCCGCTGGAACACCTCGGTCTTGAGATCTTCTACAGCCTGGCGCCCGGTTGGTGGGGCGAGGGATACGCCACCGAGGCCGCCCGCGCCGTGGTCGAGCACGCCCTGGGCCCGCTCGGCCGGCCTGAGGTGCTGGCCGAGGTGGACGAGGGCAATACCGCGTCGGTCGCAGTCGTCGAACGGCTCGGCATGACCCCGTTCGAGGTGGTGCCCGGCGTGCTCGGCCCCATGACCCGCTTCCGCCGGGCGGGCCGAACCCCCTAGCCTTCGATCATGGCGCGGATCGTGGTGGTGGGGGCCGGGGTAGTGGCGCTGGGGGCCTCGATGCTCCTGGCCGGTGACGGTCATCAGGTCACCGTGCTCGAGCGGGACCCGGACCGGCCGCCAGACGACCCGGCGGAGGCTTGGCAGCGCTGGGAGCGCCCGGGGCTGAACCAGTTCCGGCAGGCGCACGCGTTCCTGGCCGGCTTCCGCTCGGTCCTCGAAGCGGAGCTGCCCGAGGTGGCCAAGACCCTGCAGGCCGCCGGCGGGCTGCGGCTGAACTTCATCCGCGACGTGCTGCCCACGGCGGTCACCGGCGGCTGGCGGGACGGTGACGAGCGCTACGAATGGCTGACGGGCAGGCGCGCGACGGTGGAGGCCGTCCTCGCCGCGGCGGCCGAGTCGACCCCGGGCGTGGAGATCCGCCGCGGCACGCCCGTCGTCGGCCTGATCCGCGGGTCTGCGGCCCGCCCGGGCGTCCCGCACGTGGCCGGAGTACGGACCAGGGTCGGCGAATCCATCCCGGCCGACCTGGTGGTCGACATGAGCGGGCGGCGGTCCGCCTTGCCCGCCTGGCTCCGGGGCATCGACGCCCGCCCTCCCGTCGAGGAACTGGAAGACAGCGGGTTCCTGTACTACGGGCGGTACTTCCGGTCGGCGGACGGGTCGATACCCGCCATGCGGGGGGCCACCCAGCTGGACTGGGGGACCATCACCTCGCTTACCCTGCCCGCGGACAACGGGACCTGGGCTGTCGTGCTCGTGACCGGCTCGAAAGACACCGCGCTGCGCCCGCTGCGCGAGACAGGCCGCTGGACGGCGCTCGTACGCAGCCTCCCGCCGGTCGCCCACTGGCTGGACGGGACCCCGCTCGATGACGAGGTCCGGGTGATGGCCCGGCTGGAGGACCGCTACTACGGCTTCGTCGTCGACGGCCAGCCGGTCGCCACCGGCGTCGTGGCCGTGGCCGACTCCTGGGCGTGCTCCAACCCCGCGAACGGGCGCGGCGCGTCAATCGGCATGCTGCACGCCCTAGCGCTGCGGGACCAGCTGCGAGCGGCCGGCCTGGACGACCCGGCGGCGTTCGCCGATGCCTTCCACGCCGCCACCGCCGAGATCATCGAGCCGTGGTACCGCGCCACCCTGACCAGCGACCGGCACCGCCTTGGCGAGATCGAGGCCGGCCTGTCCGGCGCGACCTATGACTCGCCGGACCCCGCGTACCAGCTGGAGAAGGCCCTCGACGCCGCGACCGGGCGCGACCCGGACTGCGCCCGCGCGACCCTCGACATCCGCCTCGTCCTGCGGACACCCGGGCAGGTATTCGCCCGGCCCGGGCTGCGCGAGAAGGCCCTCGAGCTTGGATCTGGCTGGCGTGACGAGCTGGCGTTCGGCCCGACCCGCGAGAAGATCCTCGCGGTGGTATCTGAGTCGTAGCGAACAGGAGGAGGCCGGGATGGGCCGGGTAGAGGTGGATGGGGTCGGTACCGAGTACGAGGTCACCGGGGACGGGCCGCCGGTCGTGCTGCTGCACGGCTTTCCCGACTCGGGCCGGCTCTGGCGGCACCAGGTGCCGGTCCTGGCGGGGGCGGGATTCCAGGTCATAGTGCCGGACCTGCGCGGTTACGGGCGTTCCGATAAGCCAGCGGACGTCGGCGCCTACTCGATCCCGCTCCTGGCCGGCGACGTCCTGGCGATCCTCGCCGACCTCAAGGTCTCCAGGGCCCACCTCGTGGGCCACGACTGGGGCGCCGCCCTGGCGTGGGCGCTCGCTTCCTTCGCGCCCGGCTGCGTCGACCACCTGGCCGTGCTCTCCGTCGGCCACCCGGCCACGTTCCGCCGCACTCCGCGGCAGCGCGAGAAATCGTGGTACATGCTGCTGTTTCAGTTCCCCGGGGTCGCAGAACGCTGGCTGAGCGGGGACGACTGGGCCAACTTCCGTACCTGGGCGGGGCACCCGGACGCCGCTGGCGTGATCGCCGACCTGGAAGCGAACGGCTCGCTCACCCCCGGCCTCAACTGGTACCGGGCCAACGTCCCGCCCGAGTCGTGGGTAACGCCGCCGTCCTCGCTCCCGCCCGTCCAGGCCCCCACGATGGGCGTCTGGAGCACGGGAGACCCCGCCCTCACCGAGACCCAGATGACCGACTCCGCGCAGAACGTGGCGGGGCCGTGGCGGTACGAGCGCCTGGACGGCCCGGGTCACTGGATGCAGCTCGACGCGCCCGACGAAGTCAACGCCCTGCTGCTCGACTTCCTACCCAGCTAGGCGGGCACCCCGCGCATCACCGTCACCAGGACCCGGGCCCGGCGCGGCGACCGGGCCTGGGTGCGGCAACGTCATCTCTCCGGGTTGGCAGGCATCGACCGCAGCCACACGACACCCGGCCCGGAAAGCACGGCGCAAGGGTAGGCGTCGTCGTGGCCGGAGACACCCTGGACCTGTGTGACCTGGATGGCGATCGTAGCGTCGAACATGCCGATGTGCCTGGGGTGCGCCCGCAGCGACTGGCCCGCGGTCAGCTCGCGTTTCACCACGTCGCCGGGCATCTCGATCCAGGCGCGTCCCGTGCCGCCGATCCGCCACAGCGCCAGCCGGTCGCCGTCGGGGGGCCCGGAGGTCAGGGGGCTGGCGTCGGCGACGACCTCCACACCGGGCGTGCCGGCCAGGAAGCTGGACTCGCGGACCAGGCAGCCCTCACAGCCGGGGCCGATATCGACGCTCAGGATGCTGCCGGGAAGCTTGGATGCGAACGCGACGACGCCGGGCTCACCGGTGGCCGTGTAGACGCACAGCCGCGGCTCATGCTGGGCCTCACCGACCGCCGCCATCTCGATCGAGTCGGTCATCCACGCGAACTGGCCGACCTCGGCGACGACACTCTCGCCCGGGTCAAGCGAGATCGACAGCACCGGCTGCGTCGCACCGAGGAGCTGATCTCGCATGACCCCCCTACGCGTTGGACGCTTCCGGCGCGCTCGTGCTGCTCGCGTGCCGGTGCCCCCGCCGTGCGCCTGCGCCCATGACGCGCTACTGCTCCCGCCGCGCTCACCGCTCCCCAGCATTAGATGCTTGAGCGCGGCGGAAGCATATGCGGCATTTCTACATGTATGAGCGGGTGCGCCGAATCCCGCGGTTCATACATCCTGCTGATCCCTTTAAGAACATGAGCCCCAGAGCGTCACTGAGGTCCCCCTGATGGTGCCGATCGGGACCAGTGAACCGCAGCCTGCTATAACACCCTGGTGCTCAGCGCTCGGCTAGCCCGTTTTCCACGGCGTAACGGGCGGCGTCGACCCGGCCGCCGAGTCCGAGCTTGCGGTAGATGGTGGTCACGTGCCGCTCGACGGTGCCGGGGCTCAGGTACAGCCGCGCGGCGATCTCCTTGTTGCTCAGGCCGTCGGCGAGCAGCCCCAGCACTTCGGCCTGGCGGGAGGTGAGGTTGCCCGGGAGGCGGCCGGTCTGGCCGCCGGCGGTCTCCGCCAGGGCCGCGGTCACCGCGGCGATCAGCTGCCGGTTCGCGATCTGGTGGGCCAGCGCCTCCGCCGTGCGGAGCTGCCGGGCCGCCTCGTCCGCCAGGCCGAGCTGGTTGCGGACGCGGCCCAGCCCGATCATGGCCTCGACCGCGACGTGCGTATGGCCGCCCGCCTCGCCGGCGGCCACCGCCTGCTGGTAGAGCTCGGCCGCCTGCTCCCAGTTCCGCTGCCCGGCGGCGAGATGGCCCTGGTTGCAGAGCACGAGGCCGGTGAGCTGAGGCTGGCCGACGGCCAGCTCGGCGGCTTCGGCGATGGACGCGCTGGCCTCCTTCCACCGGCCGGCCCTGATCAGCACCTCGGCCAGGTTGATCAGGCCGATCGCGATCGAGAGCTGCTCCCCGAGCTGGCGCTTGATGACAAGGTTCTGCTCCAGCAGCTGCCTGGCCCGGTCCAGATTCCCGTCGTCGAGCTCGACCAGGGCCATGTTGTTGATCGCCATGGCCAGCCTCGCCCGGTCACCCGCGGCGGCCCGCAGGTCGAGCACGGTCTGGAAGCTGCGCCGGGCCTCGGCCAGCTCGCCCAGGTAACGCTGGGCTGATCCGAGCACGGTGGCCGCGAGGGCCAGGTCCTCGCCGGGGTCGAGCGGTTCGAAGATGCTAAGCGCTCGCCTGGCCAGGCGAACCGCCTCTGCGTAGTCGGCGTTCTCCACGGCCAGCACGGCGGCCGCGGACAGGGCTCGCCCGATCCGCTGGCCATCCTCCGCCTTCCGCACGAGGTGTTCGCCGGCCGCGGTGAGGAACTTGCCGAGCCAGGCCCGGCCAGCGGAAAGCCGGCCGCTGGTCAGCCACCAGCGCCACAGGGCAGCGCCGACCTCCAGGCCAAGATCGGTCTCGCCGTTGTCAAGGGCCCACTGCATCATCGCGCGCAGGTCGTCGACCGCCGACGCCATCCGGACGGCCCAGCGGCGCGCATCCGGCCCGGCCAGGGAGCTCAAGCTCTGGGTGGCCATGTCGGCGAAATGCATCGCATGCCGCCGGCGAGCCTGCGGTGCTTCGCCTGCGTCCTGCAGTCGTGCGCTCGCGAACTCACGGATGGTCTCGACCATGCTGAACCGATTCTGCTCGGGGCCGCGGGTGACCACCAGCCAGGACGCGTCCACCAGCCCGCGGACGGCGCCTGCCGCCTCCGGCTCGCTGACCCCGGTCACCGCCTGGGCGTCCGCCAGGCCAAACGGCGTGGAGAACACGCTGAGCAGCCGCAGGGTTCGCTGCTGGCCAGGCTCAAGTAGGTCGTAACTGGCCCGCAGCACGTTGGCGAGCTTGCGGCTGCCCTGGGCACCGGGCGGATCGTAATCCAGCAGCGCGACCCGTTGCTGCAAGATCTCGCGGACGGACAGCGTCCCGACCCAGCCTGCGATCAGCTCGATGGCCAGCGGCAGCCCGCCTAGCCTGCGGCAGAGCTCGCCGACCGCGTGCGGCGGCACGTCGGCCGCGGAGAAGCCCGGCAGCCGGTCACTGGCCCTGGCGATGAACAGCCGGACCGCGTCCGAGGCCGCGATTTCGGATGCGCTCGCCGCGACCGGGGGACAGTCGAGCGGAGGCACCGCCCAGACGACCTCGCCCGGCACCCCGAGGACGACCCGGCTGGTGACCACGATGGATAGGCCCGGGGCCGAGGCGAGGAAGTCCTCGGCCAGCCCCGCCACCTCCTCCAGGTAGTGTTCGGCGCTGTCGAGCAGCAGCAGCCCGGGCCGTCCCCCCAGGGCCGCCAGCGCCGCCTCGCTCCAGGACACGCCTGGCCGTTCGCGCAGGCCCAGGCGCGAAGCGAGCACCGATACCACCGGCCGGGGCGGCTGGATCGCTTCGAGCGGGACGAACACCACGTCGGCGATGCGGCCGCCTGTCGCCGCCCAGCGCCGGGCGGCCTCGATGGCCAGGCGGGTCTTGCCTACGCCGCCGGGCCCGGTCAGGTTGATCAGCCGCGACCGGGTGAGCAGCTCGGAGAGGGCGTTCAGCTCGCGGTCTCGGCCGACGAAGCTGGATTGCGCGATCGGCAGCCGGTCCGGCTCGGCCTCGGCCGGCTCTGGCCCGCGGGGCGGCTCCCGGCTGGTGGCCGCCGCCTCCAGCTCCGCGAGGGCCAGGCTGGCGCGCGCCGACGGTCGCGATCGCCCGGATTCCCATCGGTTCACGGTCGCGAACGAAACGCCCAGCCGTCGCGCCAGCTGCTCCTGGCTCAATCCGAGCCGGGTCCGCAGCAGCCGGAGGCGCGCCGCGAGCGGAACCGCGTCCGCCGGCTCGCTGTTCACACAGGGAGCGTACGGCTTGCACGCGATTGCGCAATGCCAGGAGACGATAAAAAACCGGTCCGTAATCACTGAAACAGGATCGGTCCGGGCCAGCCGCTCCGTTCAGGTGCAGCACGGGCGCTAGCGCAGTTTGCCCAGTGCGCCGCCTTCCCCGCAGCTAGAGCGGTCCCGATGCGCCGATTCTGCTGCGGCGCCAGGTGGCTTGATGTTTCCCTCCGGGTGAGGTTGAGTACACCCATGTCTGAGCAACCTGCTGCCGTGCGCTCGTGGCACGCCGTCGTCCAGTCGCGGGACCCGGGCCGGCTGGATGACCTCCTGGCCGACGACGTGGTGTTCCGGTCGCCGGCGGTGTTCACGCCGCAGCAGGGCAAGGCGGTGACGACCCGCTACCTGGCCAGCGCGATGGCTGTGCTGGGCCCGTCGCTGCGCTACCTCGGCGAATGGTACGGCGAGACCAGCGCGGTGCTCGAATTCGAGGCCGACCTCGAAGGCGTCTACGTCCAGGGCGTCGACATGCTGGCCTGGAACGGCGAGGACAAGCTGGTCGGGTTCACCGTGATGGTGCGGCCGATGCGCGGGTTGCAGAAGCTGGTCGAGCTGATGGCGCGCGAGCTGGCGGCCGGTCAGACCTGAACCCGGCCCGCGTCAGCGCCTGAGCCGGTAGAGCCGGGTCGCAGTGCCCGCGAAAACGGCCTCGCGTTCGGTCTCGCTGAGGTCCCCGGTCAGGTCGCGGGCGGCCTGGAGGACGCCGCCGTAGCTGGCGGCCAGGGTGCAGACCGGCCAGTCCGAGCCGAACATCATCCTGGCCGGGCCGAAGGCGGCCAGCGCGGTGTCGGTATAGGGGCGCAGGTCGTCGGGCTTCCAGCGGCTCCAGTCGGCCTCGGTCACCAGGCCGGACAGCTTGCCCGCCGTGTTGGGCAGCGCGGCCAGGCGCCGCAGGTCCCGTGCCCACGACTGGATGCTTCCCGACGCGATCGGCGGCTTGCCGAGGTGATCGAGGACGAACAACAGATCGGGCACGGCCGCCGCGGCCCGGGCGGCAGTGCCTAGCTGGCCCGCCGTGATGACCAGGTCGTAGGCGAGGCCGGCGTCGGCGACGGCGGCCAGGCCGCGCAGGACGTCGGCCCTGGTCAGCCACTGCGGGTCGGGTTCGTGCTGCACCTGGTGGCGCAGGCCGACCAGCTTGTCACCGCCCGGCATCGCGGTGAGCGCGGCGATCCGGTCGGCGAGGCCCGGCGCGGTCAGGTCGGCCCACCCCACCACCCCCGCGATCAGGTCGCTGCCGGCCGCCAGCGCGAGCAGTTCGGGGGTCTCCCCCGGGACGGTGACGGTCTGTACCACCACGCTGGCGGTCACGCCGCCGGCGCGCGCCAGGGGCTGGTAGTCGCCGAGCAGGAAATCGCGGCGCAGCGGCGCGAGGGCGGGCCCGGTGATCCAGTCCTGGTCGCGCACGCCCAGGTCCCACAGGTGGTGGTGAGCGTCGACGATCCCCGTGGCCATGCTCACAGTGGCCAGACGTCGGCCCGCACGCGCGTGTGCAGTGCGATTCTCACGACGCCTCCGTTCTGGGCTTTTCACGGTATGTCATACTCGGGACAAACATCCGATCTTTGCCGAGCGAGGGGGTGCGCGCACCGTGGCCGTCACCGACGAGGCCATCGAGAAGATCAAGGCCATGATCACCTCGGGCGCGCTGCGCGCGGGCGACAAGCTGCCCAGGGAGGCCGACCTGGCCGCCGAGCTCGGCCTGTCCCGTAGCTCGCTGCGGGAGGCGGTCCGGGCGCTGTCGCTGGTCAACATCCTGGACGTGCGGCGGGGCGACGGGACCTACGTGACCAGCCTGGAACCGCGGCTGCTGCTCGAGGCGCTGAGCTTCATCGTGGACTTCCACCGTGACGACACCGTGCTTGAGTTGCTGCGGGTCCGGCGGATACTCGAGCCGGCCGCCACGGCTATGGCCGCGGAGCGGATCACCGACTCCGAGGCCGAGGGCCTGAGCAAGCTGCTCGACAGTATCGGCCCGTACCCGGAGGCCGAAGAGCTGGTGGCGAACGACCTGGAGTTCCACCGGCGTATCGTGGCCTGCTCGGGTAATTCGGTGCTCTCCTCGCTGCTCGACTCGATATCGGCACCGACCACCAGGGCCCGGGTCTGGCGCGGGCTGACCCAGACCGGGACGCTGGCGCAGACGCTGGCCGAGCACCGGGCCATCCTCGACGCCGTCGCCGCCCACGAGCCCGAGATCGCCAGGTCCTGGGCGACGGTGCACATCGCAGGCGTCGAGCAGTGGCTGGCCTCGGTGCTCTGAGGAACGTCGCGATCATAAGGGCAGGCTCGCCAGGTCGGTCCACAGCGCTTCCGGGAGGTCCAGGGACAGGTACCCGGCGTCGGCGCGGATCTCGTCCGCGGTGCGCGCGCCGACCACGGCGGCGGTGACCGCGGGGTGGCGCAGGGCGTAGCGCAGGGCCGCGGCCGCGACCGGGACGCCGTGGCGGGCGCAGGCGCCTTCGATCCGGCGGGCGCGGGCCAGGACGCCGGGCGCGGCCAGGGCGTAGTCGTAGCGATCTCCCCCGGCCAGGATCCCGCTGTTGAACACGCCTCCGGCCAGCACCGCCACCCCGCGCGAAAGGCACAGCGGGAACAGGGACGCGGCCGCCGAGTCGTCTAGCAGCGTGTACCGGCCGGCCACGAGGACGCAATCCAGGTCGCAGCGCGTCACGAACCATTCGGCGAGCGGGGCGGAATTGACCCCTATGCCGATCGCCCCGACCGCGCCCTCCGAGCACAGCCGCGCCAGGGCGGGATAGGCGCCGTCCAGCGCCTCGGCCATGTGCTCGTCCGGGTCGTGGATCAGCGCGATGTCCACCCGGTCCAGCCGCAGCCGTCGCAGGCTGTCCTCCAGCGAGCGCAGCGCGCCATCCGCGCTGTAGTCGCGCACGCGCCCCAGCGCCGGGGTGCCGTAGAACTCATCGGCACCGTCCACGGAGCCGGGACCGGCCGCAGGCACCAGCCGCCGCCCCACCTTGGTGGACACGACGAACTGGGCGCGCGGGCGCCCGGTCAGGAAGTCGCCGATCCGCTGCTCGGACAGTCCGACCCCGTAGTGCGGCGCGGTGTCGAAGGCGCGGATCCCCGCGTCCCACGCCGCCTGGAGCGTGGCGGCGGCCGCCTCGTCGCTGACCGGGGCGTAGAGCCCGCCGATGGGAGCGCCGCCGAAGACCAGCGGGCCCCCGGGGATCATCACGCGGCGGGCTGCCAGGCGGGGCCGGAGGGGTAGGAGTACTCCGCCAGGGAGTCCGGCAGCATCTCGGTGGAAGCACCGGGTGCTTCCGGCACGCGGTAGCGGCCTCGCGACACGACGGCAGGGGTGGCGAAATGCTCGTGCAGGTGATCGATCCACTCGATCCAGCGTCCTTGCGAGGTTCCGGACAGGGCTACGTAGTCGAACATCGACAGGTGCTGCACGATCTCGCACAGGCCCACCCCGCCCGCGTGCGGGCAGACCGGCACCCCGAACTTGGCGGCCAGCAGCAGGTTGGCCACGTTCTGGTTCACGCCGGCCACCCGGCAGGCGTCGATCTGCATGATGTCGATCGCGCCGGCCTGCAATAGCTGCTTGAACATCACCTGGTTGGCGACGTGCTCGCCGGTGGCGATCTTGACGGGCCGCACGCCCCGCCGGATCGCCGCGGTGCCCAGGATGTCCTCGGGGGCGGTCGGCTCCTCGACCCAGGCGGGCCGGAACGGCGCCAGTTCCCTGATCCACGCGACCGCGGTCGCCACGTCCCAGACCTGGTTCGCGTCGATCGCGATGCCGAATTCCTCCCCGAGCACCTCCCGCGCGATCGCGCACCTGCGCTTGTCGTCGTCGAGCATCGCGCCGACCTTGAGCTTCACATGGCTGAAGCCCTGCTCGAGGGCCTCGGCGCAGAGCGCCGCCAGCCGCTCGTCGGAGTAGCCGAGCCAGCCGGGCGCGGTCGAGTAGGCCGGGTAGCCATCCCGCCGCAGCGCGGCGATCCGCTCGGCGTGTCCTTCCCGGCCGCGCTCAAGCAGGCCGAAGGCCTCGTCGGCGGTCAGCGCGTCGGACAGATAGCGGAAGTCGACGAGCCCGACGACCTCCTCCGGGGTCAGTTCCGCGAGCAGCAGCCACAGCGGCTGGCCGGCCCGGCGGGCGGCCAGGTCCCAGCACGCGTTCAGCACCGCGCCGGTCGCCATGTGCACGACCCCGCAGGACGGCCCGAGCCAGTGCAGCGGGCTGTCCCGGACCAGCCGACGGTACAGCTCTCCCAGGCGGCAGGGACCGCCGGGGTCGCCGAGGATCTCGTCTAGGTCCTGCCCGGCCAGGAACGGCTCGAGAGCCCTGATCGCGGCCAGCTGGATCTCGTTGCCGCGCCCGATCGTGAACGCGTACCCGTGCCCGGCCAGGTGGTCCGCGTCGGTCCTGATGATGACGTACGCGGCGGAGTAGTCGGGCGCCGCGTTCATCGCGTCCGACCCCGCCAGGCTCCGCGACGTGGGGAACCGCACGTCATGGGTCTCGAGTCCGGTGATCTTGGTCACTCAGCGCTCGCTTCGCCGCCGATGGCACGGGCCAGGAACAGCGCGAACAAGATGACGCCGCCCTCGATCGCCTCGATCCAGTAGTTCGGCGCGTTTTCCAGGTCAAGGATGTTCTGCACGACGCCGAGCAAGATGACGCCGGACGCGGCGCCCACCATGTTCCCGCGGCCACCCTGCAGGGACACGCCGCCGATGACCGCCGCGGCGAAGACCGAGAAGATGATCCCCTCGCCGTAACCCTGCGTCGGCGCCACGGAGGACACTCGGCCCGCCTCCATCAGGCCGCCGATCGCCGCGAGGATGCTGCCGGCCACGTAGACGCCGATCCTGACCTGGTCGACCTTGATCCCGGCGGCGCGGGCCGCTTCCCGGTTGCCGCCGACGGCGTAGATCGCCCGGCCCAGCCGGTGATAGCGCAGGAACACTCCCGTGCCCGCGAAGATGACCGCCGCGACGATCAGCGACAGCGGGATCGCGCCGATGTTGGCCGCGCCGAGGTAGCCGAACGCGGTCGGCAGGTTGAACGGGGCCTCGCCCTTGACGATGCCGTCCTGGATCCCGGCCAGCAGGATCGTCATGCCGAGCGTCACGATGAAGCCGTTCAGCCGGCCCTTGACGATCAGCATCCCGTTGACCAGGCCGACCGCCGCCCCCACCGCGAGCAGGATCGCGATGCCGAGGTAGGGGTTGAGCAGCATGCCGTTGCCGAACGCGGCCACCGGGACGAGCAGCCAGGCGGCGAGCATCGGGGCGAGCCCGTAGGTGGACTCGAGCGACAGGTCCAGGCCGCCGATGAGCAGGATGAGGGACTCGCCGACCACCACGACGCCGAGCGCGGAGACCTGCTGGCCGATCCCGGTCATGTTCGACACCGTGAGGAAGTGGCTGTTCAGCACCGCGCCCACGATCAGCAGCACGGCCAGGACGGGCAGCAGCGCGGCCTCGCGGATCCAGGAGATGGCTGCGGCGCTCCGGCTTCGCCTGCGGGCCAGCGCGGATTCCACGTCGGCCGCCAGGGCGGCGAGGTTGTCTTTGGTTTCGCTCATGGCGCTCCAAGGCCCTCGGTGGCCGCGATCAGCGCCTCGCGGTCGAAGGGAGGCTCGGTGAACTCCGTGAAGATCTCGCCGCGGACGAGCACCACCACCCGGTCGCAGATGACCAGGTCGTCTAGCTCGTCCGTGGCCAGCAGCAGGCTCGCCCCGGTTTGCGAGGTGACCCGGTCCAGTTCGGAAAGCAGTAGCTCCTTCGAGGCCACGTCAACGCCGCGGGTCGGGGTGATCGCGACGATCAGCACGGGGTCGCTGGCCAGGGCCCGGGCCACCGTCACCTTCTGCTGGTTGCCGCCGGACAGCTCGCGAACCGGCTGGCCCAGCCCGGCCGACACCAGCGACAGCCGCCTGGCCAGCGGCGCCGCGAGCGCCTCGCGCCGCCTGGGGCCGACGAAACCTCCCCTGGCCAGCCGGTTGGTGACCGACATGGTGATGTTCTCCGCCGCGCCAAGCAGCGGCACGAACCCGTCGGCCTGCCGGTCCTCGGGGATGTAGCCGATTCCCGCGCGGAGCGCCCCGGCCCGGTCCCCGGGGCGCAGCGCCTGGTTACCGAGCCGCACCCGCCCCGCATCGGGCGCGGCCGCGCCCGCCACGATCCTGGCCAGGGTGGTCGCCCCGGACCCGCGCAGCCCGGTCACGCCGACCCGCTCGCCGCGGCGGATGGTGAGTGAGACGTTGCCGAGGAAGACGCCCGGGGAGGCGAACGTCACGCCCTCGACCACCAGGTCCGGGTGATCGCCGCCGACGGCGGCGGCTGCCCCGGGAGGCTCGCGCTGGTCCGGGGGTGGTACCACTGGTCGTTCGGCATGAAAGATTTCCGGTCCCACCATGGCTGCCACCAGGTCATCCTTGGTCGTCTTGCCGAGCGAGGCGGCCAGCACCATCTCGCCGTCCCTCAGCACGGCGACGTCGGTACAGATCTCGAAGACCTCTTCGAGGTGGTGGGAGATGTACAAGATCGCGACGCCCTGGGCCTGGAGCTGGCGGATCCGCTCGAACAGGCGCTGCGCCGCGCCGCGCTCGAGCGCCGCGGTGGGCTCATCGAGCAGCAGGCAGCGGGTGCCCGCCGCCAGCGCCCTGGTGATCTCGACCACCTGCCGCTGCTCGACGGTCAGGTTCCCGCACGCCGTATCGGCGTTCACGTCGAAGCCCCAGTCAGCCATGACCTGCCGGGTCTGCTCGCGCATCCGGCGCCAGTCCACGATGCCGAGGCCCCCGATTCCGGCCCGGCGCGGCGGCCGGCCGAGGAAGACGTTCTCGGCCACGGTGAGGCTCGGCACCACCATGGAGTGCTGGAAGACGGTCGCGATACGCCCGCGCCACCCGGCGATGTCACCGAGCGAGGGAGCCGGGCGCCCGTCGAGGCGCACCTCGCCCGCGTCGGGCGGGTAGAGGCCGGACAAGATGGAGACCAGCGTGGACTTGCCCGCGCCGTTGCGCCCGACCAGGCCGAGGCAGCGGCCTATCTCCAGCCTCAGGTCGACGCCCCGCAGCGCGCGCGTGCTGCCGAACCGCTTGTGAATCCCCACCGCCTCGGCCGCTGGCGCGACCGCGTGCTCCGAGGCGGCGGGGATTACCGGTTCGCTCATTACGTCAGGACGCCGAGGCGCTGCAGACACCGCCGTGCGCGGTGCCGTAGACATTGCCCCACAGGGCGGAGTCGCTGACTGGGGTGGTGGTGACGGTGCCCGACTGGCCGTCCACCGGGGTGATGGTGAAGGTCTGCGCGGTCTTGGTCACGAACGGGGCGACGATCGGGTCGCCGAGGTTGGTGTCGCCCGCGTAGCTCACCATCTGCAGGGTGGGCGCGCCGCCGCCGGGCTGGCCCGCGCTCAGCGTCACGCCGTTCGCGGCGTCGAGCGCGTACTTCAGCGCCCAGTAGGCGTACAGGTTGGCGGGCTGGGACTGGGACGCGTTGAGCGAGCCGTTGGAGATGTCGCACATCTCGAACGGGACGCCGTCATCGCTCACCAGGATCACCTTGCCGGTCAGGCCCTTGGACTTCAGCAGCGGGAGGATACCCGTGTCGGGGCTTGACCATTGAGAGTAGATCGCCTTGAGCTGGCTGCCGTAGGCGTTCACCGCATTCTGCGCGTCGGTGACCGCCGTGGCTTCGGTCCAGACCGTGGGGTCCTTGAGGAGGTGGACGCCCGGGTCGTTGGCCGCCATGCACGCGTCGAAGGCGTTGGTACGGTCCGCTCCGTTGGAGGAGGTCAGGTCGCCCTCCAGGTCGAGCACGTAACCGGACTTCACCTGCGAGCTGATGTAGGCGCAGGCGTCCATCCCGTACAAGATGTTGGACGCGCGGACCACCATGTACACCTTGCCGACGCCGACGATGGTGTCGACCGAGATGAGCTGGACGTGGTGAGCGGCTGCGTACGCGATCGCCGGACCCAGGCTGGTGGCCGTCTCCGGGTTCACCACGATGGCCTTCGCGCCCTCGTTGACGAGGTCCTCGATCTGGGTGTTCTGCAGGCTGGCGTTGGCCGCGGCGAGCAGCGGGCCGAGCAGCTTGATGTGCAGTTGCGCGGCGTACTGCGTCTCGTAGTTGATGTAGGCCGCCCAGAAGGCCGTGTCGTTATAGGTGAGGTCGACGCCGATGGCGGTCGGCGAGGCCGCCGACGCTGAGCTCGTGGCGCCGGTCGAGGTGGCCGGACTCGACGAGCTGCTCGAGCTGGAACTGCAGGCGGCGAGGAGCGTTACCGTGGCGACCGCGGCCGCCACGGCGGTTGTGGCGCGGAGAGAGACCCAACTCCCCGCGCGTTTGCGCAGTGTCATGGAACCTCCTCGGGCGGCCTCCGGGCTCTGTGGCGGGCGTAGGGTGCGGGCTGCGGGGGCGGATCCCCCGAACACCCGGAGTGCCATGTGTGAGGAAAATAGATCCGATGTCTGCGGGTGTCAATGCCTCGAAACGCGGCAGAACACGGCTGATACCAAACGGATACCTGTAATGTCATCCGATCTTTATGCCTGAGGCCCCATAGCCGGCCGCCGGGCCTGCGCCGGCCGCCCGCGTGAGTCAGGTGAACAGGCGGCGGGTGATCACGCCCTGCCCGACGTCGATGCCCTGCCAGAGGCTGAAGTGGGTGCCGATGTCAAGGTAGTCGGCGATGTCGTCGCCGATGACCCGGAGCGTGACGAGGATCGCCGGCTTACCTGGCCGGAACGACCCCTCCTCGGGATCGACCAGGGCGCTGAAGACCTGACTGCGCCTGGTCTCGCTGTTCTCGGCGCGCAGCACCATGCGGCACGAGGGTGAACTGAGCTTCGCGCGGGCCTCGCCGTCGTCGTCCTTGGCAGGTGTGACCATGGCCTGGAATTTGTAGCGCTTCATGTCCGCCACCGCCGATCACTGGAGCACGCAAATGATATCACGAACGTCAGGCAGCGGACAGCCTTAGTCGCGCTCACCTCTGCCTTGTGTTAGTATATCGTGTCACGATATATCTGTGCCAGAGGGCCGGTCACGGGCGCCCAGGGGTGCTGCCTGGGGCTGAACTGCCCAGGACCGCCCTGAGGAGGACGCCATGGCCGGTGGTCGGCCGGCCTCCCCGTGTGGCCCGATCCGCCCCCGGTCGCGAGGACGGAGTAAAGGCATTTCTCGTTCCCCGGCAGATTCCCGGCCTAGGATATGCTCCGTAAATGCTGAACCATCGGCGATGGTTCAGCCGGTATGGGGCGATCAGAATTGCAAGGTGACCATGGATCGGCTGACCCAGCAAGACTTCGAGCGGCTGCTGGAGTTCCGGGTCAGCTTGCGCCGCTTCCAGCGCTGGAGCGAAGACCAGGCGCAGGCCGCGGGCCTGACCCACGTTCAGCACCAGCTGCTGGTGGCGATCAAGGGGCATCCGGGGGGCGATCCGCCTACCATCGGCGACCTCGCGGGGTACCTGCTCCTCCGCCCGCACAGCATGGTGGAACTGGTCGACCGGGCCGAGGCCGCCGGGCTGGTCCAGCGGACCAGGGACGCCGAGGACGGCCGGGTGGTGAGGGTCAGCCTGACCCCGGACGGTGACCTGATACTGCAGAAGCTCACCCGCGCTCACCTGGAACGCCTGCACGAGCTGGCCGCGGTCCTCGACGAGTTCGTCACCCGCCACGACGAGACCAGCCCGCCGGATCCGGCCTGACGGCCGGTTCGCGCCGCCGTTACAATCCCTTGTTCGTAACACCACCTCAGCGGCCTTCCGGCCGCGCTCAGGGAGGGGGCGGGATGCGGGCGCTCCCGCCCGGCCCGCTGGCGCAGGCGGTACGCGGCGCGGATCCCCGCGCGTTCGCGATGGTGATGGCCACCGGGATCGTGTCGGTCGCCCTGCGGCAGGCCGGAAGCCCGCACCTGTCCGCGGCCCTGCTGTGGGTCGCGTCAGCGGCCTTCGTCGTCCTCGCGGCCGCGTCTGTATGGCGGGCCGCGGCGTTCCCGGCTGACGTGCGCCACGACCTGACCCGGCCGGACCGGGTGTTCGGCTTCTTCGCGGTGCCGGCCGCCGCCAGCGTGCTCGCCGCCCGGCTGGCCGGCCGGGGCCAGCACGATGTCGTAGCGGCCCTGACCGCGTTCACGGCGCTCGCGTGGGTGGCGGCCTTCGGTGCGGTCATCGCCTTCCTGGCCCGGCGCGGGCCGCCGGCGCCGCGCCGCGCGATCACCGACGTGAACGGCACCTGGCAGCTCTGGGTCGTGGGCACTCAGTCGGCGGTCATCGCGGCGGCGTCCGCCGACGCGGCGGGCGTCGTGCCTGACCGGCTGGCCGGCTGGCTGGCCATCGCCGCGTGGTCGGCCGGAGCCCTGCTGTACGTGCTGGTCACCGCCCTGGTCATCACGCGGCTGCGCACGGCCGGCCTGGCGCCAGGTGATCCCTTCGCGCCCTACTGGGTCACCATGGGCGCGGCGTCCATCACGGTGCTGGCCGCGGCGCAGATCCTGCACATCACCGGGCCGGCGGTGCTGGGCGCGTCCCGGCCGGCGCTGACGGACCTGGCGCTCGCGTTCTGGTCGGTCGCCACCGCGCTCATTCCCGCCCTGACCGTCATCGGCCTCGCCCGGTGGCTGCGCGGCCGGGCGGCCAGCGGGTTCCGCCGCGAGCTGTGGATGATCGTCTTCCCGGCCGGCATGTACGCGACGGCCAGCATGCGGATCGGCGCCGAGGCCGGGGTGCCGCTGATCCACGAGGTGGGCACCGCCGCCGTCTGGGTAGCCGCGGCGGTATGGGCCGCGGTCTTCGCCTGGATGATCGCCTGGCCCATCGCCCGGCGGTGGTCAGCCATCATCCGGGATCGCTGACGGTGGCAGGCAGTACCGTGTTCGGCGGTGGGGGTCGGCGGAGGGAGGCTCGATGCGGATCGTGCTGGCGGATACGACGGTTTCCGGGACGGAGACGGCACGGTTGCTGCTGGACGACGTGCCCAGCCCGATCCGGCTGCGTGACCTGATCTGCCATCGCGTCCGGGAGGAGGTGGCGCGGTACAACGCCAATCCCGTGCCGCGGTTCAACGGCCTGGTCCAGCCGACGGACGCGGAGCGGACGCTGAACGGGTACGTGCTGCGCGCGCCCCGCACGCTGGACTGGCAGGCGCAGGCCGACGCCGCGATGCGGGCGTTCGGCCGCAACGGCTTCTTCGTGTTCGTCGGGGACCGGCAGGTCGACGACCTGGATGAGGAACTGACCCTGGCCGAGGCCGACGTGGTGAGCTTCGTCCGGCTGGTCCCGCTGGTCGGCGGCTGAGATGGGCGATGCCGGACGCGACGAGGCCGAGCCGGACTGGGCCGGGCACGAGGCCCGGGCGGGCCACCTGGCGGACGTGCCACCGCATGGCCGGTTCTACGCCCACGACGGCCGACGGATGGGGCAGGACTGGGCCGAGCGTGTCCGCGACGCGCCCGATGACGTTGCGGCTTCCCTCCTGCTGCTCCTGATCCGCGGCGCACCTGAGCAGGTCGGCGGCCCGGACGTCCATGACCTGATATGGAGTCTGGAGCAGGTCCTGCACCGGCGGCGGCTGGTGCTGCCGGCATCCGACGCGGCGTGGGCGGTCCGAGCCGCGGCCGTCATGCCTGAGCAGTGGGGTTCGTATGCGGTCATGGACGCGGCGTCGGCCCTGGCCGTCCGCTGTGGCCAGCCTGGTGATCCGGGTCTGCTGGACGCGGTTGAGGCGCTGGCCGCGGCTGTCGAGGCACAGGGCCAGATGCTGGCCCGGGACCGCACGAAAATCAGGAAGCGGCTGATGTCACTGCGGCCCGACGTTCCGGCCGGCGGGCCGCTGGATATGACGCTGATCCGGCCGGATGACGGCTGGTCGGCTGCGGTGCTGGACGAGGCGGCGCGGTGGCAGGGTGATCCTGGCGGCGCGAACCAGATGCTGCGGCACCTGGCGGCTGCCGCGGGAAGCAAGCCGTCCCGGAGATGGCTGGAGCGCGCCGCGACGCTGCTACAGGACCCGGGGGCCGTCCGGATGCTGCGGATACTGGTGGAGAGCGCCGTCACGGCCAAGCCGGTGATGGTCCGGTACGGGTACGACAGAGAGGTGCCGTACCTGTTCTCGGAGCCGAACACGGACCTGCTCCGGGCCGCGTGCTGGGCGGCCGGCGTGCTGGCGGCGGACTGGGCCGTCCCGGCACTGCGTGCCGCCGCCGACCGTTCGATGTTCGGTTCCAGCCTGTCCCTCGGCGGGTACATGGCGTCGGCCAAGGTCCCGAACGCCTGCGTGTACGGCCTTGGCCTGATCGGCAGCGAACCTGCGATCGCGGGCCTGCTTGAGCTGCAGCGCAGGCTCAAGCACGGCGCGTTCCACAAGCAGATCGGCGCGGCGCTGGCCGCCGCGGCGGCGCGGGCCGGATTCACCCTTGGCGAGCTCGCCGAGCGCCTCGTGCCCGACGCCGGGCTGGACGCCCACGGCGAGCGGCAGATAGCCGTCGGCGGAACGGTGGCGTGGGTCAGGATCGGTGACGGCTGGCGGGTCAGGGCCGAGTGGCAGGCACCGGCGGGCCGTTCGGCCAAAATCCCGGCCGATGCCGGCGCGGCCAGGCAGGTCAAGAGCGCCGTCAAGGAGGTCAAGACAGCCCTGGCCGGAGAGCGGAGCCGGCTCGAGGGGCTGCTGGCCGAAGAACGGTCCTGGGCGGTCGCGGACTGGCGGCGGTGGTATCTCGACCACCCCGTCACCGGCTCGGTGACCAGGGGGCTGATCTGGTCGTTCAGCACCGGGGTGACCGGCATCCCCGCCGATGGCGACCGGCTCGAGGGCGCCGACGGCCAGCACGCGATCTCGCCCGAGGCGACGGTCAGGCTGTGGCATCCCGCCCGGGCCGACACCGCGCAGGTCGGGCGGTGGCGCGACTACCTGTTTGCGGGCGGGCGGATGCAGCCGTTCAGGCAGGCCTTCCGTGAGGTGTACCTGATCACCCCGGCCGAGCTGGAGACCAGGCGGTACTCCAACCGGTTCGCCGCGCACGTCCTGCGCTACCAGCAGGCCTACGCGTTGTTCAAGCAGCGGGGCTGGGCGGCCAACTACCTCGGCCCGTACGACGGAGGCCACGAAGGGCAGGCCCGGCGGGACTTTCCTGCCGCCGGACTGACCGCGTACTTCGACCACTATCCGGTCGACGCCGGCCCGTTCGCGTACCCGGTCGACCTCTGCACCACCGACCGGGTCAGCTTCGGCCGGACCGGCGACCGCCGCCGCACCCCGGTCCCGCTGGAGGAGGTCCCCGAGCTGGTGCTCTCCGAGGCGATGCGCGACGTGGACCTGTTCGTCTCGGTCGCCTCCATCGCCCTCGACCCGCAGTGGGCCGACCGCGGCGAGGACCCCCACTTCGCCTACTGGCGCGAGCACGCCTTCGGCGACCTGACCCCGACCGGGGTAGTCCGCGGCGAGGCCCTGGCCAGGCTGGTACCGAAGCTGAAGATCGCTCCCCGCCTGGAGCTCAGCGGCCGGTACCTGCGCGTGCAGGGCCGGCTGAACTCTTACAAGATCCACATCGGCAGCGGCAACGTGCTTATCGAGCCCGACGACCGGTACCTGTGCATCGTCCCGGCCAGCGGGCGGGCCAGCGTGATGCTGCCGTTCGACGGCGACCCGGTACTGAGCATCATCGTGTCCAAGGCGGTCCTGCTCGCCGCCGATGACAAGATCACCGACCCGAGCATTACCGCGCAGCTCAGGGCCCGGTAACCAGACCGCTCCCCGCGGCGGGCGCTTGGTGACCCGCGAAGGCAGCAGGGCGGCATTGGCCGGTTATGTGACGGAAGTGTGACGGCTGGTGACGCGGCAGCCGGAAATGTCGGTGCGCGTCGGTAATTTGGCTGAAGAACCGGGCAGCCGCAGGCCGCGGCGCAGCCGGGAAGGGAACATGCCATGACGGCGGTCATCATCGCGCTGGTTGCCGGGGTCTTCGCCGGGGCGTTCGTCGTGTGGCTGGTCACCCGCGGGCAGGGGCAGGGAAATCCCGCCGTCATGCAGTCGCAGGGCGAGATCAAGGCGCGGCTTGACGAAGCGCTGGCGCAGGTGCAGCATCTCGGGGCGATCTTCGCCAATGCCGGGCAGCGCGGCCGGGCCGGCGAACTGGTGCTGGAGAACATCCTGGAGGCGACGGGGATGGACCAGCACCGGGACTTCGAGCTCCAGGTGGGAGCCGAGGACGAAGCCGGCCGGACGTCGTGGTGACCCTGGCTGGGCGGGGCAAGCTGGTCATAGACGCCAAGTTCCCGCTCGATGAGTTCCAGCGGGCAGCCGCCGCGCAGGCAGACGATGAGCGGCACCGGGCCCTGGCCGCTCACGCCAGGGCCGTGGCCGGGCACGTCAGCGTGCTGGCCAAGCGGGACTACCCGTCCAAGATCAAGGGCGCGATCAACTTCACGGTGTGCTTCGTGCCGGCCGAGGATCTTCTCTCGGCGGCGTGCACGCAGCGTCCCGAGTTGTTCTACGACGCGATCCGGCAGCGGGTCCTGATTGCGACGCCGACCACACTCGTCGCCCTGCTGTGGGGCGTCGCCTACGGCTGGCAGCAAGACGCCCGCGTCCGCCAGGCCCAGCAGGTCGGGGATATCGCGGCCGAACTCCACCAGCGGTTCGGGATCTTGATGCAGCACCTGCACAAGACGGGCCGCTCGCTGAACGCGGCGGTGAATGCCTACAACGCCCTGATCGGCTCGCTCGACAGCAAGGTCCTGCCCCAGATGCGCAAGCTGGAAGATCTCGGCATCCTGGTGCCCGGGGCGCACCTGCCCGAGGCCCAGGCCATACCAGCGCAAACCTGCCCGCTCCCCTTTGCGCCCGGCGTGGCCGGCAGCGATTCACCAGATGACGTGGCCAACAGGCCCGCTGTTCGAAACCCGAATTTAGGTCTCACATGCCGGTAGCTCCTGACACGATCGCTCCGTCCACGGTTGCGGTCGGCCTCACCGTTGGTGCCGTTGTCATCGGAGCTATCCTATGGACGCCACTTAGCTTGATTCCGCTCAGCCTCGAGAACTCGCGCATGAATCGGAGGATCGTGGATGCCGAAAGACCGCATCCCGATGAAGTTCGGAATAGCAGGGTAATAGCCGCGCAGTTCGTCCCGATGAGCGTAGTGACCCTAATGGCCGGTGCACTGGCAGGAATCGGCGCATCCATGTTTGTTGACAACGGCCGGTTGCGTTGGCCTTCCTCGCAAGCGCCGCTTGTGCTTATCGTGTCCGCTATTGCCGTCACCGAGCTTATCGGCATCGTTCTTGTTGCGTACCTCACCAGGCCGACGTGGGCATGGATCGAGGATTCCAGCGTGTTCCGCTCTTACCTTCGGCAGGTGAAGGCGCGCGGCTGGGCCGGAGAAAGAGAGCTGGCCCAACTTCGAAAGCGGCAATCGACGTGGGCGCACACTACAAACGTGCGACCGCTCCGCAGTCCACGCGATCTGCGCGAATTGGGCTTGGAGTTGCCCGCAGCGTATAAGGAGTGGGCCTCGCCTGACGGGTGCGATCACGCGGAATTCGGCGCCGAACTGCAAGCAGGCGTCAGCAGGAAGCAAGTAGGGCGCTGGATCATGCGCAGGCGGTTGTGGCGGCTCGGGATACCGCCACTGGTAACTGCTCTCGCGATAGCAGGTGAAGCCCGCGGCCTGATGGTAGTGGCAGGCCTGCCGTTTGCGTTGTCACTGGTGGTGACCGTACCGATTGCTTTCTGTTGCGGAATAGTGCTCTACTGGCTGGCTTTCCGGGTCGGACGGCTCGACCTCGTGATGACTAACCGGTATCTCGCACTTGAGAGGGCGCAGTTGCGCGACTGCGATCAACTGATGGCGCAGATTAATGAATTGCATATGCGCGAACAGGCGAACGCTTCGCTAGCCTCCGCAGACTCAAGTGCCGATTGGTTGACGCTCCGGATCGGCCGATGGGAGATTTGCCGGCATCATAACGGGACGCAGGCCACGCGCCGGTCACCGTAGCTGTCAGTCCGAGCCGACCGGGCTACCACTGGCCGTAGTGGATCATCTCGGCGAGGGGCGGGCGGCGGGAGGCGAGGCTGACCCGCTCGGTCTCGGCATCGTGCCCGATGGCGATGGCGCCGATGGGCTCGTGGTCATCGGGGATGCCGAACTCGGTTCGGAGCGACCGGGTTTCGTGGTCCACGATCCCGAAGTAGACCGCTCCCAGGCCTTCGTCGACCGCGGTGAGCAAGATCAGCAAGGCGGCCATGCCGGTGTCCAGGTGCCAGAACGGCATCGGCCAGCGATCCTCGTCCTCCCAGCCTTCGTCTTCCTCGGCGTAGGCGTCGATGTAGATCCGTTTGCACGACAGCGGGACGATGACCAGCGGCGCAGTCTGCACAGGGGGTAAGTGGCCTCCCCGGCGATGGCCCAGAACCGGGGCAGGTCATCGCCGGTGAGCACGAGGAAGGCCTGGCCCTGGCAGAACCCGGCCGACGGGCCGCGGACCGAGTTGGCCAGAATCCGGTCCAGGCTGCGCTGCGGCACCGGGCGGGTGGTGAACTGCCGCACCATCCGGCGGCGGCGGACGACATCCTGGAAATCCATGGCGCCGGATGGTACCCGCGCCCACTGACATTCCGGCCCGGGGTCGGCGCCTTGGCGGCGTGCCGAGGGTCAGGCCGGCGCCGCCCGGGTGGTCCAGGTGAAGCTGCCCGCCTCGGGCAGTTGGCGGGAGATCTGGTCGGCGACTAGGCGGCAGGGGCCAGGAGGGCGCCCCGGTCCACCCGCGACTCGTCGCGATTGCCGTAGCGCTCGCGCAGCGCCCGCCAGGTGTCCAGCTTCACCGGGCGCATCTGCTGCCCGTCATACAGGTCGTCCACGTAGCAGTAGAGCACCGTCTGCCGGCCCGGACCCAGGAACTGCACCGTCAGCGACTCCCGCCCAGCGAACGACGGGAACGGGTAGGGCTCGCGGACGAACCGGATCCCCGTGATCTCATCGACCCGCACGTCCATCGTCCAGCTGGCCGCGTCGTCGCCGAGCACGACGTGCCACCAGCGCCGGTCGGCTGGCCCGCGAAACACCGGCGTAGACACGCCGGCCAGGTGGGCGGTCCACCAGCCGATGCCGAAGACAAAGATCAACTGCCCCGACTCTGACAGGTCCGCGATCAGGCGTTCTAGTTCACTCTCGGGCTCACTGACACCCGCGATCTTGCTCATCGCCGCGCTCCTCACCCGCACCAGTGCCGTCGCTCCCTGTGAACACCGCGCCGCACCGTATCGATACCCGATGGGCCGCAGGTTCGCGCTGCCCGGGGCCAGGCTGACCGGGAACCTCGCCACCGGCGCACCCCACGCGGCCGGACGGCGCGACACCAGCCAAGCCAGCAGCCGGGCCAGCCGCCACATCGACCGGCCCGTTAACGATCCCCGGACTCATCTCATGACCTTGACATGGCCGTGGCCCCAGGTAGAACCCGCACGTCATAGGTGGGCATAGCGTCGTTGTGCGGATGTGGTCGCCCCCAGAGCCTTATGCCAACTGTGAAAGCAGCCGCCGTGTCCTGACCATCGAGGCGATGATCCGCCTGTAGCCCGGATTTGCGTGGAAGTTCCGGGTTCCGTGGAAGATCCGGGGGGCTATGATCCCCCATAGTTTCCACGGAACCCGGAACTTCCATGATCTTTTGGTACGCGGGAGGCTGCGGAGTCTGCTGGAACCTGGCGGGACCTGACCCTTGGGCTCCGTGCAGGGTTTCGGGCAGTCAGCCCGGCAGCTTGGACGCGGCGGCGCTGGGTGGCAACGGTTTCTGTGGTTGATCCGGGCTTCGCGGTTGATTGAGTGCATCCCCGTACCCCTAAACAACCGCAGGACCCCGATCAACCACGAAACATCCGGCAAAACGGCGAAACGGGCACCGCCTGGGTAGCGCCTTGGCGCGCCGGTTCGCCCGGCGCGCGGCAGGAGCGGGTCAGCTCGCTGGTTGACGTGGGAGCTTGGGAGGCTGGAAGGGGAGGCGGATGCGCAGCACAGTTTCTCCTGGTCGGGACTCGATGGCGATGGTGCCGCCGTGGCGTTCCACGACGATGCGCTGGGCGATGTCCAGACCGAGACCGGTGCCTTTACCGACGTCTTTGGTGGTGTAGAAGGCCTCGAACGCGCGGGCGGCCACGTCCGGCGGCATTCCCGGGCCGGTGTCGCCAACCTCGATGACGACATCATTCTGCTCGAGCCGGGTCGTGAGCCGGAGCGTGCCAGCATCGCCCATGGCGTCGAGGGCGTTGTCGATGAGGTTGGTCCATACCTGGTTGAGCTCGCCAGCATGGGCCTCGATCGGTGGGACGTCGGCGCCGTAGTCGCGTACCACCGTGACTGCGGGGGGGATCTTGTGCTTGAGCATCACCAGGGTGCTGTCAAGGCCATCGGTCACATCGATGCGCTGCATCGAGGCGCGGTCCATCTGCGAGTACGACTTGATGGCGCCGACCAGCGCTGAGATGCGCCGGCTCGATTCCTTGATCTCAGACAGCAGCGTGGTGACCGCGAGCGTGCTCGCCACCCACTCCAGGCCCGGCTCCAGCGCCGGCCCCTCCAGGACCGTGGCCGCCCGCTCGCACCAGGCCAGGTCGGCTCCGGCGGCGGCGAGCGGCGGCGCGATTTCCCACTCGTTAACGATGTCGTGGCGGGTAAGCCAGGCCGCCAGGGTTTCCTCGCGGTCGGCCAGGGCCAGCGCGCCCAGGGGCACCGTATTGGCCGTGATCTCCCGGCGCAGCGTGTCGAGCGCACCGAACTGCTGGGCTGAGATCTGCCGGGCGGCGAGCCGGCCCAGGGTCTGGCACGCCTCTTCCAGGGCGTCGACCGCGCGGCTGGTGGCGGCGGCCGGGTTATTTACCTCGTGGGCGAAGCCGGCCGCCAGCGTGCCAAGGGCAATGAGAGAGGTGCGCTGCCGCGCGGTCGCCTCGATCGAGCGCGCGGTACGGTAGAGCCCCTCAATGAGGTGCCCGCCGAGCGGATTCCAGGCCTCGAACCGTTCACGCAGCACCTCGGCTGGTACCTGGAGTATCCGCCCGGCCACCGCTCCCCGGCCGGTGGCCAGGTAGACGCCTTGGTCATCCCAGGCACGGAACCCTCCGGCCCATTGGCCCGGTAGGTCCATCTTCGCGACCACGGTCTCCTCGGGGCCGATGCGGCGCACCAGGTCGATGACGCCGTCCAGGAGCACCCACCAAGAGTCAGCATGCTCGCCCTCGCGGAACAGTTCCGCGCCAGGCTGAACGCTGATCTCGGCGCTGCCCTCAACCAGCTCGGTCAGTTGCTCGTCGGTCAGGCCGTCGAAGAGGGCCAGAGCGTGCAGTTCGTCGATGCGCATCAGACCGTCACCAGATAGCGGTGCACGAAGTAGACCGACATTCCGCCCTCACCGACAGCCGAGGCGACCCGCTTCATCGAGTCGAGCCGGACGTCGCCCGCGGCGAACACGCCGGGCACGCTCGCGAGGCAGACCGCGTGGATGGCGACACACGGGACACAAGTGTATCGCTCGATCCTGGAGGAAGGCAGCTTTGTCCGGGCGGTTTGATGGGCCCGGGTACCCCCGGGCGCGCCGGAGGCAGCGGCTCAGGTCGCGGCGGGGACCACGACGGTGCCGGCGGCGGTGACCACGACGATCGGGTCGGCGAGGACGGTGGCCGCCGAGGCGCCGCGCGACGGGTCGGCGCGGCAGACGACCCGCGCCTCGAAGGCGAGCTGCCTGCTGCGCCGGCCGACGGCCGTCACGGTGGCCGTGGCCTCGATGACGTCGCCGGCCAGCACCGGCGCGCGGAACTGCACGTCGGAGTAGGACGCGAACAGCCCCTCGTCGCCGTCCATCCGGATGGCCGCCTCCGTCGCCACGTCGCCGAACAGCGCCAGCACGTAGGCGCCGTCCACCAGGTTGCCGCCGTAGTGGGCGTCGCCGTACTTGACGTACCTGCGGTGCGTTACGGACAGGCCGACGGCCGGTGATTCGTTCGTGCTCATGCGGCCTGACTTCCGTTCTCACGAGGGGACTCCAGCCCGCCGGACCCCCCGGGTGGAGCCAGGGCGTGCACGAGGTAGCTGGCCACCTCGCTGGGCGTGGTGCCGCGGCCGAAGATCTTGTCCACGCCGAGGTCGTGCGCCGCGCCCGGATCGAACCGGGGGCCGCCGACCACCAGCAGCGGCCGCTGCGGGCCGAACCCGGCGTGGAACGCCGCCGACATCTCCCGCGTGTTGGCCAGATGGGCGTCGCGCTGCGTCACGACCTGGCTGACCAGGACCGCGTCGGCGCGCTCGGCGGCGGCCCGCGCCACCAGGTCCTCCACCGCGACCTGGGCGCCCATGTTGACCACGCGGATCTCCCTGTAGTACTCCAGTCCCTTCTCCCCCGCGTGCCCCTTGACGTTGAGGATCGCGTCGATACCCACGGTGTGCGCGTCGGTGCCGATGCAGGCGCCCAGCACGACCAGCTTGCGGCCCAGGGCCGAGCGGATCCGCAGGTTCACCTCGGCCGCCGGGAGGACGGGGAACTCCCGCTCGGCCACCGCCACGGCCGACAGGTCGACCAGATGGCTGACCCGCCCGTAGACGATGAAGAACGTGAAGTCGGGCCCCATCCCCTTGGCGTGGACGACCATCGCCGGGTCCATCCCCATCTTGGCCGCGAGCTGCAGCGCGGCCCCCTCGGCGCGCGCCCGTTCTGCCTCGTCCCCGAACGGCACGGGGAGCGTGAACGACAGCTGCACCCGCCCGTCGCCGGTGGTGTCACCGTACGGGCGCACGATCCCGGTCAGGCTCATTGTGTCTCCCGCTCGCCTCGGGGCGCCTCAAGGCGCCTCCTTCCCGTCCCTCGCTCCTCAGTCCAGTCGGCGCCGCGCCCCTTCGGCTCGCTCGCCTCCAGTAGCTCGGCCGCGGGGTTGTAGTAGCCCTCGGCGCGTTCCACCACTCCATCCAGGCCGCGGCCGCCGTCGGCTGGCCGCCTGGTCACCCCGAACGTTCCCTCGGCGATCGCGTCCAGCAGGCCCTGCGAGCCGATCCTGCGCAGCAGGTCGATGGACTCGTCAAGCACCTGCCGCGCCCGCCTGGCCACCAAGCCGTCCGGCTCGGGCCGGAACGAGGCGCCGAGCTGCCCGGCGGACCGCCGTACGTAGCGGACGTTCTCCAGGGCCAGGTCCCGGTCGGACAGGAACGGGGTGTGGATCCCCTCGGTCATCATCCCGATGAGCAGGATGGACTGGTCGGTCATCACGCCGCACAGGTTGAAGAACGCGTCGAGCAGGTAGCCGGCGAAGACGTTGCCCGTCATGTGCTTGGTCGGCGGCATGTACTTCAGCGGCGCGTCGGGGAACAGCTCCCTGACCAGCTGGGCGTGCGCCAGCTCGAGCAGGAACGAGTCGGGTATCTCGGGGTTGATCTCGAACGCGTGCCCCAGGCCCATCTGAGCGTCGGCGAGCCCCGCCTCGCGCGCGAAGTACTCGTTCAGCAGCTGGGACACCACGACCGTGTGCGCCGCGTCCACCGCGTCGGCGGTGGTCAGGTAGTTGTCCTCGCCGGTGTTGATGATGATGCCCGCCCGGGCGTGGACCTGCCGGGAGAACCGCTGGTCGATGAACGTCCGCACCGGGTTGATGTCGCGGAAGATGATGCCGTACATGCAGTCGTTCAGCATCATGTCGAGCCGCTCGAGCCCGGCCAGCGAGGCGATCTCCGGCATGCACAGTCCGGAGGCGTAGTTGGTCAGCCGGACGTAGCGCCCGAGCTCGCGCGACACGTCGTCGAGGGCGGCGCGCATCAGCCGGAAGTTCTCCCGCGTCGCGTACGTCCCCGCGTACCCCTCCCGGGTCGCGCCCTCGGGCACATAGTCGAGCAGCGACTGCCCGGTGGACCGGATCACCGCGATGATGTCGGCGCCCTCCCGGGCGGCCGCCTGGGCCTGCGGGATGTCCTCGTAGATGTCGCCGGTGGCTACGATCAGGTAGATCCACGGCATGGGCGGGTCGCCGATGCCGGCCAGCATCCGGTCCCGCTCGGCGCGCTGGGCGTCGATCCTGGCCATTCCGTTTCCTACCGAACGGCCGGCGGCATCACGGGCCGCATCGGCGTCCTCCCCCGCGGGGAGGCGGAACTTGACCAGGCCGGCCGAGGCGTCGACGGCCAGCGTACGCAGGTCGGGGTAGCCTCCGGCCAGCATCGCGTCCCAGGCAGGCAGCGCGACCCCGTGCTCGAGCCCGACCGACTCGCGGACCGCGTCGGCGAGCCGGTTGACCCACGGCATGCCGTCCTCGTCGGCGCCGTCAAGCCCGGCCAGGCGCAGCACGGCCCGCTCCACTGACACGGTGGTATGCGTCCGCGCCAGCTCGACCACCGGCTGCCCGGCCACCGCGGCCAGCTCGCGGGCCTGCCTCACCAGCGCCGGATCGAGGTTGAGCTTGCTGGTCACGGTCACGGCTGGCCTCCCTCGTGCAGCACGCGCCGCTCGAACAGCGCGCGCACGCTGGGCGTGCTGCGGATCAGGTCCAGCGCGAGATCGGCGTGACCGGGCGCGTAGCCGTTGCCGATCAGCATCGTCACGTCGGCGGCCATGCCCTCCGCGCCCAGCGCGGCGGCGCTGAACGACGTGGCCATGGAGAAGAAGATGACCGTACCGCCCTCGGCGGTCGACAAGATGGCCCCGCCCTCGCAGCCTGCGACGTCTACGCAGACCACGGTCACATCGGCCGGGCCGCCCGCGGCCTGCACCTTGGTCGATAGGTCCACCGGATCGCGGGCGTCGGCGATGACGATCTCGTCGACTAGGGGTTCGGTGGTGTCATCTTCCATGCCGGAGACGTCGCGGAGGAGGGCAGCCTCGGCTTCATTCGGCACGACGCCGATGATCTTGGAGGCGCCAGCCTGGCGAGCGGCGGCTGCTGACAGCGAGCCGCTCTTGCCTGCTGCGCCGATGATCAGGGCGATCGGTCCGTTGGGGGTGCGTACATCGGTGGTTCGAGTGGCCGTGACAACTCGCTGGGTGAGGGCGGGGGCGCCGCAGACGTCCATTACGGCCAGGGAGAGAGGGACGGGGAGGTCGTCGGGGAGGACGGCGGCGATCGAGCGCGCGAAGAGGATGGCGTGGCCGTCGCAAGGGACCTGCTCGGACTGGGCATCCCAGCGGCGCAGGCCGTCAGAGATGGCCAGGGGGGTCAGGGTCAGGGAGACCAGGGTGGCGATTCGGTCGCCTGGTTTCAGGCCTAGGGGGGAATCGGGGCCGACCTCCTCGACGGTACCGGTCAGCATGCCGCCGGAGCCGGTGACCGGGTTCTGCATCTTGCCGCGGGTGGCGATGATCTCGGCTACGGCGGCGCGGATCTTGTCGGGGTCGCCCGCGTAGGTTTCGCGGATCTGGCGGTACGAGGCGGCGTCCAGGTTCAGGCGATCGACGCGGACCCGGACCTCGCCGACCGCGATCGCCGGGCTCGGGTCAAGACGCCAGGCGGCCTGCGGGAGCACGCCTGGCGGGTCGATCACCCGGTGGAGCCCAAGGTCCGGCAGCGGCGGCTGGGCCGGGGTCGAGGTCGGGGTCGTCATGGGCTTAGTCCTTCCCGCGGGCCGGGCGGTACAGTCCGGTCCACGCCTTCCCGCCTGTGGGTGCACAGGCGGTTACGTAACACACCGCTCGTTCAGCAAAATCTTCTGCTATAGTAGCCTATGACAGGAACTTTTCTGTCAGAGAAGCTGTTGCGACGTAAATCTTGTTGCAGTGGGCCTGCGCGTCTGGCCCGGGTCGCCCGGCGCGCGCAGCCGCGCGTACGGGTGCACGGATGGTTACGTAACACGGCTCGTTCAGGAAAATCTACGGTCTACAACGTTTTGTACCGTAGGTCCTTCGGTATCATGCAGGGAATGGAAGGGCTCCGCTCGTGATCTCGCAACCGTACCCCTACAGGCGGCATGAGCTGGCCGAACCCGACTGGCGCCGGTTCCCCGGCTGGGCCGGGGTGTCCGGGCAGGACTGGGAATCCGCGCAGTGGCAGCGCGCGCACTGCGTCAAGAACACCAGGCAGCTGCGCCAGGTCACCGGGCCGGGGCTGGCGGAGGAGTTCTTCGCCGACCTCGAGCGCGACCAGCGCGAGCGGGCCACGATGTCGATGCTCCTGCCGCCGCAGATGCTCAACACGATGGTCCCGTCGCTGTCCCCCGCCGACGCCGGGTTCACCGAGGCGTTCTACGCGGACCCGGTGCGCAGGTACATGATCCCGGCGTTCAGCGACCGGCGGGAGGACTGGCCGTCCCACCCGTACGCGCAGCGCGACTCGCTGCACGAGGCCGAGATGTGGGCGGTCGAGGGCCTGACCCACCGCTACCCCACCAAGGTCCTCGCCGAGCTGCTCCCGACCTGCCCGCAGTACTGCGGCCACTGCACCCGCATGGACCTGGTCGGCAACCCGACCCCGGTGACCGACAAGCACAAGTTCGCGCTCACGCGGGAAGACCGGCTCGGCGCGATGCTGTCCTACCTGCGGAGCACGCCCGGCGTGCGCGACGTGGTGGTGTCCGGCGGGGACGTGGCCAACCTGCCCTGGCCGCGGCTCGAGGCGTTCGTGGCCGCGCTGCTCGAGATCGACTCGATCAGGGACATCCGGCTGGCCAGCAAGGCGCTGATGGGGCTGCCGCAGCACTGGCTGTCCGACGAGGTGCGCGCGGGCATGACCCGGCTCGCCACGACGGCGCGCGAGCGCGGCGTGAGCATCGCCATCCACACCCACGTGAACTCGGCCCAGTCGGTGACGCCGCTGGTCGCGAAGGCCGCGAAGGCCATGCTGGAGGCCGGCGTCCGCGACGTGCGGAACCAGGGCGTCCTGCTGCGCGGGGTGAACGACAGCGCCACCGCCCTGCTCGACCTGTGCTTCGCGCTGCTCGACGGGGCGGCGATCATGCCCTACTACTTCTACATGTGCGACATGATCCCCGGCAGCGAGCACTGGCGGCTGACGGTGGCCGAGGGCCAGGCGCTGCAGGAAGCGATCATGGGGTACCTGCCGGGGTTCGCGACGCCGCGGATGGTCTGCGACGTGCCGTACGTGGGCAAGCGCTGGGTGCACCAGGTGGCCAGGTACGACACCGAGCGCGGCATCTCGTACTGGACCAAGAACTACCGCACCGCCCTCGAGCAGGACGACGAGCTGGCGCTCAGCCGCGAGTACCCCTACTACGACCCGATCTACATGCTGCCGGAAGCCGGGCAGGCCTGGTGGCGTGCCCAGGGGCCAGGCCGCGAGCCGGCGCCGCGCAGCCGGTCAGGATCGCTGGTAGCGGCGGGATAGCTCGTCCAGGTGCTGCCTGACCGACGGCCATTCGGCCGCGGTGATGCTGAAGCGCGCCGAGTCGCGCGGAGCCAGGTCCGTACTGAGCCGGTGCGCGCGCAAGATGCCCTCGAACGTCGCCCCGATCCTGGCCATCGCGTCCCGCGACCGCTGGTTCCGCGCGTCGGTGTGCAGGCACACCGAGCGCACCTGCCAGGTCTCGAAGGCGTGCGTCAGCATGAGGCGCTTCATCTCGGTGTTCGCGCCGGTCCTGACCGCCCCGGGGCTCAGCCAGGTGTAGCCGATCTCGCAGGTGTCGGGGCCGCTGGGCCGGGCTTCGGCGTCGGGCCACGGCCAGTAGTCCAGGTCGAAGAACCGCGTCGAGCCGATCACCGCGTCGTCTTCGGCCCGGACCACGGCGAACGGCACCGCCTGGCCGCTGTCGGCGGCCGCGAGCGCGGCCTCGATGTACTGGCGGACCTGGGCCTCGTCCTGCGGCACCGGGGACCAGCGGTACAGTTCCGCGCCGCCCTCGGACGCGGCGAGCAGCCCGGGCGCGTGCCCGTGCGATAGCGGCTCGAGCCGGATCACCTTGCCGATGAGCGCTAGCCCCGGGGGGACGACCCCTGGGGCCGCTCGTTCCATGTACCGGCCGCGGGGCTGGGTGAAGCCGAAGGACCGGTACAGCCCGTGCGCGTCCGACGTGTGCAGCATCCAGCGCCACCCGGAACCAGGGCCGTCCTCGATCATCGCCCGCACGAGAGCCTTGCCCAGGCCCGCGCCCCGGTGACCGGGCAGCACGTACACGTCGGCCAGGTAGGCGGTCCCGCCGTCGCCGAACGCGCGGGCGAAGCCGACCATGGCCCCTGACCGGTCGTAGGCACCCACCACGCGCCAGGCCGAGGCGATCTGGCGGCTGATGTCCTCGCCGTCGCGCCACCGGGCCCAGTAGGCCTCGGTGGTCAGGAACGAGATCGCCGCCGCCACGTCCACCCGGGCCCGGTCGTCGTCGATCTCGTAGTCACCAACGACCGTACGCATCACGGCACCTCCGAAGGACCCGCTACCTAGCCTCAAAAAATGTTACAGTACATACTGTGAACATACTGGTACGATATCGCCCGCAGGGCGGGACCGCCAGGGAGATTTCGGCCAGCGTGGAGGCGGGCGTGCGCAGCGGGCAGCTCGGTCCGGGCGACCGGCTCCCCCCGGTACGCGAATTGGCCAGCCAGCTCGGCGTCAGCCCGACCACGGTCGCGGCCGCCTACGGCGACCTGCGCCGGCGCGGCATCACCGCCGGCGCGGGCCGGGCGGGCACGCGGATCCGCTCCGCTCCCCCGGTCAGCACCCGCGGGTACCTGCGGGCGCAGGCGGGCGCGCGCGACCTCATCAGCGGCGGCCCCGATCCGGATCTGCTCCCCGACCTGCCCGCCCGGCCCGCCGCACGGCCTGCGCGGATGTACGCGCAGGCGCCCGTCATGCCGCGGCTGCGCTCGCTCGCCGCGGAGCAACTGCAGGCCGATGGCATCGACGCGACCAGCCTGATCGTCACCGGCGGCGCGCTGGACGGCATCGAGCGGGTGCTGGCGACCTGGCTCACGCCCTCGGACCGGGTCATCGTCGAGGACCCGGGCCACGCGGTGACCTTTGACCTGGTGGCGGCCATGGGCTTCACCGCGGTCCCCGTCCCGGTCGACGACCTGGGCATCCGCCCGGCCGAGCTCGCGGCCGCGCTCGCCAGGGGCGCCGGCGCGCTGATCGTCACCCCCCGCGCCCAGGCCGCCACCGGCGCCGCATGGTCGGCCGGCCGGGCCGCCGCGATCGCCGAGGCGCTGCGGCGCTACCCATCGATCGGGGTCATCGAAGACGACCACGCGGGCCCGGTGGCGGGCGCACCCGCGTTCACCGCGTGCGCCGGACGCAGCCGCTGGGTCACCATCCGCTCGGTGTCCAAGTCGCTCGGGCCGGATCTGCGGCTGGCGGTCGTCGCCGGGGATGAGGCCACGATCGCGCGGGTCGCGGGGCGGCAGGCGCTCGGCACGGGCTGGGTGAGCTACGAGCTGCAGAGCCTGGTCGCCGACCTGTGGGCCGACCCGTCGGTCCCGCGCGCGCTGGCCAAGGCGGCGCGGGTGTACGGCGCCCGGCGCGAGGCGCTCCGCGCCGCCCTGCGCGAGCACGGGATCGGCGCGACCGGGCGATCCGGCCTCACCTGCTGGGTCCAGGTCTCCGACGAGGAGGGCGTCGCGTCCCGCCTGGCCGGGTCGGGCTGGGCGGTGGCACCGGGCCAGCGGTTCCGCATCGCCGCGCCGCCGGGCGTCAGGATCTCGTTCTCCACCCTGGACTCCTCGGACGCCCCCGCGTTCGCCGCCGACTTCGCCCGCGCGCTCCGGTACCGGGCATCCCGCCTGGACTTAGAGCGTACATGCCAGCTCGCAGTCCGGCTTGTCCCGCCTACAGCTCGACCTGACCGGTCACACAGGTGACGGTGCCGCCGGCCACCCAGATCGCGCCGTCGGCATCTCGGGAGATGTGGACCCGGCCGGAGCGGCCGAGTGCGGTGCCCTGGCTCGCCACGTAGGGCGCGGTGGCCCGGCCCGTCCGCAGCAGCCACGCCGCCAGCGAGGCGTTCAGGCTCCCGGTGACCGGGTCCTCGGCCGTGACTCCGTCCTTGGGGAAGAACGCCCGCACCTCGAACGCGGCCGGCGACCCGGCCGGGTAGGGTCCCACGACACCCAGGTCGAGGTCGGTTGCGCCGGGTTTGACGGCCAGCACCGCATCCGCGCTGTCCAGCAGCACGGCGACCCAGCCCGGGCCGTTGTCGGCCCAGGACGCGTCCACGATGGCGGAGGAGTCGAGGCCCAGCACCGACGCGATACGCGCCTGCAGTTCGCTGTCCACCGGGCCGTCCCGCAGCACCGGCGGCGCCGCGAAGGCCAGCCCGTCCGCCGTCCAGCGCAGCCTCACCAGCCCCGCACCGCACTCCTGCACCATCACGTCGGGCTGGCGCGGCGTGCCGCCGGCGGCCAGCCACGCGTGGCAGGTCCCGAGGGTGGGGTGCCCGGCGAAGGGCAGTTCGGCCGCGGGCGTGAAGATCCGCACCCGGTAGTCCGCGCCGGGGTCGCCGGGCGGCAGCACGAACGTGGTCTCGGACAGGTTCGTCCAGTTGGCGAAGCGCTGCATCTGCTCGGCGGATAGCCCGTCACCGTCGAGGACCACCGCCACCGGGTTCCCCTGGTACGGGGTTGAGGTAAACACGTCCACTTGACTGAACGGCCGGGTCATGAGCCCACGCTAGCCCATGGGATCTCGCGCGTGCCTCACCTGCCGTCACGGCACCCGGCCCGCGGCCCCGGCCCGCGGCCCCGGCCCGCGGCCGCCTCGCGCTGGGCGCGCTCAGTCCCGCGCGCTGAGCACGCAGAACTCGTTGCCTTCGGGGTCGGCCATGACGACCCAGGTCGCCGTGGCGGGATCCTGCCCGACGTCGACGCGCCTGGCGCCGAGCGCCTCGAGCCGGCGCACCTCGCTCTCCTGGTCGCCGTCGGCCGGCGGAGCCAGGTCGATGTGCAGCCGGTTCTTGACTGCCTTCCCCTCGGGCACGGGCACGAAGACCAGGCCCGGGCCCTGCTCGAGCACCGGGATGTCCTGCGTCTCGTCCAGCGCGTGCGGCGGGACCACGGCTACCTCGTCGTCGGCCTCGAAGGCAACGACCCAGCCGAGCGCCTCCGCCCACCAGCGGCCCTGGGCCTTGATGTCCCTGCCGTCCACGACGACCGAATACCAGCGGATGCTCATGGGGACGAAGGTAGCCCACGCACCGGCCCGCCTGCGCGCGGCTGCCTCGCGAACACCGACGTCCTGCCTATAGGTTTGCCCCTATGGCACGCCGAACCGAGCAGATCAGCCTGCACCTCAACGCCTACCTCACCGCGCACAGCAGCCCGCCGGACGCGGTGCTGAGGGAGCTGGCGAACGAGACCACTGACCTGTTCCCGAACGAGTCCGGTCTGCAGATCGCCCCCGAGCAGGGCACCTTCATGACCATGCTCACGCAGTTGACCGGGGTCAGCTCGGCCATCGAGATCGGCACCTTCACCGGTTACTCCTCGATCTGCATTGCCCGCGGGCTCCAGCCCGGCGGGCGGCTGCTCTGCTGCGACATCAGCGAGGAGTGGACCTCGGTGGCCAGGAAGTACTGGGAGAAGGCGGGCCTGGCCGACCGGATCGAGCTCCGGCTCGCCCCGGCCATGGACACGCTGGCCTCGCTGCCCGACGAGGAGCTGTTCGACCTGGCCTTCATCGACGCCGACAAGAGCGGCTACCTCGGCTACTGGCGGCAGGTCGTGCCCCGGATCCGCGCGGGCGGGCTGATCATGGTCGACAACACGTTCTCGCACGGCCGGGTGATCGACGCGGGCAACGATAATCCCGCCGTGATCGCGGTCAGGGACTTCAACGACCACGCCGCCGCCGACAACCGGGTCAACCTGGTCATGGTCCCCATCGGCGACGGGCTGACGCTGGCCCGCAAGAAGTAACCTTGGCCTCTAGCGTCTCCCCATCCCCCGCCGTTACGCCACCCACCCGGTCGGCCACCCAATGGAAGCGGCAACCAACCAGAAGCGTTAGGACGTGACAACCATCGAGTTCCGGACTGCCCAGACCGGAGGTTAGCCGGCCTGGTTTTCTTCCAGGGCGCCGCCGAGGTAGAGCGCGCCGATCTCAGGGTTCTCCAGGACCTCGCGGCCGGTGCCCGACAGCCGGACGCGCCCGCTTTCCATCACCACGCCGTGACTGGACAGGCGCAGCCCGGCCCGGGCGTTCTGCTCGACGAGCAGGATCGTGGTCCCCGCGGCGCTCATCTGCCTGACCGCGTCGAACACCGTCCGGCCGATCTTCGGCGCCAGGCCCATCGACGGCTCGTCGAGCAGCAGCAGCCTGGGCTCGAGCATGAGCGCCCGGGCGAATTCGACCAGCCGTTGCTGCCCGCCGGACAAGCTGCCGGCCTTCTGCCTGGCCCATCCGGCAATCTGCGGGAAGACGTCGAATACGGCCTCGACCCGGCGGGCGGTCAGCGCCCGGTCGGGCAGGATGTACCCGCCGAGCTCGATGTTCTCCCGGACCGTCATGTCGCGGAACAGGCTGTGGTTCTGCGGCACCTGGACCACGCCCAGCTGCAGGATCTGGCGCGGCGACCGGCCGACCAGGTTCTGCCCGTCAAGGAGCATCGACCCGAGCCGCGGCCTGAGCAGCCCGCTGATCGCGGCCATCAGCGTCGATTTGCCCGCGCCGTTGGGCCCGACCACGCAGGTGATCCCGCCCTGGGCCACCTCGAGGGATACCCCGCGGAGCACGTCCCCGCCGCCGTACCCGGCCACCAGGCCTTCAATCCTGAGTACCGAACGGGCGGTGGTGCCCGGCCCAGGTTCCTGCGCCGGGCTATCGGCCGGCCGGGTCACGCGCCCTCCTCGCCGATCTCGGCTACTTCCTCCTCGTCGGTGGTGTCCTCACCGAGGTAGGCGTCAAGGACCCGGCGGTCGGCGCGGACGATGCCGGGCGGCCCGGTGGCGACCACGGTGCCCGAGTCGAGCACCGTCACCTGGTCGCAGAGCCCCATCACGAACTCCATGTTGTGCTCGACGATGAGGAACGTCACCCCGGCCGCGTTCAGCTCGCGGATCCGGGCGGCGATCTGGTTGACCAGCGTCAGGTTCACCCCGCCGGCCGGCTCGTCGAGCAGGACGATGGCGGGCTCCGCGACCAGGACGTAGGCCAGTTCGAGCAGCTTGCGCTGGCCGTAGGAGAGCGTGCCCGCGAGCGCGGCGTGATGCCCGGCGATGCCGACGAACTCAAGCTGCTCCATCGCCTGCTTCCTGGCGGCGCTCCGCCCGTGCCTGGAGGGAACCAGCATGTTCTCCATGACGGTGAGGCTGGCGAAGATCCTGGTCAGCTGGAAGGTGCGGCCGATGCCGAGCGCGAAGACCTTGTCCGGGGCGATGTTGGTGATCTTGCGCCCGGCCAGGTAGACCTCGCCCGCGTCCGCCTTGGCGTACCCGGTGATCACGTTGAACAGGGTGGTCTTGCCGGATCCGTTCGGGCCGATCAGCCCGGCCACCTCGCCCTGGCCGACCTCCACGGTGCAATCGTCGAGCGCCTGCACGCCGCCGTAGGCCTTGCGCACCCCGTCCGTCCGCAGCAGCACGCTCACTGCGCTCTCCCCGCTCGCTCTGCTTTCCCGCTCGCCTCCGGGCGCCTTTTGAAGCGTCTCCTTCCCTCGTCGCTCCTTACGTCGCTCCTCAGTCCGGGCGACGCCGGCGCCCTTTGGCTCACTGTGCTCTCCCCGCTCGCCTCCGGGCCGCCTTCAAGGCACCTCCTTCCCTCGTCGCTCCTTCGTCGCTCCTCAGTCCAGTCGGCGCCGCGGCCCTTTGGCTCGCGGGAGGAATCGCAGAGCGGCCCTTGGTCCGCAGCCTGGTGATCCACTCGGCGCCGGTCGGGATGATGCCGCGCGGCATGAACAGCACGACCACCAGGAACAGCACGCCGAGCAGGATCTCGCTGAGGTAGGCGTTGGTGAAGACGGTGTTGAGGTACAACTGGCCCGGCTCGATGATGAGCGCGCCGAGGACCGGGCCGGACACGGTGCCGAGGCCGCCCAGGAACGCCATCAGGACCACGGACAGGTCGAACAGGGGGTCGAAGCCGGTAGACGGCTCGACCTGGGCGATGTAGTAGAACCACACGCCGCCCACCAGCGCGGTAATCGCGCCGGACAGGACGAACGCGGTCAGCTTGACCCGCATCGGGTGCACCCCGAGGCCGCGCGCCCGGTCCTCGTCGTCCCTGATCGCGCGCAGGTGCAGGCCGAACCTGGAGCGCCGGGTCAGCCAGGCCAGCGCCGTCGCGCCTACGGCACAGGCCAGCGCCGTGTAGTAGAACGGGTTGTTGAACGTCTGCGGGTTCCAGGACAGGAACGGGGCGGCCAGCCCGCTCGACCCGCCGGTGAAGGAGAAGTTGTACGCCATCAGCTGGAAGATGAAGAACATCGCGATCGTGATCACGATGAAGGTGTGCCGCCTGACGCGCAGCGCCGCCAGGCCGAACGGCACCGCGATCAGCGCCCCGACGGCCGCGGCCAGCGGCAGCAGGCCGAATACGCCGTCCCCGCCGATGTGCCAGTCCCGCGCGGCGATGCCGACCGCGTAAGCCCCGCTGCCGAAGAACACGGCGTGGCCGAGCGAGATGTAGCCGGAGAATCCCGAGAAGGTATTCCAGGCCGAGGCCACCGCGACGAAGATCATCGCGAACACGCCGTAGTTCGTCACCGCGGGGTTGGTAAGGACCAGGGGAAAGGCCACCGCCACCGCGAGCACCGCGGCCACGCCCACAGCCCGCACCGCCCGCCCCCGGGTCAGCGCGCCGAACCGCGCCAGAACCTCCGCGTCCGCCCGACGGTCCCGCGATCCGGTGCTGGCCTGGCTCATTGCGCCCGCACCGGCGACCGGCCGAAGAATCCGGTCGGGCGGATCAGCAGGACCAGGACGAGGACGGCGTAGAAGACGGCGGTGGCCCACTGCGGTTGCCAGATGTCCACCAGCGACTCGACGGTCAGCATGAAGACGGCCGCGACGAGCGCGCCGCCGATACTGCCCAGGCCGCCGAGGATGATGATCGCGAGCAGCCGCGAGATCAGGTCGTATCCGCTGTTGGGGTCGAACCCGCCGTTGGTCGCCCCGAACATCATCCCCCCGGCCGCGGTCACCGCGACGCCGATGCCGAACGTGATGGCAGCGACACGGTTGGTGTCGATGCCGATCAGCCGAGCCGCCGTCTCGTCCTGCATCGTCGCGCGCACGCTCCGGCCGAACCCGGTCCGGTAGAGGAGCGCGTAAAGGGCCAGCACCAACAATACCGCCAGCGCGAAGCCGAACAGGTAGATGTAGGCCAGGTAGAAGCCGAACACGTGGATGCTCGAGGTCACGTACCAGGCGTTCAGTTCCCTGACGTCGGGTCCGTAGATCTCGTACAGGACCCCCTCGATGATCAACGCGATCGCGTAACTGACCAGCAGGGTCATCGACACGCGCTCCCGGCCGCGCAGCGGTCGGATGAACGCCCACTGGATCACGACGCCCAGCACGAACATGGCGGGCACGGTGATCAGCAACCCGATGAACAGGTCGATGTGCAGCCGTGCCGCCAGTCCGTAGCTGAGGTAGGCACCGAGGATGACCAGGATGCCCTGCGCGATGTTGATGATGTCCAGCACGCCGAAGATCAGGGTCAGGCCGACCGCCATCAGGGCGTAAACGCCCCCGATCAGGATCCCGTCGACAATGGCCTCATAGATCTCCCGCGCCACGCGGCCTCCTTCTTGGGCTTACCCGCGCCTAGCTGCTCCAGGCCGGCTTGGTCGCGATGATCGGCTTCGAGCCTGGCGCGCTGGACGGCAGGACCTGGTTGAAGACGTCGCCCGTCTGCCACTGGAAAACGAACGCGTCGGACGCGCCGTTCTCGCCGAGCGAGTCGAACTTCACCGGCCCCTGGACGCTGCTGAGCGTCACGCCGCTGTGCAGGTAGGCGATGATCTTGGCGTTGTCGGTGCCGCCGGTCGCCACGATCGCCTGCGCCATCACCTGGCCGACCGAGTAGGACTCGGCGACGTCAGCGCTGACGCCCGACGGGGTGCCGCCGTACTTGGCGACGTACTCGTTGATCAGCGTCTGGCTGGCCGCGTTGGAGAAGCCGGGGTACCAGCCGTTGGGCACCATCATCCCGATGGCGTTGCCCTTCCCGACCACCGACAAGAACGCGGCACCCTGGTCGGGACCCGCGGCCGCGATGAACAGCTTCGGGGTGTAGTGCTGCTGCTCGAATGCCTGCATGAAGGCGGCGACGGTCGGCACGTCGGTGGAGCCGAGGACCACGATCTGTGCGCCGCTGGCGGCCACCTGGTCGGCCGGCGCCTTATAGTCCGCGACCTCCTCGGGGAAGATCTTCGAGTACACCGTCTTCACCCCGAGCGCCGACAGCATCTGCTGCGCCAGCTGGACCGGCGGGTCGGCGAACGGGTCGTCGGCCATCGGGTAGGCCGCGGTCTTGGGCCGCTGGCTGGCCGGCAGCGACGCGATGTAGTTGACGAACGGGACCATCTCGTCCCTGATCGGCAGGCTGACGTCGAAGATGTTGTGATCGGCCAGGTTGGGCGGGCTGTTGAAGACGGTCGGCGCGCCGCCTGCGCCCTCGACGAACGCGTAGCCGTACCTGGCCACCACGGCATCCGCCGGCGTGGTCAGCAGCGACGAGAAGGGCCCGAACGTCAGGTCCACGTGGTCGGAGGAGATCAGGGTCCGGTAGTTGGTGACCACCTGGGCGGGCGAGCTGTTGTCGTTGAGGATCTTCAGCACGACCTTCCGGCCGAGGATGCCGCCCTTGGCGTTCACGTCGTTGGCCCAGAGCTCGTACCCGTGCTCGTAGTTGATGCCGTCCGTGGAGAAGTCGCCGGTCAGGGACAGCGAGGCGCCGATGACAATCGGCGCCTTGGTGGTCGTGGTCGTGGTGGAACTGCTACTGCTGCTGCTCGAGCTGCTGCAAGACGCCAGCATGCCGGTCGCTAGCACTGCTGCCGCGCTCGCGGCGATGGCTTTCCTGGAGAGCCAGGGGATCTTGCGTCCCACGCCTGGTTCCTCCTTCGTCAGTTTGTTTAGGTCATTCGGGTGTGCGCATGGAAGTGGATGTGGTTTCGCTGGTGCCGAGGCCGTCGGGTACGTCCGCGTGCTCGCTGACGAGCGGCAGCCCCGCCGAGTCCGCCTGCTGCTGCAGGAGCGCCGCGAAGTCTGCCTCGCCGTACCCGCGTCCCACCAGGCTCTGGATGAGCTGGTAGACGGCCGATGCCACGGGCATGGGCACCTCGTGTTCCCGCGCTGCGGCCAGGCCCAGGTCGAAGTCCTTGCGCAGCAGCGAGGCCGTGAACGTAGGCTCGAAGTCCACGTTCACGTAGGCGGGCGTCTTGTAGCCGGTGAATAGGGAACCCATCACGCTGTTGTTGAGGCAGGCGAGGAACGCTTGCCTGCTGATTCCGCTTTTTTCCGCAAGAATGGTCACCTCGGCTAGCGACTGGGCCACTACGCCGAGAAATAGATTGTGGCAAAGCTTCACCGTCCTGGCCACCTCGCCCTCGCCGACGTACGTCACGCCGCGGCCGAGCATGGTCAGGTACGGCTCCGCCATGTCAAACGCTTCCCTGGGCCCTGATACGGCGGCCGTCATCTTCCCGGCCCGGACCACTTTGGGATTTCCCATCACGGGCGCGGCCAGGAACGCCGTACCACGCCCGGCGGCCTCGGCCCGCACGCGGGCCGAGGCCTCAGGTGACACCGTGGAGCAATCGACGAGCACCCTCGGCACCGCTCCGTCTGGTCCTGACATCACCCCGGCGGAACCGAGCGCCGCGGCGATCAGGTCATCCGACGACCCGACGGTGATGAACACGATGTCCCGGGTGCCGAGTTCCGCCGCGGATGCGGCGGGCTTGGCGCCGAGCCGCACGAGCGGCTCCGCCTTGGCTGGCGAGCGGTTATAGACGGCGAGGTCGCAGCCGGCCTCCAGTAGTCTGCGCGCCATCTCGACGCCCATGCGCCCGGTGCCCAGCCAGCCGAGCCGGCGCGCATCCTCATGTCCGACCATGGCGCCCGTCCCTTCCGCCTCTGGTCACAATCGTTTGCACATGAGACTGGCCTCGCTCGCCGTCTTTTGTCAATGCCGGATGTCCAACCTGTTACCAAAGCCGTACCAAAATGGTTTCCCTGTCGAAATATGGCAGTTCACAGGCGTAGCGAGGGGATGAATCGCGGCCGCGATGACCCTGAGCAATCGATTGCAGTCCCTTGTTGTCCCGAGAACCCGCCTTCCTCGCCCGGGCGGGTCATCTCCAGGAGAACGCGCTCTCCTCGCCGGAGCGGGTCATCTCCAGGAGAACGTGCCTTCGCTGGCCAGGCGAGTCATCTTGGAGAACTTGCTCTCCTCGCCGGGGCGCGGGTCATCTCCAGGAGAACGCGCTCTCCTCGCCGGAGGTCACCTTCCGCGGGCCCGGCGAGCCGCGGCGCGGTCCAGCGGCACCGGCGGGTTGCCGGATCCGGCGACCGCATCCTGGCCGGCCTGCGAGGTCAGCCCGGATGGCGCGGCCGTGGATCCGCGGACCACGAGCTCCGGCGCGAGGTACATGATCTTCACGGGCCCGTCGCCCTCGCCGATCCGCTCGAGCAGCAGCTGCGCCGCCTCGGTCCCCAGCTGGTAGTGCGGGAAGCGCACCGTGGCGAGCGGCGGCTTGAGCCTGTCGATGAACGGCATGTCGTTGAAGCCGATCACGGAAACGTCGTCGGGGCATTGCAGGCCAGCTTCGTCGAGCGCGGTGTAGCACCCGACGGCCAGCATGTCATTGGCCGCCGCCACCGCCGTGAAGCCGCCCGGCCTGGCCAGGAGCTCGCCGCAGCAGCGCGCGCCCTCCTCGACCGTGTACCGGTCGGCGTAGGCGATCAGGTCCTCGTGGACCTCGAGACCGTGGGCGGCCAGGCCGTCCCTGAAGCCGCGCAGCCGGCTGACGCCGGTGGACGCCTCTTGCGGGCCCGCGATGTGCGCGATGCGGGTATGGCCGAGCCTGGCCAGGTGGGAGACCGCCATCCGGGCGCCCTGCTCGTTGTCGACGGAGACCGAGGGAAAGCTGTAGTCCTGCGACAGCCGGTTCATCAGGACGACGGGCAGGTCCGCGGCCGCCGCCTCGGCGAGGAGCTGGTCGTGCAGGGTGGCGGTCGCGAGCACGAAACCGTCGACGTGACGCGCCCGCATCTGCTCGAAGATGATGCGTTCCCGGTTCGCGTCGGCGTCGGTGTTGCCGATCAGGGCCACGTACCCGGCCGCGGCGAGCTTGTCCTCCAGGCCGCGCACGATCGGCGGGAACAACGGGTTGTTCAGGTCGGGAATCAGCACCCCGACGGTGTGCGAGCGGCGGGTCCGCAGGCTGCGGGCGACCGGGTTCGGCCGGTAGCCCAGCCTGGCCGCGGCGGCGGTGACCCGGCGCGCGGTGTCCTCACTGACCAGGATGCGGGTCTCCGGATTGAGCGCGCGCGAAGCGGTCGCCGGGTGGACGCGCGCCGCGGCCGCCACATCCCGCAGGGTGGCCGGCCGGTCAGGCATGGCTCATCTCGCTCCCCAGCACACGTTTGCCAGCACAGGGTAGATGGACTAACACTATCCCGCGACCAGCACAAATGCACTGGTCATAATTACTATGTGATAGACGAGCTGATCGCCAGGATGACCGCCATGCTCGAGTTGCTCCGGGCCGAAGGCGACCAGCGGCAGTACTTCCTCGGGACGTACCTGCGCACCACGATTGCAGTGGCGCAGGCGCTCAAGCGCGGCAGCTTCGCCGACGCCGAGTGGGTGGAGCGCTGGGACCGCACTATGACCACCGCCAGACCGCCGGCCACCGACCGCGTGAGGGGTGCAATGCCGCTCTATGCGGCAGTTGCGCGAACTGTTACACTCCCCGTTTATGTGGGGGGTTACGTTCTCTGATCTGATATACCGTTATCGGCAATTCCTTATTGCCATAGTGGGAGCTGGAGTGGTATTCGCCATGGCGCTGGCCATGACAGGACTCGCCGCCGGATTCAGCGCAGAGATTAACTGGACGATAGGCGGAATTGGCGCCGATAGCTGGGTACTGAGTGGCAATGCCCACGGGCTCATCTCCAATGGGCAGCTCTTTCCCCAGGCCGATGTGACAGTCATCTCTCGGTCTCCCGGAGTGACCAGGGCGGCCGGGCTGGCCGTGTTGCCCACGCAGGTCGCGCGCATAAACGGTCATAGCAAGACGGTTCTGGTCTTCGGCGTGGAACTGGGGAATATAGGGGATCCCGCGGTGACATCCGGCCAGGCGCTGTCGGGACCGGGCCAGGTAGTGGCCGACACCCGGACTGGTGCGGCCGTCGGCAGTCAGATCACCATGGGTTCGATGTCGTTCCGCGTGGTCGGCCAGGTGGTAAACCGCACGATGCTGGCCGGCAGTCCGATCGTGTTCATGCCCCTGCGTGACGCCCAGGCTCTCGTCCTCGGGGGCAGGCCACTCATCACGGCGGTGCTGACCCGCGGCGTCCCGTCCCAGGTGCCAGCCGGACTCGCCGTGCTGACCAGCTCCGAAGTCGAGCACGACAACCTGACGCCGCTGGCCGGGGCAGTCGCATCGATCAACAGCTTCAAGTTCCTCTTGTGGGCGGTGGCCGCCATCATCATCGCCGCCCTGCTCTACGTGTCGGCTCTCCAGCGGGTACGGGACTTCGCCGTGCTCAAGGCGCTGGGGTCCTCTTCCCTGCTGCTCTTCGAGAGCCTGGCCATTCAGGCCGTTGTGGTGACCCTGCTCGCCGCCGTCCTAGCGGCGATCGTGGCCAACTTCCTGGGCGTCTTCTTCTCCCAGCCTGTCGTCATTCCAGCTAGCGCCTTCGCCACGCTGCCGGTGATCGCCATCGTGGTGGGGCTGCTGTCGAGTCTGGTCGCCGTGCGCCGCGCCACCTCTGCCGATCCAGCCGCGGCGTTCGGGGGGTGACTCACGCACGTGTCCCTGTCCGTCAAGACCCTCACGGTGGAGTTCAGCGGCGCCGGTTACAAGATCCGGCCGCTCAACGGGTTCTCGTTCGACTGCGACGACGGCCAGCTCGTGGTGCTGCTCGGGCCGTCCGGCTGCGGCAAGACGACGCTGCTGTCGTGCCTCGCCGGCCTGCTCAAGCCGACCTCCGGCTCCATCTGGTTCAACGAGACGGAGGTCACCGCGCTGCGCGGACCCGCCCTGTCGGCCTACCGCCGGCACACCGTGGGCGTGGTGTTCCAGGCCTTCAACCTCATCCCCAGCCTGAACGCGCTGTCCAACGTCATGGTCCCGCTGCGGTTGTCGGGGGTCCGGCGAAGCGTCGCACGCGAGAAGGCCACAGGCCTGCTGGCGCAGGTCGGGCTCGACGAGCGGGCCAATCACCGGCCCGACCAGCTGTCCGGCGGGCAGCAGCAGCGGGTGGCCATCGCCCGCGCCCTCGTGTACGACCCGCCGCTGATCCTGGCCGACGAGCCCACCGCGCACCTCGACTTCATCCAGGTGGAGGGAATCCTGCGGCTGCTGCGGACGCTCGCCTCTCCCGGGCGGACTGTCGTGGTCGCCACGCACGACCAGCGCATCACGCAGCTCGCCGACAAGATCGTCGAACTCGTCCCGATCCTGCCCATCGCCGAGCTGGAACCCCGGGAGGTCACGCTCGAGGCAGGGCGGTACCTCTTCCGGCAGGGAGACCCCAGCGACCTGGTCTACCTGGTCGAGTCGGGTGAGATCGAGATCCTCCGCGACCTGGCCGACGGCAGCGAGGACCGCCTGACGGTGATCGGCCCGGGCGGCTACTTCGGTGAGCTCGGGCCGATGCTGAACCTGCCCCGCAGCGCCTCGGCGCGGGCCCTCACTCCGGCCGTCCTGACCGGGTGCTCGGTCCAGCAGTTCCGCAAGCTGGCCGGCCAACGGCGGTCCCTCGAATCGCCGACCGCGAACCAGGTGGCCGCTGACGGGTCGTCAGATCACCCGGAATGACATGCTGACCAGGGTCAGCCCGGTCACGGTGACGCAGATGCCTAGTACCTGCAGCGCGCCGAGCCGGTCCCAGCGCCGTAGCGGCGTCCACCGACACGAAGGGATCATCGATGGCAGACCACATCTACTCAATCAGCGAGATCGTCGGCACTTCCTCCGAGAGCATCGACGACGCCATCAGGGGAGCCGTCGTCCGCGCCTCGAAGACCTTGCACAACCTCGACTGGTTCGAGGTCGCCGGGATACGGGGCCGCATCGAGGACGACGAGGCCTGCCACTTCCAGGTCACCTTGAAGGTCGGCTTCCGCCTCGACGACCGGCCGGCCTGACCTGGCTCAGATCCTGACGGAACCGTCCGGCGGCTCCGACCCTCCCGGCGCGGCTCTAGCCTCAGGCTAAACCGGCTACCCGGCCCTCGGCCGGGTAGCCGGGCCGTCGGCTTGGCAGGCGGTGAATTCGTGCAGGACGTGGACGGGGCCCTCGCCGGCGCCTAGGGCCGCTAGGCCGTGGGCGACCGCCTGCCCGGCCAGGAGCGAGGCCTGCCTGGCGGCCTCGGGCAGGGGCAGGCCTGCGGCCAGGCCGGCGGCGAGGACGGCCGAGTGGGTGCACCCGGCGCCGTGCGTGGCGGCGACGCGATGGCGGGCGACCGGGATGCGCACGTGGTGCGAGCCGTCGAAGAGGTGATCGACGTGCTCGGCGCCGTGGCCCCCGGTGACCAGGGCCGCCCGCGCGCCCATCGCGACCAGGCGCTCGGCGAGGACCGCGCGGTCCTCGGTGGCCAGCTTCGTCAGCGCCTGGGCTTCGGGCAGGTTGGGCGTCACGACCGTGGCCAGCGGGAACAGCCGCGAGACGAGGGTCCCGACCGCGTCGGGCAGGAGCAGAGTGCTGCCCGAGCTGGCCACCATGACGGGATCAACGACCAGGGGCAGGTTCCGCGGCTCGAGCGCGCCGGCGACCGCGTCGATGAGCGGGGCGGAGAACAGCATGCCGGTCTTCGCGGCGTCGGCGCCGATGTCGTCGAGGACGGCGTCGATCTGGGCCCGCACGAACTCCGGGGGCAGCTCGTGGATGGCGGTGACGCCCACGGTGTTCTGCGCGGTGAGCGCGACGATGGCCGACATGCCGTGCGCGCCGCAGCGGGCGAACGCCTTGAGGTCGGCCTGGATGCCCGCCCCGCCACCGGAATCGGAGGAGGCGATCGTCAGCACCCGCGGAACCCCGGGGCCAGCACGGCCAGCACTGCTCATGCCGGGAGTTCCGGCAGGCCGGCCACCGGGCTCGAGGCCTGGGCGTGCCACCGGCGGGGAATGCGGCCCGCGGTCCTGGCCGCGTATCCCGCGGCTACCGCCAGCCGCATCGCGGCGGCCATCCGCGCGGGGTCGGCCGCGCGGGTGATGGCTGAGGCGATAAGGACCGCGTCGCAGCCCAGCTCCATAGCGAAGGCGGCGTCGCTGGCGGTCCCGATCCCGGCGTCGAGGATGACCGGGACGCCGGCCTGCTCGATGATCATCGCAATGTTGTGCGGGTTGCGGACGCCGAGGCCGGAGCCGATCGGGGCGCCGAGCGGCATGACCGCCGCGCAGCCCGCGCGCTCGAGGTGCCGGGCGAGGACCGGGTCGTCGTTGGTGTAAGGGAGCACGATGAACCCGTCGGCGACCAGCAGCCGGGCCGCGTCGAGCAGCTCCACCGGGTCGGGCAGCAGCGTGTGGTCGTCGGCTACGACCTCCAGCTTGACCCAGTCGGTGCCCAGCGCCTCCCGGCCGAGCCTGGCTACCAGAAGCGCCTCGCTCGCGGTGTGGCAGCCCGCTGTGTTCGGCACGATGTACACGCCCGAGCTCCGCAGGGTGCCGATCAGCGAGCCTTCTCCGTCGCCGGCGGGCGTGACCCTGCGCATGGCCACGGTGGCCAGCGCGGTGCCCGAGGCGTCGAGCACGCGCCTCAGCACCTCCAGGCTCTGCACTCCCCCGGTCCCGACGATGAGCCTGGAACTCAGCTCGCGCCCGGCCAGCATCCACGAGGCAGCCTCCGGGGCCACCGCCGCCGGGCTCAGCACTTCCGTATCGCTCATGTCATCCTCTCTCATCCTCCCTGGACCGCCGTGACGACCTCGACCTGGTCGCCGGGCCGAAGCAGCGTGCCGGCCCACGAGCCGCGCGGCACGACGTCGCCGTTGACGGCGGCCGCGACGCCGGTACCGAGAGCCGTCAGCTCGGCCACGGCCTGCGCCACGGTGGTCCCTTCTGGCATCTCTCGCGGCTCTCCGTTGAGCTTCACCTGCAACGTCACCGGGATCCCTCCCCTCCGGTGAACCGCCCGGGGGTGAACGGCGCCCATTCCGGGGCAGGCGGTTGACCGGTGAGCAGGGCCGCGGCGGCGTCCGCGGTCACCGGTGACATCAGGATCCCGTTGCGGTAGTGCCCGGTGGCCACGAGCAGCCCGTCCGGGCCGGACCAGCCGAGGATCGGGCCGTTGTCCGGGGTACCCGGGCGCAGGCCCGCGCAGGTCTCGGCCAGGATCAGCTCGCTGGTCACGGGGAGGACGCTCATCGCGTCGTGCAGCAGGTCATGGACGGCGCCCGCGGTCACCGTCTGGTCCGGGCCGCGCTCTTCCTGGGTGGCGCCCACGATCAGCTCGCCGTCGGCGCGGGGCACCAGGTAGACATCGACGCCGCGGACGATGGCTCGGACCGAGTGGGTCAGGACGGGCGGCAGGCCCGCGGGGTGGCGCAGGCGCAGCAGCTGCCCCTTCACGGGACGGACCGCGGCGCGAACGGTTTCAGGCAGTCCCGCGATCAAGCCGGTCCAGTACCCGGCGGCCACGACCACCACACCCGAATCGACGTCCCCGCCGTCGGCAAGCCGTACGCCCACCGCCCGCCCGTCGCGGGTGCGTACCTCGAGCACGCGGTCCCGGATGGTCCGCACCTTCACCATCCGCACCGCCTCGCGCAGCGCGGCGGCGTACCGCCGGTTGTCGACCGACCAGTCGCCGGGGAACAGCACGCCGGCGCGCACGTCCGGGGCGAGGAACGGCTCCAGCTGGCGGCAGGTGCGAGCATCCAGTTCCCGGGCCTCCAGCCCGGCCGACCGGCGGAAGACGGTCAGCCGCGCCAGCGCCGCCTGGTCGCCCGGGTCGTACGCGATGGCCAGCGTGCCCTCGCGGCGCAGCCCGATCTGGTGGCCCGTCAGCGCCTCGAGCTCGCCCGCGAAGGACCCGAACCGCCCGACCGCGAGCAGGTTGAGCCGCAGGAGTGCCCCCTCGCCGAACAGGCTCTCGGAGACCGGCGCCAGCATCCCGGCGGCCACCAGGGAGGCTCCGTCGCCCTGGTCCGGATCGGCCAGGACGACATCGAGCCCGGCGGCGGCCGCCCGCCAGGCGATCGCGGTCCCGATGACGCCGCCGCCCGCGACGATCACATCTGCGGTCTCGGCCAAAGAGCACTCCCTTCGCCGGCATTACCCGGATCAGGTGCGACGGTCGGAGGCGCCTGGCCTCCCTCTCAGCCCGTTTGGGCTCCCGTGGTCAGTTGTTAGCCTATATCACCCGTGAGGGTGCTTCCGGGCAGGTGGTGGGGATGGGAGGCCGCTCCCGGGCAGGTGGTGGGACAGGAGCCGCACCTGGGCAGGACCGGAAGCCGCTCCCGGGCGGGTAATGGAGGTGGCAAGCCGTTTCCGGACAGGTGATTGGATGGCGGGATGACACGCGACCTGCGGGAGCGGCTGGGCGACGCGCGGCTCTATCTGTGTACCGACGCCCGGCGCGCGCAGGGTGACCTGGGCCAGTTCCTCGACGCCGTACTGGGCGCCGGGGTGGACATCGTGCAGCTCAGGGAGAAGGGCCTGGAGGCGCGCGAGGAACTCGGGCTGCTCGAGGTGTTCGCCGACGCGTGCCGGCGGCATGGCCGGCTGCTGGCGGTGAACGACCGGGCGGACGTGGCGCTCGCGTCCGGCGCCGACGTGCTCCACCTGGGCCAGGACGACCTGCCGGTCCCCGTGGCGCGGGAGATTCTCGGCGCCGGGCCGCTGATCGGGCGGAGCAGTCACAGCCCCGCCCAGGCCGACGCGGCGGCCGGCGAGCCGGGCGTCGACTACTTCTGCGCCGGGCCGGTCTGGGCCACGCCGACCAAGCCAGGCCGCCCGTCCACCGGTACCGGCCTGCTGGCCCACGTGGCGCGGGCCGAGCCCGCGCGGCCCTGGTTCGCGATCGGCGGGATCAGCCTGGCGCGGCTCGACGAGGTGCTCGCCGCCGGCGCGACCCGCGTGGTGGTGGTCCGCGCCATCACCGAGGCCGACGATCCCGCTGCCGCCGCCCGCTCCTTCGCGCGACGCCTGGCCGCCGGCTCCCGAAGGAGAGGTGCGCGCGGAGGGTATGAGGAGCGGGCAGTCCCCCCGTGAGGGGGGCCGAGGGGGTTTGGGGGGAAAGGCTTCCCCCCAAGCTCGGGGGGATCCGGGGGGTCGTCCCCCCGGGCCAGCACCGTCCTCCCCGACTAGCATCAAAATATGCGGATCGCTGGCGTTGAATCGACTGACCTGTTCGTAGGGACCGCGCAGCGCCCGCTGCAGGTCATCCGGGTCACGGTGGTCAATGACGGGCCCGGCAGCGCCACGGACACGGCGGCCGAGGTGCACGTGCAGGGGCCCGGGGTGAGGAACCACGGGCCGTTCGGCATCACGGGGATGAGCCAGGGAGAACAGGAGACCTTCGAGGTCCCGGTGGAATTCTCCGCTCCCTATCAGCCCGGGAGCACGCGGCGGGTCACGGTGGCGGTCGAGACCTCCTCGGGGCGCGCCGAGACCGAGGCTGACATCACCGCCGCCGAGCCTGGCTGGACGATGTGGATGGTCAGCCACTTCCACTACGACCCGGTGTGGTGGAACACGCAGGGCCAGTTCACCGAGGCGAAGCTCAGCCTGCCTGACGAGAACGGCAACCTGCCCGACATGAGGTCCGCCTTCGACCTGGTCGGCGCGCACCTGGACAAGGCCAGGAAGGACGGGGACTACAAGTTCGTGCTGGCCGAGATCGACTACCTCAAGCCGTACTTCGACGCGTACCCGCAGGACAGGCAGGACCTGCGCCGGCTGATGGCCGAAGGCCGGGTGGAGATCGTCGGCGGGAACTACAACGAGCCGAGCACCACCCTGATCTGCGCCGAGGCCATCATCCGCAACGCGGTGACCGGGATCGGGTTCCAGCGGGACGTCTTCGGCGGGGACCCGAAGGTCTCGTGGATGCTTGACGTCTTCGGGCATGACCCGGGGTATCCGGGCCTGATGGCGGCGGCGGGCCTGACCGCCTCGGCCTGGGCCAGGGGGCCGTTCCACCAGTGGGGCCCGCGCGGGGTCGAGGGCGGCATCGGGCGGATGCAGTTCAGGACCGAGTTCGAGTGGATTTCGCCGGATGGCCAGGGGCTGCTCACGCACTACATGGCGCACCACTACGGCGCGGGCTGGCGGCTGAACTCGCTACCGGACCTGCAGGCCGCCGAACTGGAGGCCTACGGGCAGTTCCGCGCGCTCGCTCAGGTCGCCGCCACCCGCAACGTCATGCTGCCGGTCGGCGTGGACCACGTCATCCCGGCCCGGTGGGTGACGGACATCCACCGGAGCTGGAACCAGCGGTACGTGTGGCCGCGGTTCACCACGGCCGTGCCCAGCGAGTTCTTCGCCGCCGTCCGCGCCGAGGCGGGCAGCGGGGACCGGACGGGCGCCTGGATCACGCCGCAGACCAGGGACATGAACCCGATCTACACCGGCAAGGACGTGTCCTGCATCGACACCAAGCAGGGGCAGCGGGCGATCGAGACCGTCGTCCTTGAGGCCGAGCGGCTGGCGACGTTGGCCTGGCTGGCCGGGGCGCCGTTCCCGCACGCGGCGCTGGACAAGGCGTGGCGGATGCTGGCCTTCGGCGCGCACCACGACGGCATCACCGGGGTGGAATCCGACCAGGTGTACCTGGACCTGCTGGGCGGCTGGCGTGAGGCCTGGGAGCTCGGCTCGGCCGCGCGGCACGATGCCGTCTCCTACCTGGCCGGAGAGCAGGACGGTCCCGGCCTGACGGTCAGCGTGTTCAATGGGCTGGCCCGCCCGCGCGACGGGGTGGCGCGGGTCACGGTGCAGGTGCCCGACGACGGAACGCGGTGGCTGGAGGTCCTGGACGCCTCCGGGCAGCAGGTGCGATGCCTCGCCGAGGGGGTCCGGCGCCGGCCGGACTCCTCGCTCGCCGAGGTGACGCTCACGCTGGGAGTCCGCGGCGTGCCGGCGCTGGGGTTCCAGGCGTACCGGCTGGTTCCCGCGGACCCGGCAGGCGAGGCGGCCAGCGGATGGCGCGAGGACGCCTTCCCGGCGCCGAACACCATCGAGAACGGCATCTACCGGGTCACCGCGGATCCGGCGCGCGGCGGGACGGTCCGCGTCACCGACAAGCGCCTCCGCGCCGACCTGCTGACCGGACCGGGCAACGAGCTGGTCATCCAGGACGAGTACGCGCAGCACCCCAAGCACAACGAGGGACCCTGGCACCTGTCGCCGAAGGGGCCGGGGCTGGGATCGGCGTCGGTGCCGGCCCGGGTGCGGCAGGAACGGTGCCCGATCGGCGCGCGGCTGGTGGCGTCGTACACCCTCGGCGGGTTCGAGGTCACCCAGGAGAGCCTGCTGTGGGAAGACGCGGACCGGGTCGAGTTCCGCACCCACGTCGACGAGTTTGGCGGGCATGACCGGCTGCTCCGTGTCCGCTTCCCGGCCGACGTCCCCGGCGGGCTGCCGGTGTACCAGACCGCGACCGCGGTGATCGGCCGCTCGTTCGGCGTGACGGACGTGGACTCCAAGGATCACTGGTACACGCGGGACTGCGCCGCCCAGCAGTGGTTCGGCCTGAGCTCGGTGGCGCGGGTGCGCACCAGCGGTCCTGCCGGGCTGACGGAGGCGATCGGCGTCGCCGAGATCGTCTGCCCGGACGACCCGGACGGCATGCGCGAACAGGTACGTGACCTGGTGGCCGCGCTGGCGGCGGCCGGGGTGACCGCGACGACCAGCCAGGCCGACGGGCCCAGGTACGGCGCGAACGACGCCGACTCCAACCTGCCCGACGCCAGGATCGCGGTCGGCGGGCCCGACGCGAACACGTTCACCGCCGAGGTGCTGTCAGGTACCGGGCCCGGCTACGCGAAGGCGCTGGCGGCCAGGCTGTCCGCGCGGGCCGGCGGCGGGATGGCGCGGCTGTGGGTGCCGGGCGGGCGCAGCCGGGAGGACGCCTTCGGGCCGGATCCCGACCTGCGCGGGGCGACGGACCTGCCGGTGCTGATCGTGGCGGGCACCGGTCCCGGCGAGCTGGCCGCGGCGACCGCGGCCCTGGCCGAGGACCTGGCGGACGCCCTGATCGACGCCGGTGACCAGGTCGAAGGCGATGACGCGGCCGAACCGGCCGGGGCTGCGGTGTCCGTGCCGCTCGCGGACCGGTCGGTCGCGGTGCTGAACCGGGGCACGCCCGGCTGCGTGGTCACGCCGGACGGCACGCTGCACGTGTCGCTGATGCGCTCCTGCAGCGCCTGGCCGTCCGGGATATGGATCGACGGCGACCGCCGCACCGCGCCGGACGGCAGCAGTTTCGCCTGGCAGCACTGGAGCCACACGTTCGAGTACGCGCTCACCTCGGGGGCGGGCGACTGGCGGGCCGCCGGATTCGCCGCCAGCGCCGAGGACTACAACCACGACCTGATCGCGGTGGCGGCGGGCGGCGCGCCGGAGATGGCCGGAGCCGGCCTGCTGACGGTGGAACCGGCCACGGTCACGCTCAACGCGCTCAAGCCGCGCGGCAACCCGCTCGCCTCGGGCCGGACCCCGGCCGACGGCGCGGATGAGGTCACCATCCGCCTGCGGGAGACCAGCGGGCAGGCCACGACCGCGCGGGTCCGGCTGGCCGACCCTGCCGCCGGGGTCACGCAGGCGTGGCTCACCGACCTGCTCGAGGAGTCGGACGGTGCGGCCCTGCCGGTCAGCGATCCGGCTGACGGCAGCATCGGTGTCGACATGCCGGCTTTCGGTACGGTGACCCTGGTCGCGCGGACGCGTCCGCGCCAGGCGCCGGCAGGCCGCGGAACGGCGCCGTCCGCCGAACCGGTCGAGCCGATTCACGCGCGGTACTGGCTGCACGGGAAGGGGCCGGCGCGGCCGGGAACGTCCCGGTCGCGGCCCACTTCTCCCCCACCAGGGTCACCCTCACGGACCTGGGCGACACCGCGGCGCTCACGCTGACCGTCGGTTGCGGGGCCGAGCCGGCCGCCGGGACGGTGGAACTGGTCGTGCCCGACGGGCTCACCGTCACCGCCCCGCGGGACCTGCGCTACGAGCTGGCGCCCGGCGGGTACGCGGCCTGGGACCTGGCCGTTCGGGCCGAACCGGGTACCGCCGCAGGACGCTATTTCGTCGCGGCGCGGATCGGGGACGGGCTCGGCCACCTCCTGGAGGACACGGCCATGGTCGCGGTCGGCGAGCGCCGCTGGCCTGACCCGTCGCTGCCACCTGAAGATGCGCTCGAGCGGATGCAGTCCGACTACGCCGCGACCGCGGGCGAGGTGGAGGTGGCCTTGCTGACGCCCGAGGTGCGAGTGACCCCGGGCGGGCGGGGAGAGCTGCAGGTCAGCATCACCAGCGCCCTGGCGTCCGAGCTTCACGGCGAGGCGCAGCTGGTCTCGCCGTTCGGCACCTGGGACATGCTCGGCCCGCGGACGCAGGGGTTCAGCCTGACGCCGCAGGCATCCGCGGTGCTGCGCTTCGACGTCGCCGCGCCGCAGACCGCCCGGCCGGGGGCGCGGTGGTGGGCGCTGGTCAAAGTGATGTATTACGGGCGAGTTCGGTACACCGAGTCCATCCCGGTTTTCGTGGACGCCGAATACTGACCCCTACGCTGCGGGCGAACAGGGTAGGTTTGGAGTCAGCTTGTTGCTCATTTCAACAGCGTGAACCCAGAGGAGCCATGCATTCGGCCACCGCTTTGCTCAGCGGTAACCTGCCCGCAGAGCCGAACAGCTTCATCGGGCGCGAGCGCGACCTAGCCGAGCTGGCCAGGCTCCTCGGTGAGGTTCGGGTGCTGACGCTGAGCGGCCCCGGTGGCATCGGCAAGACCAGGCTCGCGGTCCGGCTCGCGCGTGACGTGATCGACACGGACGGTGCGGCCGACGGGATCGGCCTCGACGAGGCGTGGCTGGTCGAGCTGGCCGACTGGCACGGGCAGACGGCCGACCTGGTTGCCGCCACGATCGGCGTACGCGAGGAGCAGGGCGTACCGCTCGCGCACACGCTGGCCGAGGCCCTGCGCTCGCGGCACCTGCTGCTGGTGCTCGACACCTGCGAGCACCAGGTCAGCGACTGCGCCACGCTCGTGCAGCTGCTGCTGGCGCGGTGCCCGTGGCTGCGGATCATCGCCACGAGCCGCGAGCCGCTGCGAGTCCGCGGCGAGACCGTCTGGCGGGTGCCGCCGCTAGACCTGCCGCCCGAGGGCGCCGTCGCCGCGGACGTGACTGCGCATGAGGCCGTCCGGCTCTTCGCGGCGCGGGCGGCGGGCGCCAGGCCCGGTTTCACCCTGACCGAGGAGAACGCGGCGCCGGTGGCCCGACTGTGCCGGACGCTGGACGGCATCCCGCTGGGCATCGAGCTGTCCGCGGCGCGGGTGCGGGCGCTGTCGGTCGAGCAGATCGCCGACCGGCTGCGCGACCGGTTCCAGCTGCTCGACTCGGGCGACCGGACCGCGCCGCCCAGGCAGCAGACGCTGCGGGCCACCGTGGACTGGAGCTACGAGCTGCTCGACGAGCCGGAGCAGACACTGCTGCGCCGGCTGGCCGTGTTCTCCGGCTGGAACCTGGACATGGCCGAGCAGGTGTGCTCCGACGACCTCATCCCGGCCGACGCGGTGCTTGGCCTGCTCATCTCCCTTATCGACAAGTCGCTCGTGGTGCTGGACGGCGAGGCCGCCGGAGACGCCAGGTACCGGCTGCTCGACACGATCAGGGAGTACGCCGCCGAGCGGCTCGCCGCCGCGGGCGAGCAGGACGCGCTGGCCCTGCGGCATCGTGACTGCGTGCTCACGCTGGTCGAGAAGACCGCCGACAAGATGTTCCGCCGCGGTGCACCGCCCTGGCCGGTGCGCCTGGCCATCTTCCGCCGCGGCATCGTCGAGTACGGCAACTTCCGGATCGCGCTGGCCACGTGCCTGGCGCACGGCCACACCGACGAGGGACTGCGGCTCTGCACCGGGCTGCGGAACATGTGGGTCCCGCACGGCGACCAGCGCGAGGCGGCCTCCTGGTTCGACCGGTTCCTGGCCGCCGATGCCAGCGACGTTTCTCCCCGCGTGCGGGGACGGGTGCTGGCCGGCCGCGCGGACATCGCCTTCGACCTGCAGGAGTACGACGTGCTGCTCCGCAGCGCGCAGCAGGGCCTGGAGCTGAGCCGGGCGTGCGGCGATGACGTCACCGTGCCGACCGCGCTGCGGGTCCTCGGCCAGGCCGCCCTGCGGGCGGGCCGGGTCGGCGACGCCACCGCGCTTATCGACGAGGCCGTCACCGCGGCCGAGGCGGCGGGCAACGACTGGGAGACGGGGCTCACGCTGGCCGCCAGGGCCGCGATCGCGGTCCGCCAGGGCAAGCTGAAGTCGGCGCAGCGGTCGTACGAAGCCGCGCTCGACGTACTCAGCGATAACGTCCGCTGGGGGGTGGCCCAGGTCCAGTACGGGCTGGGCACCGTCGCTCGGGCCCGCGGCGACGCCGACCTGGCGGTGCAGCACTTCGAGGACGCCGCGGAGATCTTCCGCGAGCTGGACGCACGGCCCGAGATAGCCCGCTGCCTGGCCGGAGTCGGCTGGATCGCGCTGAGCCGCGGCGACCTTGACCTGGCCGAGGACAGGCTGGCCGAAGCTCTGCGGCTGAACCAGGCGTCCGGGCAGCGGCTCGGCATCGCCCGCGGGCTTGAGGCGTTCGCGACGCTCGCGGCGGCCCGGCAGCAGCCCGAGCGGGCCGCCCGCCTGGCCGGAGCCGCCTGCCAGCTGCGCGAATCCCTCGGACACCCGGCCGGCCTCGGCTCCAAGGTGGAAGAAGTGCTCGAGCTGGCCCGTGACGGGCTCGGGGCGGCCACCGCCGCCGCCCTGTTCGCGGCGGGGCGCGAGATGACCGTCGAGCAGGCCACTGGGTACGCGTTCGCCGCGCAGGCCGACAGGTCCGGTCCCGGCCCCGGGCCCGCGGCGCCCGCCGGGTCGGCGGAGCCGAAAGAGCCCGCCTGGACCAACCCGGCGCGGCTGGCGGCCGTGTCGACGTCGCGTAACGACGCGGACGGATCTCACCTGGCCAGGGCCGCCTCGCCACTTACCCAGCGGGAAGCCGAGATCGTTCTCCTGATCGCCCGGGGCCTGACAAACAAGGAGATCGCCGACGAACTGGTGATCAGCCCGGCGACCGCGGCGCGCCACGTGGCGAACATCCTCAACAAGCTCGGTTTCAGCAAGCGTGCACAAGTTGCCTCATGGGCCGCGCGCCACGAGCCGCCCCGCTGATCCGAAGTGGATCGCCCGCGCCACAAGATGCACACCAGAATGCACAGTTCGGCGCATGTGTACATAGGCCCCGCCGGCATAGCGTGCAATGGTCGCTCACGCAGGCGGTGCCGGGACCCGAGCCTGGCGCCACCGGTTCCCAAGGGGGGGTGGGAACCGGGCCAGCCGGCTGCGGCGGCCGGGCGGGTCCCGGCTCCACGCCTGGACCCGCCCGTCATGCACTCAGGCGGGAGGTTCTGGTGGAGTTCGGCGTCAGTGCCGTGGCGAGCATCGAGGCGGAACTGGATGCTCCGAGCGCGGGCGGGTCGCACCGGGCGATTACCGGGCACATCCTCCGGCTGGCGGACGGGGCAGGCTACGGAGCCGCCCTCATCGACGCCGCCGACGGCACCGTGACCACGTGGCCCCAGTTCGCGCGCACGGTGCGCGCGGCGGCCCACGGGCTCGGCAGGCGCGGCGTGCGGGACGACGATGCGGTCGGCATCTTCGTCGCGGACGCGGCCAGCCACGCGGTGGCGGTCCACGCCGTGCGCGCGGCCGGCGCCGCCGCCTGGCCCATCCGCCCCGCGGCCACCACGGCCGACATTGCCGCCCAGCTCAACGCCTGCCGGGCCAGGCTGCTGATCACCTCGGCCCCGCTGGCCGAACTCGCCATCGAGGCCGCGGAGCGGAGCTGGGTGCGCCAGGTATTCGCGTTCGGCGAGGCCGCGGCGACGACCCCGTTCGGCGACCTGCTCGACGCGGCGGAACAACCGCGGCGGCAGGAGAACGGCAGCGCCGACCGGGACCCGGGAACGGCACGGCAGGGCCCGGTGCCGATCTCTGACCTGGCCGGGCTCACCCTGGCCGGCGGGCCCAGGCTGACCCGCTGGGACGTGGTAGTGGCCGCGCCGCCGTGCGGCGAACCTGACGCCTATACCCTGCTGCTCGACCTCGCCCTCATCGCCGGGGCCACCATCGTGGCGGCGCCGACCGATCAGCTCACGGCCGCGATAAGCGCCTACCACGGCACCGCGGCGATAGCGCCCCGCGGGACTCGCGTCGAGGGCCTACCCGCGGCCCAGGTCTTCAGCGTCGGCTAGGATCCGAGGACCCCGGGCTGGTCGTAGGCCCCCCGGTTCACAGGTCGGGCGGGCGGTTCTCGTACGGGGTGCTGAGTACCACCGTGGTGCGGGTCGAGACTCCGCCCAGGGTGCGGATCTGATTGAGCAGCTCCTCGAGCGCGAACGGCGAGCGGACCCGCACCTTGAGGATGTAATTCTCATCTCCCGCCACGCTGTGACACGCCTCGATCGCGGCCAGGTGCTCTAGCCGCTGCGGCAGGTCATCAGGCGCCGCGGCGTCAAACGGCTTGATGGAAACGAAGGCCGTCAGCGGCAGGCCGACATCATCCGGGTTGAACACCGCGACATAACCCTTGATCACGCCGTCCTGCTCGAGCCTGCGCACGCGCTGATGCACGGCTGACACCGAGAGCCCGGCCTGCCTGGCCAGCTCGGTGAAGCTCATCCGGCCGCTGCGGGCCAGCAGCGACACGATCTTGCGGTCAATGTCCTCCACGTGGTCACGTTAGCGCTCCTGGCGCGGCGACGTTAGGACCCTCGCCGGGGCAGCCGCGCCCGCCCGGGTACCGGCGGGCGGCAGCAGCCGCCGGGCCGTGAGAAACTGTAAGGGTGCAGCGGAATCCGGAGGAACTCTACGAACTCGGTCCCGCCGCGCCCGATATCGCGAATGCGCCGATGCTGCACTACCTCGAGGGCTTCATCGACGCGGGGAACGCGGGCCGCCTGCTTGCCGAGCACGTGCTGCGGAGTTTCCCTCATGAGACCGTGGCGCGGTTCGACGTCGACCGGCTCATCGACTACCGGTCCCGGCGCCCGCTGATGACCTACGACAACAGCCGCTGGGAGAGCTACGAGGTACCTGAGCTGGTCCTTCACCGGCTGCACGACGCGGCCGGGCGGCCCTTCTTGCTGCTGATGGGACCCGAACCCGATCACGAGTGGACGCTGTTCACCGAGGCCATGCTGAGTCTCTGCACGCGCCTGGAGACCGGCCCGGCGATCGGCTTCCTCGGCATCCCGGCCGGGATGCCGCATACGCGGCCGCTCGGGGTGATCGCGCACGCGACCCGCGAAGGCCTGGTCACCGGGCACCAGCGGCTGCCCACCCGCATCCAGGTGCCCGGCAGCGCGCCTGCCCTGCTGGAGTTCCGGTTCGGCGAGGCCGGGCGGGACGCACTCGGATTCGCCGTGCAGGTGCCGCACTACCTGGCCCAGACCCTTTATCCTCCGGCGGCGCTGGCCCTGCTCGGCTCCGTGATCCAGGTGACCGGGCTCGACATCCCCGACGCCGAGCTCCGCGAGGCATCGGACCGGATCAACGAGGCCATCGAACGCCAGGTCGCCGAGTCCGCGGAGGTCGGCGAGCTGGTCCGCGCGCTCGAGCAGCAGTACGACACCGTGGCCCAGGCCATGCTGGCCCAGGGAGGTGACGCCGACCTGGGCGCCGGCCTGCTGGCCGACGGCGAGACCATGCCCACCGCCGATGAGCTCGCCGCCCAGTTCGAGCGGTTCCTGGCCGAGAACCAGGGCCGCATCGACCCGCCGGGATCCCCCGGCCCCCCCGAGAGGTAAGCCCGCCCGCTGAATCGCAGGGGGAGGAACCTGATCATGTCTGTCAAGAGCACGGTCGCTGCGGCCGGCGCGACGCTGGCCGTCGTCGGCGGTGCTGCCATGGCCGCTACGCCCCCGGCGAACGCGGCCACGCCGCAATGCGGCCAGAGCTGCGTTGAGCTCTACGGCGGCATACCCGCCACCCGGAATAACCCGAGCTTCGTCATCGACGCGTTCGACCAGGGTGAGTCCACCGGCACGCCCGTCATCCTGTCCGGCATCAGCAGCACGGACCCAGGGGAAGACTTCACCATCGTCCTGCAGGCCACGGTCAATGAGTTCTTCCAAGCCGATCTGGTCAGCGCGCTGTTGAACCAGAACTACGGCGGCGATACCGCGTTCGAGCTCCAGTACACGCCCGGCGGCTCTCTAACCGGCCAGTGCGTCGGCGTCGCGGCACCTGCGACCACAGGGGAGAAGGTTAGCCTCCAGCCCTGCGGCTCAAGCGGCCAGACCGTCTGGATCGTGGACTCCTCGGCGTTGATCACCGGCTCCTTCGTCCCGCTGATCAACGGCTCTGACACCGACCTCTCTAAACCCTTCGTGCTCACCTACCCGTCCGGTTCTTCCCCGACCGACCAGCCGGCCCCGCAGCTCGAGGTCGCGAACCTGCAGGAGAACTCCGGACAGGTCCCCGACAACCAGTTGTGGCGCGCGCTCAGCGGCATGCTCGACGCCGACTTGTCCATCGCCCAGCCCGGCTAACATCACCACCGACGCCACCGCCGTCTGGGTGCCTCCTGTGTGCCACAAGCCCCGAACCTCCGCGCCTTGCCGGCCATGCTCGCAGCAGCGTGTCGGACCATGAACGTGGCCTCGATCACCAGAGGTTGCGCTGGACTGGCCGGGGCCGCGAGCAGGTCGGTGCGCTGAGTCACTTCCCAGGTCTCGGCCGTGGTGGTCCGGTCACCATGGGGCCGATCTCACCCGTCGAAGCTGTTCCTGTTTTCGGATTCTTGTTTTTACGTGTGCTGGAGCATCATAACGTGCCGATGGACAGGGGTCTGCCGCGCGGGATAGGCTGCGGGGTGACCGAGGTCAGGTCGGCCAGGTCTGGGGGGTTTTATGAGGAAGAGCACATTTATCATCGCTGTGCTGGCCGCGTTCGCGGCGGTGCTCGCCAGCGCAGGCTGCTCGGCGGCGCACGTGCAACCGGGAGTCCAGCCGCACTCGGCTGCGGCGCACACACCGAGCAGCGCGAGTGCGCCAGCAGTCGTACCGAGTCCGAGTCCAGCGGCTACGGCAATCCCGCTGGGGATATGGAATGCGGTCTCTACCTCAGACCCCGCCGACGTGTACGGCCAATATTCCATCACCGAGTCGGACGGCCAGTACATCCTGACGACGAATACCGCGCTGAAGCTGGTCGGCGGCCTGCCAAACGGATGCTCCCTGCCGCCCGGCACCGAAGAGGCCACATTCTCCACATCCTCCACGGACGGCAATGGTCCCGCTATCTACCAGGGCAGCGAGAAGTACTGGTATACGAATACCTGCGGGTACTCCGATACGTATCCGGCCACCCTGGGGGTGCTTTCCGCTAACAAGATGGCACTGACGGACGCGGTCACCCTTATAAGAGCCGGAAGCACGCTGTCGCAGCCGTCTACGGCTCCGTCCTCGCCTGTTGCCTCGCCAGGCAGCGCAACACCTAGCGCCCCGGCCACGACGCCATCCGCAGTGAGTACCGTAGCGAGTACCGGGGGACTTACCGGTACATGGGTCGGCATGACGACCGGTGTAGGCGCAGGACCGCAGCAGCCTGGGGCTTTCACAGTAGGCATCACCAAGTCCGGCGGGGATTACAAGATGACGTCGATAAGCCTCATCCCCTTTCCAGACCTTGATGGTTCATCATGCACTATCCCTTCAGGGGTAGAGATCGCCTACTTCCCAGAGACACCAGATCAGGGCGTCTATTCCGGGCGGCTACAGGCCTGGGTCCCGAACAGCAAAGGGGCCTGCGTGCCCGGGCCCTGGCAAGTAGAGATCTTCACGGCCACCACTGACGGGAAAATCACGATGAATGTCGCTCCCCTTGACGGGGAACTTACTACCCTCACGAGATACGACGAGTAGAGCAGCATGTCCCGGCAGAACCGCTCCCACGTCTTCGCCGTCCCTCGCTGGGGGTGAGCTAGGCCAGCAGCACAGCACCTAGCCGACGACGAGCAGTTCGCGCGGGGAGTGGTTGAGCCGCTCGTACCCATCCGGGGTGCACACGACGATGTCCTCGATGCGCGCGCCGTGCGGACCGGGGTAGATCCCCGGTTCGACCGAGAACGCCATGCCGGGCTCGAGCACCTCGGCGTTGCCGGCCACGATGTACGGGTCTTCGTGCGTTTCCAGCCCGATCCCGTGGCCGGTCCGGTGGAAGAACGCCGCGCCGTAGCCGGCCGAGGTGATCGGCTCGCGCGCGGCCGCGTCAACCGACTCGGCGGTGACGCCCGGGCGCACGGTCGCGCACGCCGCCTCCTGGGCGTCGAGCAGGACCTTGTAGTAGTCGGTGAACTCCGCGGGCGGCTCGCCAATCGCGTACGTCCGGGTGCTGTCCGAGCAGTACCCGGAGGGCATCGTGCCGCCGATGTCCACGACGACGACATCGCCGGCGGCCAGGACCCGGTCGGACACGTCATGGTGAGGGCTCGCGGCGTTGGGGCCGGAGGCCACGATCACGAAGTCCACCGTGGCGTGCCCCTCGGCGAGGATGGCCTCGGTGATGACCGAGCCCACCGCGCGTTCGGTCAGCCCGGACCGCAGCCACTCAGGGACGCGCGCGTGCACGCGGTCGATGGCGGCGCCCGCCTCGCGGAGGGCGGCGACCTCGGCGGTGGTCTTCCTGACCCGCAGCGGGCGCAGCGCGCCGGAGGCGAGCACCAGCCGGGCGGCGGGCAGCGTGTCGCGGAACCTCAGCACGAACAGCGCCCACATCCGGTCGGACAGGCCGACGGTCCCGGCGTTCGGCAGGCGGGCGGCGACCATGCCGAACGGGTCGGCGGTCTCCTCCCAGGGCACTATCTCCACGCCGAGGAGCAGGCCGGCGACGCCTGCGCCGCGGGCAGCTCCAGGCGCGGCACGAACAGGGCCGGATCACCGTATGCCGGGATGGCCAGGCAGGTCAGCCGTTCCAGCTGCTTGGCGTCGTACCCGGTTACGTACCGCAGGTCGGGACCCGGAGTCAGGAGCACGGCGTCCAGCCCGGCCGCGCGGGCGGACTCGCGCACGAGGTCCACCCGGCCCGCGGGATACAGGTCGCCGGTGGTCGGGGAAGAGTCGGTCGTCACGGTTTGATGCTAGGCCCGGCACACCGCCGTGAGGAACTGGGTGAGCGAAGAGCCCAGTCCCCACTTCTCGCCAAGCTCCCTAAGCCGTTCGGGATCGGGCGGCACGGCCGGGAGCTGCCCGTCCACGGCGGGCAGCGGAGCATCGTCGACCACCCGGACGACGGACAGCGCGATGTCCAGGTAGCCCCTGGCCCGCTCGAGCTTGTCCCTCGTGCCGCGGGGGAACCCGCCGTGGCCCAGGTCCAGGGCCCTGGTGATGCCGTCGATGCTGCCGAACGTGCGGATCAGCGCGGCCGCGGTCTTCTCGCCCACGCCGGGCACGCCGGGCAGCCCGTCGCTCGGATCGCCGCGCAGCGCCGCGAAGTCGGCGTAGGCGCGCCCGGGGATGTCGTACCTGGCGGTTATCGCCGCCTCGTCGATCACGTCAGGCCTGAGCAGGCCGCGCTGGGTGTAGATGACCCGGACGCCCCGGGCGTCGTCGACGAGCTGGAACAGGTCCCGGTCCCCGGTCACGACGTCGACCGGATCCGCGGAGCGCGCGGCGAGGGTCGCGATGACGTCATCGGCCTCGAAGCCGGGCTGCCCGGCGAGCGCCAGCCCGGCCGCGCGCAGCACCTCGTCGATCAGCGGTATCTGCGCGGTGAGCGCGGGCGGCACCACTTCGGACTCGCCGTCTGCGGCCACGCGGTGCGCCTTGTACGAGGGGATGGCCGCGACCCGGAACGCCGGACGCCAGTCCGCGTCCAGGCACGCGACCAGCCGCGCGGGCCGCCGGGCCCTGACCAGCCGGCCGATGGCGTCGAGCAGCCCGCGGACCGCGTTCACCGGCGTTCCGTCAGGCGCCCGGACCGTTTCCGGGACACCGAAGAACGTCCGGAAGTACAGCGACGCGGTATCGAGCAGCATGAGCGATCCCACGTGGCCATCCTGTCATCCGCAGGCCGGCAGCAAGGCCATTCACAGCAGGACGATGGTGCCGCGGACGATCGTGATGCGCTTCTTCGGCAGCGGCGCAGGGGCCGGGCCGGTGACCACGGCGCCGGTGGCGATGGTGAACCTGCTGCCGTGGCACGGGCAGTCGATGGTGCCGTCGGCGACCACGTTGACCAGGCACCCCACGTGCGTGCATACCGCGCTGAACGCCCGGTACTCGTCGCGCGCCGGCTGGGTCACGACGACCCGTTCCGCGTCGAAGATCTTGCCGCCGCCGACCGGGATCTCGCGCGCGGAGCCGAGCACGATGCCGCTGGCATTGGCCCGCCGGCCACTCCCCCGGGCTTTGCCCCGGCCCCGGCTGGCCGATGCCGTGCGGGTCGGCTGGGCGCCGGACGACGAGGGCGGGTTGGCCGCCGGCATGGCGATCGAGGACGGCACCGGACCAGTCTCCGACAGGGCCCCTGCCTCGTCGGCGCCGTAGGGCACGGCCGCGGTACTGCAGCCTGCCAGCGCACCGCCCAGGCCCGCCAGGCCGGCCCCCAGCAGGACTCCGCGCCTCGTCGGGCGCCGGCCCCGCCAGGGCTGGCCGTCCGGGGCTTCGGCGGTCACTAGTGCCTTCCTTCGCTTGTCAACGTGAACAGCGGCACTCCCACTTGTACGGGATGGCGCCCGGGGCGCGCCCAGCGTCGGCGGGCTCCGTAAGAGTCCGGTAAGACAAGTCAAGTCATCAAGAGTGCCCGGCGGGGGTCGTGGACAGCGCGCTGGGCGCGATGCCGAACGCCTGCGCTGGCTGGCACAGGGGATCCGGGGCCGGCGGCTGCGGGCCCGGCCCGGGGATGCCGTTGGTCGTCTTGTGCGACGCGCGGGCCCGGGCCAGCTCAGTCTGGTACTTGTCGTCCTTGGTGACCCAGGCGGCCAGCGCGCGGTACTGGCTGCCGCACTCGTCGACGGCGGTGCGGATGGTGGCCACGGCCTGCTGGACGTGGGACAGGCTGCCCATGGTGTAGGCCGACGTCACCGTCTGCTGGTAGTTCGTGGGCACCTGGGCGAGCGGGATCCCGGTCGGCTGGTACACGTGCGACAGGCTGATCCACAGCACCTTGGTGGGGCTGGGGATGCCGCGGTAGATGACGACCTGGCCGTTGTCGTCGGCGAGGTAGTACTGCCCCTGGGTCGACTGCACGGTCAGGTAGCCGCCGAGGACCACGATCGCTACGAGCACCACCAGCGCAGCCGTCACGATCGGCCAGGGCTGGCGCCACGACCTGGAGCGTCTCGGTAGTGCCCGGTGGCTGCGCCTGGCCTCGGCTAGGGTCGCGCGCGCCGGGCCGACCGCAAGCGCGTTCTCCACGTCGGACGACGAGGATGAGGTTCCTGTCAGGCTGGCTGGTTCCGCCGCTAGGGGCCAGGACCCGGTAGCGATGACTGCCGCCGGAGGGACGGTTGCTGCGCCGACCGGGCCGCTGCCAGGCAGCCGATCTATCGTTGCGGCGGCCGACGGGTCAGCGGTCCCCGTCCCGGCCGCAGCCAATCTGATGGACTGACGTGGCTCGGCGATTTGGGGCTGCGGGCGACCTGACGCGGAGGCCGAACGGGGCGGCGTGTCAGGTATCAGGCCGAACGCCCCACGCAGCGCATCAGCGAAGTCGCGGCATGACCCATAACGCTTTTCCGGAGCCTTAGCCAACGCTCGGGCCAGCACCTCATCCGCGGCACGGGGGAATCCCGCGCCCAGAGACGGAGGCGGCTGCGACAGGTGCGCAAGCATGACCGCCATGCCCTGGTCGCGCTCGAACGGCAACGCACCGGTAAGAAGCTGATAGGCGACGCACGCCAGCGCGTACTGATCGGTGCGCCCGTCGACGGCCAGGCCCTGGATCTGCTCAGGCGCCGAGTAATGCGGAGTACCCAGGAACTGGCCGGTCCCGGTCAGGCTCACCGAGGACAGCGCTCCCTTGCTCACCCCGAAGTCCGAAAGGTACACATGGTCAGCCCGGTCCGGGCGCGCATCGACGAGTATGTTCGCCGGCTTGACGTCACGGTGCACCAAACCCGCCCCATGAGCGGCGTCCAGCGCCGAGGCCACCGGGGAGATGAACTCGGCCGCCCGGTCGGGGGGAAGCGGGCCCTCCTGCTCCAGCACTCGCCGCAGGTCACCGCCGATCACGAACCGCATCGCGATGAACAGCACGCCGCCCGCGTCGCCGGCCTCGTAAACCGGGATGATGTGCGGATCGTCCACTGCTGCGGCGGCGCGCGACTCCGCGATGAACCGCCGCCGGAACCCCTGGTCGGCCGCCAGCGCGGGCGCGAGGATCTTCAGCGCCACCAGACGGCCCAGCCGCTCATCACGGGCCCGGAACACGACGGCCATCCCGCCCGCCCCGATCTGGGCCTCGAGCCGGTACCCCGCCACGAGCGAGCCTCGCTGGAACCCGGCCAGTTGCGCCGGGAAGTCCTCGCTCAATACCCCCTCCCTCCCGGCCGTAAGTATTCAGGCTCACCGTCTTGGCCGCAACCGAGGACTCGGGACGGCAGCCACCGCTCGTTCGGGCTAGTGATCTTTGATCTTCCTGGCGCGCGCTGGACCGGCGCTGGGATCTATGACCCTTCGCGTCCGGCGTCCGGCTCGTGGTCGGCGGCCCAGCCCGCGGCCAGCGCGAGGATTCGTTGCGACGCGTCGGGAAGCGCCAGGCCGCGGCCGACCGCCACCCCCGCCAGGAAGGCGGTGACCGGCGCGGCGGGCCGGTCCACGGCGTGCGCCACCTCGCGGGCCAGGTCGAGCACGATCTTGGTGGCTTCGCTGCCCAGCGGTCCCGGGTCGAGCCCGAGGCCAGCTCGGACCGCCGCCGTCCACTCCTCCAGGCCACTCATGTCGCCTCCTGCGGTTTGCCGGGCATAACGCCACCCTGATCGGTGAAGATATCGTCAGAATCATGAGGGGAACCGACCGGCATGCGCACGGCCCGGCGTCCGGCGCGGACGCCAGGTGGCTGTCGGCCGCCCTCACACTCATCCTGGCCTTCATGGCCGGGGAGGTCGCAGCCGGCTTGGCGGCGCACTCCCTCGCGCTGATCTCCGACGCCGCGCACATGCTGACCGACGCCGCGTCCATCGCGCTGGTGCTGATCACGGCGCGGTTGGCCGCCCGGCCGCCCGCCGGAGGGTACACCTACGGCCTCAAGCGCACCGAGATCATGTCCGCGCAGGCCAACGGCATCACTCTGGTCCTGCTCGCGGCCTGGTTCTGCTACACGGCGATCCGGCGCCTGGTGCACCCGCCCACCGTGGCCGGCGGGACCGTGCTCGCCGTCGCGCTGGCCGGCGTGGTCGTCAACCTCGCCGCGGCGCTGCTGATCGCCCGGGCGGGCGGCCGTGCCCAGAGCCTCAACCTCAAGGGGGCGTTCGCGCATATCGTCACGGACCTGTACGCGTTCACCGCCACGGCGGTGGCCGGGCTCGTCATCCTGCTGACCGGGTTCGCTAGGGCCGACGCGATCGCCACGCTGGTCGTGGTGGCGCTGATGGTGTACGCGGGCTCGGGGCTGATCAGGGACTCCGGGCGGATCTTCCTCGAGGCGGCGCCCGCGGGCCTGTCGCCCGCGGCGGTCGGCGCGGCGATGGCCGGACGCCCGCACGTCGCCGAGGTCCATGACCTGCATATCTGGGAGATCACCTCGGGCCAGCCCGCCGCCTCCGCGCATGTGCTCGTCGCGCCCGGCGAGGACTGCCACGCGGTGCGCGCCGACCTGGAGGCGTTCCTGGCCGCCGAGTACGGCATCACCCACGCCACCTTGCAGGTCGATCACGCGGGGGGCCCGGGCCCGCGGGTTCCCGGCGTCCCCGCCGCAGAGCAGCACTGCGACGACGCACACGGCCCTTCGTACCGTCCGGCCGGTTCCTAGCCGGTCGTCCGGTCCGGCCAGCCGCGCGCGAGGCGCAGGTCCTCGGGCGTGTCGCAGTCCAGCCAGGGCGGCGGTTCCCCCTTCGGCGGCGCCAGGCTCACCGGGACCGGAGCCAGCGGGCCGAACAGGCCGCCCAGCGAGGTCCCCGAGTAGCCCGCCAGGGCGCCGTGCAGCGCCTCCGTCCGCCAGCAGCCCGCCAGCCACTGCGGCCGGCCCGAGTCGTCGGCGAGCACCGCGCCGTTCCGCCCCTCGGCGGCGCGCAGCAGCGCGGCGATGTGCCCGCCCCGCAGGAACGGCAGGTCGGCGGCGAGCACCGCCACCCAGGGCGGCGAGGCCTCGGCGAGCCCGCGGCGCAGCGCAGGCACCGGCCCCGCCCCCGGCGGATCCTCCCTGACGAAGGACACGCCGTCCAGCCCGGGGCGCTCCGGCCCGACCACGATGACCTGCCGCGCGCCCGCGGCCCGGCCCGCCGCGACCACCGAGCCGACCAGCGTGCGATCCCCGACGACCAGCCCCGGCTTATCCTGGCCGCCGAGCCTGCTCCCCCGGCCGCCGGCCAGGACAATCAGGCCGAACGAGCCTGTGGTCGCACCTTCGTGGCCTGCCTCGCGTCGCATCGGGCAGGCGCTGGTCAGCCGCCGATGGCGGACATGGGGCGGTCAGGCTGCAGGAAGGACGGGTCGTTAATGCCGTGGCCGGGGAGCTTCCCCGCCACCGCCTTCCGCCACCGCTCCGCCAGCTCGGCGTCGCTCGCCCCGGCCCGCAGCGGGCCGCGCAGGTCGCTTTCCGTCCTGGCGAACAGGCAGTTCCGCACCTGGCCGTCGGCGGTCAGCCGGACCCGGTCGCACGTCCCGCAGAACGGCCGGGTGACGGACGCGATCACGCCGACCCGGGCCGGGCCCCCGTTGACCAGGAACGTCTCGGCGGGCGCGGACCCGCGCCGGACCGGGTTGTCCGGGGTGAGCGTGAACTCCCGCTCGAGGGCGGCGAAGATCTCATCCGCCGTCACCATCTCCGAGCGCTTCCAGCCGTGCTGCGCGTCAAGCGGCATCTGCTCGATGAAGCGCAGCTCATAGCCGTGATCCAGGCAGAACCGCAGCAGCGGCACGGCCTCGTCGTCGTTGAGGCCGCGCATCAGCACGGCGTTGACCTTGACCGGGACCAGCCCGGCCTCGGCGGCGGCGGCGAGCCCGTCGAGCACGTCAGGCAGCCTGTCCCTGCGGGCCAGCTTGCGGAACGTCTCGGGGCGCAGCGTGTCCAGCGACACGTTGATCCGGTCGAGCCCCGCTTGGCGCAGCGGCCCGGCGGTGCGCGCGAGCCCGATCGCGTTGGTTGTGAGCGAGATCTCAGGGCGCGGGCGCAGTTCCGCGGTCCGCGCGACGATGCCGACCAGTCCGCGGCGCAGCAGCGGCTCGCCGCCGGTGAACCTGACCTCGCCGATGCCGAGCAGTTCCACCGCGACGCGGATCAGCCGCACTAGCTCGTCGTCGGTGAGCAGCTCGGGAGAGGGCAGCCAGTCCAGGCCTTCGGGCGGCATGCAGTACGCGCACCGCAGGTTACACCGGTCGGTGAGCGATACGCGCAGGTCAGTCGCGACCCGCCCGAAGGAGTCAGCCAGCACCATCTAAGACTAGACGTTCGTGGCGGTTGCGGATCATCGCCTGACCGCACCGTACGCTCGTTCGGCTTGGATCCGGACCACCAGGCGCCGGTCTCGGACCATGACGGCGCGGTAATCGTCCCAGTCCGGGTGCTCACCCTGCACCGCGCGGTACAGGTCGACCAGTTCCTCGACGGCCGCGTCGTGCGGGTCCTCGGCCACGGCGGATAGTTCGGCGTGCCCGTCCACGACGGCGTAGGACCAGAAGTCACCGCTGGTGACGTGGAAGCTGACCCGCGGGTCGCGTCGCATGTTCCTGGTCTTGGCCCGGTCGTCGGTGGTCGACACGCGGATAGTCTGCGTCTGCGCGTCCCACCCGTAGGTAACGTTAGACAGCTGCGGCCACCCGTCCTTCCTGATGGTGACCAGGACTCCCTGATGCCGCCCGCCGATCAGCTCGGCAAAACCATCCTCGATCATGCCCCGGTGAACAACCCTCGTCCGCGCGATGTTCCGGCCGGGCCGCTCCTGCCGGGACTGGCGACCCCGAGAAGGCGCCCGCGCCAGGCCCGGCCAGGCACTAACGTGAGCAGCGCGCGGCGGCGCCCCCCAACTACCCGCCGCCGCGCCTGCCCGCGCTCATCTGCACGTCGATCTTGGTCGCGTCCGGTTCCATGAAGGCTGCCGTCCGCCGCGCCTCCTCCTCCAACGCGGGATCGTCATGCTCGCGGCCGGGGCGAAGTGGCTGAAGTCGTATTACGGCGCGGTCATCCTGACGCTCGACTCTCCAGGTTCCCGCCACTACGCCGTCCAGCAGGTAGGTCGCGGCGACGTCGCCGTTGGCCGGGTTGATCACGCGAGCGTGGAGCGCCTCAGGAAGGATCCGGCGGCGGTCGGCGTGCGACAGCAGCGCCGAATCCCACTTCGGCAGCAGCCGCGGCGGCGCGGGCGGCCCGGTATCGCGTGGCCGCGCTGCCCGCGGCAGGTCGACAAGCTCACGCCCGTCCTCGCCGGTCAGCCGCACCAGCGGCTCCATGGCGGCCAGGGCCGCATCGAGCTCCGGCTTCCGCAGCTCGGTGAACCGGACGATATCGGCGCGGGTCGCGGGGCCGTAGCCGGCCAGGTAGCTCCGCACCAGGCGGCGCGACGCCACCGCAGCGACCGGCAGCGGCGCCGGCCAGGCCGTCAGCCCGGGCGCGCCATGCTCACGCCACAGGCCCGAGGGCGGGACGTGGACGCTCGGCACGAGCAGCTTCGCGCTCGCCAGCAGCGCCCGCGTGGGCAGCGCGCCCCCGGTCATCGCATCGACGTGCGCGCGGATCTCCTCGGCGGTGCGCGGCGTCGCCAGGTACTCGGCCAGTTCGCGGGCCAGCGCGTGCGTATCAACGCCGGGCGGGCGTCTCGCGTTGGCACACGTGAGCGTCAGGCTAACTGGCTGGCACGCTGAACGAGAACTCGCCGTCCGGGCCGGGCTCCAGCGGCAGGGTCCTGACCACGGCATCGGCGTTCAGCGGCCCATAGATGTGCGGGAACGCGTCATCCCAGCCGGGCACCGGCTCCCACTTGATCTCCGGGCCTACCCGGTCAGCGTCGATGACCAGAACCAGCAGGTCAGGCAGCCCTTTGTAGATCATGTTCGCAACCGGGGCCACCTGCCCGGCCGTTGAGGCGTGGATGAACCCCTGCTCGGCCAGACTCCGGCCACGTGTGGAGGTGGTGTACTGCCCGTCGCGGCGGGCCTGCTCCCAGTCCTGCGCAGTGGCGATGTGGTAGATGACGCTCACTCAGCGGCTCCCGAGTAGCTGGCTGGCCTGCTCATCGAACTCCTGACCAGTCGGCGGCCGCATCCCGGCATCGCGGCAGGTAGCGGAGGCGGACGGGAATCGAACCCGCCAGCGCTGCGGTGCAGCGCTCACCAGTTTTGAAGACCGGGGGGGCCACCAGGCACCCAGACGCCTCCGCGTCGACTCTACTGACCTCCGGCAGGCGCTGACTCACTAGTCTGGCTGACCTCTGACACCGGCCCGGGTTGGCTGGCGGTGAGGTGGTTGCGCCACGTGTGGCGGGGCTCGTAGCCGAGTGCCTGCCGGGCGCGGTCGATGGCGAGCAGGGTGCCGAACTCGCTGACCTCGCTCCTCATCCGGACATCGGGGAAGACCTCGGCGAGCAGTTCGGCCGACGGGCGGTTCATGACGGTGTCCGCAGCGGCGATGGTGGCGATCTGCGGCGCCGGGATGTTCGCGAGATGAACGACGGCGTCGGTGCCGCGTAGCTGCTCCAGCCCGAAGCGTGATTCCGACGCTCACTAAGATGCCGTGAGGGCCGGCGACACAAGGGGAGACGCGTGAGCGGTGACGGGCATGCCTGGTGGGAAGATGCGGTCGTCTATGAGGTGTACCCGCGCAGTTTCGCCGACGCGGACGGGGACGGCGTGGGCGATCTGCCCGGGCTGCGCTCGCGCCTGCCGTACCTGGCCGACCTGGGCGTGGACGCCATCTGGCTGACGCCGTTCTACCCCTCGCCGCTGGCTGACGGAGGCTACGATGTCAGCGACTACTGTGCGGTGGACCCGCGGCTCGGGACCATGGCGGACTTCGACGCCCTGGTCAAGGACGGCGAGGCACACCAGATCCGGGTGATCGTAGACCTCGTACCCAATCACTGCTCGAGTGAGCACCCGCTGTTCCGCGCCGCGCTGGCGGCAGGTCCGGGGAGCAGGGAACGGGCCAGGTTCATCTTCCGCGACGGGCGCGGCCCCGGCGGGGCAGAGCCGCCGAACAACTGGCGATCCCAGTTCGGCGGTTCGGCGTGGACCCGGGTGACCGAGGCCGACGGCCGCCCCGGGCAGTGGTACCTGCACCTGTTCGACCCCGGACAGCCGGACTGGAACTGGCGCGATCCTGACATTCCCCCCATGTTCGCCAGGGTGATCAGGTTCTGGCTCGACCACGGCGTGGCCGGCCTGCGGGTGGACGTCGCGCACGGGCTGTTCAAGGACCCGGACCTGCCGGATGAACCCGATCCCGACCTGACCTACGAGCTGCCCAGGCCATCCCCGTACCGCCACCGGCCCGAGGTGCACGAAATCTACCGGTCCTGGCGGATCATCCTGGATTCCTATCCCCCGAATGTGTTCCCCGGAGCGCGGACCGCCGTCGGCGAGGTCTGGTACGACTCACCCGCGACCCTGCTGCCGTATCTGGCGCCCGACGGCCTGCCACAGGTCTTCAACTTCCAGCTGATCCTGGCGGGCTGGAACGCCGCCTCGTTCCGTGGCGCGATCGACGGGGTGCTCGCGCTGGCCGGCGGCTCGCGCGCGCCGTGGGTCATCGGGAACCACGACGTACCCCGGCCGGTGAGCCGGTATCAGCTCGACGAGGGGTATACCCCGGGCACGATCGAACGGCTCATGACGCTGGGCCACGCGCGAGCAGAGGTCGGCGCCCGGCGCGCACGGGCCGCAGCCCTGCTCCTGCTCGCCCTGCCCGGATCGGCCTACATCTACCAGGGCGAGGAACTGGGCCTGCCCGAGGTCACGGACATACCCGCGAGCGCGCGGCAAGACCCGCGGTTCCTTAACACCGGGGGACGCTTGATTGGCCGCGACGGTTGCCGCGTCCCGCTGCCCTGGTCCCGCGGCGGCTCTGATTTCGGCTTCTCCGAGGTGGCCGGCGCAGCGGCCCCCTGGCTGCCCCAGCCGCCTGACTGGGGCACGTACAGCGTCGAAGCGCAGACCGGCGACCCCGCGTCGTTCTGGAACCTGTACCGGGCGGCACTTCGGCTTCGCCGTGACCACCCAGCCCTCGGCCGCGGCACCATGCGCTGGCTCGATGAGACGCAGCCCGCCACGGGTACCGACCTGCTGTGCTTCGCCAGGGAGCCAGGATTCGTCTTCGCGGCGAACCTCGGTGCGACCGACGCCCCGCTTCCGCCGCACCGGGAGATCCTGCTCGCCAGCGAGCCAATCTCCGGGAGCAGCCTGCCGCCCGACACCGCGGCGTGGCTGTCCGCCTGAGGCGCGGACCGCGGGGCGTCCGCAGCTGACGACCATGCGGGTGGCATTACCGTTGGCCCATGCCGAAGGTGCGGGTGCCGCGCAAGAACGTGACGCCCGGCGAGGTCGTCGCGCCCAGCCGTGGGGGGATCACCGCCGCCGCACGGCGACTACCGTGCCGGCGAGGTAGCAGGTCAGCGCCAGGGCCCACAGTCCTGCCATGATCATCGAGCTGAAGCCCTTCCCGTAGTCCACGAAGCTTGCTCCGTTGAACCCGGCCCCGATGATCGCGAGGGCGCCGACGACCGAGGCCGCCCTGCCTGTCGTGCTGCCTGTTCGCCAAGCGAGCACGACGGCGGCGAGTGCGGCCGCGGCGAGCGCCATCCCGAAGAGGGCGTGCGCCGCCGCCCAGGCGGGACCGTCGGTGATCACCCAGGCTAGCCCGGCGGCCGCACCGGAGAAGTAGTCACTGGCGCCCGCCCCGGGATGCCGGCTGGGCAAGACGACGTACACGTTCACGACCATGCCGAGCAGGTACTGAATCAGGAGCAGAGCGCAGGCGCCGAGGTTGACCGCGAGTTGCCGTCTCATCGGTCTGGCCCGGCTATGCGCAGGCGGCGTCGATCGTCAGGGAGGCGCTGGGTGATCCCGGCCCGGTCCAGGTGCTCGAGCAAAGGGATCGCGACCCGCCGGGTCGTCCCCAGGACCTGCCTGGCTTCGGCGGCGGTGAACGGCTGGGCTAGCTTCGCGAGGAGCCGCACCGCCTGGGCCTCGGCGTCGGGCGCCAGCACGATCTGCTCGGCCACGCGCAGCAGCAGCCCGGCCCGGGCGGCCGCCGCGATCGCCCGCGGGTCCAGGCCGAGTTCGCGTAGCCGCCCCGCCTCCGGGGCCATGAAGGGCTCCCGGGCGAGGTCCGCGAGCACGGCCCGCACGCCGGCCAGGACATGGGCAGGCAGCGAGGGCTGAGCTTCGCGGGATGGTCGGGGCTGGTGGGGTCCAGAAGCTTTCTGGGGTCCTTGGGGTGCAAGGGTTTCTTGGGCTGGAGTTTCATCGTCGACGGTCAGGCGCAGGTAGCCGCCGCTGAGATGCACCGCAGGAGGGCCGCCGGGAACCGCAGGCTGCCGGGCGAGCGCCTCGACCAGGGCCCGGTCCGGCAGGCCGAGGGCGGCCCGGGCTGCCTCAGGCGGCATGCCAATGGCCAGCGGGTCGCGGCGGGCGTGGGCGGCGACCGCCTCGGCCAGCTTTCGGCGCAGTTCGGCCCAGCGACCGGGATCGACGAGCCATCCGCCCGCCGCGTGGGGAGGTTGGCCCGCGGTCCCGGGGGATGAGTCCCCCCCGCCGGGGGGCCCTGGGGGTATGGGGGGCCGGGCAGGCCCCCCATGATCGGGGGGATCCCGGGGGGTCGTCCCCCCGGGGCTAGCACTGACACCCATGGCGGCCAGGGCGCTGGCTCGCAGGAAGCCGTGGCGTCGCAGGAGGTCGGCGGCTGACGGGATCTCTGGCCAAGCGGCGAGCTCGCGTCCGGCCTGGGCGGCTGCGCCGCGCCTGGACAGCGGCGGCGGAGCGACATCGAGCACGGTCGCCCCCACGATAGCCAGGTCGGCGTGGCCAGGGTCGCGGAGCAGGACGCGATCGCCGACGTGGAGGGGCAGCAGGATCGCGCAGCGTGAGCCGGGCGATCGCCGACGTGATCCACGGCTGGCGATCAGGGCACGGAGTCACCGGACCGGGACGCGGGGCGGGTCCCAGGAGGCGGATACGGGCCAGCGTCCGGGCCGAACCGATGTGCAGGGTCATCTCGGCGGGGACGCGGAGATTACGCGGGACCGACAGCCTGACGTCGGCCAGCCTGGTCATGGTCCAGCGGCCCGGGTCGACCAGCGCCATGCCACGCGCCGGGACGTCGGCGGCCAGGCCGCGCAGGTTGAGCGCGACCCTGGCCACGCCGGACACGGACGCGGCTGGCTCGTTCAGCGACTCGATGCCGCGGATCCTGGCGGGGCGCATCGAGGGCGTGAGCAGGAGTTCCTGACCGGTGCGGACGGTCCCGGCGGGCAGGGTGCCCGTGACCACGGTGCCGCTCCCCCGGATGGTGAAGGACCTATCCACCCACAGCCGGACCGGAGCGCGGGCGTCCGGGGCCGGAAGCGTGGCGACCAGCCGGGCCAGCGCGGCGCGGAGTTCGGGCAGGCCGACCCCGGTTACCGCGCTCACGGCGATCGCCTCGACGGCGCCCAGGGCCGTGCCGGCGATCTGCTCACGGGCCTGCCGGGTGGCCGGGCCCGGGTCGGCCAGGTCGCAGCGGGTGATGGCGAGCAGGCCGTGCTGGATGCCGACGGCGTCGATGGCCGCCAGGTGCTCGGCGGACTGCGGCATCCAGCCGCCGTCGGCGGCGACGACCAGGAGCACGGCGGGCACCGGGCCGACGCCGGCCAGCATGTTGGGCACGAACCGCTCGTGGCCTGGCACGTCGACGAAGGCCAGCCGCTCGCCGCCGGGCAGGTCCATCCAGGCGAATCCCAGGTCGATGGTCAGACCCCGGCGCCTTTCCTCGGCCCACCGGTCGGGCTCCATCCCGGTAAGGGCCCGCACCAGGGCCGACTTGCCGTGGTCCACGTGCCCGGCGGTGGCGATGACCTGCATGGCGGCGGCCCGTAAAAGGCGGTCAGGTCGGGGGGGCGACGGCGGCGGTGGCAGCAGCAGCAGCAGCGGCGAGGACCGCGCCGACCAGGCGGCGGTCCTCGTCCGGCGATACCGAACGCAGGTCAAGCAGCAGCCGGCCACCCTCCAGGCGCCCGACGACGGCGGGGAACTCGCCGTGCGAGGTGCGGGCCACCAAACGCAGCGGGGCGGCCAGCGACTCCGGCAGGCTGACCGCCGCGCTGGGCAGCGGCACTCCTGGCGCCCCGCCGCCGCCGACGGCGGCCTCGGAAGGCACCACCCTGGCGTCGAGGTGGGCTGCGTGGAGCAGTACCACCGCTCGTTCGGCCCGCTGGAAGAGGGAAGCGGGGTCGGCGGCCAGCGCGGCGGCCACCGGCGGTACCGGTCCGGCGAGGGTCGCCTCCAGGGCGGCGAGGGCGAGCTTGTCGACGCGGAGCGCGCGGGCGAGCGGATGGCGGGTCAGCCGGCGCACCAGGTCGGAGCGGCCGAACACCAGGCCGGCCTGCGGGCCGCCGAGCAGCTTGTCGCCGCTGGCGGTGACCAGGGCCGCGCCGTCCCGCAGCCCTGCGGTGGCGCTGGGCTCGCCGGGCAGCAGCGGGTGCGGGGCGAGCAGCCCGGAGCCGATGTCGAGCACGACGGGGACCCCGTGGGTCTCCCCCAGCTCGGCCAGCTCGGGGACGCCCACGGCGGCGGTGAAGCCCTCGATGCGGAAGTTGGACGGGTGCACCTTGAGGATGAACGCGGTCCGCGGTCCAGCCGCCTCGGCGTAGTCGGCGGGCGTCGTCCGGTTGGTGGTGCCGACCTCGCGCAGCCTCGCACCGGTGCTGGCCAGCAGGTCGGGCAGCCGGAACCGGTCGCCGATCTCGATGAGCTCACCCCGGCTGACGACGATCTCGGGGGCGTCGGGGCTGGTCAGCGCGGTCGCCGCGAGGACCAGGGCGGCGGCGTTGTTGTTGACGACGGCCACCGCCTCGGCGGCGGGGACGGCTCGGGCCAGCGCGTCAAGCGCGGCCGCGCCGCGACGGCGGGCACGGGAGCCGGTCGCGAGGTCGAATTCCAGGTCGCAGTTGCCCGCCGCGGCCGCGATCGCGTCCACCGCCGCCGCCGACAGCGGCGCGCGGCCCAGGTTGGTGTGCACGAGGATCCCGGTGGCGTTGATCACCGGGGTCAGCGCGGCGGCGTGGGCGGGCAGTTCGGCGACGGCCGCGTCCGCCACCTCGTCCGGTGTGATCTGCCCGTCACGGGCCCGCTGCTGCGCGCGGCTCACGGCGGCCTTGACCAGGGCGCGGCCCAGCCGGCGTTCCGCGGCGGCGAGCCGGGGATCGGCTAGCAGCAGGTCAGTGCGCGGCACGAGGCGCCTGGTGTCCACGTCGCGAACCATACCCCCGGCGGCGGAATACTACCTGCCGCTCCGGGTAGGGGGCCTACGGTCAGGCTTGCCCACTACACATATCGGTACTCACTCGGGAAGTGATAGGCATGGCCGGGATGCTGCAAATGCGGCGCAGCCGCGGAGCAGCCAGCGGTTTCCTGCTGGTCCTGCTCGGGATCTGGGGCGCGATCATCCCCTTCATCGGGCCGTATTTCCATTACGCCTACACGCCGGACACCACCTGGACCTACAACACGGCGCGGCTGTGGCTGGAGATCCTGCCGGGCGCGGCGGTATTCCTCGGCGGCGTCCTGCTGATCATCGCGACCGGCAGGCACATCGCGCTGTTCGGCGCGATCCTGGCCGCGGCGGGCGGGGCGTGGTTCGCCCTGGGCACCGTGCTCAGCCCGCTGTGGAGCACCGGCCACGTCGTCCTCGGCGGGACGCCGGTCGCGACCACCACGCTTACGCGGGTGGTGGAGCAGGTCGGCTTCTTCACCGGGCTCGGCGTGGCCGTGGTGCTCGTGGCGGGCGTGGCGCTCGGCCGGATCAGCGCCGTGTCGCCTGGGCTCAGGGAAGTCGGGGCCACTGGCCCCGTCGGCACCGTGCCCCTGGCGACACTGAGACGGTTCCGGTCGTCCGCGTCGGCCGGGCCGAGGACACCGAGACCACGGCTAAGGCTCGCCCTCGGACTGCTCTCCGGCCGACGGGGCCCAGGCCGTCGCGACTGGCACGGCACCCGAGCCAGCTAGGATCGCCCCTGACGAAGGGACAACTCGGGTGCGGGCAGAGCCAGCCGCGGCCGCCGAGGTGACGGCGGTCGCGGGGAAGCGGCGTGACGGCGCGCGATGGCTGCTGCCCGCCTGCGCCGCCGCCCTGGCCGTGGTGCTGGCCGTCTACCTCGCGGACCTGATCACCCACCTGTCGGTGATGGCCGCGATGCGGGACCTGGTCGTGTACCGGGAGGGCGGTCTGATCGTCCGGCACGTCTCCCCCGCCTATAACAGCCACCTGGCCTCGCCGCTGTACGACTGGACCGGCCAGCACGGCGTCCAGTTCACCTACCCGCCGTTCGCCGCGGTGATCTTCGCGGTCGCGTCGGTGCTGCCGTGGACGGTGCTGCGCTGGGCGATGACCCTGGCCAGCCTGGCCGCCCTCGGATTGTCGCAGTGGCTGACGTTCGGCGCGCTCGGGTACCGCGACCGCCCGACCGTAAGGCTCGCCGCGACGCTCGGCCTTTCCGCGCTGGCGCTGGCCACCGAACCGGTGCAGCAGACGCTCGCCCTCGGCCAGGTCAACCTGCTGCTGATGCTGCTCGTCGTGGCGGACCTGCTGACCGGCGGAGCGGCAGGCGGCCCTGTCGACGCGCCAGGGGGCCGAACGCGCTGGTGGCACGGCATCGGGATAGGCATCGCGGCCGGGGTGAAGCTGACCCCGCTGATCTTCATCCCGTACTTGCTGCTCATCCGCAGGTACCGGCAGGCCGCCACGGCATCGGCGGTGTTCGCGGCGACCGTCGCGCTCGGGTACGCGATCCTGCCCCGCGACTCTGGCACCTACTGGGCCGACGGGCTGGTCTTGCGGGCCGACAGGATCGTGTTCCTCGGCACCCGGGGCAACCAGTCGCTGAACGGCGTGCTGATCAGGCTGGCGGGCAGCGTGACGGGCGGGACCGCGCCCTGGATCGCGGCGGCCGCCCTGGTCGTGATCATCGGGCTGATCAGCGCCGCCCTGCTTTATCGCGCCGGGTACCCGGTGCCCGCGATGCTGGCCTGCGCGCTGACCGGGCTGCTCGTCTCGCCGCTGAGCTGGGATCACCACTGGGTCTGGGTGGCGCCGGGCCTGGCCCTGCTGGCTCACCTGGGCGCGCAGGCCCGCGGCGCGGTCCGCGCCGGGTGGTGGGCGGCCGCGGGCGTCCTGTTCGTCGTGTTCGGCGCCTGGCCGCAGTTCTGGGATCTCGCGCAGGCCGGGCTGACTCCGGCCGGCCTGTTCTGGTACGGGCCGGCCACCTACTTCGCCCGGGGCGACCAGCCTTGGTACCACGAATTCCACTGGCACGGGCTGCAGATCCTGGCGGGCAATAGCCTCGTGCTGGCCGGGCTGGCCGTGCTGGCGCTCCTGGTCGTAGCCGCGGTCCGGGTCCGGCATCGGGCGGCACTACGTGGGTGATGAGCTCACGCGGATGCGGGAGCAGCTGGCCGCGCGGGTCATCGCGGCCAACGAGATCGGCGGTGAGCGGATCGCCGCGGCGCTGCGGGACGTGCCGCGGCACCTGTTCCTGCCGGAACTGCGGCCCGAGCTGGCCTACACCGACGAGGCCATCGTGACCAAGCGCGACGAGTCTGGCCGGCCGGTCAGCTCGTCGTCGCAGCCCGCCATGATGGCGATCATGCTGCACCAGCTGGACCTGGCCCCGGGTCAGCGGGTGCTCGAGATCGGCGCGGGAACCGGCTACAACGCCGCGCTCATGAGGCACGTCGTCGGCGGTTCCGGCCAGGTGACCAGCGTCGATATCGACGGGGAACTCGTCGAGAAGGCCCGCGCCCACCTCGCGAGCGCCGGGTACCCCGACGTCACCGTGCTCAGCGCGGACGGCGCCGCGGGGTGCTCGGCGTACGCGCCCTACGACCGGATCATCGCCACCGTCGGCGTCAGCGACCTCGCCCCCGCGTGGCTGGACCAGGCCGTGCCCGGCGCCAGGATCGTCGTGCCGCTCGACGTGCGCGGCACCCAGGTCTGCGTCGCGTTCGCGCGCGCCGGCGACGGGCACTGGACCAGCCGGTCGCTCGCGCCCTGCGGGTTCATGCGGATGCGCGGTTCGCTCGCGGGACCGGAACGCGTCGTGACGCTCGCGCCCGGGCTGTACGTCACGCTGCCCGACGGCGCGATGCAGCCCGGCGGGCAGGAGGTCGACGGCGAGGCGCTGGCCGCCGTCATGGCCGGGCCGCCCGTGCCGCACCAGACCGGGGTCAGCGCCGGGCCCGCCGAGGTCTTCTGGGAGCTGGGCCTCTGGCTGGGCACCCGGGAGCCGCGCGCCTGCCGGGTCGACGAGGAAGGGCCCGCCGACCCGTCCCGGCTCGGGCACGCGCCGCTGCGCGGCCGGGGCTGGCGCGCCACCGTCGGGATCCTGGAATCGGGCAGCATCGCGGTGCTCAACGCCTCCGCCGGGCCACCGGATCCGGCCGCGCCCGCGCAACCGCCCGGTCCGGCGGCAGCCGCACCGCCGGCGGACGAGACGGCGGGACCGCTCACGCTGGTCGCCGCCGGGTTCGGCCCCGGCGCGTCCGAGCTGGCCGCTGACCTGGCCGCGCACGCCAGGGCCTGGGACGAGGCCGGCCTGCCGGGCGTCGCGGGCCTGCGCGTCGAGGCGTACCCGAGGTCGGCGGCCTTGGCACCCGTCACAGGCCGTGGCGCCCTGGTGATGGAGCGATTGTTCACCCGGTTTGTCGTCTTCCACGCGTAGCCTTGGAGCCGTGACGAATAGCCCGGACGAGCACCTGGAGACCGAGCAGAAGTACGAGGCCGACGCGGATTTCGTCCTACCCGATTTCGGCGGCCTCGCGGGCGTCAAGGCGGCGATGCCGCGCCGGTACTACCTGAGCGCGACCTACTTCGACACCGACGACCTTGACCTCATCAAGAACCGGATCACGCTGCGCCGGCGGGCAGGCGGCACCGACGAGGGCTGGCACCTCAAGCGCCAGGTGCGGAAGGACACCCGGCAGGAGCTGCATCTGCCGCTCGGCGGCGAGGGCGCGGCGTCAGACCCGGGGACCGTGCCGGCCACGCTGGCCGCGCAGGTGGAGGACATCACGGCAGGCAAGAGCCTGCGCCCCATCGCCATCCTCGATACCGAACGAACGGTGGTGCCCCTGACCAGCAAGGCGGGCAAGCCCCTGGCGGAGGTCGCCGACGATCGCGTGACGGCCACGAGGCTCGGCGAACTGAGTGACGAACCGCTGACCTGGCGCGAGATCGAGGTCGAGGTCGCCGAGGCGGACAGCCCTGAGGGACCGGGTTTGCTCGAAGCGGTCGGCCAGCTGCTGCGCGGCGCAGGGGCGAGACGGTCACCGTCGGCGTCGAAACTCGGGCGGCTGCTCGGTACCGGCTGAGCCGGGGTTCAGAGCCGATTCATAGCTGATCCTGACCTGGTCGTTATATCGGTCGCGTGAACTTGAGCTAGATACCTGGCGCATCCGATCACGACGAGCGAGCCTACGATCATGGAAAATTACAGCCTGGCCACGGGGGTCCCCGTGCCTTCTGGGCAGGGCGGCAGCGCGCCGGGCACCGTGCGTGACGCCGACGGCCAGCGAGCGGACCGAACCCCGGCGCGCGTCCTCGTCGTCGACGACGAGCCGAGCCTTGCCGAACTACTGTCGAGCGTGCTCCGGTACGAGGGCTGGAGCGTCCGCACCGCGGGCACGGGCGCCGACGCGGTGCGGACCGCGCGCGAGTTCCGCCCCGACGCGGTGGTGCTCGACATCATGCTTCCCGACTTCAGCGGCCTTGAGGTCATGCGCCTGCTCCGGGCGGAGATACCGCAGGTATGCGTGCTGTTCCTGACCGCCAGGGACGCCGTGGAGGACCGCGTGGCGGGCATCACCGCGGGCGGCGATGACTACGTCACCAAGCCGTTCAGCCTGGAGGAAGTCCTGGCCCGGCTGCGCGGGCTGCTGCGCCGCGCGCGCCTGACCCGCGTCCACACCGAAGGGTCGCTCGCCGTCGGCGACCTGACCATGGACGAGGACGCTCGCGAGGTCCGCAGGGGCGGCGAGCTCATCGACCTGACCGCGACCGAGTTCGAGCTGCTCAGGTTCATGATGCGGAACCCCAGGCGGGTGCTGTCCAAGGCGCAGATCCTGGACCGGGTCTGGAACTACGACTTCGGCGGGCAGGCGCACGTCGTCGAGCTGTACATCAGCTACCTGCGCAAGAAGATCGACGTCGGCCGGTCGCCGCTCATCCACACGGTCCGCGGCGTCGGCTACGTCCTGAAACCGGCAGGCTGATGTCCCCGAGCGGGCTGGTCCGGCGGCTGGGCGGCCTGATCTCGCTCCGGACCCTGAGCGGCAAGCTCATCGTCGGCTTGTTCGTCCTGTTCGGGCTGGCCAGCGCGGCGGTCAGCCTGGTCACCGCGCAGTCGCTGAAGAGTACGCTGACGTCCTCGCTGGACGGGCAGCTCCAGGCGGCCACGAATACCTGGCTCAGCTGCGTGAACACCGTCTACCACGACAGCTACGACGGCCATAACGGGCCGCCGGGCCATGGTCCGGGCGCCGGGGGGCAGGCGGGCCTGACCGCGGACGCCGGCCAGGCCGGCCAGGGCGCCAGGGCGGCCAGCAGGATGGCTTCGACAGCTGCAGCGGCGTGGGCCAGGCCCCCGGGACCTTCGAGGTCATCCTGGGCGGCCGGGGGGTCGTGTACTGGAACTACGTGCTGAAGTCGTGCACCTTGTCCGCCCCGGACAAGACCATGCTGGCGGACCTGCCCGTCCCGCCCCGCCAGGCCGCGTCGGATCCGCCGGGCCCGCACGGGCCCTCGGGGAACGGGGGGTCCGCGCCCGACGCGCAGTTCTACAGCCGGACGCTGGCTTCGGTCGGCATCACGTTCTTGTTCACCAAGGTGCCGGGCCCGGGCGGCACCGAGGTCGTCACCGGGCTGCCGATGACCACGGTCGACGGCACCCTCGGGCACGTGGAGAACACCGAGTACCTGCTGTTCACGGCCGCGCTCCTGCTGGTCGTCGTCCTCGGCGCCGCGCTGGTCCAGCTGTCGCTCCGGCCGCTGCGCCGGGTGGCCGCCACGGCGACCCGGGTGACCGAGCTGCCGCTGGATTCCGGCGAGGTCACCCTGCCGGCCGGGGTCCCCGACACCGACCCGCGCACCGAGATCGGCCGGGTCGGCGCCGCGTTCAACCGGATGCTCCAGCACGTGGAGCGGGCTCTCGGCCGGCGCGCGGCGAGCGAGGCCAGGCTGCGCCGGTTCGCGGCCGACGCCAGCCACGAGCTGCGGACCCCGCTGGCCTCGATCCGCGGGTACGCCGAGCTGGCCCTGCGGCACCCGGGTCCGGTGCCCGAGGACGTGACGCACGCGCTCGGCCGGGTCCAGTCGGAATCGGTCCGGATGAGCGTCCTCGTCGATGACCTGCTGCTGCTGGCGCGGCTCGACGCGGGCCGGCCGCTCGAGCTCGCGCCCGTCGACCTGTCCCGGCTGGCCATCGACGTGACCAGCGACGCGCGGGTCGCCCGCCGGGACCATCACTGGCGCCTGGACCTTCCCGGCGACCCGATCCTCGTCCGGGGCGACGAGCACCGCCTGCACCAGGTACTCGCCAACCTGACGAGCAACGCCGGCCAGCACACGCCGGCCGGCTCCACCGTCATCGTCGCGCTCACCGCCGGTGACGCGATCCCGGCTGGCGATGCGCCGGGGTCGGGGGTGGTCCGGCGGGGCGTCACGCCGCCCGGGCCGCGCGTCGAGCTGAGCATCACCGATGACGGTCCCGGCGTTCCGCCCGAACTGCTGCCGGAACTGTTCGAGCGGTTCACCCGGGCCGACACGTCGCGGGCGCGGGACGCTCGCGCCGCGGGCAAGAGCACCGGCCTCGGCCTCGCCATCGTGGACGCCGTCGTCGCCGCGCACGGCGGCAGCATCACCGTGACCAGCCGGCCGGGCCTGACCCGGTTCGCCATCGTCCTCCCCCTGCTGCCTCAGCCAGCCAGCGAGCGCGGCCCGGCGGATGCGGATGACAAACCGGACTGACCGTGTGCTAGTCCTTGGTTATGGACAGCGGCCAGCGGCGTCTCCTCGCGACGATGCCGCTGCACGCGATTACCTCGACCTACGGCGAGGAAGGACTGCGGGAGCGGTTCGCGCTTGAGATCGCGTCATTCCCGGAAGCGGACCGGGTCAGGCTTGAGCGGGCGCTGGACCTGGCCGGGCGGCTGCATGCCGACGACCGCAGGGACACCGAGCCGTACGTCAACCACCTGCTGCGAGTCGCGATCAGGATCATGTCCCACTACGGCGTGCACGACGCCGACGTTATCGGCGCCGCGCTGCTGCACGACGCCGTGGAGGATCACCCGGGGGAACTGGCGGGCCAGGGCGGGAGCGCGGAAGGCACCGGCGGCCAGGAGGGCGCGCTGGCGGTGCTGGCGGACGAGTTCGGCCCGCGGGTGGCCGAGCTTGTCGCCGCGGTGACCAACCCGCCGTACGCGCCGGGCCGCGACCGGCACGAGCAGTACCGGGAACACGTGGCGGACAGCCTGCGACGCTCGCCGTGGGCGCGGGTGATCAAGGCCTCCGACTTCACCGACAACGGCGTGGGCCTGATCCATACCACCGGCCCCCGGCTGCACAAGCTCGCGGACAAGTACGCGCCGCTGGTCCCGGTGTTGCGGGACCTCATCGCGCGGCCGGACACCCCGCTGGGCGCCGCGGCCAGGGCGCACATCCTGGCCCAACTCGACCGGGCCGACGAGCGGTTCGCCGCCGTCCGCGGAGACGCGGACTAGATGCCGGAGCTTCCCGAGGTCGAGACCGCCCGACGCCTGATCGCCGACCTGGCCCTGAACCGGCGCATCGCCGACGTTGACGATGCCGACGCGTTCGTCTGCCGACCGCACTCCCCCGGTGAGCTGCGCGCCGCGCTGACCGGGCGCACGATCACCGCGGCGCACCGGCGCGGCAAGGCGATCTGGTGCGAGACCTCGGGCCTGGACCGCTCGGCCGGACCCAGCCCGGATCTGGGGCCTATCTTGGGCATCCACCTGGGCATGAGCGGTCGCATCGTGGTCACGTCCCAGGACGGCTGGGTGGCCGAGGGCGGGGACCCGCCGGGCCGGGACGCGCAGCCGCGCAAGGCCCAGTGGGACCGCTTCACGCTCGAGTTCACCGACGGCGGCCGGCTGGCGCTGTTCGACAAGCGGCGCCTCGGGCGCATCCAGCTGAACCCCGACATCGACAGGCTCGGCCCGGACGCGGGCGAGGTCAGCCCGGCCGAATTCCGCGCCCTGGTCACCAAGGGGACGATCGCCGTCAAGGCCCGCCTGCTCGACCAGACCAAGATCGCAGGCATCGGGAACCTGCTGGCCGACGAGATCCTGTGGCAGGCCAAGGTACCGCCCGCCACCCCGGTCAACAGGCTGCGCCCCCGGGACGCCGACCGCCTCTACCGGGCGGTGCGGTCGGTGCTGGAATCCGCCGCGGCCAACGGAGGCGCGCACACCGGCGACGTCATCGCGGCCCGGCGCCCGGGCGGCAGCTGCCCGCGCTGCGGCGCCGAGATGGTGCACGGCACGGTCGGCGGCCGCTCGACCTGGTGGTGCTCCCGCGAGCAGGCGGCCTGGCAGTAGGCGCAGGTTGCCCGGGCGGCAAGCGGACTTGCGGGCCGACTGGCTTTATGGTGCGGATCGGCTGGCTAAATGGGGTACCGGGTGGGTTCGGTGGTGTACTGGCGGCCTGCGGGGGTTGTCCACTGGACGTTTCCGCTGGCTAGCTGTTCGACTTGCCACCGTGGGTGCTGTTTGACCCGGTGATCGCGGCGGCATTTCGGGTGGCCGTTGCAGATACAGGTCCGGCCGCCGACCTCGTAGGGGATGTTGTGCTCGAAGTCGGCCTGGGCGGCGGGCCGCCGACAGGTCGGCCCGGTACAGGTGGCGTACCGGACCTGGGCCAGGTGACGGAGCATGACCCCCGGATCATGGCCGGTGGCCTCCCGCCGGTGATCGCACGGGTCGGTGGTGACCGGCTCGATGGTCACGATCAGGTCCCGCTGTCCCGGGATTCCGGTGGACAGCCGCCAGGTCCCGTACCCGTCGGGTGTCCCAGGTCCGTCGTCGGCGGTGAAGGCGAACCCACGGCCTGCGGGCGGGTCGGGCCCAGCGCGTGCGCCGGGTTGCGGTCGTTTGGCCCGGTCGGGTGTCGGCCTGGCGCAGCCATGGCCGATCGCGTGCCCGTCCTTATCAGTTACCGTCACGCACCACGTTGACCGAGGGTTCCGGGCGGCGGCGTCAGCCAGGTCCCGGGCCAGATCGGGGTCGACCGGACCGATCCCGGCGGCCTCGCCGGGCCGGCCGGCCAGGCCCAGCATGGTGGCCAACGGGACCGTCAGGTTGAGCCGGCCCACGAATCCCGGCGGCATCATGCCGGAGCCCGCCCCGCCGGGTGCCCGCGGTCCCGGTGCCGCCGGTCCGGTCGGCCCGGGTCCGCCACCGCCCGCGCCGTCGCTGTCCGGGCCGTCGCTGTCCGGGCCGTCGCTGTCCGGGCCGTCGCTGTCCGGGCCGTCGCTGTCCGGGCTTCCATCGCCCGGACCGTAAGTGCCCGCGCCGGGCCGCCCGGTGCCGGAGTCGGCTGCGCGGTGGCGGTCCGGGCCGGTGCCGTCGGTGCTGTCATCGCCGGCCTGTCGGGCCGGGCGGGAGTCCATGCCGAGCAGCAAATCGAGGTAGGCCCGCGCCCGCAGCTCGTCCATGTCCCCGGCCAGGCCCGCCTCCTTGAGCTGTTTCGCCCACCAGGAGACCCGCTGATCGGCGGCCAGTACCTCGGCCGGCGGCAACTCCCGGCCGACCAGCGCTGCGTTCCCCGAGTCCTCGGCCCACCGCTCCACCCGGGCATCCCTGGCCGCCTCCTCCCGGCGCTTGCGCGCCTTGTCCGGAGCCACCTGCATCACCGCCCGGGCAATCGCGGCCCGCAGTCCGCCCGGCGTTAGCCGCCCGGCCCGGTCCAGCACCAGGGCCTCAGCCGCCCGCGCCTCGGCAGGATCCAGCAGCTCCGTCGCGGCGGCGATGATCCGGGCCTTGTCCTCTTGCAGCACGCCGGACCAGAACGCCGCCCTGGTACCGGGCAGCTTGACCTCCAGGTCGTGCGCCAAGTCCAGCAGGCCGTCCGCGGCCCACCGCGACTGGGCCAGCGCCGCGGCCAGCTCATCCGGGGTGAACTCATCCCACGCCTCCGGCATCTGCGCCGGCCCCTCCAGCGCGCACCCCGGCGCCGGACGGCGGCGGATCAATTCCGCAACCGCGCCGTGCTTACGGGCACTGCCGTGAGCCTGCACCCGATCCCACGCGCAGACCAGCCCGATCAGCTCATCATCCGACACCCCCGCATAAGCCCCATCGCCGGCCGCATCATCAGCGAACAGCGCCAGCACCGCAGAGCCCGGCACCGCATCCAGCGGCATCCCGGACGCGAACCCGGCCGCCGGGCCCGGGTACTCGCCGGGGAACCTGCGCGCCGATCCGGGCAGGCCCGGGCCCCGGCGACCCAAGGCGGCGGCGCTCGCCGCCGTCAGCGCCCCTGTCGTGCCCAGCCGGTCCGCCAGCACGGTCGCCCGGGCCTCCGCCGCGGAGATCTCCCGGCACCCGGCGCCGATCGCCTCCAGGTCCACCTCGCCGGGCACCGGCGGGTCGTCCGGGTCCGGGCACAGGTCCGGATCGGCTGGCTCATCCTCAGACCACCGGGCCGCCAGCGAAGCCTCCCACTGCGCGTCATCCATCCAGTCCACCCCGGCAGGAAGGCGCCGGATCTGCCCAGCCTCGTCCGGCCGCGGGTCAACCGGCCTGGGGGCGGGCCAGGCGGGGTCCGGGTCCGGCAGCGAGTCACCCGGCCCAGGACCGAGCCGGGCCGGGTCTCCCTCCGGTAGGGGGTCAACCGGCCCGCGCGGGTACCGAGCGGGGTTTTCGTCCCGCCCGTGGCCGGGGGCCGGTTCTGAGGTCATGCACCACCGCCGTTCGGGAGAATGGCCTTGACTTATACGAACATAATAGCTAAATTCTGGCTTGAACACAACTCGACACGCCACTAGGAATATTTTGGACGGCGGTTTCACTCGCGAAGACTGGGCTCGGGTGGCAGGCAGGCGTGGACGTCGATGACGCTTCAGGGCAGGCTGGCCCGGTCTCTGGCCTATAGCGGCGGGTAATCGAAGAGGGGACACTCGTCGAGGTTCGGGCACTCGCAGCGGGAGGCGCACTCGAGCCAGGTGCGGACGAGCTCGGTGCGCTCGATCAGGGCCGTGATCTCCGGAAGCTTCCGGTCGGCCAGCGCGCGCAGCCGGTCGATCGCGGATTCGTCGCCTGGCGACGCGGACAGCAGCGTCTTGATCTCGGCGAGCGTCAGCCTCGCCCGCTGCGCGGCGTCGATCACGGCCAGGGTGCGCACGGTACCCGGGTCGTACCTGCGCTGCCCGCTGACCCGCGCCGGCGGGGGCAGCAGGCCGATCTGCTCGTAGTAGCGGATCAAGGACGGCCGCTTGCCGGTCAGCCTGGCTAGCTCGCCGATAGCCAGGCGCGGCGCGGCGGGTTCTGGCCCGGGATTTGACATCAAGCCGACTTTAACATCGACGATGGTCCGGTCACCGTGTACCAGCGCACCCTCATGAGGAGGCCGACCATGACGACGCAACCTCTCACCACCGAAGCAGACGACAGCACCGTGCCGATCGCCTGCACGCTGACGTCGGCGGACCTGGCGGCGCAGCGCGGCCGCTGGGAGTGGCTCGCCGAGCGGGCGTTGACCGAACGCACCGAGACTGCGCACGGCCTTCGCCTCGTCTTCCGCCCCGAGCCTGGGGCCGAGGACGAGCTGCGCGCACTTGTCGCGGTCGAGAACGAATGCTGCTCCTGGGCCGAATGGACGGTGGAAGCCGATGACGGGCAGATCCGGCTCGCCGTTCACGCGACGGGAGATGGCGTCGCCGCCCTGCACGGCATGTTCGCCGGCTTGCGGCCGTCCAGACCCTAGGCCCTGTCGCCGTTTCGGCTGGTGCCGGTCTTGGACGCTGGCCAGGCCGGAGCGCGCAGCGGTGCGCCCGCCGAGGCGTAGATGAGCTGGTGTTCTTCAGCCGACTGGGACCAGGTGAACCTCCGGCTGGTGGCCAGGCCAGCGGCGCTCAGTTTAGCGGCCAGGGCGGAGTCGTCCAGGACGGCGGCCAGCGCGCGGCTGAGCGCGGCGGCGTCGTCGACCGGGACGACCAGGGCGTCGCGCCCCGGCTGCAGGTACTCCAGGAACACCGGCAGGTCGGAGGTGACGACCGGGAGCCCGGCGCTCATCGCCTCAAGGACCGCCAGGCCCCAGCCTTCCTTGGTGGAAGGGAACGCGAGCACGTCCGCCGCGGCGTACCAGCCGGGCACCTCCTCGTCAGGGACCATGCCCAGCCGTACCACGTCGCGGCCCAGCTCCAGGCCGAGCCCGGGGAGCATGGCCAGGACACGCTCGACGTAGGCGCGGTAATCCTGGAAGGAGTGGTCCCCCACGACGGCCAGGACAGGATCGCGCCCCGACTCGCGCAGCGCCGCGAGCGCGCGCACCAGCGTGTCGCTGCCCTTGCGCGGCTCGATGCCGCCGACGGACAGGATCAGCTGACGGCCTGGCGGGCAGGCGCGCTCGCGCAGCCGCGCGGCCAGTTCGGCGTCCGCGGAACTGAAGCGATCCGCGTCGACGCCGTTGTGGACCACCTCCGCCTCGACCCCGTACTGCTCCCGCAGCAGGTGCCGCCAGTGCTGGCTGACGACCAGGACCCGGTCGGGCTGGACGATGGCCTGCTCCTGGCACTCGATGAGGCACGCGCTGGTGAAGTCATCCACGTGATGGACGGTCCGGATGACCAGCGGCCCGCGCCGCGCTCCCCCGCCGCCCGGCAGCTTGCCATCACGGACCGTGCAGGCGGCGCGCGCGGAGATGCAGTCCTGGGCGTGCATGATCGGGTAGGCGCTGACCTGGCCGACCAGCCCGTCGGCCAGCGCGGCGACGCTGGCCAGGACCCGCTCCTCCAGCGTCGGCAGGACCGGCGGGGCGGGGAAGAGGGTGAACGGGGCGCGCACCGGCCGGTAGAAGCCGCCGCCGGGGTCGCCGAGGGCAAAGACGCGGACCGGATAGCCGGCGTCGTGCAGCGCCTCCGCCAGGGCGAGGGTGTGGACCACGCCACCGCGCGGCTTGACCGTGTAGGTCAGCAGGGCGACCGGGACCGGCGAGTTCACCCGGTCACCACCTCGGCGAGGCCTGCCTGGCGGGCCGCGATCGCCGCGGCCGTGCGCGCCGCGCGCGCGGAGGTGGCGGTGACGATGACGCCGGCCTCCCGGAGTTTCGCCCGCTGGGCGTCGAGGCCCTGCGGGTCGGCCGCGGTGCCCAGCACGTACGCCACGACGGCGGCGCCGCCGTCGACGATCTCCGCGCAGAGCCCGGCCACCTCCCCCGCGGGATCGGGGTGCGAGCCGTACCCGAGCACGACGTCGAGCAGCACGACGGCCACGTCCGGCCCGAACGCCTGCTCGCGCATGATCTCGATGCGCGCGGCCGGGTCGATCATCGGGTGCGGCCTGCCCTTGGTGAACTCCTCCTCGCCCAGGTCCAGGCAGACGTGGGCGCCCGGCTGGAGCGGGCAGGCCGTGGCCCGCTTCCAGCGGGATGTTCGAGTAGACGCTGCCGAGCAACTCGCGGAGCAGCACCTGGGCCTCATAGCACAAGGTGCCGCCGGTGAAGAACCCGCGGACCACCGTCCTGGAATCCGCGAGCCGGCGGATGGCCTGCTCGATGGAGGCGGCCAGCCCGGCCGACAGGTCGGGGACTGGCCTGCCGAGCCGCCTGGTGACGGCGATGGCACCCTCCTCCAGGGTGCCGGCCAGCACCGCGTCGCCCAGCCGACCGTCGGGCGCTGCCATCCCGATGCAGGCCGCGACGACCGGCGTCCGCCGACTCTGCGCGACCACCTCCGCGGCGACGCGGGCGTCGGGCGGTTTCGAGACGAGCAGGATCGCGTCCGTGCCGGGATCGGCGTCGAGGGCCCGCACGGCGCAAGCCGCCATGCGCCCGCCGACGCTGGCCGACAGGTCGCGCCCGCCGACGCCGATCACGTGAGAGACGCCGACGTCCCAGCGGTCAAGCAGGGTCATCACCTCCTGGGCTCCCGTACCCGCGGCGGCCACGACTCCCACGCGCCCCCGGCGGACGGCGTTCGCGAAGCCCAGCCCCACGCCGCCCAGGACGGCGGTGCCGGCACCGGGGCCCATCAGCAGCCGCCCGAGCGCGACGGCCCGGTCCTTCAGCGCGATCTCCTCCTCCAGCGGCACGTTATCGCTGAACAGGAGGACGTGAAGTCCGCTGGTGAGAGCCTGCTGCGCGGCCAGGGCCGCGTAGGGTCCCGGAACGGACACCACCGCGACGTTCGCGTCGGTCAGCTGGGTCACCGCGCCTGCGATGGTCCGCGGAGCCGGGCGGGCCTGCTCGGAGTCATCCTGGCCCGCCTGGGCGAACAGGACTGCGCGGCCGCGTGCTACGGCGGCGTCGGCGGTCTCGGCGTCTGGCGCGCGGACCGCGAGCACGAGGTCATTGGCGTCGGCGCTGGCCAGGTCGCCCTCTCCGAACCCGCTCGCGGTCAGGTCATGCACGCTCGAAGGCGTCGCCATCACCGCGGTGGCCCACTCCACGTCGTCGCTGTCCCGCATTGCGCGGGTGGCGCTCAGCAGCAGCAGCGAGTCCCGGTAGACCCCGGGCAAGACCACCAGGCGCGCCGCGCTCACCGGCCGGTTCCCGCCCGCGAAACGCTCGGCTCGATCCGGGTGCCGCCGTCGGCGTCGGTGCCGGCCAGCGTCCTGGCCAGCAGGTCAGGGGTCGTGACCACGGCCAGGTCCCCGCCGTCGGCGAGGAACCGCAGGGCAGCCTCGATCTTCGGGCCCATGCTGCCGGGCGGGAACTGCCCTTCTTCCAGGTGACGGGCGGCCTCGTCGGCCGTCATGGTGGCCAGCGCGGTCTGCTCCGGCGTGCCGTAGCCGAGCATCACCCGGTCCACCGCGGTGACCAGGAGCAGGGCCTGCGCGCCGATCAGCGTGGCAAGCAGGCGCGCCGCCCGGTCCTTGTCGATGACGGCGTCGGCGAACACGCCGCCGGGATGGCTCCCGGCCGTGGCGCCGCCCGGGCCGACGAGCGGGATGCCGCCACCTCCCGCCGCGATGACCAGCAGCCCCGCGTCGATCAGCGCCCGGATCGCGTCGATCTCGACGATCCCGATCGGCTCCGGCGAGGCGACGACGCGACGGTAGCCGCGCCCTGAGTCAGGCCGAACGACCCACCCCCGCTCCGCGGCGAGCCGCTCGGCCTGCGCCTGGTCGAAGAAGGGCCCGATCGGCTTGGTCGGGGCCAGGAAGGCGGGATCGGCCCGGTCGACCGTGACGTGCGTGATCAGCGAGGCGGCGCTGCCCGGCCCGCGGAGCAGGTCGACGGAGAGCGCGATGAGGCTGCCGAGCTGGCCCTGGGTCATGGCGTTGAGCGCGGCCAGGGGCTGCGCGGGCACCAAGGTGGTGGACTCCTGTTGCAGGGCCAGGTTCCCGACCTGCGGGCCGTTCCCGTGAACGACCACCACGCGCCACCCGGCGTCCATGACCTCACTGATCGCGGTGGCCATCTCCGCGGCTCTGGCCAGCATCTCCTCGCACCTCCCGGCCTGGCCCGGCAGGGTGAGAGCATTACCGCCGAGGGCAACCACCGCGGTCTTCGTCATTGAGGATCCCGCTGCTCGTTCACGGTTTGCGAATCGTATAGGTGATGTACCGTTAAGAATAGTAAACACGACCAGGCGAGGGGCGCAATGGCTGTCCAGGGTTCCGGCGGCGCGGAGGCGGGCCGCTCCGGCCTGGGAGAGCCCGGACAGGAAGCCACGCGGGCGGTGGTCCCGGCCCGGACCCTGCGATCGTGGGACGAGGCCGAGGCCCGCCTGTTCCCGCTGATCATGAGCCGGCCGGAGGCCTACAAGCGGGCCCTGGTGCTGATCCAGGAGACGCTCGGCCAGCTCAGGAACAGCTGCACCGATATCCCGGCGCTGCTCGCCGAGTCCGCGCGCGGCGCGGCGCTGCTCGCCGACGCCGCGGGCGGCGGCCAGGCCGCGGGCGGCGACCCGGACGACCGGGACTTCCTCACCGGAATCCGCCTGGACCTGATCGCCGCGGCCGCGTGCGCGATGCGCTACCGCGAACTGAGGGCCGCCCTGGCCGATCGTGAGCGGATGGAAGCCCTGGCGGGTGCCCGCGCCCGCGGCGAGTCCTGGGCGGTGGTCGAGGAGTCCGGCGACCTAGCGCGCGTTCCGTACCTGCCGTACCAGCGGGTCGAGGCTCACGTTCCAAGCGGGCGGGCGGTCGTCATCTCGATCGAGCCCGACGAGACCCTCAGCCGTCCGGTCTGGCGCCTTGATGAGGCCACGCTCGACCCGGCGACTGGACGGCTCGTCATAGGCGCGGAGATCGGCAGTTACACCGGCGCCGGGCAGTTCGACGCGGCGCTGGCGAGCGTTCGCCAGCGGCCGAGCTGACCAGCAAGTTTCGCACCCCGGGGTGCCCGGCCTGAGGCTGAAGGTCCATCGGTGACCAGCAAATTCGCAGCCGGGGGTTGCCCTGCCGGGGGATGAAGGTCTATCAAGGATGGTGAACGTTCATATCGCATGACGAAGGCCGCCCCCAGGCCAGCGGACACGGCGAGCCGGTGCCGGCGAAGAGAGGCGCTATGGATTCCCCCCCGCCGCGCGGATCACGCGCCCCTGCCGTTCCCGACCGTCTCGCGCACCTCATCGCCGACCTCCAGGGCTACGGCCTGCGCGCCGAGGTCCCGATGGAGAGACGGCAGGGCGGGGCAGGCCCGGCCGACGCCGGCATGCTGTGGATCGACGGCGTCGCCGCGACGGTCCCCACCAGTGCCGACTACGCGAGGCTGTCGCCCTACGTCATGCGGGCCGAGGACGACGGGTGGGGGATCTACCGTGACGGCCGCCGGCTCGCGTCGGCGCGGCCGCTGCAGCGTCCGCGGTTCTACGACCTGGAGACGGCGGACGGCGTTCCCTACTGGAAGATCGCGCTGCTGCACCTGGACTCGCTGGCCAGCACGGTCATCCAGACGTGCGCCTACTGGGGAAACGCGGATCAGTGCACCTTCTGCGGCATCGGGGTCACTTTGGCGAACGGCCGCACCATCGCCAAGAAGACCCCGCAGATGCTCGCCGAGGTGGCGGTGGCGGCCAGGGACCTCGATGGCGCGGTGGACGCGACGCTCACGACGGGGACGACGGCCACCCCGGATAAGGGGGCGCTCTACGTGGCGCGCTGCGGCCAGGCCGTCCGCGAGGCGGCCGGGCTGCCGGTGGAGGTGCAGTTCGAGCCGCCGAACGACCTGGACGTTATCGATCAGGTCGCCGCGATGGGGATCGACTCGGTCGGCATCCACGTCGAGTCGTTCGATCCCGGCGTGCTCGCGCGGGTCGCGCCCGCCAAGGCCAGGACGGGTATCGAGGGGTACTTCCGGGCCTGGGAGCGGGCCGTGGCCGCTTTCGGCGAAGGGCAGGTCTCCACCTACGTGATCCTCGGCATGGGCGAGGACCCGCAGCTCACGATCGACGGATGCCGGCGCGCGATCGATGCGGGCGTATACCCGTTCGTGGTTCCGCTCCGCCCGACCGTGGGCAGCCTGATGGAAGACCTCGCCCCGCCGTCTCCGGCCTACACCGAGGGGATCTACCGCAAGGTCGCGCCCTACCTCGCCGCCCGCGGCATCGGCGCGCGCGGGGTGGCCGCGGGTTGTGCCCGGTGCCAGGCGTGCTCGGCGATGAGCCTGCTGGAAGGGAACGGTGACGGGCGTGACCGTACGTACCTCCCGCTGGTCGGCACCAGCTAGCCCGCCGCCTGCCGGGCCGCACCTGGCCTGCCGTCCCGCCGCCACGCGCGACGAAGTGGCCGCCCATTTCCGGATCCGGCACCAGGTCTTCGTGGTCGAGCAGGGCCTGTTCCTGACCGGGAACGCCCGCCAGCCTGGCGGGCCCGCGGGCGACGACCGCGACGTCCACGACGACGATCCGGCGACCATCCACGTGATCGGCCTGGCGGACGGGGTCATCTGCGGGACCGTGCGGCTCTACCCGCTAAGTGAGCCGGGCAGGTGGAAGGGCGACCGGCTGGCGGTCCTGGCCGGGCACCGCCGTCACGGCCTCGGCACCCCGCTCGTGCGCTTCGCCGTCGCCACGGCGGGCGCGCTCGGCGGGCGTGAGATGGAGGCCTACATCCAGCCCGCCAACGTCGCGTTCTTCGAGTGGCTCGGCTGGCGGCGGACCGGCGGGATCGTGGACTACGCCGGCCTCGGCCACCAGCGGATGGTGATCCCCCTGGGCTCCCAAGGCCGGCCCGCCGGGCCGTCCTAGCGGGCCTGCTGGGCTACCGGGCACCCTGGACGGGCTGCGCGCCGGACGGGCGGCTCAGGTTCGTGACGCTCTCGCGGCTGAGGTCGAATACGGTCTCGACCCGGCCGGCCGAGCTGACCCTCAGCTGGCCGGTACCGTCCAGCGTCCCCACCGGCGCGGCCGTCAGCCCCCGGTCGGCGAAGGCGCGCAGGCAGTCGCCGGCCCGCTCCGGCGGGGCGCACAGCAGGAACGCGTAACAGGGGAAGCAGACCAGCCAGCGGTCGAGTCCCACTCCGGCCGGGACGGGCAGCGCGTCCAGGTCAAGGACGACCCCGAGCCTGTTGCACTCCAGGAGCATCGCGAGCGAGCCGACCAGTCCGGCCATGCTGACGTCCTTGGCCGCCACGGCCAGGCCGCGA
>CAWKCG010000013.1:0-9817 GCA_963847965.1 uncultured Actinomycetes bacterium
GGACCTGCCTCATGCGCGGCGGTAGCAGATGACGGCGATGGGCATGAAGGCGACGATCAGGGCGGCCGACCAGATGAGGGCGGTGGCCAGGTCGTGGGTTCCCCCGGTCAGGGCGGAGCGGACGGCGTTGACCATCGGGGTGACCGGCTGGTACGTGGCGAAGGGCTGCAGCCAGCCGGGCATCGAGGAGGGCGGCACGTAGGTGCTGGAGATGAAGGCCAGGACGAAGGCGATCATGGACATGCCCTGGGCCGCCTGCGCGTTCGGGGCGAACAAGCCGATGACGATGAACATGACGGTGAAGACCAGCCCGTACAGCAGGCACAGGCCGAGCGCGGCGAGCCCGCCGGCGGCGCTTGAGGGCAGCCGGAAGCCGAAGGCGAACCCCAGTGCCGCGGTGAAGATGATGGACCAGCCGTTGGTGGTGAAGTCGGCGAGGGTGCGCCCGGTGACGATGGCGCTGCGGGCGACGGGCAGGGACAGCAGCCGGTCGGTGAGCCCCTGGGCCTTGTCCTCGGCGACGGCGACGGCGATCCCGCCGCCGGTGAACAGCACGATCGTGGCCACGTAACCGGGGACGAGATAACTGACGTACCCGGCGGCGCCGGTGCGGATGGCACCGCCGAAGACGTAGCAGAACATGAACAGGAACAGCGCGGACTGGACCATGCCCATGACGAACAGGCCTGGGGTGCGGAAGTACTTGCGCAGCGCGCGTTCGGCGATCTGGGCGGTCGCCGCCGCTGGCGCCGGCGGGCGCGCTGGCCGGGCGATCGCGGGCGGGATGGAGACGGCGGCGGTGGTCTGGCTCATCGGAGGGTGCCTGCTTTCGTGCCGGGGGCATCGTGCTGGCTGCCGGTGAGGGTCAGGAAGACTTCGTCAAGGGTGGGGTGGCGCAGGGCGATCTCATCAACCGGGATGCGGGCGCTGTCCAGGGCCGCGATCACCGCCGCCAGCCGGGTTGTCCCGTCGCCGGCCTGGCTGCGGACCCGCCGGCCGGTGTGGTCGATGACCGCCGGGCTGGCCGTGAGCGTCTGCAGGACGGCGGCGGCGGCAGTGAGCTGCCCGCTGTCGGCGAGGGCGACCTCGATGATGTCGCGGCCGATCCCGGCCTTCAGGTCGGCCGCGGTGCCGGCCGCGATCGCCTGGCCATGGTCGATGACCACGATCTGGTCGGCGAGTTCGTCGGCTTCTTCGAGGTAGTGCGTGGTAAGCACGATGTCGGTGCCGGCGGCGACGAGGCTGCGCACCGCGGCCCAGACTTCGGCTCGCCCGGCTGGGTCCAGGCCGGTGGTGGGCTCGTCCAGGAGCAGCAGCCGCGGTGCACCGACCAGGCTGGCGCCTAGGTCGAGGCGGCGGCGCTGGCCGCCGGAGTAGGTGCCGGCCCGGCGGCCGGCGACCTCCCCGAGGCCGAGCATCTCGATCACCGCTTCCGCGGCGGCTTCCGCCGCCTTGCGGCGATGGCCGAACAGCCGGGCGACCATCCGGAGGTTCTCGCGGCCGGTCATCGCCGGCTCCACTGCGGCGAACTGGCCGGCCAGCCCGATCTCGCGCCGGACGGCCGCCGGATCGGTGGTGACGTCGATGCCCCGGACCCGGAGTTCGCCGCCCGAGGGCGGCACCAAGGTAGCCACCGTGCGGACGAAGGTGGTCTTGCCCGCGCCGTTCGGCCCGAGGATCGCCAGCACTTGCCCGGGGCGGGCGACGAGGTCGAGCCCGTCGAGCGCGGCGACCTTCCCGAACCGGACGCAGAGCCCGCGGGCCTCGACAAGCAGGGGACCGGTGACTGCCATGACTGCTCCTGGTTATGCGACTAGAGGTAAATACACTATCGACATCCACTATTCTACATACGCGATATATCTCGTCAAGGCTGATGGTGTAAATACCACTAGTAGATGGTGCGCGGGGCGCGGGTATGCTGCGGACATGCCGCCAGCGCCCAGGCCGTCACCGTCCGGCCTCACCGTGCTCTGCCTGCTGGGCGCCGGGCCGCTGCACCCCTACGGCATGCAGCGGCTCATCAAGAGCTGGGGCAAGGACCAGGTCGTCAACATCGGGCAGCGGGCCAACCTCTACAAGACCATCAAGCGGCTGCACGGGGCCGGCCTCATCGCCGTCCACCAGACCGAGCGCACCCAGCAGTACCCCGAGCGCACCGTCTACGAGCTGACCGAAGAGGGACGCCGCACCGGGCTGATCTGGCTACGCGACATGCTCGCCACCCCGCGCAACGAGTATCCCGTGTTCCCCGTCGCCCTGTCGTTCGCCATGGGCCTGGACCCGGAGGAGCTCAAGGACGTGCTCAGCCAGCGCCTGGCGGCCGTCCACGCCCGCCTGACGGAACTCGACTCCCAGCTCCAAGACTACCGCGAGACCGTGCCCCGGATCGCCCTGATCGAGACCGAGTACCAACGCGCCGTCACCGATGCCGAAGCCCGCTGGCTCAGCTCGGTCATCGATGACCTCACGTCCGGGACGCTCTTCTGGGACCAGGACCAGATCGCCGCCCAGGCAGCCGAAACCTTCTTCGAGGCCGCTAGCCCTTGACCGGTAACTGCCCGGCCTCGCACAGCCGACTGTTCTCACCAGAAGCTATGCCATGCTGGCGCTTGAACGCGTGGGCGAACGCGTACCCGGAACGGGCAAACCCGTCAGCTGCTGGTGAAAGGCACCCGCCAGCACCGCCCACTCCCGAAGTCGTGAACCAGCGGCCACAGCGGTGCGATGATGATGTGATCCCAGCACCGGTGAGCGCGGCGACGCCGCTGCCCGGGCCATATCCGTGCGGGTTCGGACCCGGATCTGCGGGCCGCTCACCGGCCGCAGGCCGTTCCAGGCCAGGGAAGAGAAATCTCGCGATGCTCATGACACGGTGCTTCGCGGCGCATCAGGGCCATCACAGGCAGCAGCGGCACACCGCAGCGCTGGCCGAGGTCAATCTCCTGCCGGTCCGGCGACCGCGCCCCGGCGGCAATGAAAGTCACAATCCCGTTACGGGCTTCCCCGACCGTTGGGGCCCAGGAACCCGGTCACCACCCCCGGGCGCACGGTGAAACTCAGGTCGTCCACGGCGAGCTTGTCGCCGTGGCGCTTGGTGAGGCCCTTCGCCTCGATCATTTCTCCTCCTGCCAGTAACACTCTCCGCGGCCAGGATGGGCCGAGGCGGTCGCGCCGGGCGTCGGCCTGGTGGCCCTTTCTCAGGTACGACCGACGGTGCAGGCGGGCTCGTCTCCGCCGGGCCGTATACGCCTGGGGATGTAGGCGCGGCGCCGCCCTACGGGCGGATGCGGGCCCGGCCCGGGCGGCTTAGAGTCGCAGGTGATGGACGATCCGCAGGTACCGTTCGCCGAGCCGCTGCCAGCCCGCCAGTGGGCGCTTGTCGATGTCGTCGCGGCCGCGCTGACCGGGCTGCTCTGGGCCGCCACGATCGCGGTCAGCGGCCCGGTCACGCCAGCGGCCCCGGGTGGACCGTTGTCCGCTACCTGGCGGCCGGGGCGGCGTGCGCATCGCTCATGTTCCGCTGGCGGTTCCCGGTCGCCATGCTCGGGGTGGCCAGCGGGTCGGCCGCGTTCTTCATCGCGCTCGCTGGCCATCTCGGCACTCGCCACGGCGGCCTTCTGGCCCTTATCCCCCGCTTTCGCGGCCGCCGGGGGCGCCAACGGGACTGTCGTGCTCGCCGCGCCGGCGCTGGCCGCCGTCGGCTGGCTGGCCGCCGAGAACGTCCGGGCCCGCCGCGCCTATGCGCAAGGCGTGGCCCATCGGGCCGCAGAGCGCGAGCGTGAGCAGGCCCGACGGGCCGACGCCGAGGAGCGCGTCCGGATCGCCCGGGAGCTGCACGACGTCGTCGCGCACGCGATGAGCATCATCGCGGTCAGGTCGGGCGTGGCCAGGATGGTGCTCGACGTCCGGCCCGAGGAGGCGCGCGAGGCGCTGGGGATCATCGAGGGCACCAGCCGTCAGGCCCTGGCGGAGATGCGGCAGCTCGTCGAGGTGCTGCGCGACGCCGACACCGAGGGCCTGCCCGCTGATCGCGGGCCAGCACCGGGCCTGGCCAGCCTGCCCGGGCTGGTTACCCACATCGGCCAGGCCGGCGTGCCCATCGGCGTCCGCGTCGAGGGCGAGCCGCGGCCCCTCTCGCCCGGCGTGGACCTGTCCGCCTACCGGATCATCCAAGAGGCGCTCACCAACGTCGTCCGCCACGCGGCTCCGGCCACCGCCGAGCTGACGCTGCGCTACTCGCCTGCCGAGATGGTGATCGAGGTCACCGACAACGGCCGGACCCGGCTGACGGCCCCGTTGCCGGCACGTGCCGGCGAAGGACCCGGGCACGGGATAGCGGGAATGCGCGAGCGAGTAGCCGTCTACGGCGGCAAGCTGGTCGCCGAGCCGACTGCCTCGGGGTTCCGTGTCCTGGCCCGCATCCCCACCGAACAGGCAGCCTCGTGACGATCGGCGTCGTCATCGCCGACGACCAGGCCCTGGTGCGGGGCGGGTTCCGGGTCCTCGTCGAGACCGCCGCCGACATGGAGGTTCTCGGTGAGGCCAGTGACGGGACCGAGGCGGCCGCCCTAGCCCGCGAGCACCATCCCGACGTCGTGCTCATGGATGTCCGCATGCCGGTCCAGGACGGGATCGACGCTACCCGGCAGATCAAGCAGGACGACGACACCGCCGAGGTCAAGATCCTCATCCTCACCACCTTCGACCTCGACGAGTACGTCTACGTCGCCCTGCGGGCGGGCGCCAGCGGCTTCCTGCTCAAAGACACCACCCCGGAAAAGCTCCTGGATGCGATCCGGGTCGTCGCCTCGGGCGAGGCGCTGCTGGCCCCGACCGTCACCCGGCGCCTGATCGAGGCCTTCACCGCCCGCCCCGACGAGCCCGCATTCGCCGCGCCCGCCGCCCTGGAAACACTCACCGGCCGCGAGCGTGAGGTCCTGCGCGAAGTCGCCAGAGGGCTGTCGAACACCGAGGTCGCCGAGCGGCTGCACATGAGCGCCGCGACAGCCAAGACCCACGTCAGCCGGCTCCTGACCAAGCTCGCCGCGCGCGACCGGGCTCAGCTCGTGGTCATCGCCTACGAAAGCGGGCTCGCCCGCGCGGTGCCGCGCCGCTGTCCTCGAAGATGGTCGAGCGTTGTCCGACGTGGCCTACGCCATGAATGAGGCGGTGCTTGCGCCGATGCGGCAAGAAGCAGCCGTCCTCCTTGCCCGAACCGCGGAAGCGGCCGGGGAAGAAGCGGCAGCGGTGTTCATCCTAGGACACGCGGGAGGCCGAGGTACCGGTCGTCCAGGCCGACGTCCGGCAACATCCCCGACCTCGGCGCCGACCGTCGCGCGACCGTTCCCGCGAATCACCGCCAGCGCTGACGTCCCAAGAGCCGACACTCACCACGTAGTCAAATCAGGCACTCGCATAGATACCGCCACACTCGGCCACATATCACCAACTCGCCGATCCCGTGGCACCATCCTCACTTGCAAACTATAGTACGCGAAATGCCCCGGGCACGGCGCGTGCTGGCCGACCGCTATTCATGGCTGGAGGACGGCATCATCGACCCGTCCATACCCGGGCCCTGGATCGCTCCCGCCGAGCCGGGGCCATCCAAGGCGGACAATGTCCACCGCCACATCAGCTGAAGCCGAGAACAGCCGTCGGCCGTTACCCAGCATCGCAGGACCGGTCCACCCGCCCAGTCCTGCAGCCCACTGCCCGATGGGAGATCACGGGAATCCCAGCGCCGCCACGCAGTGTGCACCATGACGGTCCTACACCAGCTGGCCACCAAACGTGCTGGCGCTCCCAAAGAGGCAGACTGCTACATGCGACTGCGTGACGATGAAGTGAGTGGCTGCTTCGGTCGGTCAGGAATTCAACCAGGCCAGCAGGTCAGCGTTGATGGTCGCGGCCTGGGTGGTCGGCATGCCGTGCGGGAATCCGTGGTAGGTCTTCAGCGTGCCGTTCTGCACGAGCTTCGCAGACAGCGGTCCGGCGTCGGCGTAGGGAACGACCTGGTCATCGTCGCCGTGCATGACCAGGACCGGCACCGTGATCCCCTTGAGATCCTCGGTGAAATCGGTCTGGGAGAAGGCCACGATGCCGTCATAGTGTGCCTTCGCCCCGCCCATCATGCCCTGGCGCCACCAGTTGTCGATGATCGCTTCCACCGGCTCTACCCCGGGCCGGTTGAAGCCGTAGAAGGGACCCGACGGCAGGGCCCGGTAGAACACGGACCGGTTGGTGGCCACCTGGGCCTGGAAGCCGTCGAAGACGCTCTTCGGCAGGCCGCCGGGGTTGGCCTCGGTCTGCACCATGAGCGGCGGCACCGAACTGATCAGGACCGCTCTGGCCACCCGGCTCTCCCCGTGCCGGGCGATGTAGCGCACGACCTCGCCGCCGCCGGTGGAGTGCCCGACGTGGATGGCGTCCTGGAGATCGAGATGCGCCGTCACCGCGGCCAGGTCGTCGGCGTAGTGGTCCATGTCGTGACCGTCGCTGGTCTGCGTGGAGCGTCCGTGCCCGCGCCGGTCATGGGCGATGACGCGGTAGCCGTGCAGCAGGAAGAACATCAGCTGGGTGTCCCAGTCGTCGGCCGAGAGCGGCCAGCCGTGGCTGAAGACGATCGGCTGGCCCGAGCCCCAGTCCTTGTAGAAGATCTCCGTGCCATCGGTGGTCGTGATCGTGCCCATGCGCTGCCTCCGTTGGTCTGGCGCTGATGCCGAAACGTCCGCCCTGACAGGCTAACCATCTTCTTGCCAGCGCTCCAGGCCACTGGGCTGCCGCCGCCGTGAACTCGCGGGATCGGCATCCGGTCTGGAACGTGACAGGCCGCAGCTCACACCGTCGCGACGGAATGACCGAACGAGGCCAGGTTACGCTGCCCGCACTGTCGCGTCTGCGGTGGCCCGTTGGCCTGGCGTGGCGGGCTTGGGGCCGGATTCGGTGAGGGTGAGCTCGGCCAGCAGCACGGCGACGTCGTCGTCGAGCGTGCGGCGGGTGTGCGCCCGCAGCCGGTCCAGCAGTTCGTCGACGGCTGCTTGCAGGTCGGGTCGGCTCAGCGCCTGGATCTGCTGGTCCACCCGGAAGAACCGGCCCGCCCGGTCGCGGGCCTCCAGCAGCCCGTCGGTGAAGAAGAGCAGCCGGTCACCGGTGCGCACCGAGAACGTGGACGGCTGCAGGTCCGGGTGCAGGCCCAGCGGTGCCGCGAACGCCGCGGGAGCCAGCGGCCTCAGCTCGCCGTCGGTGCCCAGCCGCAGCGGCGGGGGATGCCCGCAGTTCACCAACTGGAGCCAGCCCGCGGGGTCGAGTTCGGCGAACACCGCGGTGACGAAGTCCTCCTCGCCTCCCGCCCGCGTCACGGATAGGTCAACCGCCCGGGCCACCTCGGTCAGCGACAGGCCTGGCTGGGCGCAGGCGTCCCGGAAACTGGTCGCGGCGGCGGCAGCGGGTACCTCGCTGGGCGATGCCGATCCGGCTCACCGGCTGCGAGCGGCTTCAAGGAGAGGCGATGCAGGCCCGGTCCCGGCGCCGGTGGCATGGACGGCTGCGGCGATCTCGGCCAGGTCGTCTTCCTTCAGTTCCAGACTCGCGGCGGGCAGCCAGCCATCGACCTGGCCGGGCCGCCGGGCGCCCACGATGGCCCCGGTCACTCCGGGGAAGGACAGCGTCCACGCGATCGCCACCGCGGCCGGCGTCACGCCGTGCCGCTCGGCCACCGGACGCAGGGCCGCAGCCAGAGCGAGATTGTGCGACAGCGCCGGCTCGGTGAAGTCGGGGTGGCTGGCGCGCCAGTCGCCCGAATCCAGGCGGGCGGCCCGCTCGGCGGTAAACGCCCCAGTGAGCAGGCCGGAGGCCATCGGGCTGTAGACGATCACCCCGGCCTCGTGCTCGCGGGCCCACAGCAGCACATCGTCGGCCGCGTCGCGGTGGATCAGGTTGAACGGCGGCTGGATGGCATCGACGTTCCCGATCTCCTCAGCGGCCTCCAGCTGGTAGATGTCGTGGTTGGAGAGCCCCGCCGCCCGGATCTTGCCCTCCCGCCTGAGATCGGTGAAGATCGGCCAGTACTCCTCCACCGCGGTGCCGTCTTCGGCGGGCCAGTGCATCTGGTACAGGTCGATCCGCTCCACCCGCAGGCGGCGCAGCGACGCCTCGACCTCGGCCCGCAGGCTGGCCGGGTTACCCACCCGCCGCGGCGCCACGGTGCGGTCGGCCGGATCCCAGACCAGGCCGCCCTTGGTGAACACATACGGCCGGTCCGCCTCGGGCAGGCCGGCCAGCGCGGCCGCCACCACCTGTTCGGAGTGCCCCAGCCCGTACACCGCGGCGGTGTCGATCCAGTTCACCCCGGACTCCACCGCGTGCCGGATCGCCGCGATCGACTCGGCGTCGTCCTGGTCGCCCCAGGCGTACGCCCAGCCGCCCCCGCCGACCGCCCAGGCCCCGAACCCGACCCGGGTCAGAAGCATGTCAGTCCAGCCCAGCCTCGCGGTGGGCAACGAAGTAGTCATCGTCGTTCTCCTTATCCTTGACACATCAACAATTGCCGATGAGCCGTGCCGCTGTCATCGCTGCCAGCGGCCATTCAGAGCCCCCGCTACCCGAACCGCCCAGATTCTGGCTAGCTGCAACTAGGTTCGTTTGACACGATCCTCGGCAGGGCCGAGACTGGGCCGTGCTCCGGCGACATTCCCTGGTGATCGCTGCCGCTGCCGCCAGCTGCCTCGCGCTGCTGCCGGTTACCTTGGCACGGGCAGCGGTCTGGGCATCCTGGGCCACGCCGCGCGCCGGATCCACGTATTCCCTGGCTTTCCGCTTTCAGCGGCCGGCCGGAGAACCGAGCCATCCCCGCGGGCACATCCCCGGCGAGTCCGTGGCCGCCTGCGAGCAGAAGCTCGAGCGTACCCAGCGCCAGGGCCAAGACGGGCGCGGCTTGCCCGCCCTCGCGATCGTCGGTGCCTCGTTCACGGCCGGGGTCGGGTCAGGTAACCCAGGCCAGTCATGGGCCGCCGACCTGGCCGGCCTGCTGCACTGGGACGCCGTCCTATACGGGGACCCGGGTGCGGGCTACGTGCGAGCCGGCGTCGGCCGCATGGGGCCGGTCGCGGCCGAGATCGCGCGGCTTGACCTGCACGCGCTCGCGCCCGCGCTCGTCATCATGCAGGCCGGCCACGACGATATCGGCGTTCCGCCGCGGCTTGAGCAGCAGCGGGTCGAGCAGGCCGTCGCCTTGATCCGCGCCGAGGCGCCGCACGCAAAGATCGCGCTGCTCACCGTTTTCACCGGGCGCTCAGGGATCGCCGCCGGGCGCTCGGGAATCGCCGCCGGGCGCGCACGCTCGGCCGCCGCCTACCGGACCGACCATGCGATCGTGACGGCCGGCCGGGCCGCGGACCGCCACGTGATCATCATCGATCCGCTGGCGGCGGGATGGACGTTCCCGCGCTCACCTGACGGCCTGCACCCCACCGCATCCGGCAGCGCCTGGATCGCCCGCCAGGTAGCGGGGATCCTGCGCGAACACGGCGTCCGTCCCGCGCCGCCGCAACCCGGTCAGGCGGGCGCGATCAGCTGCGACTGGAGTATTCCCGTTCCGGCCCCGCGGCGGTAACGGCGGCCCGATCGGTGCTGGCCTGATCGGGGGGTTGCGCCGGCAGGCAGAGCCGGATCAGGGTGCCCCCGCCGGGCGCGGACTCGGCTCGCACCGTCCCGCCGTGACTTTCCGCCACCTGGCGCACGATCGAGAGCCCGAGGCCAGAGCCTGGCACGGCGCGGGCCGACGCCGCCCGGTAGAAGCGGTCGAAGACCCCGG
>CAWKCG010000014.1:0-220919 GCA_963847965.1 uncultured Actinomycetes bacterium
CCGGCCAGCTGGCCAACCAGGCGATCCTCACCGACAAGGTGGACCTGATCCTCACGTCGTCCACGCCGGAGACGGTCAACCCGGTGGCGACCGTGGCCGAGAAGCTGGGCACGCCCACGGTCTGCGGTAACGTCCCGTGGCAGTCCTGGTACGTCAACCTGGGCGGCAACCCGACCCCGGGTAAGTCGACGTTCAAGCCGAACTGGGTGACGGTCTACTTCCTCGGCGTCAACGACCTGTGCAACGCCTTCATCCCGATGTGGAACCGGATCCACGCCGAACTGGGCACGGACAAGACTGTGGGCTGCCTGTTCCCGAACGATTCCGACGGCAACGCCTTCCGCGCCGCGTGGCCGCTGTTCGCCGGGCCGGCCGGCTACAAGCTGATCGACCCGCCCGCCTACACCGACGGGCTCACCAACTACAGCACGTTCATCTCCGAGTTCAAGTCGGGCGGCGCCGACTTCTTCACCAACGTGCCGCTGCCACCGGACTTCAACACGATGTGGAAGCAGGCAGTGCAGCAGGGTTACAAGCCCAAGCTGGCTACCGTGGCCAAGGTGCTGCTGTTCCCCGGCGACGTGAAGGCGCTCGGCAACCTGGTCAACAACATCGCCACCGACGCCTGGTGGGCGCCCGGGATGCCGTGGAAGTCCTCGCTGACCGGCCAGACCTGCGCGCAGATCGCCAGCGCCTACACCAGCGCCACCGGCCAGCAGTGGGTCCAGGCGCTGAGCAACTACAGCCTCTTCGAGGTCGCCTACTCGGCCCTGTCCTCGGTCAGCGACCCGCACGACAAGGCCGAGGTCGCCGACGCGCTGTTCAAGGTGAACATCGAGGGCCTCGCCGGGCAGCTCGACTGGACCTCGAGCAAGGCTCCCGCCCCGGGCGTCGTGGACACCCCGTGCGTCGGCGTGCAGTGGAAGCCGAACGCGACGTACGGCTGGTCCATGGAGGTGGTCGACAACACGCTGATGCCGGAGGTGCCGCTCACCGCCACGCTCGAGCCGACGAACAAGTAGTAAGAACGCGTAACCGGATGACAGACCCACTGCTTGAACTGGATCACGTGACGAAGCGGTTCGGCCGGGTCGTCATCGCCGAGGACCTGTCGTTCTGCGTCGGTCCTGGGGACACGGTCGGGATCGTGGGGCCGAACGGAGCGGGCAAGACCAGCCTGTTCGGCCTCATCTCCGGCGACCTGGCCCCGGACACCGGGGCGATCTCCTTTGCCGGGCGCCAGGTCACCAGGCTGGACGCGTCCGCCCGGTGCCGGCTCGGCATCGGGCGGACGTACCAGGTACCGCGGCCGTTCACGGACATGACCGTGTTCGAGAACGTGCTCGTCGCCGCGCAGCAGGGCGCCAGGCTGCGGCGCCGGGCGAGCTACGCGGCCGCGGCGGAGGCGCTGGAACGCACGGACATGTCCGGCGAGGCGAACTGGCCCGCCGCGCGGCTCGGCCTGCTGCAGCGCAAGCGGCTGGAACTGGCCCGGGCGCTCGCGTCCGGGCCCAAGCTGCTGTTGCTCGACGAGGTGGCCGGCGGCCTGACCGACCCGGAGGTCGCCGAATTGGTGCAGATCGTCCGCGGCGTCAACGCCGACGGCGTCGCGGTCATCTGGATCGAGCACGTGGTGCGCGCGCTCACCCCCGTGGTGAGCCGACTGGCCTGCCTGTACGGCGGGTCCTTCGTCGGCGACGGCGACCCGGACACGGTGCTCGCCGACCCGGCGGTCCGCGAGGTGTTCCTCGGCACCGAGTTCACCGCCTCCTTGTCCGGCGGTACGCTCAGCCGCGAGGTTGACCCGGGAGACGCCCCATGAGCGAGGCCCAAGAAAATGGAGCACTGCTGGAGGTCCGCAACCTGACCGTGCATCACGGCCAGCTGCGGGCGCTGGACTCCGTCTCGCTGCGGGTGTCTCCCGGCGAGGTGTACGCGATCATCGGCGCGAACGGCGCGGGCAAGTCGACGCTCCTGCGCACGATCGCCGGCCTGCACCACCCGACCGAGGGCTCGATCCTGTTCGACGGCCAGGACCTGACCAGGGTCCGGCCCGAGCGCCGGGCCACGCGGGGCATCGTCATGGTGCCGGAGGGCCGACGGCTCTTCTCCTCGCTCACGGTAGAGGAGAACCTGCAGGTCGGTGCCACGTACGCGCGGAAGGGCCCGTGGACGATCGAGCGCGTCTACGAGATGTTCGCCTGGATGACCGAACGCCGGACCCAGCGCACGGCGCAGCTGTCCGGCGGCGAACAGCAAGCGGTGGCGATCGGCCGGGCCCTGGTGGCCAACCCGCGCGTGCTGCTGCTCGACGAACTCTCGCTGGGCCTCGCCCCGGTGGTCGTCCAGCGCATCTACGCCATGCTGCCGCAGATCCTGGCCACCGGGCTCACCGTGCTGCTCGTGGAGCAGGACGTGAGCCAGGCGCTGCGGGTGGCCTCGCACATCCAGTGCCTGCTGGAGGGGCGTACCACGCTGGAGGGCAAGCCTTCTGACGTCACCGCCGAGCAGGTCGAGGCGGCTTACTTCGGCCTTGCCCAGGGGGGGTACGGGGGGCGGGCAGCCACCCCGTGAGCGGGGGGGATTCTGGGGGGGTCGTCCCCCCCGCGCTAGCAGGGGAGTCATTATGGTCTGGGTCAACGACGTCATCCAGGGGATCCTGACCGGGGGCCTGTACGCGCTGTTCGCCTGCGGGCTTTCGCTGATGTTCGGGGTGATGAAGGTCGTGAACCTCGCACACGGCGACTTGGCCGTGGTCGGCGGCTACGTCGCGCTCGGCGTCATCGCGATCACGCACGTACCGGTGCTGTGGTCGTTCGCGATCGTGGTGCCGATCATGGCGGCGCTCGGCTACGTGGTGCAGCGGACGCTGATCCAGGCCGCGCTCAACCGCAGCATCCTGACCACGCTGCTCGTCACGTTCGGGCTGTCGGTGGTGATCGAGAACGCGCTGCTGCAGTTCGTCAACGCCGACAGCCACTCCCTCGGGGTGAACGACTCCATCATCACCGCCTCGTTCTCGATCGGGTCACAGATCACGATCGCCTACCTGCTGCTGCTGATCCTGGTGGTAGCCGTGATCGTGCTGCTCGGCCTGCAGTACTTCCTGTCCGCGTCCAAGTACGGCCGACTGATCCGGGCGGTGGCCGACGACAGGGAGGCGGCCCAGCTATCCGGCGTCGACTACCGGCACGTGTTCGGCATCGCGGCGGCGATCGCGTTCGGCTCGGTGGCGCTGGCGGGCATTGCCCAGGGCATGTACTCGTCGTTCGCCCCGACCACGGGAACTGACACGATCCTGCTGTTCGCGTTCGCGGCGGTGGTGATCGGCGGGCTCGGCTCGCTATGGGGCACGCTGGTCGGCGGCGTGATCCTCGGCGTGGCCCAGCAGATCGGCACCCAGATCAATGCCTCCTCCGGGTTCCTGGCCGGGTACCTCGTCTTCCTGGCCGTCCTGGTGCTCCGCCCGCAGGGCCTGGTCGCGCGGGGGGCGCCCTCATGAGCGTGGTCACTGATACCACCGCCCGTTCGGCGGAAAAATACCGAGTCACCCGGTCACGGAGAAACGTGGCCTGGACCGGGCTGTTCACGCTCGCCGTCGTCGTGGTGCTCGCGCTGTTCCCGTACATCGTGTACTCCGGCACCACCACCATCATGGTGCAGGCGTTCATCATCCTCACCCTGGCCAGCATGTGGAACCTGCTGGCCGGCGACGCGGGGCTGGTGTCGGTGGGGCAGCAGGCGTTCGTGGGGCTCGGCGCGTATTTCGTGCTGGCCCTGAACATCAACAAGGTCTCGATGTTCAGCGCGCTCCCGGTCGCGGTCATCGGCTGCGGCGTGGCCGCCGTGCCGCTGTGGTGGCTGGTCTCCCGGCTGCGCAGCGGGTACTTCGCGATCGCCACCTGGGTGCTGGCGACGACCGTCATGCTGGTCATCGAGAGGATCCCCTCGCTCGGCAGCGGCACCGGGCTGTCGCTACCGAACACGCCGGACATCAGCACGACGCTGCTCGAGGCCTACACGTACTGGATCGGGCTGGCCGTCACGGTCCTCGCGCTGCTCACCGTGTACCTGCTGCTGCGCAGCAGGCTGGGCCTCGCGCTCACCGCCATCAGGGACGACGAGGTAGCCGCGCGGAGCTCGGGGGCACGGGTCGGGTGGGCCCGGATGCTGGTGTTCGTCATCGCGGGCGCCGGCTGCGGGGCCGCGGGCGGGGTGCTGGCCATCAGCCAGCTCATCGTGCAGCCCAGCGCGGTGTTCGGCGTGCAGTGGACGGCGTACATGGCGTTCGCGGTGATCATCGGCGGGCTCGGCACGATCGAGGGGCCGATCCTCGGCACCATCGTGTACATAGTCCTGCAGCAAGAGCTGGCCAAATACAACGTCTGGTACCTGATCATCCTCGGCCTGGTGGCGATGGGGGTGGCCATCTTCGCGCGGCGCGGGCTCTGGGGGCTCGTAGACGAGTACGCGCACGTCCGGCTGTTCCCGGTCGGATACTGGCTGTGGGCCCCCGGCAGCGGCGGCCGGCGTGGGCTCGGCGGGCGACGAGGCGGCCAGCCCAGCTAATCCTTGTTTGACCGGGCGGGAGGCCAGGATGACCAAGCCATCCAGCGGGAGCCACCGTGAGCTGACGCCGCGGGCCCAGGGTCGACGGGCCGCCCCCGTAGTGCGGCAGGTGCTGTGGGCGTCGGTGCCGGTCTGGTCCTTCGGCTTCCTTTCCTTCGTTCCCTTCCTGGCCAACGCCGTCATCCGGCGCACGAAGGCGGACTGGGCGGTGTTCGCGGCCTACCTGGCGGCGACCGTAGGCCTGATCGTGACGGGAGCGACCGTCGGCTCGGGCAACGGCGGCGGCAGCGCGGCGTTCGGCGGGTACATCATCGCGCTCGCGGGCTGCGCCGCCGTGCACGCCGCCATCGTGTTCCGGCCGGGCAACGCCCCGGCGGCCCAGGTGGCGGCCGCGCCGCCCGGCACGCGGCAGCACAACAAGGACGCCATCGTCGAGGCGAAGAGCCGGATTGAGCGCAGGAATGATGCACGGCGGCTGGCCGAGACCGAGCCCGCGCTGGCGCGGGACCTGCACATCGGCCGGCCCGATCTGCCGCGGGACTACGACGACGGCGGCCTGGTAGACGTCAACCACGTGCCTGGCACCGTGCTGGCCGCCGAGCTGGGCCTGGCCCCCGACGAGGTGGCGGACGTGATGGCGGCGCGGGACAAGCTCGGCAAGTTCACCAGCGCCGACGAGGTATGCGCCTACACCGACCTGTCACCGGACCGGGTGGACGAGCTCCGCGATCTGATGATATTCAGCTGACCTGCGGGAGAATGGACCCGTGCTGCTCGCTGAGATCGCCGAGGTGTCGCGCGCCGTGGCCGCCACCAGCGCCCGGCTGGCCAAGATCGATGCGCTGGCCGCGGCGCTGCGCGAGGCCGGGCCGATCGAGGTGCCGATCGCCGTGGCGTACCTGTCGGGGGAGCTTCCGCAGCGGCAGGTGGGGGTCGGATGGGCGGCGCTGCGCGACGGGTTCCCGCCTGCGGCCTCGCCCACGCTGACGCTGAGCGAGGTGGACGCCAGCCTGTCCGCCATCGGCGCGGTGGCGGGCAAGGGATCGGCGGCCGCCCGCAAGGCCCTGGTCGGCGAGCTGTTCGGCCGGGCTACCGAGGGCGAGCAGCGGTTCTTGTTCGGCCTGCTTTCCGGCGAGCTGCGGCAGGGAGCGCTGGAGGGAGTCATGACCGAGGCCGTCGCACGGGCGGCTTCGGTGCCCGCGGCGGAGGTCCGCCGGGCGATGATGCTGCGCGGCTCGCTGGGTCTGGTGGCCGCCGCGGCGCTGGCGGGCGGCAGCGCGGCGATGGACGCGTTCGGCCTGGAGGTCGGCTGCCCGGTGCGGCCGATGCTCGCCGCGAGCGCGCCGAGCATAAAGGACGCGCTGGCCAAGATCGAAGGCCCGGCAGCGGTCGAGTGGAAGCTCGACGGGATCCGGATCCAGGTCCACCTGAGCGAGGGGAACGTGCGTCTGTTCACCCGGACCCTGGACGAGATCACCGGGAGGCTCCCCGACGTGGTGGCCGTGCTGGCCAAGCTGCCGGTCCGCGCGGCGGTCCTGGACGGTGAGCTGATCGCGCTGCGCGAGGACGGCAGGCCTCTGCCGTTCCAGGACACCGCCTCGCGCACCTCTACCCAGGAGGCCGGCTCCGACGCGTCCGCGGTCCCGCTTTCCGTCTTCCTGTTCGACGCGCTGTACCTGGACGGCGCCGACCTGATCGACCTGCCCGACGCCAGGCGGCACTCCGAGCTAGCCTGGGCGGTCCCGCCCGAACTGCTCATGCCCCGCCTGGTGACCAACTCGGCCGACGAGGCCACGGCGTTCTTCCGCGACGCGATCGCGCGCGGGCACGAAGGCGTCGTGATCAAGTCCCTGGACACGCCGTACACCGCGGGCCGGCGCGGCGCGGGGTGGATCAAGGTCAAGCCCCGGCACACCCTCGACCTGGTGGTGCTCGCGGTCGAATGGGGGCACGGGCGGCGTCGCGGCTGGCTCTCCAACCTGCACCTGGGCGCGCGGGACCCGGCTACGGGCGGCTTTGTCATGCTCGGCAAGACGTTCAAGGGGCTCACGGACGAGATGCTCGAGTGGCAGACGCAGCGGCTGCTCGCGCTGGAAGACCGCAGGGACTCCTGGACGGTCTACGTCCGCCCCGAGTTGGTCGTGGAGATCGCCTTCGACGGCGTACAGCGCAGCCCCCGGTACCCGGGCGGGCTCGCGCTGCGTTTCGCCCGCGTGCTGCGCTACCGCGAGGACAAGCCCGCCGCCGAGGCCGACACCATCGACATGGTCCGGGCGCTGAGCCCGCAGTAGCGGGCTGGCCGGCGGAAGGTCCCCGGGCTGGGCCTACTTCTTCTTGTCGCGGCGCTTGGGGTCGCCGCGGAACGCGGCGGGCACGTCGCCCTGCTTGGGCGGCGGGAAATTCAGGCCGGGCTGCAGGCCGGACAGGCCGTCGGCCAGGTTCTCGGCCAGGCCCGGCGGCAGACCGCCAAGGCCCGGGGCCCCGCCCAGGCCGGGCGGGATCGCGGGGCCCCTCGAACCGCCCTTGGCCCCTGGCTCGGTTTGGGGCTGGGCGCCCTCGCCGCGGGCGATCTCGGCGGCGCGCCTCGGGTCGCCGCTGCGGACGGGCTTCTTCTTGCCCTTCTTGCGGGCGGACTTGGCGGCCGCGCGCCGCGCCGCCCCCATGCCCGGCATCCCGGGGATGCCGCCGCTGAACATCGCACGCATCTGCTTCTGGCCCTCGAAGAAGTTCGTGACCAGCTGGGAGACCTCACCGACCGCGACGCCGGAACCCTTGGCGATGCGCGCCCGCCGGGAGCCGTTGATGATCTTCGGGTCGCGCCGCTCCTCCGGCGTCATGGACCGGACGATGGCCTCCGCGCGGTCCAGGTCCTTGTCGTTGACCTGCGAGAGCAGCTCCCGGTTCTTCTGGGCGCCGGGCAGCATGCCCAGCAGGTTCCCGATCGGCCCGAGCTTGCGCACCATGGACAGCTGCTCGACGAAGTCTTCGAGCGTGAAGCCCTCGCCCGAGACGATCCGCCCGGCCAGCGAGGCCGTCTGCTCGGCGTCGAACGCCTTCTCGGCCTGCTCGATCAGCGTGAGCACGTCGCCGAGGTCCAGGATCCGCGACGCCATCCGGTCGGGGTGGAACAGGTCGAAGTCCTCGAGCTTCTCCCCGGTGGACACGAACATGATCGGCCGGCCGGTCAGCTGCACGATGGACAGCGCCGCGCCGCCGCGCGCGTCACCGTCGGTCTTGGTCAGCACCACCCCGTCGTAGCCGACGCCGTCCAGGAACGCCTGCGCGGTCGCCACCGCGTCCTGGCCGATCATCGCGTCGACGACGAACAGGACCTCGTCCGGCTCGGTGGCGTCCCTGATGGCGATGGCCTGCGCCATCATCTCGGCGTCGACGCCCAGGCGGCCGGCCGTGTCGATGATGACCATGTTGTGCTGCCGGCGCCTGGCCTCGTCCAGCGACTGGCGGGCCACGGCCACCGGGTCGCCGACGCCGTTGCCGGGCGAAGGGGCGAACACCGGGACGCCGGCGCGCTCCCCGAGCACCTGAAGCTGCTGGACGGCGTTCGGTCGCTGCAGGTCGGCCGCGACCATCAGCGGCGTGTTCCCCTGGGCCTTCAGCCACAGGGCGAGCTTGGCGGCCAGCGCGGTCTTACCGGATCCCTGGAGGCCGGCCAGCAAGATCACGGTGGGCGGTACCTTCGCGAACCGCAACCGCCTGGCCTCGCCGCCGAGGATGCCGATCAGCTCCTCGTTTACGATCTTGACGATCTGCTGGGCCGGGTTCAGCGCGGCCGAGACCTCTTCGCCGCCGGCCCGCTCCTTGACCCGGGCGGTGAACTGCCTGACGACCGGGAGCGCGACGTCCGCCTCGAGCAGGGCAATGCGGATCTCCCGCATGGTCGCATCGATGTCGGCAGCGGACAGCCGGCCCCGGCCGCGCAGCGCCGAAAATACCTGCGTCAGCCGGTCAGAGAGGGTCTCGAACACCCAACCAGGCTACCGGGCCGCCCGAGGTAGGTGGGTCCGGTCGGAGGGCCGAAAGGACGGCGTTCACCGTGGCGCGGCGCAGCGGCTGGCCGGCCAGCGGCTGGCCGTCGCCGTCGGTGACGTAGAACACGTCGACGACCTCGGCGCCGAGCGTCTCCACCCGGGCCGCGCGGACGTCCAGGCCGCACTCCCCGAGCGCGCGGCCGACCCGCCACAGGAGCCCGGGCGAATCGTGCGCGCGCACCTCCACCACGGTCGCGGTCTGCGAGGCGCCGTCGATCAGGGTGACCTTCGGCGCGGGGACCGCGGCGGCGCGCGGCCGGACGGCCCGCGCCCTGCGGTCCAGCCGTTCCCCGACATCCAGCGCGCCCTGCAGCATCCGGCGCAGGTCCCCGGCCACGAGCGTCGCGTCGGGCGGGTCCCCGAACTCGGGCTCGACGTCGAACACGGTGACCGCGGTGCCGCCGACGGACGTGGCGTTGGCGCCGCGGACGGTAAGCCGGTGCCAGGCGAGCACCCCCGCCGCGCGCCACAGCAGGCCGGGCCGGTCGGGGGCGACCACGGTCACCTCCGACCCGCACACCCTCGCCGCGGGCCCGCCGCCCGCGGCGAGCGCGAGCTGATCCTCGCGCAGCGGCGCGGGTCCTTGGGGCGGCTCGCCGTCCAGCACGGCCGCCACCCGGCCAACTAGGTCGGCGACCAGGGTGGCCTTCCAGTCGTTCCACGCGGCGGGCCCGGTGGCCAGGCCGTCGGCGATGGCCAGGGCGTGCAGCAGTTCCAGCAGCGCCCGGCTGCGCACGACGCCCGCCACCTGGGTGACGGTGACCGGATCGTCCAGGTCGCGCCGGGTGGCCACCGAGGGCAGGAGCAGGTGATGCCGGACGGCCGCGGCGACCAGTTCGGCATCGTGGGCGGGCAGGCCTATCCGGCGGCCCGCGTCGCGGGCGATGACCTCGCCGGTGACGCTGTGGTCGCCGGGCCAGCCCTTGCCGATGTCGTGCAGCAGCGCCGCGAGCAGCAGCAGGTCGGGCCGGGCGACCTCACGGGTCAGCGCGGCCGCGTGAGCGGCGGTCTCGGCCAGGTGGCGGTCGACCGTGAACCTGTGGAGCGGGTTGCGCTGCGGGCGGTTCCTGACCCGCTCCCAGTCCGGGAGCAGCGCGGTGACCAGGCCCTCGGTGTCGAGCGCCTCCCACACGCCGATGGCGGCGTGGCCTGCGCCGAGCAGCGCGAGCAGCGCATCGCGGGCGGGAGCGGGCCACGGCACAGGCAGCGGCGGGCACTGCGTCAGCCGCTCGAGGGTCCGCGGCGCCAGCGGGAGCCCGGCTTGAGCGGCGGCCGCCGCGGCGCGCAGCACGAGCGCGGGATCGCGGGCCGGGTCGGCCGCGCGGGCGAGGACCACCTCGTCGTCCTGCTCGACCACGCCGTCGGCGAGCGGGCTCCGTTCCGCGCGCCCGCGGCGCGGCCGGCGCGCGTTCCGCCTGGCCACCTCGCGGAAGGCGTGATCGGCCGCGTAGGCGACGGTGCGCGCGGCGCCGGCCAGCATCCGCAGCAGCGCGTCCCCGTCGGCCAGGCCGAGGGCGCGCGCCACCTCGTCGTGCTCCTCAAGGACCAGGCGGTCCAGGCGCCGCCCGGTAACCTCGTGCAGCGCGTGCCTGGCGTCCAGGATCTGCTCGTACGCGGCGCGAACCCTGGGCCCGGGCGCAGGCGCCACCCAGGCAGCGGCCATCGCCTGGATCGCGTGCACGTCCCGCAGCCCGCCCCTGGCCAGTTTCAGGTCTGGCTCGAGCAGGAAGGCGAGCTCGCCGACGGTCCTGGCGCGCTCGTCGTGAGCGGAGCGTAGTTCGGCCAGCCGGGCCGGGGCCTCGGACCGCCAGTCCTCGAGCGCCCCGGACCGCAGCAACCGCGTCAGATCCTCCTCCCCGGCCACGTGCCTGGCGGACAGCAGCCCGAGGGCGACCTTCAGGTCGCCGCGTGCCACCCTCCTGGCCTGCGGCACGGTGCGGACCGCGTGGTCAAGCTCGGCGCCGGAGTCCCACACCGGATACCAGATCCGGTCCGCCACGGCGGCGATGTCATCGTGGCCAGAGTGCAGGAGCAGCACGTCCAGGTCGCTTCGCGGCAGCAGTTCCCTGCGCCCGTAGCCGCCGACCGCCACCAGCGCAACGCCCGGCTCCGCGCCCAGCAGCCCGGCCAGCCACCCGTCGACCTGGCCGGCCCGGCTGGCCCGGTCCGCAGCGAACGACTTCACGGCGCTTACGCGTCCCGCCGGGCCGGACCGTATGCTCCCGTGGTCAGATCGCGTCGAGCCCGCGCTCCCCGGTGCGCACGCGCACCACCGTCTCTACAGGAACCGACCAGACCTTCCCGTCGCCGATCCGCCCGGTCTGCGCGGCCTTCACCACGACCTCGATCAGGTCGTCGGCGTCCTCGTCGTCGCAGAGCACCTCGATGCGGACCTTCGGCACCAGGTCGACCCGGTACTCGGCACCGCGGTACACCTCGGTGTGCCCCCGCTGCCTGCCGTACCCGCTGGCCTCGGTGATGGTCAGGCCGCGGACGCCGAACACCTGCAGCGCCGCCTTCACGTCGTCCAGCTTGAACGGCTTGATGACCGCGGTGATGAGCTTCATGACGGGTGTCCCTTCGCCGGTGCTGCTCCGAGGTTCCGACGCCGACGTTTCGCCCGGCCTTCCGGCGTGTGTCGCCGACGTGAAACACGCCGGGCGCGTGTTACGGCCGCGTTTCGCGCGCCCCGGCGGACCCTGATGAAGGAACTGGGTCTTGCTAGCCGAGGATGGCGTCGACGAAGGCGGCTGGGTCGAAGGGGGCCAGGTCATCGGGGCCTTCGCCGAGGCCTACGAGCTTGACGGGGACGCCGAGCTCGCGCTGGACGGCGATGACGATCCCGCCCTTAGCGGTGCCGTCGAGCTTGGTCAAGACGATGCCGGTGACGTCGACCACCTCGGCGAACACGCGCGCCTGCCGCAGCCCGTTCTGCCCGGTGGTGGCGTCGAGCACCAGCAGCACCTCGTCGACCGGGGCCTTCTTCTCCACCACGCGCTTGACCTTGCCGAGCTCGTCCATCAGCCCGACCTTCGTATGCAGCCGCCCGGCGGTGTCGATGATGACCGCGTCGACCCCGGACTCGATGCCCTCGCTGACGGCCTCGAACGCCACGCTGGCCGGGTCGGCGCCCTCCCGGTCGGCGCGTACCGTCTTGGCCCCGACCCGCTCACCCCAGGTCTGCAGCTGGTCGGCCGCGGCCGCCCGGAACGTGTCGGCCGCGCCGAGGAGCACGGTCTCCCCGTCCCCGATCAGCGCACGGGCCAGCTTCCCGCAGGTCGTCGTCTTGCCGGTGCCGTTGACACCGACCATGAGCACGACCGCGGGCAAGCCGCCGTGCGGCGTGGTGTGCAGCGACCTGTCCTCGTCGCCAAGCTGGGTGAGCAACTCGGCGCGCAGTAGCTCGCGCACCTCGCTGGTCCCCCGCACGCCGAGCACCTTGACCTTGGTGCGCAGGTCATCCACCATCGCCCGGGCGGGCGCCACGCCCACGTCGGCGGTGATGAGCACCTCTTCGATCTCGTCCCAGGTCTCGTCGTCCAGCCGGTCCCGCGACAGCAGGTTCAGCAGGGCCGTCCCCATCGAGGTCTGCGACCGGGCGAGCCTGGCCCGCAGGCGCACCATCCGCCCCGCGGAAGGCGGCGGCCGCTCGACCTCAAGCAACCCCGCCGTAGGCGCTGGCGTCCCCGCGGCCGCCTGCGCCGCGTCCCCGCCGGTCGCGGACGCGGCAGCCCCGGATACCGCCTCGGGCTGGCCGGGAGGCGCGGTCACGGCGCGCCCTCGGCGGGGCCTCACGAACAGCAGCCACCCGCCGCCGGCGAGCGCGAGGACCGCGATGACAACGATCAGGATCACGTATTCCATCAGGTGAACAGTCTGGCAGACACCGCCAAGTCCCGCAGCCATCGGGCGGGGCACACCGGGCCCCGCTAGGCGCCTACCAGCGCCCGGTCCGCCGGGTCGTCAGCCGCCCGCGCGGCCGAGCGGGCCAGGACCGGGACCATCGCGCTGGTCAGCGCGCCGCCCAGGACCAGCTCGTACAGGAGGTTGGGGACCTGGTTCGCGGTGACGTACGCGGTGCCCAGGCAGCTTGCGCCGACCGTCTGCGCGAACACGAGCGTCCTGGCCAGGCCGAACAGCCGGGACACGATCGTGAGGCCGGCGATGAGCGCGGCGCCGCGGGCGATGCCCGCACCGAGCGGCGCTCCCAGGTCCGGATCCGCCTGGTCGGCTCCAGCGCTGGTCGGCACGAGACGGGCCGGTCCTAGGCGGGCTGCCGGGAGGCGATCCGCTGGCTGATCACGGTGGACACGCCGTCGCCGCGCATCGAGATGCCGTACAGGGCGTCGGCGGCTTCCATGGTGCGCCGCTGGTGGGTGATCACGATGAGCTGCGAGCTCTCCCGCAGCTCATCGAACACCCCGAGCAGCCGCTGCAGGTTGGTGTCGTCCAGGGCCGCCTCAACCTCGTCCAGCACGTAGAACGGCGAGGGGCGGGCCTTGAAGATCGCGAACAGGTACGCGATGGCCGTCAGCGACCGCTCCCCGCCGGACAGCAGGGACAGCCGCTTGACCTTCTTGCCCGGCGGCCTGGCCTCGATCTCGATGCCGGTGGCCAGCATGTCGTCCGGCTCGGTCAGCACCAGGCTGCCCTGCCCGCCGGGGAACAGCCGGGCGAACAGCTGCTCGAACTCGCGGGCGGTGTCGGCGTACGCCGAGGCGAACACCTCCTGCACCCGGTCGTCGACCTCCTTGACCACCGTAAGCAGGTCCCTCCGGGTTTTGCGGAGGTCATCAAGCTGCGCGGCCAGGAACGCGTGCCGCTCGCTCAGCGCGGCGTACTCCTCCAGAGCCAGCGGGTTGACCTTGCCCAGCCGGTCGAGCTGGCGCTGGGCCTCGGCGGCGCGGCGCTGCGCGACCTCGCGGTCGTAACGCGACGTCGCGCCGGATTCGCTGCCGCTAACGGGCACGGGCACCTGCGGCCCGTACTCGGCCGCCAGCGTGTCCGCCTCGACCCCGAACTCCTCCAGGGCGTGCTCGGACAGCTGGGCCAGGCGCAGCCGGTGCTCGGCCCGGGCGATCTCGGTGCCGTGCGCCGTGTTCACCACGGTGTCGAGATCCTCGGCGAGCTCGCGGACCCTGGCCCGGATGGCCTTCAGCTCCCCGGCCCCGCCGGTGCTCACCGCCTCGGCCTCGGCGCGCCTGGCCAGGGCCTGGCGCTCCGATTGCTCCGCCGCCTCGACCGCGTATTGCGCGCCGAGTGCGACGGCGCGGGCGGCGGCGGCCTGGGCGGCCCGCCGCGCACGGCGCTGTGCCGCCCGCTCGCGTGCCTTGCGCTCCGCGGCCGCGGCCCCGGCCAGCGAGCTGGACCGGCCGGCGATGGCGCGCAGCCTCTCCTCCGCGGTGCGGACCTCGAGCCTGGCCTCCATCTCGGCCTCCCGGGCCACGGCGCAGCGCTCCGCGAGGTCCGCCCTTGGCCCGTCGGCTCTATCTTCCGGCTCCTGCGGCTCGTCGGCCTTGGCCTCGGCCTCGGCCGCCTCGAGATCCTGCCGGAGCCGGGCCAGCTTGGCCAGGCCCTGCTCGGCGGCGAGCCTGGCCGCCTCGATCGCGCGGTCGAGCCGGCCGGCCTCGTCGCGTTCGGCCCGGGCCGCGCCGGCCAGCCTGCCGAGGCGCCCGGAGATCTCGGCCGCCGCCGCGTCGGCCTCCTGCCTGCGCGCGAGCGTGTCCGCGACGGACTGCCTGGCCGCCTCTTCGGCCTGGACCGCCTCCGCCAGCCGCCGCGCCGCCTCCTCGCAGCGCCGCTGCGCCCCGGCCAGCCCGGCCGCCGCCTCGTCGGCCGCCGCGCGGAGCTCGATCAGGCTCTGCGGGCGCGCGCCGCCGCCGTGCGCCCACCGCGATCCGAGCAGGTCACCGGCTCGCGTCACGGCCCGGGCCTCGGGGATGTCCCTGACGATCCGGCGGGCCTCGTCCAGGTCGGCGGCGATGACGACGCCGCGCAGCAGCGCCGCGGCGGCCGCCGCCAGCCCGCCGGGTGCGCGTACCAGGTCAACCGCCCGGAGGGGGCCTGATCCTTGACCGTCTTGATGGTCTGGAGGAGCAGCCGGGGCCGCGGGGGTGACAGCGCTGGACGGGGCTGCCGTGACGGCTGAGACGAGAGCGGTGAGGTCGTCAGGGTCAGCGGGGGTGAGGGAGTCAGCGGGGGTGAGGGAGTCAGCGGGGCCGGCGGCGGCGATGACCAGGCCGGCGCTGCCCGCGTCTTCGCGGCGTAGCGCGGACAAGATCTCCGCCGCGGCGTCCAGGCTGCTCACCGCGACCGCGTCGGCGGCGTCGCCCAGGGCCGCGGCGACGGCCACCTCGAAGCCCTCGGCCACCTGCAGCCGCTCGGCGAAGGAGCCGAGCACGCCGGAGAAGCGCCCGGGGTCGGCGAGCAGCGCCGCGGAGGCATCCGCCCCGCGCCGCGCGGCCTCGGCCAGCGCGTCCGCCCGCGCGCGCAGGGCGGCGAGCTCCCGGGCCGCTTCGCGTTCCGCAGCCCGCAGTGCCACCGTTCGTTCGGCATGATCTGACCAGGTGGCGGCGGCCACCTCGTGCGCGGCGAGCAGCTCGCTACGGTCTTCGCCCTGCCCTTCGGCCTGCTCGCGTGCCTGGTCGTGGGCTTGCTGCGCGCGTCCGGCGCGCTCTTTGGCCTGCTCGGCGGAGGCGGCCAGGCGGTCAAGCTCCTCCTGCGCGGCGGCACCGCGGCTGGCGGCGGCGCCGACCTGCTCCCGCAGCCTGGCCAGCTGGCCGGCCCGGGCCGCCGCGGCCCTGGCGCCCTCGGCGATCCGGCGTTCGGCCGCCGTGAGCTCGGCCTCGGCCGCGGTGCGCTCGGCGGCGGCGGCGGACAGGACCTCGCGGCCTGCCGCCAGGCGCGCGGTGAGCCCCTGCTCTTCTTCGGCCAGCTCGGCGGCCTGCCGGTCCAGCTCGTCGGGATCGCGGCCCGGGCGCTCCGAGTCGGCCTGCTCGGATAGCAGGGTGTGCCGCTGCGCGGCCAGGTTCTGGGTTCCGCGGAGCCGTTCGGCCAGCGAGGACAGGGCGAACCACGTCTCCTGCGCCTGCGCCAGCGCCTCCGAGGCGTGCTGCGCGGCCTGGTCGAGGTCGGCTTCGGAGAGCCGGGCCTTGGCCAGCTCGCGTTCGAGCAGGGCCCGCCTGGCCGCGACGGCCGCCTCGTCGGCCTCATCCCGCTGCAGGTCGGCGGCGAGCGTCACGTAATCGTCGGCGAGCAGCCTGAGCCTGGCGTCGCGCAGCTCGGCCTGGATCGCGGCCGCCTTCTTGGCCATCTCGGCTTGCCGGCCGAGCGGCTTGAGCCTGCGGCTCAGCTCGGCGGTGAGGTCGACCAGGCGGGTCAGGTTGGCCTGCATCGCCTCGAGCTTGCGCAGCGCCTTCTCCTTGCGCTTGCGGTGCTTGAGCACGCCGGCCGCTTCCTCGATGAGGGCGCGCCTGGCCTCGGGGCCCGCGTGCAGGATGTCGTCGAGCTGCCCCTGCCCGACGATCACGTGCATCTCCCGCCCCAGGCCCGAGTCGGACAGGAGTTCCTGCACGTCGAGCAGGCGGCAGTGGTCGCCGTTGATGGCGTACTCGCTCTGCCCGGACCTGAACATCAGGCGGCTGAGGGTGACTTCGGTGTATTCGATGGGCAGGGCGCCGTCGCTATTGTCGATGGTGAGCATGACCTCGGCGCGGCCGAGCGGAGGGCGCGAGTTCGTGCCGGCGAAGACGACGTCCTCCATCTTGCCGCCGCGCAGCGACTTGACCCCCTGCTCGCCCATCACCCAGGACAAGGCGTCGACGATGTTGGACTTGCCTGAGCCGTTCGGCCCGACCACGCAGGTGATGCCTGGCTCGAGGCGGATCGTGGTGGCGGAGGCGAACGACTTGAAGCCGCGCATGGTGAGGCCCTTCAGGTACACGTCCCGCCCTCCTCTCCGCTCCCCGCACCTTACCGCCCCGCGGCGCGCTGAACGGCGAACCGCGACCGGGCCGGGCGTGCCGCCCGCGAGCGCGCACGCCGGACCCGCGATGCGCCGCAGCGGGATGTTCGTGCTTTACCGCGGTACTACGGGCCTGCGGCCAATGGCAGATAACGAGGGGATATACAACGAAGGAGGGGCGTCACCCATGACGCCCCTGATTCGTTCGTTACCGCCTACCGCGTCGGGCCAGAGCTCGTCAGGCGAGCGCTGGCTCGCGATCCCGGACCAGCATGTCCTCGTGCTCGTGGGCAGCCTCGAGCGCGAGCGCGTCGTTCTCCTCGTGAAGCCGGACAAGCTCGGCCTCCAGGTCCCGTACGCGCTGCTGAAGGCGGCGCATCTCGGAAACCATACGGGGATCGGGACCGCCGACGTGGCCGAATAGAGCCTTCGCCATTGTTAAAGGTCCTCCACGCTGAGTGACCAGAGTGGGCACATTACTTAGCACGCGCAGACGCGCGCGAAATCAACGTCTCTCAGTGTCCCACCCAGGCGTTTCCTGGTCAAGTTGAGCGCCCATCGGCCGCCTGTTATTCAACCTTATCAGCCAGAACGCGGGGCTTTGTCCGCCCAGGTGCGCGCCCCCAGAGTGCGCGCCTAGGGGTGCGCGCGGCGGGGACGGGGCTGGCACCGCGGGCAGCTGTAAGAGGAGCGGTTCATGAACGGGTCGCGCCTGACCGGCGTGCCGCACGCGGGGCACGGGTCGCCCTCGCGCCCGTAGACCGCGAGCGACCGGTCGAAGTAGCCGCTCTCCCCGTCGACGTTGACGTACAGGCTGTCGAACGACGTACCGCCGAGGGCCAGGGCTTCGGCGAAGATGTCGCGCACCGCAGTGAGCAGCCTGGAGATCTCGGGGCCCTTCAGGGTGTCCGTCGGCCTGGCCCAGTGCAGGCGGGCGCGCCACAGCGCCTCGTCGGCGTAGATGTTGCCGATCCCGCTGACCAGCGACTGGTCGAGCAGGGCGCGCTTGACCCCGGTGCGGCGGGCGCGCAGCCGGCGCGCCAGCGCGGCGGAGTCGAAGGCGGGCTCAAGCGGGTCGGGCGCGATGTGGGCGATCGGCGCGGGGAGCTGCGCACCGTCTAGGGCCACGCACATGTGCCCGAACGTCCGCTGGTCGGTGAACCGCAGGTCGGGGCCTGCGTCGCGGAAGGTGAACCAGATCCGCACGTGGGGCGAGAGCGGCCGGTCCGGCTCGCCCACGAGCAGCTGGCCGCTCATGCCGAGGTGCGCGAGCAGGGCGTCCTCGCCCACCGACATCCACAGGTACTTTCCCCGGCGCCTGGCGGTCTCCAGCCGGCGCCCGGCCAGCGCGGACTCGAAGTCGGCCGGGCCGGCCGCGTGCCTGCGGACGGCGCGCGGGTGCAGCACGCGCACGGTGTCGATGTCGCGCCCCAGGACGTGGCGTTCCAGGCCCCGGCGGACGGTCTCGACCTCAGGCAGCTCGGGCACGGCTCACCGGCCCGGCGCGGGACCGCCCGCCTGCCCGCCTTCGTCGCGGCCGTCCCTCAGCTCGCCGCCCGGCGGTTCCGGCATGGCGCCGTTCGCCGACGCCGGGCCGCCGGTTTCGGCGGTGATGGCGTTCCAGGCCGCCTCGGCCGCCTGCTGCTCGGCCTCCTTCTTCGAGCGCCCGCTGCCGGACCCGAGCTCCCGCCCGCCGATCCTGACCACGGCGCGGAACGACTTCTGGTGATCCGGTCCGCTCTCCTCGACCTGGTAGTCGGGGACCCCAAGCAGCTGGGAGGCGGTGAGCTCCTGCAGGGAGGTCTTCCAGTCCAGGCCGGCGCCCAGCCGGGCCGACCTGGCGATGACGGGGTTGAACAGGCGGTGCACCAGGGCGCTCGCCTCGGCCAGGCCGCAGTCGATGTACACCGCGCCGATGACCGCCTCCAGGGTGTCGGCGAGGATCGACGACTTGTTCCGCCCGCCGGTCACCTCCTCGCCGCGGCCGAGCCGGATATACGAACCCAGGCTCAGCTCGCGCGCCACCTCGGCCAGCGCGCGCATCTGGACCACCGCGGCGCGAAGCTTGGCGAGCTGCCCCTCGGGGAGGGTGGGGTAGTCGCGGAACAGCGTGTCGGTCACGACCAGCCCGAGGACCGAGTCACCGAGGAACTCCAGCCGCTCGTTGGTGGGCGGGTTGGAGTTCTCGTACGCGAAGGAGCGGTGCGTCAGCGCGCGCTCAAGCGAGGCGGGCTCGACCGGTACGCCCAGGGCGTCCCGGAGATCGGCCGGGTTCCTCCCGGCGTGGCCCCCGTCGCTTGACTGGCTCACGAAGCCGCGTCCTTTCGTCGCTATAGCGCTCCTCAGGCCGGGGTGATGACCTGCCGTCGCCGGTACGTGCCGCACGTCGGGCAGGCCGTATGCGGCAGCTTGCGCTCGTGGCACTGCGGGCAGTCCACCAGCACGGGAGCGGTGGTCTTCCAGTTCGAACGTCGCGATCGGGTATTGCTGCGGGACATTCTCCGCTTGGGAACCGCCACGTCAGCCCTCCTGTAGGTCGACGGCGCCTGCGCGCCGGCCCGGTTGTGGTGTTTCTTGCTGGTCAAACTGTTTCAGGCCGTCCCACCTCGGGTCCGGCGCACCGTCGTGCCGGTGGCCGGGCCCGGCGTCGGCCAGCGGCACCCCGCACTCGACGCACAGCCCGGGGCAGTCGTCCCGGCAGAGCGGTGACATCGGGAGCGCGAGCACCACCGCGTCGCGGAAGGCCGGTTCCAGGTCGAGCAGGTCGCCGTCGAGGTAGCGCTCGTCGTCGTCCTGCTCCTCGTGTTCGTCGTGCCGGTCGTGCCGGTCTGGGCTGTGGCGTCCGTCGCGGGCCTGGCCATGCCCCTGCGGCCGCCCGGGGGCGTACAGGTAGAGCTCGGTGAAGCTGGCCGTCACCGAGCTGGCCACAGGCGCCAGGCACCGCGCGCACTCGCCAGCGAGCGGCGCGGTCACCGACCCGGTGACGAGCACGCCTTCGGCCACCGCCTCGAACTTGAGGTCAAGTTCGGCGGCGGCGCCGACGGGGACGCCGATGAGCTCGAGGCGCAGGTCGGCCGGGGCCGGCACGGTGAGCTTCATCGTTCGCGCGGAACCCGGCTGGCGGCCGAGCGAGCGCATATCAAAAACAAGCGCGCCGCGAGGTGTGCTCGTACGTGTGGTGGGCATAACAGTGTACTCGCCGATAGCTTGGGGAACCGAGCGCCTAGCCTACCGGGGGCGCGCGGTAAACCCAACTTGACCGCGTACAGCTCCTGCTTGCGCCGCGCGCACCTCCTGCTTGCGGCGCGCTCACCGCAGCCCGCCCGGCGACCCGCTTACTCCGCGGCGAGGCGCTCGCGCAGCCGGGACAGGACCGTGTTGGGGACCAGCCCGCTGACGTCGCCGCCGTACCTCGCGATTTCCTTCACCAGGCTGGAGCGGAGGAAGGAGTACAGCGGGTTGGTGGTCATGAACAGCGTCTCGACCTTCGCCATCCGGTAGTTCATCTGCGCCATCTGCATCTCGTACTCAAAGTCGCTGACGGCGCGCAGGCCCTTGATGACCGCGGTGATCCCGTTGGCCGCGCAGAAGTCCACCAGCAGGCCGTGGAACCGGTCGATCGTGACGTTCCCGTAGCGAGCGGTGACCTCGCGGAGCATGTCCACCCGCTCGTCGACCGTGAACAGGCCCTGCTTGGTCACGTTGATCAGGACGGCGACGATCACCTCGTCGTAGAGCCCGGCGGCGCGGCCGATGATGTCGAGGTGGCCGTTGGTGACGGGATCGAACGACCCCGGACAGACGACGCGTTGCACGGCGTGCGCCCCTTTCACTCTTGCGGGGTCCCTGCGGCCAGACCGTACCAGAAAGTCGCCTCTCCGTACCGGCGCGCCCGGTCGGCAACGTAGCCATCGGGCCAGCGCACCGGTCCGGACCGGGTGGCGCGCTCCACGATCACGAGCGCCCCGGGCGCCAGCCAGGCGCGGTCCGCGAGCGCCGACAGCATGACGGACACCTGATCACCGGGCAGCGCGTACGGCGGGTCGGCGAACACGACGCCGTACCGGGCGTCCGCGCCTGGTGCTCCCGGCGCACCCAGCGCCCCCGGCCCCCTGGCGAGGACGCGTTCCACCCGGTCGACGATCACCTCCGCGCCCGGCAGGCCGAGCGCCTCGATGTTCTCCCTGATGACGCGGCCGGCGCGGGCCCCGGACTCCACGAGCAGCACGTGCCCGGCGCCCCGGGACAGGGCCTCCAGGCCGACCGCACCGGATCCCGCGTACAGGTCGAGCACGCGGGATCCGGCCAGCGATCCGACTATCGACGCGATCGTGGCGAACAGGCCCTCCCTGGCGCGGTCGCTGGTCGGCCTGGTATCCCGCCCGCCGGGGACGGCCAGCCGCCGCCCGCCTGCCTCGCCGGCGATGACACGCGCCATCCCCTTAGTGTGCACACCGGCCCCTTAGTGTGCACACCAGGGCGGCGCACTCCGCGGAGTGGGGCCCTGGCGCAGGGGCCGGTCAGGCGATGTCCCTGTCCAACGAGGAGATCGCGCGGCGGATCTACATCAGCCAGTCCACCGTGAAGACGCACGCCGCCCGCGCCATGATGAAGCTCGGCGCGCGCGACCGCGCCCAGCTCGTCGTCTTCGCCTACGAAGGCGGCCTCGTCCGCCCCGGCTGGTCCGGCTGAGCCGCCCGCGTCCGGGCCCGGCTCAGCCGGCTGCGGCGGCCAGTCCGGGGAAGGCCCGGCGGACCGCCTGCGCGGTCAGGCCGTAGCGCTCGAGGCGGTAGCGGTGAGCGCCGGGCGCGGCGGGACCGGGGCGCAGGGCGGTGATCCGCTGGCGCGCCGCCGGGGTCAGCTCGACGCCGAGGCCGGCCAGGACCGGTTCCAGGGCGGGCCACGGCCCGGCGGCCAGCTGGCTCTGCCGGACGTCGAGGAACGACCGGGCGGCCGTCCCGCGAACCTGCTCCGCCCGCTCGGCGGCCTGGGCCCACAGCTGCACCCAGTCCCGGCCCACCTGGGCCAGGTCCACCCGCTGGTTGTGCAGCCTCATATTCACCTCGGTCAGGCTGCACCACGAGGCGAGTGCCACCGCCGGGTCGCGGTGGGTCCACAGGATGGTGGCGTCGGGGAAGACCCGGAGCAGCGCGTCCAGGTTCCACAGGTGGAACGGCGTCTTCAGGATCCAGCGCCGCGGCGGCTGCCGCCACTGCAGGATCTGCAGCTGCTGCCTGAGGTAGGCGTAGTCGGGCGTCGCGTCGCGGCGGGCGTACCAGTCCCGGTAGCCGGGAATCCGGGCCCGGCTGTAGTGACTCATGCTGTGCGGCAACGCGAACACGCACTCCTCGGGCCCCCGGGCCTCGAGGGGGTGGATGACCCGGAACACCGGGGCCATGCGGTAGGCGGCGCCGGCCATCCACTCGGCGTTGCGCGGGCGCCGGTCCGGCCGGCGCTGGCCGGCCTCCGGCGGGCAGGGCTCGAGCAGTTCCCACATCAGCGGGGCGCGATGGCCCGGCACGGCGGCCAGCAGCGCGTGCAGCGCGGTGGTGCCCGTGCGGGGCAGCCCGGTCACGAACACCGGCTGCCGCACCGGCGCCTTGGCGATCTCCGGGTGAGCGCGCATCAAGGCGCGCACCCGCAGCCCGTTGCGCAGGTGCCGGAACACCTCGAGGCGCGCCCCGAACAGGCCGCTGAACGACAGCTCCCGCGCGGCCAGGAACGACTCGTACAGCACGCGCAGGTCGCCCGCGAACTCCGCCTCCTGCGGGTCGGCAGGACCAGCCTGCCCGGTCACCCCGGCCCGCCGCGCCGCCCGTTCCTCCAGCGCGGCGAACGACGGCCCGGGCGAGCGGCACCCCCGTCGCGTCGCCGGGGCCAGCAGGCCGTTCACCGGACCTACCCACCAGGCCAGCCCCTCGCTCGCCACCCCGCCTCCCGTCAGGTCTTGTCCAGGTAATCGGTCTGGACGCCGAACAGGTCGTCGATGGCCTGGCGCAGCGCCGGGTGGCCGGCCAGGTCCGGGTCGGCCGCCACCACCGCAGTGGCTTCCTGCCTGGCCTGCCCGATCAGGTCCTCGTCGGTGAGCAGCCGCAGCAGCCGCAGGCTCGACTGGCGTCCGGCCTGCGCGGCGCCCAGCACGTCGCCCTCCCGGCGCTGCTCGAGGTCCAGCCGGGACAGCTCGAACCCGTCCAGGGTGGCGGCCACCGCGTCCAAGCGCTCGCGCGCCGGGCTCCCGGGCGGCGCCTCGGTCACCAGCAGGCACAACCCGGCCGCGGTCCCGCGGCCCACCCGCCCGCGGAGCTGGTGGAGCTGGGACACGCCGAACCGCTCGGCGTCCAGGATCACCATCACCGTGGCGTTCGGCACGTCGACGCCGACCTCGATCACGGTGGTCGCCACCAGCACGTCGAGACGACCCGCGGAGAAGTCCCGCATCACCCGGTCCTTCTCCTCCGGGTGCAGCCTGCCGTGCAAGATGGCGATCCGCAGCCCGGCCAGCGGGCCCGCCATCAGCGCGGTGGCCGCGTCGAGCACGGCCAGCGGCTGTCGCCGCCCCAGGTCGGCCACGCTGCGCGGGATCGCCCCGCCCTCGCGCGGCCCGCCGCCGTCCGAGCCCGCCGGGTCCGCCCCCTCGTCCCAGCCGGAATCCCACTCCTCTGCCGCGGCGTCGTCGTCCAAGGCGGGATCCCCGATGCGCGGGCAGACGACGTAGGCCTGCCGGCCCCGGCCGACTTCCTCCCTGACGCGCTCCCAGGCCCGCTCGAGGTACCTGGGCTTGTCGGCCGCCGGCACGACGTGCGTCGCGATGGCCGAACGCCCGGCCGGCAGCTCAGTCAGCGTCGAGGTCTCCAGGTCGCCGTAGACGGTCATGGCGACCGTCCTCGGGATCGGCGTCGCCGTCATGACCAGGACGTGCGGCCGGTTGTCCGCCGCCTTCGCGCGCAGCGCGTCCCGCTGCTCCACGCCGAACCTGTGCTGCTCGTCGATCACCACCAGGCCGAGGTCCGCGAACTGGACCCGCTCCTCGAGCAGCGCGTGCGTCCCGATGATGATGCCCGCGTCACCGGTGAACACGTCGGACAACGCCGCCCGCCGGGCCGCCGCGCCCACCGACCCGGTGAGCAGGGCCACGCCGGTGGCGTGCTCGGCGGCGCCGAGCTGCCCCCTTCGGGCGAGCGGGCCGAGCAGGTCGGTGACCGACCGGTAGTGCTGCTGGGCCAGCACCTCAGTCGGCGCGAGCAGCGCGGCCTGGCCGCCCGCGTCCACCACCTGGAGCATGGCCCGGACCGCGATCACCGTCTTGCCCGAGCCGACCTCGCCCTGCAGGAGCCGGTGCATGGGGTAGGCGCAGGCGAGGTCGGAGGCGATGGTCTCGCCCACCGCCACCTGCCCCGCCGTAAGCGTGAACGGCAGAGCGGCGTCGAACTCGTCGGCGATGCCCCCCTCCATGTGCGGCCGCGGCATGGCCGGCATGGCGGCGGCAGCCAGGCGGCGCTGCGCCAGCGCGGCCTGGAGCGTGAACGCCTCATCCCACTTGAGCCGCTTCCTCGCCCGGGCGAGGTCGGCCTGATCCAGCGGCCGGTGGATGGCGCGGATCGCCTCGGCCCGTCCCATCAGCCCGTACCGTTCCCTGAGCTCGGCCGGGAGCGGGTCCTCCCCCGCGTCCAGCGTGCCCAGGACGGTCTGGACCGACCGGGAGATCGTCCACGAACTGACCTTGGCGCTGGCCGGGTAGACCGGGATCATCTCGGTGGCGAACTCGGCAGCAAGCTCTGGTGTCAGGTCCGCGTTCGGTGGCGCGCCGGGCAGCATCTCATACTCCGGGTGAATCAGCTGGAGCCGGCCGCGGAAGCTGGAGACAGTGCCCGCGAACATGCCGACCATGCCGGGCACGAGGCGCCTGAAGGCGAACTGCGACTTAGGGCTTCTAAAGAAGAACGTCAGGATCAACTTGGCGCGGTCGTCGGTGACGATCACCTCGCCCCGGCGGCCAGGCCCCTCGCCGGGCATCGGGTGAAGCGACACGTGGCCGATCCGCGCCACGACCGTGACGTGGTCGCCCTCGCGCAGCGAAGACAGGTCGGACAGCTCACCGCGGGTGTAGTACCGCCGGGGGTAGTGCCGTAGCAGGTCTCCGACCGTGTGCAGGCCCATGGCGCTCTCGAGCGGTTTACCCGTCCTGGCGCCTAGGACGCGGACGAGCGGTTCGCGGAGCGTGCTCACACCTGGCAGCATAGAAGCGTCCACCGACAGTGCTGGCCCAGGGGACGACCCCTGGACCCCCCAAGCCAGTTCGCGCTCCGGCCGGGCATCGGGTAGGCTGCGACGGCTGCCCGATCCGGCGGCGCGACCGTATTCCCTGATCAATGGAGCGAACCGTGGCTTCCGTCTGCGACGTATGCGGCAAGGGGCCGGGCTTCGGCAACAACGTCTCGCACTCGCACCGCCGCACCCGCCGCCGCTGGAACCCGAACATCCAGACCGTGCACGCGAATGTGAACGGCACGCCCAAGCGGCTCAACGTGTGCACCTCCTGCATCAAGGCAGGCAAGGTCACCCGCTAGGCACCTCGCTAGGCTCACTGGGGGGTACGCGGGGGGTGTCCCCCGCGAGGAAGTGGTCCCAGCCGGCCTCGCCGGCCCATGGCTGGCCGTCCACGACGACGCCAAGCCCCTGGTCGACCGCGCCTATCGCCGTCCACCGGGACGGCAGCCGGACGCCAGGGGGGAACGTGGCGGCGAAACCATGGTCCTCACCACCCGACAGGACCCAGCGCAGGGCCTGGTCGGGGAGCGCGGGGGGAGAGCCACTGATCGTTCGGTCACCTTGACGGCGGGCACCGGCTACGGCGCGCGCCGCGGTGAGCAGCGCCTCACCCGGGAGGAGCCGGTCCGACGCCAGGTCGATGAGCACACCGCTCGCGTCCGCGATGTGGCCCAGGTCGGCGAGCAGGCCGTCGCTGACGTCGATCATGGCGGTGGCGCCCAGGTCGGCCGCCTCGGGACCCGCGTCGTACGGCGGGACCGGGCGCAGCTGGGCGGCGATCAGCTCGGCGGGGACCAGGGGTCCCGCGGTGAGCCCGGCAGACAGCAGGGCCAGCCCGGCCGCGGCGTGCCCGAGCGGGCCGGTCACCGCGACCACGTCGCCCCGCGCGGCGCCTGACCGGCGCACCGGGGCCCGCCCGGCCAGGTCACCCAGGCCCGTCACGGCGATCACGACCGACGGAGCCCGCGCGGTATCCCCTCCGGCGACGCTGGCACCGGCCCGGGCGCACTCGGCGGCGAGCCCGGCCGCCAGGTCCCGCGCCCAGCTGACCGGCAGGTCCCCCGGCACCGCCAGCGCGACGAGCAGCGCGGTAGGCACCGCGCCCATGGCCGCGACGTCGGCCAGGCTCCTGGCCGCGGCCTTGTGCCCGACGTCACGCGCGCTGGACCAGTCCCGGCGGAAATGCCGGCCCTCGAGGAGGAAATCCGTGGTCGCCACCACCCGGCCGTCGGGCGCCGCCAGGACCGCCGCGTCGTCGCCGATCCCGACCAGCGCCCGCTCGTCCTGCGGCAGCCACGCCGACAGCGCCGCGATAAGGCCGAACTCGCCGAGCGCCGCCACGGTCCCCGGATCATCACCAGAGATCGCGCCCACTTCATCCCCTCCGGTCTGGACCATCTACGGTACCGTGATTCCCTCAGGGCACCCTGTCCCGCAACGCCCCAGGGAGGACGTGATGGTGGAGGCCTACATCCTTGTCCAGACGGAAGTCGGCAAGGCCGCCGACGTGGCCACGCACATCGCCAAGATCGCCGGAGTCACGCAGGCGGAAGACGTCACCGGGCCCTACGACGTGATCGTGCGCGCGCACGCGGAAAACGTCGATGAGCTGGGAAGGCTGGTCGCGGTGCATATCCAGTCCGTGCCGGGGATCACCAGGACGCTCACCTGCCCCGTGGTGCACATCTGAGCAGTTCCGCCGCGAGCGGCGCGCTGCGCGGGCCGAGCCCGAGCGCAGCCGCGCCGCGCAGGTCGGCGGGCGTGTCCACGTCCCTGCGCAGCCCGGGCACGCCGGCGAGGTCGAGTTCGGTCGCGCCCTCCGCCGCGTGCCGCGCCCGTGACCCGAGGCCGAACGCCGGCCGGAACGGCGTCCCAGGCGCCGCCGTGTACAGCGTCGTGCCGTCGCCGGCCGCGTCGGCCACGAACGCCGTGGGCCACGCCGCGGCCGCGCGCAGCGCGCGCCCGATCTCGCCGGGCCGCAGCGCGGGCAGGTCGGCGGACAGGGCCGCCGTCCCCGATCCGGGCCAGCGCGAGCTGGCGTAGCCGGCGCCGTGCCGCAGCGCCGCGTTGAGGCCGTCCCGCGGCTCGTCGGGGATCACCAGCGCCCCGAGCGCGGCCAGCGCGCCTCCCGCGACCTGATCATCTGTGATGACAATCACACGGGCGGCCCGGTCACAGCGCAATACCGCCGCCACCGTGTCGCAGGCGAGGGCGAGCGCGAGTTCTCCCCGGCGCTCCCCGGTCAGCACGGCGAGCCTGGACTTGGCCTGCGCAAGCACCTTGACTGGCACCAGCACCGACCAGGCCAGGGCATTATCGGTCATACAGTTGATCCTGCCTCGACACCAGACCACCTCAACCAGCAGACTGACGGCATGAGCACCGCAGATAGTGCCGACCAGGGGGAACCTCCCCGCAATCCCCCGGAGCGGCGCGACCAACCGCGGGCGAGCCGCGAGTGGGGCTATTCGCGATTCTGGCGGTTGTTCACGGTGCTCATCCTGCGCCCGCTGCTGCGCCTGCCGATCCGCCACAAGTGGGAAGGCCGGGAGAACTTCCCCAAGACCGGCGGGGTCATCCTGGCGCCGAACCACCTGTCCTACGCCGACTGGCCGACGGTCGCGCTGTTCAGCGACGCGTACGGGCACAGGTTCCCGGTGTTCATGATCAAGTCGGCGATCTTCGAGGTGCCGCTGATCGGGGCGCTGATGTACAAGGACGGCCAGCTGCCTGTGTACCGCGGCCGTGGCGACGCCGGGCTGGTGCTTAAGCAGGCCGAGCAGGCGCTGGCGAAGGGCGCCTGCGTGATCGTCTACCCGGAGGGAACGGCCAGCCGCGACCCGGACCTGTGGCCGATGGTGGCCAAGACCGGCGCGGCCCGGCTGGCCCTGACCACCGGCGCGCCGGTGATCCCGGTGGCGCACTGGGGCGCGCAGGTCATCCTGCCCTACGGCACCAAGAAGCCCCACCTGTTCCCGCGCAAGACCGTGCGGATGGTGGCCGGCCCGCCGGTCGATCTGTCTGCCTACGCCGGCCAGCGCCTGTCCGCGAGCGTGCTGCGGGCCGCCACGGCCGACATCATGGCGGACATCACCGCGCTGCTGGCCAAGATCAGGCAGGAGACGCCGCCCGCCGTACCCTACGATCCCGCCGCCGCCGGCCAGCTTTCTTCTGCGGACCGAACGGACGGTGGTGCGCCGGCCCCGCCCGGTGCCACCGAGTCCGAGCAGGCGGTGCCGACGGATTCTGGGACCGAGGGATCCGGCCCGGCATGAGGGCGGCGGTGATGGGCGCCGGCTCGTGGGGCACCACGTTCGCGCAGGTGCTCTGCGACGCCGGGACCTCCGCCGTGGTGTACAGCCGCAGGCCAGAGGTGGCCAAGGCGCTCAGCGAACTGCACGAGAACCCGGACTACCTGCCCGGCATCACGCTGACCCCGGAGCTTGACGCGACCGCGGACCCGGCGGAGGCGCTGGCGGGCGCGGATCTCGTGGTCTTCGCCGTGCCTGCGCAGTCGCTGCGGGCGAACCTGACCGAGTGGGCCCCACTCATCCCGCCCGGCTCGCTGCTCGTCAGCCTCATCAAGGGGATCGAGCTGGGCACTTGCCAGCGGATGAGCGAGGTCATCGCCGAGGTGCTCGGCGCCGACGCCTCCCGCGTCGCGGTGGTCACGGGGCCGAACCTGGCGGGCGAGATCGTCAGGCGGCAGGTCGCGGCCACGGTCGTGGCCTGCACCGAACCCGAAGGGGCGCTGGCCCTGCAGGGCGCGTGTCACGCGCCGTATTTCCGCCCGTACACGAACTCCGACGTGATCGGATGCGAGCTGGGCGGGACGGTGAAGAACATCATCGCGATCGCGGTCGGCATCGCGGTCGCGATGGGGCTCGGCGACAACACCAAGGCCACGCTGATCACGCGGGGGCTGGCCGAGATGGCCAGGCTCGGATCGGCGCTCGGCGCGGAGCCGCAGACATTCTCCGGCCTGGCCGGGATGGGCAACCTGGTCGCCACGTGCTCCTCGCCGCTGTCGCGCAACAGGACGTTCGGCGAGAACCTCGGGCGGGGCCTGTCGGTGGCGTCGGCGACGGCGATGACCGGCCAGACCGCCGAGGGCGTGGCCTCCTGCTGGCCGGTGCTCGAGCTGGCCAGGTCGCACGGCGTCGAGATGCCGATCACCGAGGTGGCGGAGGCGGTCATGCACGAAGGACTGCCGATCGAACAAGCCGCCGCGATGCTGGCGTCGCGGTCGGCGAAGCCCGAGTGGTACGGCCCCCGCCCCGGTGGGCCTACACGGGGCCGGGGAGCCCCCCTTGCGGGGGCCCAGGGGGTACGGGGGGCGGGCAGCCCCCCGTGGCGGGGGGGTCTGGGGGGGTCGTCCCCCCGAGGCCAGCAGGGAGGATAAATGGACATAGTGCGTAAGCAGGCCGGCGAGAATACCCGCGCGGTGCACCTGCCGGCCCCTCCGACGCCTGCGCAGGAGCCGCTCGGCACGCCGGTGTACCGCACCGCGGCGTTCGCGTTCGACACCGCCGAGGAGTACCGGGCCGTGCTGAACGACGAGATGCCCGGGTACACCTACAGCCGGATCGACAACCCCACCGTCGACGCGTTCGCCCGCGCCGTCGCGGCGCTCGAGGGGGTCAACCTGCCGCGGTGGCCCGCGGCGCAGGCGTTCGCCTCCGGCATGGCCGCGGTCAGCGGCGTGTTCTGGACCTTCGCCCGGGCGGGCGCGCACGTGGTCGCGTCCTCCGCGGTCTACGGCGGGACATACTCCTTCCTGCGCAACGTCGTGTCCAGGTTCGGGGTGGAAACGGACTTCGTCGACATCACGGACCTGGACCAGGTCCAGGCCGCCATCCGGCCGGCCACGAGGATCGTGTACGCGGAGACGATCGCGAACCCGACGACGGCGGTCGCCGACCTGCGCAAGCTGGCCGACATCGCGCACGACGCCGGCGCGCTGCTCGTCGTGGACTCCACCCTGGCCCCGCCGGTGATCTGCCGTCCCCTCGAGCACGGCGCCGACCTGGTGATCCACTCGGCGACCAAGTACTTCGGCGGTCACTCCGACGTAACTGGCGGCGTCGTCACCGGCCGCATCGAGCTGATCAGCAACATCCGCAGCGTGCGCGTCGATACCGGCGGGTCCCTGGCGCCCGACGAGGCGTTCCTGCTCCGCCGCGGCCTGGAGACGCTCCCGCTGCGCGTCCGGCGGGCCTGCTCGACGGCCTCAGTGTTCGCGGCCGCGCTGTTCAGGCACCCGACCGTCCTGCGCGTCGACTACCCCGGGCTGCCCGAGCACCCCGGGCACCAGGTGGCCAGGCGGATGTTCGACGCGGGTCCCGAGGGCGTCCGGTTCGGCGCGATCGTCACGGTGACGCCGCACGGCGGGCGCGAGGCGGGCATGGCGTTCGCCGACAAGCTGCGGCTGGCCCAGCTCGCCACGTCCCTGGGCGGGACGCACACCGTGGTCAGCCACGTGGCCTCGACCACGCACCGGCAACTGGACGACCGCGCCCTGGCGGCCGGGGGCATCGACCCCGGGGCGGTACGCTTCTCCATTGGCCTGGAGGACGCCGAGGACCTCATCTCCGACGCCTACGTGGCCCTGGAGTCCCTGACCAGGCCGTAGGGTGCAGGCCTTCGCGCCTGCCTGGTGAGTTCCGACGGTCGGGAGGACGCGTGCCGGGGCAGCGCAAGATCCGGGTCGCCGTGGTGTTCGGCGGCCGCAGCACAGAGCACGCCGTGTCCTGCGCGAGCGCGGGGCTGATCCTGTCGGTCATCGACCGGGACAAGTACGAGGTGCTGCCGATCGGCATCGCCACCGACGGGCGATGGGTGCTCACCTCGGGCGACCCGGCGCGGCTGGCGGTGACCGGCGGCGCGCTGCCGACGGTCGAGTCGGTGGCCACGCCCGGGACCGAGGTCATGCCGCGCACGGGCGGGGGCGGCGGCGCACTGCAGGTGCGCACCCCCGGCGAGGTGCCGCGCGACCTCGGCGAGGTGGACGTCGTGCTGCCGCTGCTGCACGGGACCTACGGCGAGGACGGCACGCTGCAGGGACTGCTCGAGATGACCGGCACCGCGTACGCGGGCGCGGGCGTGTTCGCCAGCGCGGCCGGCATGGACAAGGAGTACATGAAGCTGATCATGGCCGCGCGCGGCCTCCCGGTCGGCCGGTACGTCGTGGTCCGCGACCGCGACTGGACCAGCGGCTCCGGCGAGCGCAAGTGCGTCCTCGACGAGATCGCCGAGATGGGCTGGCCGGTCTTCGTCAAGCCCGCCCGCGGCGGGTCGAGCATCGGGATCACGCGGGTCACCGGCCCCGCCGACCTCGAGGAGGCCATCGAGACCGCGCGCACACACGACCCGAAGGTGATCGCGGAAGCCGCGGTGGACGGGATGGAGGTCGAGTGCGCGGTGCTCGAGGGCGTCGACAGCGGCCCGCCCGAGGCGAGCATTCCCGGCCAGGTGGTCATCGACGAGCGGTCGCTGTTCTACGACTTCGAGGCGAAGTACCTGGCCTCGGGGACCACCATGGTCATCCCGGCGCCGATCCCCGCACGCGCGGCCGGCGAGGTCAGGCGGCTGGCCTGCCTCGCGTTCGAGGCCATCTCCTGCGAGGGGCTCGCGCGGGTCGACTTCTTCTACAGCCAGGCGGGGACGGTCGTGTTCAACGAGATCAACACGATGCCGGGGATGACTCCCGCCTCGGGCTTCCCGCTGATGTGGGCGGCGAGCGGGCTGCCGCTGCCGCAGCTCATCGACCGGATCATCCAGACCGCGCTGCGCAAGCGGTCAGGGCCGCACGGGCGGCCCTGACCGCTGACTTACTCCTACTTGCTCCTACTTGCCGGGCTTCTCGCCGTTGACGAGGGCCTTGAAGTCGGCGCCCGGGCGGAACTTGGGCACCGAGGACTTCGGCACCTCGATCGCTGCGCCGGTGGCCGGGTTCCTGGCGGTGCGGGCGGGGCGCTCGCTCTTCTCGAAGACGCCGAACCCGGTGATGGCCACCTTGTCGCCGCTCGCGACGGCCGACTGGATGGTCTCGAGCACCGCGTTCACCGCTTCGGTCGCGGGTTTCTTGCCCCCCAGCCGTCCCGAGATCGCGTCGATCAGATCACGCTTGTTCATTTTTCACTCCTGCGTTCCCCCACAGGTCGCGGTCCCGAGCGGGATCGCGACCTCTGACCTGCCCGAAAGTAAGCGATCCAGCGCTGTTGCACAATAACCACCGGCAGATTGCCGGCGTGTCGGGCCACATCGCCCCCGTTTCGTATACGCACAGTAGTCAGATGCCCCGGCGGGACGGCATCATGGTGGATCAAACCCGCGCCTGCGGGGTAGGACGGGACTGGGTGGATGGACAGCCAGACAGGGGTAGATGTGGCGGGCCGGAGAGTGCGCGCCGTCGCGGGTGCCGTCGTGGCGGCGCTGACGCTGGCGGGCTGCGCGCATGCCGCCGCCAAGCCCGGGCCGCCGGGGCCGCCGCCGGTAAGCCTGGGGTACTGCGGCAGCGACCTGGAGGTGCGGCCGGACGTGGTCCTGGTGGTCTGCAATACCGATGACATCACCGCCATGAACCTGGCGTGGACGGGCTGGGGGAAGCCGACGGCCATCGGCAAGGGCAGGGCGACGATTGACCTGTGCGCCTACAGCGATTGCGCCAACGGCGACTATACCTTCGTGCCCATCGAGGTGATCGTGTCGAAGATCGTGCACTGCTCGACGGGCATGCGGGCGTACTCGACGCTACGGTACGTATTCGCGGACGGGTCGCCCTGGCCGGGCATCCCGGCCAACCTGAATACCTCGGGCTACCTGGCGGCACCCAACCGGCCCCTTCCGCCCAAGAACCAGACGGTGAGCCTCACCTGCTGACCGAGCCGGTTCCTGGCCCGGCGGGTCAGTCGCCGGTCAGCCGGTGACCGGGAGCCAGGAGGGGCGGGACTGCTCGAAGGCGGTGATCTCGTCCACGTGGCGGAGGGTCAGCCCGATGTCGTCGAGCCCTTCCATGAGGCGCCAGCGCGTGTAGTCGTCCAGGTCGAAGGGGGCCGTGATCCCGTCCGCGAGCACCTCGCGCCGGCCCAGGTCCACGGTGATCTCGGTGCCCGGGTCGGCCTCCACGGCGTCCTGCAGCACGCTCACGGCGGCCTCGGGGAGCACCACGGGGAGCAGGCCGGCCTTGGTCGCGTTGGTGCGGAAGATGTCACCGAACCGGGGCGCGATCACCGCGCGGAAGCCGTAGTCGGTCAGCGCCCAGACCGCGTGCTCGCGAGACGACCCGGTGCCGAAGTCGGTCCCGGCGACCAGGATCGTCGCGCCCGCGTACCGCGGCTGGTTGAGCACGAACGACGGGTCCTCGCGCCAGGCGGCGAACAGGCCCTCGCCGAACCCGGTCCGGCTGACGCGCTTGAGCCACTCGGCCGGGATGATCTGGTCGGTGTCCACGTTGGTGCGCCGCAACGGCACCGCGCGGCCGGTGTACGTGGTGAACGGTTCCATCGTCGGGTCTCCTGTCACAGGTCGGCGGGCGCCGTGAGGTAGCCGGTCACGGCGGTGGCCGCGGCCACCTCGGGCGAGACCAGGTGGGTGCGCCCGCCCTTGCCCTGCCGGCCCTCGAAGTTGCGGTTCGAGGTCGACGCGCTGCGCTGTCCCGGGCCGAGCCGGTCCGGGTTCATGCCCAGGCACATCGAGCAGCCCGCCGCCCGCCAGTCCGCGCCGGCCGTGGTGAACACCGCGTCGAGTCCCTCGCGTTCGGCTTGCGCGCGCACCTGCATGGACCCGGGCACGACGAGCATCCGGACCGACGGCGCGACCCGCCGCCCCCGCAGCACCGACGCGGCGGCCCGCAGGTCCTCGATCCGGCCGTTGGTGCACGAGCCGACGAAGACCGTATCGACCGCGATGTCGCGCAGCGCGGTGCCCGGCTTGAGGTCCATGTACGCCAGCGCGCGCTCGGCGGCGCCGCGCGCGGCCGGGTCGGTGAACGAGTCGGGTTCCGGCACGGACTCGCCGAGCGGCAGCGCCTGCGCCGGGTTGGTACCCCAGGTCACGTACGGGGTCAGCGACCCGGCCTCCAGGGTGACCTCGTGATCGAAGGCCGCGTCGGGGTCCGTGGGCAGCCCGCGCCAGTAGTCGAGCGCCTCCTCCCACGCGGCGCCGGACGGCGCGTGCGGGCGCCCCTGCAGGTAAGCGAACGTCACGTCGTCCGGAGCCACGAGCCCGGCGCGGGCGCCTGCCTCGATGGACATGTTGCAGACGGTCAGGCGGCCCTCCATGGACAGCGCGCGCACCGCGGGACCGCGGTACTCCAGCACGTGGCCCTGGCCGCCGCCGGTGCCGATCCGCGCGATGATGGCCAGGATCAGGTCCTTGGGCGTCACGCCGTCGGGGAGCAGGCCGTTGACCGTGATCGCCATCGTCCGCGGGCGCTGCTGCGGCAGCGTCTGGGTGGCGAGCACGTGCTCGACCTCGCTGGTCCCGATGCCGAAGGCCAGCGCGCCGAACGCGCCGTGGGTCGAGGTGTGGGAGTCGCCGCAGACGATGGTCAGGCCTGGCTGGGTGAGCCCGAGCTGCGGCCCGATGACGTGCACGATGCCCTGGCCGGCGTCTCCCATGGGATATAGCCGGATGCCGAACTCCGCGCAGTTCCTCCGCAGGGCCTCGACCTGCGTGCGCGATACCGGGTCGGTCACCGGGCTGCCTGGCCCGGACAGGGGAACGCCTGGTCCGGTGATCCCGGTCGTCGGCACGTTGTGGTCCTCGGTGGCGATCGTCAGATCGGGGCGGCGCACCGGCCGGCCTGCCATCCGCAGCCCGTCGAACGCCTGCGGGCTGGTTACCTCGTGGACCAGGTGAAGGTCGATGTAGAGCAGGTCGGGCTCGCCTTCCGCGCTGCGCACCATGTGGGCGTCCCAGATCTTCTCGGCGAGCGTACGGCCCATCGCGCTCTCTCCCTCGCTTGCGTCTCGCATTTCGAGACGGCAGTATTCGTACCATGAACAACTCTAGCGGAGTGGGCGTCCTCGACAAGACCGTTTCCGTACTATCGGCCCTGGAGAGCGGGCCCGCCTCGCTGGCTCAGCTGGTAAAGGCGACGGGCCTGGCCCGGCCGACCGCGCACCGGATCGCCGTCGCCCTTGAGAGCCACCGCATGCTGGCCCGCGACGCGCAGGGCCGGTTCGTGCTGGGGCCGAGGATCGGCGAGCTGGCCGCCGCGGCGGGCGAGGACCGGCTGCTGGCCGTCGCCCAGCCCGTGCTCGCCCAGCTCAGGGATCTCACCGGGGAGAGCGCCCAGCTGTACCGGCCGCACGCCGACACGCGCATCTGCGTGGCGGCCGCCGAGCGGGCCAGCGGGCTACGCGACACGGTCCCGGTCGGCGCCGCGCTGTCGATGAGCGCGGGTTCCGCCGCCCAGGTCCTGCTCGCCTGGGAAGAGGGCGGCCGCATGCACCGCGGCCTGCGCAGCGCGAAGTTCACCGCCACGACGCTCGCGCAGGTCCGCAGGCGCGGCTGGGCCGCGACCGCCGCAGAACGCGAGCCCGGCGTCGCGTCGGTGTCCGCGCCTGTCCGCGGCCCCGGCGGCCGGGTAATCGCCGCCGTCTCGGTTTCCGGGCCGATCGAGCGCCTGACCAGGTTGCCCGGACGGCTGCACGCCGGCGCCGTGGTCACCGCGGGCGAGAAGATCACCAAGCTGCTCCGCGCGGAATTACCCACGGGTAATTCCGCGCGGAGTGCTAGCCCGGGGGCTGAGCAGCCGGGGGGGCGACCCCCCTGGAACCCCCCGGTGTGCTTCGCACCCCGCTGCGGTGCTCGCCGTAGTACCGGCGCTCACCCGGGCCCCCGGCCCGGGGTCGCTGGCCGGTCGGAGCTTCGCTCCGGTCTCTCGCCGTAGCCGCTGCGGGGCTCACCAGTGGCTGTTCGCTGTGCTCCGTTAGCGGGACGCTGTGCTCCGTTAGCGGGACTAACCTGGGACCGGACACCGGGCATAGGCGGTGGTGGGTAGGGTCGAGGTGGACGCATCGGCGCTACCGGGGAATGGATACGAGGTCGCGGGCATGATTGCAGCCGTCGTCAAGGAGAACGCGCCTGGTGAGAGCCGGGTGGCCCTGGTACCGGACGGGGTGGCCAAGCTGCAGGCCGCCGGGATCGACGTGCTGGTCGAGCGCGGCGCGGGCGAGGGCGCCTGGCTGGCCGACTCCGCCTACGCCGACGCCGGCGCGACCATCGTCAGCGCGGCCAAGCTCTGCGAGTCCGCCGAGGTCATCCTCACGGTCACCAAGCCCTCGCTGGCGATGGTGGACATGCTCCGGGCGGGCCAGGCGGTCATCGGCATGCTGGCCCCGCTCACCGATCCGGACCTGGCCGCCGCGCTGGCCGCCAAGGGCGTGACCGCGATCAGCCTGGACGGGATCCCGCGCACGCTGTCCCGGACGCAGCCGATGGACGCGCTCAGCTCGCAGGCGAACGTGGCCGGGTACAAAGCTGCGCTAGTCGCCGCGGCCGCGTTCGGCAGGTTCTTCCCCATGCTGATCACCGCGGCGGGCACCGCGCGGCCCGCGAAGGTGCTCGTGCTCGGCACCGGCGTGGCCGGGCTGCAGGCCATGGGCACCGCCAGGCGCCTCGGCGCGGTCGTGAGCGGTTATGACGTCAGGCCTTCCTCCAGGACGGAGGTGGAGTCGCTCGGGGCCACGTTCATCGAGCTGACCTCGGTCGGCAACGCGGCCGGGGCCGGCGGCTACGCCCGCGAGCTCACCGCCGAGGAGCGCCAGGGCCAGCAGGACGAACTGGTCGGCCATATCGCCAGGCACGACGTGGTGATCACCACCGCTCAGGTGCCCGGGCGCAGGCCGCCGCGGCTGGTGACCGAGGACGCGGTCAAGGCGATGGCGGCCGGGTCGGTCATCGTCGACATGGGCGCCAGCGCGCTGGGCGGCAACGTGGCCGGCTCCAGGCCAGGCGAGACGGTCGTCACCGGCAACGGGGTCACGATCATCGGCGCGGATAACCTGCCCGCCACCATGGCGACCGCGGCCTCGAACGCCTACTCGCGGAACATCACCGCGCTGCTTGAATACATGACGAAGGACGGCGCGCTGGCCATCGACCCCAGCGACGAGATCCAGGCCGGCGTGCTGATCACGCACGGCGGCCGGGTCGTCCGCCCGGACGTGGCGGGCCTGCTCCAACCAGCCGAGGAAGGCACCGATGTCGACGCCACTGCTGACTGACCTGACCATCTTCATCCTGGCGCTGCTGATCGGCATCGAGGTCATCGGGAAGGTCCCGGCCACGCTGCACACGCCGCTGATGTCGGCCACCAACGCGATCCACGGCATCGTCCTGGTCGGCGCCATGCTGATCGCGGTCTCGTCGCACACCGTGGTCGGCTACATCCTCGGGTTCGTGGCCGCGGTCTTCGCCGGCGCGAACGTGGTGGGCGGCTACGTGGTGACCGGGCGGATGCTGAAGATGTTCCGGCGGGAGGCGGCACCGTCAAGCACGGGGCGACCCGAGCTGGAGTCGCTCAACGGCCACAAGGGACTGCGCGGCCTGCTGAGCAAGGCGGGCAAGGCCCAGTCATGAGCGGGTTCACCGGGTACATCCAGCTGGTCTACGTGCTGGTGGCGGCGCTGTTCGTGGTCGGCCTGCACCTGATGAACAGCCCGGTCACCGCGCGTCGCGGTAACCAGGTCGCCCTGACCGGCATGGCGATCGCCGTTATCGCCACGTTCATCCTGCTCATCCACGACGGCACCGTCACCGCAGCCGGCTGGGCGGTGCTGATCTGCGGCGCGCTGATCGGCGGTGGGGTGGGCCTGTACGCCGCCCGGACGGTGAAGATGACCGCGATACCGCAGCTGGTGTCGGCGTTCAACTCGCTCGGCGGCGGCGCCGCCGCGCTGGTCGCGATCTACGGCTACATCGACTCCGAGTCCCACGCCGGCGGCGTGCTCGGCACCACCACGGTGTTCACCGTGCTCGACGTCCTCATCGGCTCGGTGACGTTCTCCGGCTCGATCGTCGCGGCCGGGAAGCTGCAAGGCTTCATCCCTAGCCAGCCGCTCATCTTCAAGGGCGGCCGCCTGGTCAACATGGCCCTCGCGGTCATCGCGGTCGGCACGGGCGCGTTCTTGTTCGCCGTGGCCAGCCTGCCCGCCATGCTCATCCTGGTGCTCGCGGCGCTGGCGTTCGGGGTGATGATGGTGCTGCCGATCGGCGGGGCAGACATGCCGGTGGTGATCTCGCTGCTGAACGCGTTCACCGGCACCGCGGTGGCGATGGCCGGGTTCGTCATCGGGAACTGGGCGCTGATCGTGGCCGGCGCGCTGGTGGGGGCCTCGGGAAGCATCCTGACCAAGCTGATGGCCGACGCGATGAACCGGTCGCTGGCCAACATCATCGTGGGCGGGTTCGGCACCGGGGACTCCGCCGTGGCTATCGGCGGGCCCGTCGACGCGGCGGTGCGCCCGATTGCGGCCGACGACGCGGCCATCCAGCTCGCGTACGCGCAGAAGGTGATCATCGTGCCCGGGTACGGCCTGGCCGCGGCGCAGGCCCAGCACGGCGTGGCCGAGCTGGCCCAGGTCCTTGAGGACCACGGCGTCGAGGTCAGCTACGCCATCCACCCGGTGGCGGGCCGGATGCCGGGCCACATGAACGTGCTGCTGGCCGAGGCGAACGTGCCGTACCCGCAGCTTAAGGAGATGGACGAGATCAACCCGGAGTTCGCGCGCACGGATGTGGCCCTGGTCATCGGGGCCAACGACGTGACCAACCCGGCGGCGCGCCGCCCCGGCAGCGCGATCTCCGGCATGCCGATCCTGGACGTGGACCAGGCCAAGTCGATCATCGTGGTCAAGCGCTCCATGGGGCACGGCTACGCGGGAATCGATAACGAGCTGTACGTCGACCCCAAGACCAGCATGTACTTCGCCGACGCGAAGAAGGCGATGGCCGACCTGACCGCCTCCGTCAAGACCCTCGTCGGCTGACCCGCGGGGGACACCCCCGCGAACCCCCAGGGCGCCGGGCGGAGTCGCCGTGCGAGATCACGATTAGGTTGCGATCGACGGCCCGCAGGGCCTAGACCGAACCGGTTTAGGTCCTGATTCGTGGCGAAATATGGGGACTCGCCTAACAATGGGCGAATCTTGCGACGCTTTCGGGAGAAGGGGACGAGGCGCGCGATGATTACACGAAAGACAAAGAAGATGGCCCTGTCGGGGAAGCGGCTCCAGGAGCTGACGCCGGCCGAGCTGACCGCAGTCAGCGGCGGAGGGCTTCCGTTCCACAGGCGCCATCACCGCCACCACCACCGCCACCACCACCGCAGGCATTTCCCGTTCCTGTAATGCCGGCCGGGGCCGGAGGGCGCTGCCCTCCGGCCCCTTTGGCCCGAACGAGTGGTGGTACCCCTCTCGGTGTCGTATCAGGCACGATCAGGCAAGCCAGCAGGGCGGCGAGCAGGGTCGCGGCGCTCGCGGCGGCGGCCAGGCCAGGCAGGCCGACCGCCTGGGCGAGGAAGGGCCCGGCCACGGCACCGAGCAGGGTGGCCGCGGCCTCGCCGGTCACGAATGCGGCGCCGACCCGGCCGAGTGCGGCGCCGGGGATGACGCGCTGCACGGCGGTCAGCACGATCACCTGGGACATCGAGCCGGACAGGCCGATGGCTACCGCGGCGGGCAGCGCGGTGAGCAGTGACGACGAGGTGAATAGCACGAAGTACGCGACGGCGGTGGCCGTCAGCGTGACGGTCAGCGGGCGGCGGGCCGGCCATCGGTTCAGGAGCATCCGCACGACGGGGGCGCCGAGCAGGACGCCCACCCCGAGGCCGGACAGCAGGAATCCCGCGTGCTCGCTGCCACCCAGCCGCTGGACCGCGAATGGGATGAGCACGGCGCTGAGCGATGCGTTGGCCGCCAGGAAGATGACCGTGACCGGAAGCAGCGCCCGGGCGACGGGCTGGTCGCGCAGGACCCGTACGCCCTCGACGAGTTCGCGGGCCGCGGCGCGGATCCCCGCCCTGCGGCACGCCGGGCCGCGGTCTGGCCGGGACGTCATGACGAGAGCAGCCGCGCACAGCAGGTAGCTGAGGGCGTCCGCGCAGATCAGCCAGGTGATGCCGACCACGCTCAGGAGGATCCCGCCGAGGGGACCGCCGATGAGCCGCACGGCGCCGTCGGCCACCGCGTTGAGCGAGTTGGCGCTGTTCAGCAGGGGGCCGGTGCCAACGACGGCGGGCGTCCGGGCCTGCCAGGCAGGCACGTAAAGCACGCCGCCCGCGCTCTCGGCTACTAGCGCGGCATACAGTACCCAGTAACGGCCGGGAGCCGTGCCGAGCAGCATCGCGGCCACCGCGCCCGCCCGGAACAGGCTGGCCGCGATCATGATGCGGCGACGGTCCCACCGGTCGGTGAGGACGCCGGCGGCCGGGCCGAGGACCAACGGAGGCAGGTACTGCGCGGCGAGGATGAGCCCGGTGTCGCGCAGGGATCCGGTGACCAGGAAGACGTGCGCGGGGAGGGCGAGGATCAGCAGCCACGAGCCGAGCGCGCTGACGAGGCTCCCGGCCCACAGCAGCCGGAAGTCCCGTACCCGCAGGGCCTGGAGCACGATCACCACCGAGAGCGTTGTTATCTCAACAGAATAGTTAGCCGGCTAGAATTATTCTGTCAAGACAGGAGTGTCATGGAGGATCCCGGGCTCGGGCATCAGTTGCGCGCGCTGCGCACCGCGGCGGGCCGGACGGTCGCCTCCGTGGCCCTGGACGCCGGCCTGTCGGTGCCCTACATTGCCAACCTCGAGAACGGGCGGGGGAACCCGACCATCACCGCGCTACGCCGGCTCGCCTCGGCGCTCGGCGTGAGGCTCGAGGTCCTGCTCGTCCCGCCCGGAGACGGTCTCGGAGCGGGGCCGGACCCAGTGGCGGAGTTGCCCGCTTCGCTGGTGCGGTTCAGGCGCACGGCCGCGTTCCGGCGCGCCACCGAGGTGATGGCCCAAGCTCTGGGGCTCGATCACCGGGACTTCTCGATCCGCCTGACCAGCGCCATGACGGCACTGGCCGCCGCCCTGGGCCGGGAGCCCAGCGAGGCAGACTGGTCGCGGCTGCTGGACGCCATCCTGCTGATGGCCGCTCACCCGGAGACCGACCGCGACCGCCAGAAGAGACCTTAAGGCGCCCGGCTGGATCATGACCGCTCGGCCGTGGCGCGTCTGAAGGTCTTGACGCTCTGGTGGGTGACGGTGCCGGGTGGGCAGCCGCAGCTTGACCGCAGCACGAGCTCGGTCGGCAATAGCTGCACGGCGGGGGACAGGCCCGGGTGGGCGATGCGGTCGAGCAGCCGGGCGCAGGCGCGCTCGCCCAGCAGGCGCATCGGCTGGCGGACCGTGGTGAGCGGCTCGATCGGCGGCGTTGCCGTGTTCGGTGGGGGCCCGAGATGTAAGCGCTTACAGCAAAATCTCGGCGGGCTCACGGTAACCCCCGGGACCGGGGGCGTCAAGGTAGGTCCTGGCTGCGGGGGCTTTGGTAGGTGAGATGAGGCGGCTGTTGCGGTGTTCGGGGTGAGGCGTATGGTTCGGGAAAGTATCGAAGGAGGATGTCGTGACCGAACGCACCAAGATCACCCTGGATGAGTCCGAGATCCCGCGCCAGTGGTACAACGTGATCCCCGACCTGCCCTCTCCGCCGCCCCCGCCGCTGCACCCGGGAACGGGCCAGCCGGTCGGCCCGGGAGACCTCGCGCCGCTGTTCCCGATGGCGCTGATCCTGCAGGAGGTGTCCGGCGACTCCTTCATCGACATCCCCGCGGAGGTGCTCGACGTCTACCGGCTGTGGCGGCCGACCCCGCTGTACCGCGCGCATCGGCTGGAGAAGGCGCTCAACACCCCGGCGCGGATCTACTACAAGTACGAAGGGGTGTCCCCGGCCGGGTCGCACAAGCCGAACACCGCGGTCCCGCAGGCCTTCTACAACGCGGCGGAGGGCACCAAGCGGCTCACCACCGAGACCGGCGCCGGGCAGTGGGGCAGCGCGCTGGCCTTCGCCTGCTCGCAGTTCGGCATCGACTGCGAGGTCTGGATGGTCCGCGCCTCCTACGACCAGAAGCCCTACCGGCGCACCATGATGGAGACCTGGGGCGCCACCGTGCACCCCAGCCCGTCCCGGGCCACCACCGCCGGCGCGGCCGTCCTCGCGGCCGACCCGGACTCGCCGGGCAGCCTGGGCATCGCGATCAGCGAGGCTGTCGAGGCGGCCGGCGGCAGCGCGGACACCAGGTACGCGCTCGGCAGCGTGCTCAACCACGTGCTGATGCACCAGACGGTGATCGGCCAGGAGGCCATCAAGCAGTTCCACGTGGCGGGTGAGTCTATGCCGGACCTCATCGTCGGCTGCACCGGAGGCGGTTCGAACTTCGCGGGCCTGTTCCTGCCGTTCCTGCGGGAGAAGCTGGCCGGGCGGGCCAACCCGGTGATCCGCGCGGTCGAGCCGACGGCCGCTCCGTCGTTCACCCGCGGGATCTACGCGTACGACTTCGGCGACACGGCCGGGTTCACGCCGCTGCTGAAGATGCACACCCTCGGCCACGGGTTCATCCCCGCGCCCGTGCACGCCGGCGGGCTGCGCTACCACGGCATGTCGCCGCTGCTGTCGCATATGTACGAGCTGGGCATGTTCGAGGCGGTGGCCAAGCCGCAGCGGGAGTGCTTCGCCGCCGCGGTGGCCTTCGCCAGGACCGAGGGCATCATCCCCGCGCCTGAGCCGTCGCACGCGCTCGCGGTCGTCATCGAGGAGGCCAAGCGGTGCGCCGAGACCGGCGAGCCGAAGGTGATCCTCTCCGCGCTGTGCGGCCACGGGCACTTCGACATGGCGGCCTACGAGCAGTACCTGCAGGGGAACATGGTCGACTACGACCTCCCGCAGGAGCGCATCGACGCCGCGATCGCCAACCTGCCCGTGGTCGGCGGGTAAGACCGGGAGGTCAGCGGGGGCTTGGGGCGTGCACCACCGTTCGTTCGGCAGATAAGGATTTTCTGCGGTCACGGACCGCGGCGGCCAGGTCGCGCAGTACGGCGGCGGTCGTGTCAATGTTCATGCAGGCGTCGGTGACGCTCTGGCCGTAGGTGAGCGTGGCCGGGGGCCCCGGCTTCTGCCTGCCCTCGCGCAGGAAGCTCTCCAGCATGACGCCGGTCAGGCCGTGCTCCCCCGCGGCCACCTGCTCGGCGAGGCAGGCCGCCACCAGCGGCTGGCGGCGGTGGTCCTTCCCGCTGTTGTCGTGGCTGGCGTCGACCATCACGCGCCGCGGCAGGCCGGCGTCCGCGATCAGGTCCAGCGCCTTGGCGGTGTGGCTGGCCTCGTAATTCGGGCCGGTCCGGCCGCCGCGCAGGATCACGTGCGTGTCAGGGTTCCCGGCCGTGGTCACGACCGCGGCCGCGCCGTTGGGGGTGACGCCGAAGAACGTGTGCGCGGTGGCCGAGGCGCGGCACGCGTCGACCGCGACCTGGATGTCCCCGTCGGTGCCGTTCTTGAAGCCGACCGGCATGGACAGGCCCGAGGCGAGCTGCCGGTGGACCTGGCTTTCGGTGGTGCGGGCGCCGATCGCGCCCCAGGTCACCGCGTCCGCGATGTACTGCGGGGTGATCGGGTCCAGCCACTCGCAGCCCACGGGCAGGCCGCGGGCGACGATGTCGAGCAGGAGCCTGCGCGCGGTGCGCAGGCCGCGGTGCACGTCGTGGCCGCCGTCCATGTCCGGGTCGTTGATCAGGCCCTTCCAGCCGGTCACCGTGCGCGGCTTCTCGAAGTACACCCGCATCACGATCAGCAGGTCGTTCTCGCGCTGGTGCCGCACCTCGGCCAGCCGGCGCGCGTACTCCAGGGCCGCGGCCGGGTCGTGCACCGAGCACGGTCCGACGATCACCAGCAGGCGGTCGTCGGACCCGTCGAGCACGGCGCGGACTTCGGTGCGAGTGCGCTCCACCGTGGCGGCCGCCTCGTCGGCGAGCGGCAGTTCGTCGAGCAGAGCCGCCGGGGACAGCAGCGGCTCGTAGCCGGTGATCCGGGTATCCCTGGTGCGCGGCATCACGCGCGTCTCCTCCCGGGCGGGCCGCTTGCCCGGTCGCCGGGAGCCAGCACGCCCATTACCGACAGGGCTCACCTGTCGTGGTCCTTGGCTCCAGGCGGTGGTCAGCGCACGCACGCACGCCTGGCTCCGCCGGGAGCCAGGGTAAAGCGCGAATACCACCGCGACGACACGCGACCGATGCTACACCTTGTACCGTGCGGCCCGGTGGCCCGGTCTGCGTCTGCGTTTGCGTGAGCGCACGCTGGGGAGTTCTCGGCGCGGGCACACGATCCGCCTATCGGATTCCCAGGATGACCTGGGAAGCTGGTTCGGCGCGATACCGCTGCGCGCAGGCCCGGGGCCAAGGCCGGGGCCACACCTCGACCAAGGGGAGGCACCTGCCTTGGCACGTCCGGTCATCACGTCGGAGGCTGTGACGCCGTCCGACGTCGCTGCCGCGCGGGATGGGACGGACGGGGGCGGTGGCGCACGGCGTTCGGCGCTGCGGTGGGGCCTGCTGCTGGTCGCGGGGTGGCTGATCCAGGCCGGGCTGCGCGCGTGGTTCAGCCGGGCACAGATCGTGCCGCTGGCCAACCCCGACGAGCCCGCCTACCTGATCGCGGCGCGGGTCCTCGCGGGCGGCCCCGGGGCCGACTTCTCCGGCTCCACGCTGTACCAGGTTGGGTATCCGCTGCTGATCACGCCGGTGTACTGGTTCACCCACAACCCGGTCACCGTGTACCGCGCGGTGCTGATGATCAACGCGGCGGTCAGCGCCTTGCTCATGCCGCTGGCCTACGTGGCGGGCCGGCGGCTCGGGCTGGGGCGCCCGGCGGCCTACGGCGCGGCCGCGCTGACCGCCACCGTGCCTGCGGGGTTCTTCTACAGCGAGTACGCGATGACCGACGCGATCTTCCCGGTCGTCGTGGTGGGCTGGCTGCTTTCTGTGCACGGCTGGCTGACCGCCTCGTCGGTGCGGGGACGGTACGCGGCGGCGATCGGCTCTGCGCTGCTCGCCGGGTACGCGTACGCGATCCATCTGAGGGGCCTGGTGATCGTGATCGCCTACGCGGCGCTGGGCGTCCTGATCGCGTGGCGTCGCCTGGCGTCGCGCCGGACCGTCGTCGCGGCCGGCGCAGCCCTGCTGGTCAGTGTCGGCGCGGCGTGGGTACTGAACCGCTACCTGGCCGAGGCGATGTACCCCGAAGGGGCTCGGAGCCTGGGCGAGCAGATGGCGACCCGGGTGGGCAGCGTGCACGGCGCGATCAGCGTGCTCGAGATGGCGGCCGGCCAGATATGGCGGCTGGTGCTCGACGGCTGGGGCATCTCGGGGATCGGCCTGGTCGCCACCACGGCCGTGGCCGTGCGGCGCGGGATCCGCGCCGACGCCCGGATCATGGCGGCGCTTGCGGTGGTGGTCACCGTCCTGACGGCCTGCACCGCGCCCGCCGCGCTTCCCCCTGACCAGTCGCAGACCTGGGCGTCCGGGCGCTACCTGGACGGCATGATCGTGGCGTTCTTCCTGGTCGGCGTAGTGGTGCTGCTGCGGGCGAGCCGCCGGGACATCTTGTTGTGCGCGGCGGGCGCGGCGGGGGTGACCGTGCTGGCCGCGATGGTCGTGGCGGTCTACGCGGGCTCGTCCCTGCCCACGAACGGGTTCGGGTACTCGTTCAACTTCGCCGAGCCGGCCGTGCTGACCCAGAACTGGAACCAGGCCAGCGTGGCGCTGGCGACGGGGGTCGCGCTCGGCCTGCTCGGGGTCGCGGTCCTGGCCGTCCTCGCCGCCCGCCGCTGGCGCGCGGCGGTGCCGGCGTGCTGGCGGTGCCGGCCTTGCTGGCCGGGTGCCTGGGGTTCGCGGCGATCATGACGGTGAACCTCGTCGCCCTGACGCAGATGACCGCCCATGTCTCCCAGGCCGCCACCGCCGCCGAGGTGGCCGATACGACCGCGCTGGTGGCGGGAAGCGGGCTGAAGCCGGGCGAGCACATCGCCATCGCCTCGGACGTCAGCTGGGAGCTGTGGGAGCCGCTGGCCTTCGAGGTGCCCTGGACAGCTGTGCAGTTCTACAACCCGAGCGAGGCGCCTCCCGCGGACGCGACCGTGGTCGAGGTGCCCTGGCCGGCCAGCAGCCAGCCCGCGCAGGCCATCCGGCCGAAGGCCCCGGTCGGCTGGCGGATCGTCGCCGAGAACCAGGCCGCGGGGTTTGTCGTCTGGCGGCGAGCCTGACCCTGCCGCTGTGATGTTCACCAATATCTCGGCGCCGGCGCCGTGTCGCAACAGGTTTCTGCTGGCCGGCAGGCTAGGCTGGCTGCCCGTGGTGCGTCCTGTCGACGTCGCGGGGCGGGTCGATCTCGGCGACGTGGCACCGGCACCGGCTCCGGCGGTCACCCGGCCCGCGAGGCGCGGCCGTCAGGCGCGCCTCGCGGGCCTGCTGCTGGTCGTCGGCTGGCTGGTCCAGGCCGGGTTGCGCGCCTGGCTCAGCCGGACGCAGACGGTGCCGCTGGCCACGCCGGATGAGGCGGCGTACCTGATCGCGGCGCGGGTGCTCGCGGGCGGGGTCCCGGCTAACTTCTCCTACTCGACGCTCTACCCGGCCGGCTACCCGCTGCTGATCGCGCCGGTGTACTGGTTCACGCACAACCCCGTCACCCTGTACCGGGCCGCGCTGATGATCAACGCGGCGGTCAGCGCCTTGCTCATGCCGCTGGCTTATGCGGCCGGCCTGCGGCTGGGGCTTGACCGTCCCGCGGCGTACGGCGTGGCCACGGTGACGGCGCTGCTGCCCGCCGGGTTGTTCTACAGCCAGTACGCGATGCCCGACGCGATCTACCCGGTCCTCGTGCTCGGCTGGCTGCTCACCGTGCACGGCTGGCTGACCGCCTCGTCGCGGCGGGGGCGGTACGCGGCGGCGATCGGGTCCGGGCTGCTGGCCGGGTACGCCGATGCGGTCCATTCCCGGGGTCTGGTCATCGTGGCGGCCTACGTGGCGGTCGGCGTCCTGATCGCCTGGCGCCGCCTCGCGCCGCGCGGCACGATGGCGGCCGCCGCGATCGCACTCGGCCTGACGCTGTGGGTGAGCTCGGTGCTCAACGGCAAGCTGGCTTCGGCGATGTACCCGAGTGGCTCGCGCAGCCTGCTGGGCGAGGTCGCCATGCGGCTGAGGAGCCCGCACGACGTTCTGCTGATCAGCGAGCAGGCGGCCGGCCAGATGTGGCGGTTCGTCCTGGACGGCTGGGGGGTCGCCGGGATCGGGCTGGTCGCCGCGGTGGTCTTCGCGCTACGGCGCGGCGCGAGGACGGACCTGAGGATCATGGCGGCCATCTCGGTGGTGGTCACCCTGGCTGTCGCCGTCACCGCGCCCGCCGCGCTCCCCCCGGATCAGTCGCTCACCTGGGCGTCGGGGCGGTACCTGGACTTCATGGTCGTCGCGTTTTTCCTGGTCGGTGCCGTGGTCCTGCTGCGGGCGGACCGGCGGCGGATCATCGTCTACGCCGCGTGCCTCGTGCCGCCGACCCTGGTGGCGGCCGTGGCGGTGGGAGCCGACGCGGGATGGTCGGTGCCTACGGCCGGGTTCGGCGGCGCGTTCGCCTTCGCCGAGCCCGCCGTGCTGACTCAGGACTGGACGCAGGCGAACGTGTTCCTGGCCACGGCGGTGGCGTTCCTCCTGTTGGCCGCTTGGGTCGGGATCGTGCTCGCGGCCGACCGATGGGGAGGAGCGTGGGCCCACCGCCGGGCGGGCGGCTGGCCTGGACGCCGGCGTGCCGTGGTGCTGGCGGGCCTCGGGATCGCGAGCCTGGTCGCGGCGGTCCAGATGACCAGCATGATCTCGCAGGCCAGCACCTCGGCCCAGGAGGCGAACACGACCGGCCTGGTGACCGCCGGCGGCCTGAAGCCGGGCCAGTACCTGGCCGTGGACGAGGGGACCGACGCGAAGGGCGTGAGCTGGGCATCCTGGATGCCGCAGGCGTTCGAGATCGGCTGGGCGCAGCTGGAGTTCTTCAACCCCGCGACCAGCCCGCCGCCTGCCAACGCGACGGTCGTCGAGATGGAGTGGCTGCCGGGCCAGACCGCGCAGGCCAGCTGGCCCAAGGCACCGCCGGGATGGCGGATCGTGGCCTCGGATCAGGCCGCGGGCTGGGTGGCCTGGCGTAAGTGAGGCGCGGAGGTTGAGCGGCGCGGCGGTGGCGTGCGAGCACGGAGCGGCCGAACACGAGCACCTGACCCGGACCGGCGGTTTGCCGCTCGCGGCCCTCGCGTAACGGCTGCAGCGCGAAGCGGGGCGAGGCCGCGGTCAGGACCTGGACCGACGGCGTGACGGACCAGACGGCTTCCAGCTCGGCGACCAGGGCCGCGGTGAGTTCGGCGATGTCGCGCGGCGCCTGATCGTGGAGTGCTTCGGCCACGATCAGGGCGCTGGCGGTGGAGTGCCTCACCGCGGACCGGCCGCTCTGCCGGTTCGTCCAGCGCCGGGCGTGCGCCTGCCCGGCCAGGTCCGCGAAGATCACCTCGCCGGCGGCCGGGTGCTCGACCTCGCCTGCGAACGTAAGGTAGTCCTCGTCCCCGGCGGCGTACCGCACCTCGAGCGGGCCGCTGATGGCGGAGACGTCGAAGACGGCCACCGGGATGGCGTAGGCCAGCGAGACCGCGTTGCACAAGTCGACGAGCGGATGCAGCCCGGGCAGGCTCCCTTCCTTGCGGAACCTCCGCAGCAGCGACTCCGACGCGCAGCGGTACTGGGTCGGCTTCAGCCCCATCGTCGCGAACGCCCGCCGCCAGGCCTGGATCTCCGGCATCTCCCCTTCCGCGCCGACCGCGGCCAGCCGCGACTTGGCGATGACGGCGAACCGGTCGGCCGCCGGTCCGGACTCGGCCTCGGCGGTGATGCCCTGGACGTACAGGGCCGCGGGAACCAGCTGCGGGAAGTCACGCCAGATGTCACCGGCATGCTGGAAATGCACGAATCCTCCCGGTTGGATGCACCTTAGTTTGTCTTCAGGTCTGGCGCGGGCCGCCCTGTCGGGCCTGGCGCGGGCCGCGCCTTCGGGCCACAGGACGAAGGCCACCGCGGTGACCGCGACACCAAGGTAACCGATGGCGAGCCAGTCCTGGTGCCCGAGGCGGGCGGTGGCGGTCGGGCCCTCGCGTACCAGCCCGATCGCACCGAATATCACCGCCGCGAGCCAGGTGGCATGGACCGACACTCCCCACGGGCCGTGCCTGCCGAGGACCGGTATGGCCAGCAAGGTGAACGCGGCCTCGCACCCGAAGACCACGACCGCCCAGGCGACGCCGACACCGTCGGTGCGGCCTACGCCTTGCACCAGGGCGGCGCCGCAGGTCACCACCAGGGCGGCGGTGACCAGGACCCGGCGCGGCCTTGATCCTTCGAGCACCGGCCCGATCACGGCCAGCAGCGAGGGAACACAGGCCACTCCTACGCCGAGGACGGCGGGTTCGGCGTGGCGGGACCCCGCCACCAGCGCGACGTTGAACAGCACCAGGCCCGTCACCGCGATGCCCACCAGCCACAGCCATTCCTCGCCGCGGGGCCGGACCAGCCGACGGCCGGTCAGCCGAGCCAGGACGAGCAGGATGAGGCACGCCATGGCGTACCGAAGCGCCTCGGCGGTGAACACCGGCGCCCCCGCGAGCACGGCCGAGACCGCCACGCTGCCGCCCACGCAGATCATGGCGCCGGCCCCGGCCGCGGCGCCGACCATCGAGGGCTGGCCTGCCGCGCGGACTCCGGGAGCGCGAAGAGCTGGCATGACGCCAGGCTATGGGTTCCATGGTCTAGCTAATAGAGCCAATAGAGCGACTTTATAATGGACCAATGACAGCAGGCGGGACGGACTTCCTGCAGCTGAGCCGGGCGTCGGCGCCGGTCAGGGGACTGACCGGCTGGCTGGCCGGCGCGATCAGGGCCGCCATCATGGACGGGCGCCTGCGGGCCGGCGCCGTCTTGCCCGCGACCCGGCTGCTGGCCGTCGATCTTGGCGTCTCGCGCGGCGTGATCGTCTCGGCCTACCAGCGGCTCGCGGACGAGGGGCTGGTCAGCGCGCGGCCGGGGGCGGGAACACAGGTCTCGGGGCGGCCACCGCATACCGCCAGGCGGCCACCGGATCGGGCCGCCGCACGCTCACCCGATCCGGGCGCGCGGCGGTCACCGGATCCCGCCCGCCGGGGGCCGGACCAGGTGCCGACCCGAGCCGCGCCCTCGGTGCTCCCGCAACGCTGGCGAACCCACGCCGAGCTCGACCTGTCCCCCGGCGTGCCCGACCTCTCCGGGTTCCCCCGGGCCACCTGGCTGCGCGCCGAGCGGTGGGTCCTCGACCGGGCGAGCGTGGCCGACCTCGGCTACGGCGACCCGCGCGGCAGCGAATGGCTGCGCAGGGAGCTCGCGGGGTGGCTCGCGCGCACCCGCGGCCTGCGCGCCGCCCCCGACGACATCATCGTGGTCACCGGGGTCGCCCAGGCCCTCGCCCTGCTCGCGCAGTGGCTGAACGCCGCGGGGAGAACCGGCATCGCCGTCGAAGACCCCGGCTCCCGCGGAGCCCGCGACGAACTTGCCTACTGGGGTCTGCGCCCGTTCCCCGTCCCGGTCGACGAGCACGGCCTGAGTACCTGTGACCTGGCCAGCACCGAACTCCGCGCGGCGCTCCTCACCCCGGCCCACCAGTTCCCGACGGGTGCGGTGCTGGCCCCGGGGCGCCGGCGCGAGCTGCTGGACTGGGCGGCCGGAGCCGACGCCCTGATCATCGAGGACGATTACGACGCCGAGTACCGCTACGACCGGGCCCCGGTCCCGGCCCTGCAGGCTTCGGCTCCCGCCCACGTCGCCTACGCGGGCAGCACCTCCAAGACGCTCGCTCCCGGCCTGCGCCTGGGCTGGCTGATTCCTCCCGGCCGGCTGACGCGCGGACCTGGTTGACGCCAAGCACGCCGCCGACCTGGGCAGTCCCGCGCTGCCCCAGCTGGTCCTCGCCCGGCTCATCGCCAGCGGCGAGCTCGAACAGCACATCCGCCAGGTCCGCAAGCGGCAGCGGAACCGGCGAGACGCCCTGCTCGGCGCCCTGCGCGAGCAGTTGCCCGGCGTCCGCGTGCAGGGCGTCGCGGCGGGGCTCCACCTGCTCATCACGTTCCCGGGCCTGGACGGGACGACACAGGACCTCGCCGAAGCCGTCCTGCAAGCCGGAGTCCTCGTCCACCCGCTGTCGTGGCACCGTCAGCTGCCCGGAGCACCCGGGCTCGTCCTGGGCTACGCGGCGCACACCCCCGACCAGTTGCGCGAGGCCGCGCGGCGCATCGCCTGCGCCGCTCGCGGCTTAGCCCGGCACCCGGGAGGCCCCGACCCGGCTCAGCCGCCCAGGTAGGCGAGGACGGCGAGGACCCGCCGGTTGTCGTCGTCGGAAGGCTGCAGGTCGAGCTTGAGGAAGATGGACGCGGTGTGCTTGGCCACGGCGCGTTCGGTGATCACGAGCCGCTGAGCGATGGCGGCGTTGGACCGGCCCTCGGCCATCAGCGCGAGCACCTCGCGTTCGCGCGGGCTGAGCGCGTCCAGGTGCGTATCGCCGGTGTTACGGGCGAGCAAGCGGGCGATCACCTCCGGGTCCATAGCGGTACCGCCGGCGGCGACCCGGCGGACGGCGTCGACGAACTGGGCGCTGTCGAACACCCGGTCCTTGAGGAGGTAGCCGATCCCGCCCTTGCCGCTGGCCAGCAGTTCGCGGGCGTACAGCTGCTCCACGTACTGGGAAAGGACCAGGACCGGCAGGCCCGGGACCTCGCGCCGCGCGGCCAGCGCGGCGCGTATCCCCTCGTCGGTGAAGGTCGGCGGCAGCCTGACGTCCACGATGGCCACGTCCGGCCGGTCCGCGGTCACCGCCTTCAGCAGGTCAGCGCCGTTGTCGACCGCGGCGGTGATCTCCAGCCCGTGGGCCTGGAGCATCCGGGTCAGGCCGTCTCTCAGGAGAAAGAGGTCTTCGGCAATGACAACTCGCACGGGATCTCCATGGTTACCGCGGTCGGGCCGCCGGGCGGGCTGCTGACCGCGAGGACTCCGTCGAACGCGGCCAGCCGCCGCTCAATCCCGCGCAGGCCGCTGCCGCGGGCCGGGTCGGCCCCGCCGTGCCCGTTGTCGGTCACCCCGATCCGCAGCATCCCATCGGTATACCGGATGTCGATCCAGGTTTCGCGCGCCTCGGCGTGCTTGGACACGTTGGCCAGCAGTTCGCTGACCGCGAAGTAGGCCGCCGATTCGACCGGCGCGGACGCGCGGCCGTACAGGTCGCTGGCCAGGTGGATGCGCATCGGGCTGTCCATGGCCAGCGCCTTGATCGCTTCGGCCAGGCCGCGGTCGGCCAGGATCGGCGGATGGATGCCGCGGACCAGGTTGCGCAGCTCGGCCAGGGCCTTGACCGAGGCGTCGCGGGCCTCGTAGAGCAGCGCTCGCGCTGCCTCGGGATTGGTGTCGATGATCTGCCCGGCGGCGTCCAGGGTCATGCCCATGGCCACCAGCCGCGCCTGCGCGCCATCGTGCAGGTCGCGCTCGATCCTGCGGATCTCGGCCGCCCCGGTGTCCAGGGCCTCCGTGCGCGTCTGGGATAGCTCGTGGACGCGCAGCGTCAGCGCGGCCTGCTGGGTCGGCGCGAGCATCGAGCGGGCGAACGCGCCGTACCCGCGCAGCAGCCACGGCGACGCCCACACCCCGAGCCCGGCGACCGCGATCGTCAGCAGGCGGAGGCCCGTCGAGGCGTAGGGCGCGACCACGCCGACCACGCCGAGCACCAGCACCCCGGCAGGCAGGATGGCCAGAACCCAGCCCACGCAGCCGTCCACCGTCACCCACAGCAGGTCCCGCCAGGTCGCCTGGTCCGTCAGCAGCCAGGCCAGCCGGCGACGCAGGCCCCTCTTCCCGCCGTCGGCCCAGGGCCGGGGCAGGTACGGCGCGGCGATGGGAACCCCGCACCATTTGGCGGACAGCTTCCTGGTCAGCCTGGCCACCGGGCGGAAGCACAGCAGGAAGACCGGCCCCAGCGCCACCCAGGCCACAAACAGGAGGGCGGCGACGATCAGGCGTCTTCCTGCCTCGGTCACGTACGGGTTGGTGGCGCTCACCGCCAGAGCTATGGACACGCCAAGGACAGCCAGCACGGCCAGCAGGATGACGAGCCCGGCGATCGCCAGCCCGCCGAGCACGAGCCCGCGCCCGGCCACCTTGATGCGCCCGCTGGTCCAGTCAAGCAAGTCCGCCCAGCCCGACTGGGCATTCCGGGTCGGTCGGGGCCCAGAGGTCGGCGGGCGCCCCAGGGTCCCCGGGCGGTCCGGACCTTCTCCCGCGACCATCGTTCGCCTCCTGCCCTGGGTCACCTTCACCCAGTCTGCCGGGCCGCCGGGCAGGCCGGAAGTGACCCTAAGCACCGAACCGTAGGTGTACCTAGGTCTACCCAGCAAACGCCGCTCAGCCGTATGTCGTGGCCAGGCGCCGTTTCCTACCGTACTTCGCAGAAGCATTTAGCCGAACGAGCGGTGGTTTCTCCCCACCGTCACGCCCTCCGACCAGCGACCGGCGCTCCAGCGGGTGTCAGGCAGCTAGGTCAGGTACGGGGCCTCAGCCAGCATGACCGTCAAGGCCGTCAGGCTGACCGGCCTCGGCGAGCGCGGCCGCTAGTGCCGTGACCGCCGCGTCGACCGCGACCCTGGCGGTCAGCGCGTGCGTATGAGCCCGGTCGAGTTCACCGAGCGCAATGCAGTCGAATGCCACGCGCGCGTCGTGCTGGGCAGCCTGAAGTTCGCGCGCCGCCTCGTCGAGGACCGGGCTGCTTCCGTCGGTCTGCAGGTCGATCATTGCTGCTCTACCTCCCCGCTGAGCTCCCTGCCTGGTTCGGCTGGGAGAGGAACCTACCCGCCTGCTCGGCGGCCATGTCGTGCGAGGTCACCGCGGCCATCTGACGGCTGAGATAAAGTCCGGGATTTCAGCAAATCAGCCCATATTCAGCGTGGTGTTCCCCGAAAATGTCATAGGTCTCGGTTAGAATCGAACTAGTAGTTGATAAAGATCATCTTTACAGGAAGGAAGACGACAAGACCCGGTGATTGGCCGATAATTCACCAACCTGCAACTGCCCCAGAACGGAGGTGACCACCCCGGTGAGCACCGACCCCACGCCCGCCAGCGCGAGCCAGGCACTGGAGGTAGCGTGCGCGAACCTGGGGTTCCTGGCCGCCGCCGATCCGACCGAGATGCCCGCTGAGGTACAGGGACAGTGCTTGCGTGGCCTAGAGGAGGCCGTTGCGATCATCACCGCGGCGCGATCCTTGATCCTGGCCGCGTTCACCGCCGGGCAGGGGTACAGCGCGGATGCGGAGTACAGCGCGGGCGCGTGGCTGCGGCACCGGACCAAGGTGACCAAGACTGCGTCCCGCGGGCACGTGGCCTGGGCCCGGCGGGCCGCCGCGCACCCGCACGTTATCGCTGCGCTGGCCGAGGGCAGCGTGCTGAGCGAGTCGGTGGGCCGGTCGGTCTGCTGCTGGACGGACCGGCTGCCGGAGGGCTGCCGGGAGGCGGCCGACCAGATCCTGGTCACCGCCGCCCGGGCCGGGGCCGATGAGTGGGACCTGGCCGGGCTGGCCGCCGAGATGTACGCCCGGTCGCTGCCCGCCGACGGCGACGGCCCCGATGACGGGTTCGGGGACCGGTCGGTGCGCCTGGAGACGACGTTCGACGGGGCCGGGGTGATCGCGGGGGATTTGACCCCGGAATGCGCCGCGCTGGTGGGCGCGGTGCTGGAGGCGCTGTCCGTCCCGATGGGTGCGGAGGACACCCGGACGCACGAGCAGCGCTATCACGACGGGCTGCAGGAGGCGATGCGGCGGCTGGCGGCTAGTGACCTGCTGCCGGAGCGGGCCGGGCAGCCGGTCAAAGCCCTCGTGCACGTGACGCTGGCCGAGTTGCGGGCGCTGGATGGGGACTCGGCCCTGGAGGCGGAGTGGGTCGCCGCGGCCCGGGCCCGGTGGGCGGCGGCCCGGGCGCAGGCCTCGGTCGGCGGCGGCGACGGCGGCGCGTGGCTGGACGGCGACGCAGCCCGCGGCCTCAGCTGCGATGCGATGGTGGTCCCGGTGGTGACCGGTGAGGTGGATCCGGGCGTGCTGGAGGACCTGGTCCAGCTGTGCGTGACGCTGGCCGGGCACCACGGGCCCGCCGGGCACCACGGGCCCGGCGGGTGCGGTGCGCACAGCCGGGCCGGTGCAGGTGCGGGCCCGGACGGGACCGGCGGGTGCGCCGACCACGGCCAGGCCGGTGACCCGGCCGCCCGGGACGGGTCCGGGCCGGGGTGCTGTGACGGCACGCCGCTGACCGCGCACGCCCGGGAGATGCTCGAACGGCAGATCATCGGCAAGGCTGTGGACCTGGTCTCCGGTCCCGGCGGGCTGGCCAGCTTCTTGCGCCGGGAGCAGCTCGGGGCCCGGCTGGCCGGGCCGAGCCTGCCGCTGGACATCGGGTATGCCAACACGGTCCCGGCCGGGATCCGCACCGCGGTCATCCTGCGCGACCAGCATTGCCAGTGGACCGGCGGATGCAACCAGCCGGCCGCGGCGTGCGAGGTGCACCATGTCCGGCACAAGGCCGACGGCGGCCCGACCAGCGTAAAAGACTGCATTTTGCTGTGTTTCTATCATCATCAGATTGTGATTCACCGGTGGGGCTGGACGTTGATCTTGCACCCGGACGGCACCACCACCGCGTGGAACCGGGATAAGACCAAGGTGCTGCGCAGTCACAGTCCGCCGGCCGGGTCCGGGTGACCGGCCCGGCGCCCCTGCGCGCCGACCTGATGCTCCTCTTCGCACCTGCATCAGCGTTAGGTTCAACTTGCAGGGAGACCGCGGAGCGGGAGGGCGGGTGCAGCATGTGCCGGTTGTTCGGGCTGACGGCGGGTACGGCGCGAGTGCGGGCGACGTTCTGGCTGCTTGACGCCCCGGATTCGCTGGAGGCGCAGAGTCACCGTGACGTCGACGGCAGCGGGATCGGATTCTTCGATGCTGCTGGCGCGCCCATAGTAGACAAGCAGCCGGAACCGGCGTTTCGCGACGAGGAGTTCGCGCACGAGGCCCGAGAGGCCGAATCCTCGACGTTTATCGCCCACGTCCGGTGGGCTACCTCAGGTGGCCGGACGGTCCTGAATACCCACCCGTTTGTCATGAACGGACGCATCATGGCGCACAACGGCGGGATCGGCGAGCTGCCGCGACTGGAAGCCCAGCTCGGCTCTTACGCCAGCCTCGTGCTCGGCGACACGGACTCCGAACGGTACTTCGCGCTGATTACCCAGCAAATCGACGAGCACGGCGGCGACGTCGGGGCCGGGATTGCGGCCGCGGCCACCTGGATCGCCGCCAACCTGCCGGTCTCGGCCCTGAACACCATCGTCGCCGCGCCAGGTGAGCTGTGGGCGCTGCGATACCCGGGGCAGCACGCCCTGCACATCCTCCAGCGCCCGGCCGGACCGGGCCCGGCAGGGACCGCGGGCCTGCACATCCGCAGCACGACATCCTCGGTGCACGCGCCCGCGCTTGACGAAACCGCCTCGGTGATCATCGCTTCCGAGCAGATGGACGGTGAGAGCGGATGGCGCATGCTCGCCTCGGGCGAGCTCGTGCACGTCCGGCCCGACCTGAGCGTCCTCTCCCGGATCGCGATCACGCAGCCGCCTGCGCACCTGGTACCTCTGGGCGCGCGACAATCCGAACATCGATACCTGACCGGTCCAGCCTGTCGCGGTGTGATCTTGTATGGACAGGTCCAGGTCTGTGACCTGGACCTTTGTTCAGTAGCCCCGACCGGATTCGAACCGGCGTTACCGCCTTGAGAGGGCGGCGTCCTAGGCCTCTAGACGACGGGGCCGAGCATGGCACCGGCAGCTTCAGCCGGGCCGGGATCCTGGTATCACCAGCGGCGTACAGACTACCGCCTCGCCACCGGTCAGGCCAACCGGCAGCTGAGGCCCAGCGACCCAGCACACGGTGGCCTGGGCCATCCGAACATGAACGAGCGCGGGCGTCGGACCGCGCCCGCGCTGTTGGACGAACTGGCTGGGGTACCAGGACTCGAACCTAGACTAACAGGGCCAGAACCTGTCGGGCTGCCAATTACCCCATACCCCAAAGACAGCGCGCAGCGGACCGCTGCGCCCACGCAGTCTAGCGGACAGAACTCGCGCCAGACAACACGAAGGCCGGCGACCGCGTTCACAGCGGGTCGGTGGCGGTCAGGCCGATGGCGGGGTCGAGGCGGAGCCAGCGGGTGATCCCGGCCGAGCGGAGGAACGGCACGTCATGGCTGGCCGCGAGGATCGCGCCCCGGTAACCCTCCAGCGCCTGGGACAGCTGCCTGACAGACGCCAGGTCCAGGTTGTTGGTCGGCTCGTCGAGCAGGAGCAACTGGGGGGCCGGCTGCGCGAGCAGCAGCGCGGCGAGGACGGCGCGGAACCGCTCGCCGCCGGACAACGTGCCCGCCACGCGGTCGGCCCGCTCGCCGCGGAACAGGAACCGGGCCAGGCTGGCCCGGACCTCGTTGACCGACGCGGCGGGCGCGGCCTGCCGTACGTTGCCGACCACGGTCAGTGAGTCGTCGAGGATATCTAGCCGCTGCGGCAGGTAGCCGATGACTGCCCCGCAGCGGATGGTCAGGCCGGGCGGCGCGGTCAGGCCCGCGATCGCGCGCAGCAGGGTGGTCTTGCCGGAACCGTTGGGGCCGGTCAGGGCGATCCGTTCCGGGCCGCGGAGAATCAGTTCCGCGAGCACGCCCGGCTGGGTGATTCCCGGCACGCCCGGCTGGGTGATTCCCGGCACGGCCGGGGTGGTCCCGCTGGGTCCAGGCCCGGCTAGCGCCGGGTGCCAGCGGGAAGGGGCCAGGCCGGTCACGGTCAGGACGGTGCGCCCGGCCGGGACGGCCGAGGCGGGCAGCGTCACACGGATTTCCGCGTCGTCCCTGACCGCCTGCTCCGCGTCCGCTAGCCGCTCACGCGCCGCCTCGAGGCGCTCGGCGTGCAGTTCCCGCGACCGGCCGGCGGACTCCTGCGCGTGCTTCTTCCGCGCGTTCGCGACGATCTTGGGCAGGCTGCCCGAGTCGGCGAGCTTGCGCCCTTGCCGGTCCCGCCTCGCCTGCTTGACCTGGGCGTCGGCCAGGTCACGCCGCTCGCGACGGACATCGCTGGCCGCGGCGGTGACCGCGCGCTGCGCCGCGGCCTGCTCGACCGCGAGAAGCTCGGCGTAGGCGGCCAGGTTCCCGCCATAGGTCCGGACGGTCCCGCCGGATAGGTCGGCGATCTGATCCACGAGTCCGAGCAGTTCGCGGTCGTGGCTGACGATCACCATGACACCGGTCCAGGAGGCGACCGCATCGTACAGGCGCAGGCGCGCGTCCAGGTCGAGGTTGTTGGTCGGCTCGTCAAGCAGGATGATGTCCGGCCGCCGCAGGAACAGCGCGGCGAGCGCCACGAGCACGGTCTCGCCGCCGGACAGCCGCTCCACCCGGTCGTCCAGGCCGATGCGGCCCAGCCCGAGCCGGTCCAGCCAGGCGCGGGCTCGCTCCTCGACGTCCCAGTCATCCCCGACCGCCGCGAAGGCCTCCTCCCCCGCCTGGCCGGCCTCGATGGCGCGCAGGGCGTCCCTGGCGGCGGTGACGCCGAGGATGTCTGACACGCTGCGGCCCGTCCCGAGCGTGATGGCCTGCGGCAGGTAGCCGACGTCGCCGTGGGCCCGGACCAGGCCGGACCCGGGGCGCAGCTCACCGGCGATGAGCCTGAGCAGGGTCGACTTGCCCGAGCCGTTGACGCCGATCAGCCCGGTGCGGCCGGGCCCGAAGGATACGGTCAGGCCGGAAAGGACGGGCGCTCCGTCGGGCCAGCTGAAGTGGAGATCCGAACAGACGATAGCGGCGGTCATGAGGCGCGGCTCCCAGCACGTAGGAAGGACTCCGGTACGTGTGGCGACACCACACCGGCAAAGGTCGCGGTATCGCGGACCTCAGAACCTCAACGCAGCTCTCCTGCCGCAGGCGCCTGGGACAGGTTCATGATAGCTCGCCCGTGGCGGCCAGGAAGGCGCGTCCGTGGCCGGTGCCGGTCACCGCTCCGTCGGCGGCCGACACGAAACACGACTCGCCCCGCGCCACCCTCACCTCTCCCAACTCGCTGCGCAGGTCGACGTGGCCCTCGGTGCACAGCAGGATCCGCGGGCCCGTGCCGGGCAGCGTGAGCAGTTCCCCGGACAGATCGAGCCGGTACAGGCGGAACTCCGGCACCTGCGTCTCGTACACCGCGATCCCTACCGCGAGCGGACGCGGGAGGATGACGGGCATCGGGGCGTCCGGAGCGAGCAGCTTCAGCAACTCGGGCACGTCGACGTGCTTGCCGGTCAGCCCGGCCCGGATCACGTTGTCCGAGTTGGCGAGCAGTTCGATGCCGGTGCCGTAGAGGTACGAGTGCAGCCCTCCGGCCGGCATGAACAACGCCTGGCCTGGCTCGAGCAGCGTGTGCCGCATCAGCAGCATGGCCACGAGGCCGAGGTCGCTGGGGTGATACGCGGCCTGGCGCACGACGGCCTCGCAGGCGCCCAGGTAGGGCCCGCCCGCCGCCGCCAGCGAGGCGCAGGCCGCCAGGACGGCGCCGACGAGCTCCGCGGGGTCCGGCCACTCCAGAATCGTCCGCAGCGCGACGGGCACGGCCCCTCCAGCCGGACCTTCGAGTTCGACCGCAAGCGGCTGGAGTTGGTCAACGCCGAGGGCGCGCAGGAGGCTCGCCGCGTCCTTCGGCGTCCGCAGCCCGGCGAGCAGCTCGAACGGGGTCAGCGCGCACAGCAGTTCGGGTTTGGGCCAGTCGTCGACATAGTTCCTGGCCGGGTCGCCCGGCGCGAGACCGCGCTCATTGTCCGCGCGGAAGCCCGCCTCGGCCTGGGCGCGCGAGGGGTGCAGCTGGATCGAGAGCGCTACCTCGGCCGACAGGACCTTCAGCAGGAACGGCAGCCGCGGCCCGAACCGGGCCACGCTCGCCAGCCCGAGTTCACCGACCGGGTCGGCCGCGATGACGTCCTCCAGCGTGGTCCGCTGCCCATCCCGTGACAGGCCGGAGGGCGCCGACGGGTGCGCGCCCATCCACAGCTCGGCCTCGGGTCCCGCGGTCGGAAACGGCCTGCCCTGGAGTTCGGCGATCCCGCGCCTCGAGCCCCACGCGTAGGGGACGATCTCCGGCTCGAAGAAGCTCCATCCGCGCATGCTAGCCGCAAAGGGCTATGGGCGGCGGGGTTGTGGTGCTGGCTACCGGGCGGCGGGGTTTCTTGGGACGCCTACCAGGCGGCGCGGTGTTGAGGTAACCGTGCGGCAGAGGTATAACTCGGCCGCGGAGGTGTCGGCGGGGTACTCGACCATGGCCACGACGCGGCTGGCCATGAAGCGGGCGGTCCTGACCGGGGAACCGGTCCTGGTGACCTCGCTGACCTCGATCACGCCGCGGCGGTTGGCGATCTCGACCCGCCGGCCGGCCCGGGTCGCGGATACCTCGTAGGTCCGGGTTCCCTCGCCAGAGTCGATCACGATCTCAACCCGGTCCCCCTTCATGGGCGGCCTCCGCAAGGATCAGTATGACGGGAGGGATGGGTCGACCTGGTTGATCCAGGCCAGGATGCCGCCGCCGACGTGCACGGCGTCGGCGAAGCCAGCGTTCTTGACCACCGCCAGCGCCTCGGCGCTGCGGACGCCGCTCTTGCAGTGCAGCACGATCCGCTTGTCCTGCGGCATGCGCTCCAGGGCGGCGCCGGAGGCGAACTCGCCCTTGGGGATCAGCGTCGCGCCCGGGATGGACACGATCTCGTACTCGTTCGGCTCGCGCACGTCGATCAGGAAGATGTCGTCGCCGGCCTCCAGCATGGCGGCCAGGTCCTTGGCGCTGATCGTCGAGCCCTGCGCCGCCGCGGCGGCTTCCTCCGACACCGTGCCGCAGAACGCCTCGTAGTCGATGAGCTCGGTGATCGTCGGGTTCTTGCCGCAGACGGGGCAGTCCGGGTCCTTGTTCACCCGGACGGAGTGATACGTCATCTCCAGCGCGTCGTAGATCATCAGCCGGCCGACGAGCGGGTCGCCGATCCCGGTGATGACCTTGATCGCCTCGTTCACCTGGATCGACCCGATGGACGCGCAGAGGACGCCGAGCACGCCGCCCTCGGCGCAGGACGGGACCATCCCGGGCGGCGGCGGCTCGGGGTACAGGCAGCGGTAGCAGGGGCCGTACTCCGCCCAGAACACGCTCGCCTGCCCGTCGAACCGGTAGATCGATCCCCAGACGTACGGCTTGCCGAGCAGCACGCACGCGTCGTTCACCAGGTACCTGGTGGCGAAGTTGTCGGTGCCGTCGACGATCAGGTCGTAGCCGGCGAAGATCTCCATGGCGTTGTCGGAGTCGAGCCGGGTTTCGTGCAGGACCACCTTCACGTACGGGTTGATCTCGCGGATGCTGTCCCGGGCCGAGGCGGCCTTGCTCCGGCCCACGTCGGACTGCCCGTGGATGACCTGGCGCTGCAGGTTGGACTCGTCAACCACGTCGAAATCGACGATGCCGAGCGTGCCGACCCCCGCCGCGGCCAGGTACAGCAGCGCGGGCGACCCGAGTCCGCCCGCTCCCACGCACAGCACCTTCGCGTTCTTGAGCCTCTTCTGCCCGGTCATCCCCACGTCGGGAATGATCAGGTGGCGGGAGTAACGCCTCACCTCGTCGACCGTCAGCTCGCTGGCGGGCTCGACTAGCGGGGGCAGCGACACGATGTGCTCCAAAAATCTTCATTTCCGAACGGCGGTGGTATTTCTCCCGGCCCGTGCCACGGTCAACCGGCAGGCGTGAGCGGGAATTCCCGCTGCGCCGGGGCCGCCCCGCGCGCCATGTCGAGCAGCACGCCGATCTCGGCCGCCACCAGGGCGGGGTGCTCCATGTGCGCGACATGCCCGGTGCGCGGCAGTACCACGATCCGGCCGTGGGCGAACGCGTGGGCGGCCCGCCCCGCCATCCGCGGGTCGACGAGGCGGTCGTGACTGCCGTAGATGATCAGGGACGGCGCGGTGACCCGGGCCGCGTCTCGCCAGGCCGACCAGGGGCCGACCCGCATGGTCTCGGCCGTGAGCGTCCGCAGGGACCCGACCAGCACGGCCTCGCCGTAGCCGAGGGCATCCCGGCGGTTCAGCTCGGCGACCTCGACGGCGAACCGCTCGGGCGGGAACCGCGCGGGGTCGCAGTAGCAGTTGGCGATGACGTCGGCGACGCGGTGCTCCGCCGACGTGACCTGGAACCGCCGCAGGACCCGGATGCCGACCAGCGGGAGGCTCATCACGGGGAAGCGCAGCAGGTCCAGCCGGGGCCGCGAATCGGGCAGGGCCGGGGACACCAGCGTGAGCGTCCTGACGAGTTCGGGCCGGCTGGCGACGACCTTCACGCAGACCGCGCCGCCGAGGGAGTTGCCGATCAGGTGCACCGGGCCGCGGCCGAGCTTGCCGATCAGCGCCGTGACCGTCCGCGCGAGCGCGGCGATCGAGTACTTGCGGTCGGGGCGGGGCGGGGAGTTGCCGAAGCCCGGCAGGTCAACCGCCTCGCAGGCCAGGGCGGGCCTGAGCAGATCCATCAGGTCGGTCCAGTTGCGCGACGAGCCCTCGAGCCCGTGTACGCAGAGGGCTGGCTCTCCGGAGGCGGGGACGCTGCGCACGTAGACCTCGTGGTCGCCGAGCGGGACCAGCCTTCCCGGCCAGTGCGGGACCGGCTCGCTCACGCGCTCGCCTTGCGCCTGGTCCTGGCGGTCTTGGCCGGTGCGGGGGCGGCGGAATCCTCGGGCGGGCTGTCCTCCTTGCCGCGCCCGGACTTCAGCGCCGCGACGCTCGCGCGCAGGATCTCGGTCAGGTCGGCGGGCTGGGTCTTGGGCGCCGTGGCTTCCACGCCCGCGGGCCGGACGATGTTGTTCCCCTCGATCTTGGCCTGGACGACCGCTTCGAGCGCCTCGCGGTAGGTGTCCTTGAACTGATCGGGGTCGAAGTCCTCCGTCATCGTGTCGATGAGCGAGGCGGCCATCTTCAGCTCCTGCGAGCGGACCTCGATGTCCTCGTCGAGGAACGCGAAATCGGGCTTGCGCACCTCGTCGGGCCACAGCAGGGTCTCGAGCGTGATGACCCCTTCCCTGACCCGCAGGGCGGCCAGCGCCTCCCGCTGGCGCAGCGCGACCTTGGCCACCGCGACCTTCCCGGATTTCAGGAGCGCGTCGCGGAACAGCACGTAGGCCCGGGCGCCGGTCGGGTCGGGTTCGGTGTAGTAGCTCTTGTTGGCGTAGATGGACTCGACCTGGGCGGCCGGCGCGAACTGCAGCACCTCGATGCGGTGCGCGGTCACCAGGGGAAGATCGGCGAGGTCCTCGTCGGTCAGCACCACCATGTCGCCGGTGGGCAGCTCGTAGCCCTTCGCGACGTCGGCGTACGGGATTTCCTCACCGTCCAGCGTGCAGAACCGACGGAACTGGATCCGGCCGCCGTCTTCCCGGTGGACCTGACGGAACGTTATGTCCCGCTGTTCGGTCGCCGCGTACAGCTTCACCGGGATCACGACCAGGCCGAAGGAGATGGCACCGGACCAAATGCTGCGCATGGTCTTTCACCTACCCCGGTTGGCCCACCGCTGATACATGGAGCGGCGCACCGTTTCGTATAATCGACACTATATTCGACTGACCTGATCTGAACCCAGGCATGAGCACATTTAGGCAACTCTCCCAGCGAGCTTACGGCCGGCTGAGATGATGAAGGCGCCGGCCCCCGGGCCGGGCGGCTCGGAGGGCGAGGGGGACGGAGCGGATGGGCGCATTCGATGTGGTCGTGCTCGGCGGCGGCACCGCGGGCGTGCAGGTCGCCGCGCAGGCGGCCGAGGGCGGCCGGTCGGTGGCGCTGGTCGAGGCGGGCCTGATCGGCGGAGAGTCCCCCTACCTGGCCTGCGTGCCTTCGAACTCGCTGCTGATCTCCGCGGGCCGCGGCGAGACGTGGGAGGACGCGGTCGCCCGGCGCGATGAGGTGACCGGCGGCCTCGACGACTCCGCGCCCGTGCGGCGCCTGGCCGCCTCGGGCGTGACCGTGATCCGCGGCACCGGCCGAATCAGCGCCGCGGGAACGGTGGAGGTGTCGCAGGACGGGTCGCACCGCGCCAACGGCCAGGCGAGCGTATCGCTGACCTACGGCGACCTGGTCATCGCGACGGGATGCGAGCCCGTCGCGCCCCCGATCGAGGGCCTGTCCGACATACCGACCTGGACGACCGCCGAAGGCCTGTGCTCGCCCGACCTGCCCCGCCGCCTGATCGTGCTCGGCGGCGGACCGGCCGGGTGCGAGCTCGCGCAGATCTACGCCGCCTTCGGCTCGCAGGTGACGCTGGTCGAGGCGGAGGACCGGCTCCTCCCGGCCGAGCCCGCCTTCGCGGGGGAGATCCTCGCCGTGGCGCTGCGCCGGGCGGGCGCGGAGATCTACCTGGGCTCGCCCGCGACCAAGGCCGAACGGACACCTGACGGCCTGACGCTCGCGCTCGACGACGGCACCCGGATCGACGCGGACCGGCTGCTGCTCGCCTCGGGGCGACGGCCCAGGCTCACCGGCCTGGGTCTTGAAGCGATCGGCGTCACGGTCGCTCCCGGCGCGGCGCTGCCCACCGACACCTCGTGCCGGGTGACCGGCGCGGTCGGCCGGGTCTGGGCCGCCGGGGACGTCACCGGCATCACGCACACCCACGCCGGCCGCTACCAGGGCGCGGTGGTCGCCGCGAACATCCTCGGCGCGGGCCGCGAGGCTGACTACAGCGCGATCCCGCGCTGCGTGTTCACCTCGCCTTCGGTCTTCGCGGTCGGCGAGGTGGGGGGCAGGCGGGTCAGGGCCGACCTGGGCGCCACCACCAGGGGACGGCTGGGCCAGGACGACCTTGGCTGCCTCGAGCTCTACGCGGAGGGGGGATTGCTCACGGGCGCCGTCGCGGTGGGGCCGGACGCCGCCACGTGGATGGCTGAGGTTACCCTCGCCATCAGGGCCAAGGTACCGGTCGCGGTTCTGGCCGACGCGGTGCATGCCTTCCCCACGTACGGGGAAGCACTGGAGACGGCGTTCCGCGAGCTGGCCGGAGGCCGTCCAGGTAATGCCGAACAGAAAGAAGAGGGGATCGGGCCGTTGAGCGAGCTGGATATGGAGAAGCCCGAAGACGACGCCTACGAGCAGCAGCAAGAAGTCGTCGCGGGCGAGAACGGTACTCCGGAGCGGCGTGAAGTCCCGTTCGACGTCGACGAGGCCGACGCGGCCGAGCAGGAACGCGCGGTCGGCTTCGACGATGACGACTACCGCTTAGGATGAGGGCGACCTCGGGCGCGGGCCCGCAGGGGATCACCCGGAGAGCAGACTTTGACCGCACCGTCTGACGCACGGCCGCGCAGCAACCGGCTGCCCCGGCATGAGAGGCGGCGGCAGCTGCTGGACGCGGCGCTTGAGGTGTTCGTGTCCCGCGGGTACCACGCGGCCGCGATGGACGAGATCGCCGAACGCGCCGGGGTCAGCAAGCCCGTGCTCTACCAGCACTTTCCCGGCAAGCTCGAGCTGTACCTGGCCCTGCTCGACCAGAGCGTGGACAACCTGCTCGAATCCGTGCGCGAGGCGCTCGGCTCGACCACGGACAACAAGCAGCGGGTGGCGGCCACGTTCGGCGCCTACTTCGAGTTCGTGGTGGGCAAGGGGCAAGCGTTCCGGCTGGTGTTCGAGTCCGACCTGAGCAACGAGGCCGCCGTCAGCGCCGAGCTCGAACGAGCCCAGCGCGAGTGCGCGGCGATGATCAGCGAGGTGGTCAGGCAGGACGCCGGCTTGGACGAGGACGAGGCGCGCCTGGTCAGCGTGGGGATGGTGGGCCTGGCGCAGGTCACTGCGAGATACTGGCTGAGCACGTGTGATCGCATTCCGCGGGAAGCCGCCGAGCAACTCGTGGCCAGGCTCGCCTGGCGCGGCATCAGCGGGTGGCCCCGCAGCGAGCACTGATAAAGGGGAGCGACGTGGAAGTCAAGATCGGGATCCAGTCCGTTCCGCGCGAACTGGTGGTGGAGACCGAGACCCCGGCCGAGGCAATAGAGGCCGGCCTGGCCGCCGCCCTGGAAAACGGCGGGCAATCTGTCTTCGCGCTCACCACGGCCAAGGGCGGCCGGGTCCTGGTGCCCGCCGATAAAATCGCCTACGTAGAATTCGGCGCGCCGGAAACGCGCCGCGTGGGCTTCGGCAATATCGTCTGACCAGAGCCCCCTTCCAGGAGGGCCAGGCCGCGCTGGTACACTGGACAATAACTAGTCAATGGAATGACACAACCCATGGTCGTGTTGATCTAAACGGCTGCCAGGGGGGAAACCCGAGTACACGGCAGTGCGCCGGCGGCGGTAGCGCGCTCCCTAGGAAGGTAGCAGCGTGCGTCCCCGAAGGCCGCTGCGAGCAGCCTTGCGACACGACGGGCCCGATCCGCAGCTAGGGACTGGGAGGGCCCACGATGAAGGACGGAAACCCTGACAACTGACATTCTGGCCGGGAACACCGCGAAGGACGCGGCACCCGGCGACGACGGGGTGGGGACCGGCGGCGGTAACGTCGGCACACCCTCGTTCCGCGAACTCGGCATCAGCGAAGCGATCTGCTCGGGTCTTGACGCCCAGGGCATCCTCACCACCTTTCCCATCCAGGCGCTCGCCCTCCCCCTGACCCTGCGCGGCCAGGACGTCATCGGGCAGGCCAGGACGGGCACCGGGAAGACGCTCGCGTTCGGCATCCCGCTCCTGGAACGCCTCGAGGAAGGCCCGGCGGGCAAGCCGAGTTCCCTGGTCGTGGTGCCGACCAGGGAACTGGCGATCCAGGTCGCGGACGACCTGCGCGCGGCGGCCGTCAACCTCCGCGCGCGCGTGCTCACCGTCTACGGCGGGCGGGCGTACGAACCGCAGATCGACGCGCTGCGCTCTGGCGTGGACATCGTGGTCGGCACCCCGGGGCGGCTCCTCGACCTGTCCCAGCGCCGGCACCTGGACCTGAGCGCGGTCCAGGCCCTGGTGCTCGACGAGGCGGACAAGATGCTCGACCTCGGCTTCCTGCCGGACGTGGAGCGGATCGTCCGGCTGATCCCCGACCACCGGCAGACCATGCTGTTCTCGGCGACCATGCCGCCCGAGGTCGTCACGCTCGCCCGCAGGCACATGCACCGGCCGATCAACGTCCGAGCCGAAGGTCACGATGAGCCCGCGCCGGCCCCCGGCACGCGGCAGTACGTGTTCCGTACGCACCAGATGGACAAGATCGAGGTCCTCGCCCGCCTCCTGCAGGCGTCGGGCCGCGGCCTGACGATGGTGTTCTGCCAGACCAAGCGGGGCGCGGATCAGGTGGCCACCGCCCTGGCGAGCCGGGGCTTCGCGGTGGCGACCGTGCACGGTGACCTGGGCCAGGGCCAGCGCGAGCGTGCGCTGCGGGCGTTCCGGAGCGGCAAGGTCGACGTGCTGACCGCCACCGAGGTCGCCGCGCGCGGGCTGGACGTGGACGACGTCACGCACGTGGTCAACTACGAGTGCCCAGAAGACGACAAGACCTACGTGCACCGCATCGGCCGGACCGGGCGCGCCGGGCGAACCGGCGTCGCGGTCACCTTCGTCGACTGGCGGGACATGCACCGCTGGAAGCTCATCAACGACGCCCTCGGCCTCGGCCAGCCCGAACCCGAAGAGACGTATTCGACCTCGGAGCACCTGTACACCGAGCTGGACATCCCGCGCGACGCGACAGGAACCCTGCCCCGGGCCAAGCGTGACCGGGTCGGCCTGCAGGCCGAGGCCCTGGAGGACATCGGCGAGACCGGCCGGGTCCGCTCGCCGCGGACCGAACGCAGGCGCGGCACCGCGACCCGCGGGCAGCCCGCCGCCGCTATGGGTCGGCGCCGGCGGCGGACCAGGGCAGGCCAGGAAGTCGGCGGCGAGCAGGAGCGGCTCGGCGGCCAGGCTCCCGCGGCCCGCCGGGGCCAGCGCGAGGCCACGCGGCGCAAGGCCTCCTAGGCGACGCTCAGGTTTCGTTCACAGACGCCAGGTAAGGTTCGCCCCTGTGAGCACACCAACCTCGCTTGAGCTGCCGGACGAGGTACGGCGCATCGCCATCCACACCAGCCGCGGGCGCTTCGCGGCGCTAGAGGCCATCCCGGCGTCTGGGGTCTGCGAGAAAGAAGCGGCCCTGCTCGTCCCCGGCTACACCGGCAGCAAGGAGGACTTCCTGGCCATCCTCGGCCAGCTCGCCGCCGGCGGCCGGCGGGTGGTCGCGATCGACATGCGCGGGCAGTTCGAGACGCCCGGCGCGGATGATCATGACGGGTACTCCGCCTCGGCCCTGGGGTCCGATATCACCGCCCTGCTCCGCGCGACCGGCGCGAAGCACCTGCTCGGGCACTCCTACGGCGGGCTGATCGCCCGCGAGGCCGTGCTCGCCGGGGGCGACGTCGCATCGGTCACGCTGATGAGCACCGGCCCGGCCGCGCTCACCGGGCCGCGGGCCGAGGAACTGCGCGGCATGCTGGACCTCCTCGGCGCCAGCGACGGCCGCGTGCCTGAGGAGGCCAGCCTGCAGGCCGGGATCGCCGATATCTGGCAGTCTTACCTGGAGCCGCAGGCCGTCGCCTCCGGAGTCCCCGGCGCGATCCTGGCGTTCTGCGCCAAGCGCATGCTCAGCAACGACCCGAACGGCCTGGTCCTTATGGCCAGGCACCTGCTCACCGCCGAGGACCGCACGGCCGACCTGGCTGGGCTCCGCGAGGTCGCGATCCTCGTCATTTACGGCGAGGACGACAACTCCTGGTCACCGGACGAGCAGGAGGCCATGGCCGTGCGGCTGGGGGCCCGGCGGGTGTGCATCCCCGGTGCTGCTCACTCCCCCGCGGTGGAGGCACCCGCCACGACGGCGGGTACCCTGACGCACTTCTGGAACGCGGCAGAGGTCTTGAAGTCAGCACAGTCTTGAAGGCAGCACAGTCTTGAAGGCAGCACAGTCTTGAAGGCAGCAGAGTCCTAATCTCAGCTGGCGGAGAGCCCGTCCCACGGCCGGCGCGGCACCGCGGCCGCCGCGCCCTCCGGGCAGTGCCGCAGGTAGTCGCACCAGCCGCAGGACGCGCTCGGCCGCGGCGGGAACACCTCGTCGTACGCGTGCGCGGGCAGGCCTTCGGCCATGCGCTCGTCGGCCGCGGCGCACTCCTGCGCGATGGCCTCCGCGCGAGCCAGGTGCCTGGCCAGCGACTCATCGGTGTGCGACCAGGCGAGCACCTCCCCGGTGGGCAGATGGTGCAGTTCGACCCTGCGGCAGGGCCGGCGCATCACCCGCGCCGCGGCGAGCGCGTACAGCGCGAGGGCCATGGAGCTGCGCGCGTCATCGGTGGTGAGCAGGTGGCGCCCGGTCTTGTAGTCGACGACCACGAGTTCGGTGCCCGCCGGATCAGCGGGCCGCGCGTCGAGCCTGTCGATCCGGCCTGATACGGCGATCCGGTCGGTGCGGGTCGCCACGGTCCGCTCGATCCCGACCGGCTCGTCGGCCGGGTCCAGCCCGGCCACGTACCCCGCGACCATGTCGATCGCGCGCTCCCGGTACTGCGCGGACTGGTTCTCGTCCGCAAACCCCTCGGTGATCCAGCCGCGGTCGACCAGCGCGCCCGCGGCCGCCACGGTCCGCTGCGCAAGCGGCAGCCGCCACCAGCCGGCCAGCGCGTTATGGACGCTGGCCCCGAGGCTGTTGTGTGCCCAGGGCGGGCCCTTGCCCGGCGGCGGGCGGTCCAGGTAGCTCATCCGGTACCGGCGGGGGCAGTCGAGCCAGGCGGAAAGCCGCGTCGGCGTGCACGGGTACAGCCGGCGCGGCATCCCCTCGAAGCCAAGCTGTTCCACGGGGACCTAGTCGGTGCCGGGTCCCGCGGTCACCCAGGAGTCGAAGTTCTTCTCCGCCGCGTCGATCGTCGTCTCCTCGCCCTGGCCCGGCAGGACGCGGGTGGCCGGGGGCAGGCTGAGCAGGTTCTCGCCGATCGCGTTCAGCTGGTCGGCGAAGTTGGGGAATCCGCCGTCGTGCGGTACCGGGCCGTCGGCCAGCAGGACGTGCCCCGTGAACACCACCCCAAGCTGCTCGCAGTACAGGCACACCGAGCCGTCCGTGTGACCGGGCGCGTAGATCACCTCGAGGGCCACGTCGGCCACCTCGAAGATCCCGCCGTCCGCCATCTCGATCTCGGCGTCGCCGTCCGCGTGCGCCTCCCGCCACAGCAGCCGGTCCCTCGGATGCAGCGCCACCGGCGCCTCGTCACGCTCGGCCACCTCCACCGCCGCGGCGATATGGTCGGCGTGACCATGCGTGCAGATCACCGCGAGCACTTCGCGATCTCCCACCGCGTCGAGCACGCCAGCCGCGTCACGACCCGGGTCGATGACGATGACCTCCTCGCGGTCGCCGATGATCCAGGTATTGATCCCGTCGGCCATCCTCGACGACACCAGTTCGATCCGTACGGTCATCCCAGCGCATCCTTCCTTCGTGCCTGACCCGTCGACCTTCCTATCACAGCGGCGGGACCTCGGCGGCACAGGTGCGAGGGTACGCCCACCGGAGGGTAATCCAGGATCGTCCGCCCGAAAAGTGCGAATACCACGATCACGCTCCTGACCAGGGAGCTTCTACCAATGTGCGCCAGGATATTGGACATTAAAGGTCCTAGGCGCCACGATCATTTAGTTATTGCGCGGCTTATCCTCTCATGCCACAATTAGGCGCGTGATATGGTGGCTGATTCTGGTTGTCCCAGCACTGCTGATCGGCCACGGCAAGCCGGGCCCAAGCCTGCTGAGCTACGGAGTGATCATCGCGGTCTGCTACGTGGTGTCGCTTGCCCTGCACTCGAACCGGCGGTGCCGGACGTGCGGAGGTTCGGGCCGGCAGCGCGCGGCGATGTTCAGGTGGGCGGACCGGACATGCACGACCTGCGGCGGGCAGTCCAGGCATCGCCGGTGGGGCGTGCAGCTGATCTACCCGAGCCGCAGGACGCGCTCGGAGCGGGCGGCCGCGACGGCCAGGAGGCGGCGCGGCGCGACCCGTTAACCTTCCTGGATGGGGCCGAAGTCGGCGCCCCACAGCTGGTTGTTGAATACGCCTCCGTGGTAGTACCGCGACAGCGCCCAGGTGGTGAGCTGCGGGGTAGGCATCTGGTACGGGATGGTGCTGCCCGGATAGTTCAGCACGTACGGGTCGGAGCCGCTGGTGTCCGAGCCGTTGACCAGCGGGCGGGACCCGTTACCGATCGCGGCGTTGGCGTCGAGCACCCAGGTGGTCCTTGGTGAAGCGTGGCACGGCTCGAGGACGACCTTCGTCCCGTCGGCGGCGGTTTTCGCGACGCCCATGCACAGGCCGCTGGCCAGGCCGTCCGGCGCGTACTCGATCTCGTAAGCCAGGTCATTGGGGTAGTGGCTCACGCACTTGTGCGTCATCGAGCTGACGTGCGAGCAGCCACCGCCAAAGTGCGAGGCCACGGTCGAGGAGACCAGCCCGAGGCTGGCGAAGTGGGAGACCCGCGCCGACGAGAAGATGACGAAGTCTTCCGCCTTGTCGTTGTTGCTGGCCCGGTACAAGGTGATCGGCTCGTTGGCCTTGGCGTGCTGGAGCAGCACGTCAAGGACGAATTGATTGCCGAACTTCTGGCTGTACAGGTCGATGCAGTGCTGATAGCACGACGGCGTCGCCGCCTGCGCGGTGAGCGTCCCGACGGCGCTTATCCCACCGACGAGGGTCATCACCGCCGCGGCGGCCATGACCTTGCCCCTTATCGACATGGACTACCTTCCTCCCTGTAGCCGGCCCACTAGCCCTACAACAAAGACGCTGACGCGGATCATTTGGTTGTCGTACCACCGTATGGCCAGCTAAAACTCCCCGCAGCCCGGGTGAGCGCGACACCAATGTCTGGTTTTAATCGCGACGTCTGGTTTTAATCGCGACTTATTGGATTGGCGCCGGTGGCCATCGAAACCAGGGCCCGGTACGCCTGCGCGGCCGTTACCTCACAGCCGATCCGGTGACCGGTGAGGCGGCCGTGATCATCGCTGCCTCCGGTGGCCACCAGGCCGAGATCGCGGACCAGGCCGAGCAGGCTCGCTCGTTCGGCCTCTGGATGGTCAGGGTGGAAGACCTCGACCCCAGCCAGGCCCGCGGCGGCCAGCCCGGCGATCTGGTCATCGGATACCACCCAACCCCGGCCTGCGCGCGGGTGGGCGAGCACCGCGACACCGCCGGCCGCGCGGACGATGCGGATCGCGTCGACCGGATCGAGCGCGTACCGCCCGACGTAGGCGCGGCCGCCTTCGCCGATCCAGTCGCGCGTGAACGCCTGGCCGGGCTCGGCGATGGCACCGCTGGCCACCAGCGCTCGGGCGATGTGCGGGCGGCCGACCACGCCCGTTCCCGCTATGTCGGCGACTTGCTCCCAGCTGATCGCGACGCCGAGGTCGGCCAGCCGGCGGACCATGGCGCGGGCACGGACCTCGCGGTCCTCGCGGATGCGCCGGGTTTGCCCGGCCAGTTCCGGTTGGCCGGGGTCGAACAGGTACGCCAGCAGGTGCAGGCTGTGCCCATCCAACCGGCACGACAACTCCATGCCGGGCACCAGCGTCAGGGCCTTCGGCAGCGCTTCGCGTGCCTGCGCGTGCCCGGCGACGGTGTCGTGGTCGGTGAGCGCCACGGCGGCCAGGCCAGCCAGCGCCGCGCGGCGCATCACCTCGCCCGGGGGATCTGTCCCGTCGGAGGCGTTGCTGTGGACGTGCAGGTCAGCGCGCACCGGGCGGGACCGTCAGCTCGCGGGCAGGCGGGGAGACGGCGCGCCGAAGGGCAGGTCCAGATCCTGGCCGGGGTCACGCAGGTCGCGCAGCCCGATCGGCTCGACCAGCAGGATCCCCGCGGTATCCGGCCACAGCACGAGCCAGACCCAGTGGCCCTTGATCTCGCCGGCGAACACGGCGCGATCTGGTGAATCAACCTGCCAGAGCGGGAAGTCATGCTTGCCGAACGAGACGGTGGCGATCGGGGGCGCCGAAGCAAACCCCGCGCCGGGGTCCACGCCATCCAGGCCGGCCAGGGCCGCGCCCAGGCCGACGCCCGGCTCCTCGGCGACGACCAGCATGTCGGCCGGCCCGCCGAGCGGGTTCGGGCCGGACAGCGCGACCGCGCAGGCGCGGGTGCCTGTGCGCTCGTCGCCCGCGCCGGCGAACCCCGTCACCAGCCAGCCGGCGGGGAGGGGCCAGGGCAGCCAGGCCGGAACGCCCGGCGTGCGGAGCAGGCCGTCCAGGCCTTCCCGTGACGGGCGGTAGGCGGGAAGCAGCGGATTGACCTCGCCGTGTACGTCACACCGCCAGGCGCTGGACCAGGCGGTCGGCTCCTGGACGGGCTTGCCGCATCGCGGGCAGGTGGCCGGGCCGCGGCGATGACTTTCCAGGCCCACCCTGGGAGCGTACCGCGAGGAACCGGCCCGCATAACAGTGACGCCGGCCCCCCTGCGGGGCCGGCGTCACCTACGTGCTCAGGATCCGGAAGTCGGAACGTCCTTAGACGTTGGTTCCGTAGTCCGCGCCCCACAGCTGGTTGTCGTTGATGCTGGGGTAGTTGATGATCGGCGGGAAGCCGGTGGTGTAACCGGACAGGTTGTCGACCTGCACCTGCACGCGCGGCGTGTCCGTCGGGTACCCGCTCTGCGGGTAGGTCATCACGTACGGCTGGGAGAAGTTGGTGTCCGACCCGTTGATCAGCGGGTAGTAGCCCTTGATGAAGGACTCGAACGGCTGGTCGTACAGGTCAACCGCCCACACGGTCTTGGACGAGGCGCCGCAGACCTGGAGGGTCAGGCCCTCCTCCTGCACCGCGGTATTGGCCACGCCCACGCACAGCCCGCTGTCCTGGCCGTTCGGGGTGTACTCGATCTCGAACGCCGGGTCGTTGAAGGCCTTGTCGGTCCCGAAGCAGTCCGGGAAGTTCCCGAACGCGCCGTTGCCCGCGCCGACCGGGATGCATCCGTAGTGCAGCGCGAACGCGGAGGTCACCAGGCCGGCGGCGAGGAAGTCCGCCACGGTGCCCTGGAACTCAGGACGGAAGTCCTCGGCCGCGTCGGCGTTGCTGGCCCGGTAAAGGATGATCTTCTGGCCGACCTTTGCGTGGGCCTGGTACACGTCCAGCAGGAAGGTCGGCGAGTGGTGGTGGCCGAACTCCTGGCTGAAGATGTCGACGCAGGTGTTGCCGCACGACGGCGTGGCCGCGTTGGCGGTCGCCGCGGTGCCGAGCACGCCTGCCGTGCCGACGCCGCCGACCGTGGCCAGCGTCGCAACGGTGGCGAGCACCTTGCTCTTGATGGACATAAAAGAGTTCCTCCTGTGGAACCTCACAGCCGCACCCTGCGCACGGCCGTGCGAGCTGGGCCCCGCGGCACTCCCTGCTGGCTCACGGCGGCCCGATCAGGACGGGAATGGCTCCTAGTGAGCCACGCGTCCCGTTTTTCCCGATAAGGAAGACGCTACAGGCGGACCGAGGGTTGTCGCCAGGGATTGGGAATTTACTCGATGTTATGAAACCGAGATCTTAACGTTAGGCATTCCGCTTGACGGACGATCCGCTTGTGCTCCTCAGAGTTTACATAACAGTCAGAGTGCACATAACAGTGACGCCGACCCCCCGTGAGGGGCCGGCGTCACCTGGTTACTCAGGGTCTGGAACTAAAGACTGTCAGACTCAGGGTCCGAAGTCCGCGCCCCAGAGCTGGTTGTCGTCGATGCTGGGGTAGTTCAGGATCGGCGGGAAGCCGGTGGTGTAACCGGACAGGTTGTCGACCTGGACCTGCGGGCGCGGCTTGTCGGTCGGGTAGCCGGACTGCGGGTAGGTCATCACGAACGGCTGGGAGAAGTTGGTGTCCGACCCGTTGATCAGCGGGTAGTAGCCCTCGAGGAAGGAGTCGATCGGCTGGTCGTACAGGTCGACCGCCCAGACCGTCTTGGACGAGGCGCCGCAGACCTGGAGCGTCAGGCCCTCTTCCTGCACCGCGGTGCTGGCCACGCCCACGCACAGGCCGCTGTCCTGGCCGAGCGGGGTGTACTCGATCTCGAACGCCGGGTCGTTGAATTCCTGGTCGAGCCCGAAGCAGTCCGGGAAGTTCCCGAAGGCGCCGTTGCCGGCCCCGACCGGGATGCATCCGTAGTGCAGCGCGAACGCGGAGGTCACCAGGCCGGCGGCGAGGAAGTCCGCCACCGTGCCCTGGAACTCCAGCCGGAAGTCCTCGGCCTGGTCGTTGTTGCTGGCCCGGAACAGGATGACCGGCTGGTTGACCCTGGCGTGCGCCTGGTACACGTCCAGCAGGAAGTCCGGCGAGAAGTGGTGGCCGTACTCCTGGCTGAAGATGTCGACGCAGGTGTTGCCGCACGACGGCGTGGCTGCGTTCGCGGTCGCCGCGGTGCCCAGCACCCCTGCCGTGCCAACACCGCCGACCGTGGCTAGCGTCGCAACGGTGGCGAGCACCTTGCTCTTGATGGACATGAAACAGTTTTCCCTTCGTGAAACCTCACAGCCGCACCCTGCGCACGGCTGTCCGAGCTGATCAGGACGGGAACGGCCGACCCGACCGGTCTTGCGGTCAGAAAGGGGAAGATCCGGGCGAACCCGGAAGTCCATTCGGTCCAAACAGGTACAGCAAGCTCAAAAAAGGTACAAACTCACCGGAACAAGGTCTCTGACCTCGAAGGTTCGACGCGGAAATAGTATCGGCGGTTTACCCGGATAAATCCGATGTGACCAAATCGAAACTTACGCGCCGGCCGGTCCCGCGTGACCGATGATCCGGGCAAAGCAGTGACGCCGACCCCCGTGAGGGCCGGCGTCACTGACTAACTAAGGTTCCGGAACTGGGACTGTCAGACTCAGGGTCCGAAGTCCGCGCCCCAGAGCTGGTTGTCGTCGATGCTGGGGTAGTTCAGGATCGGCGGGAAGCCGGTGGTGTAACCGGACAGGTTGTCGACCTGGACCTGCGGGCGCGGCTTGTCGGTCGGGTAGCCGGACTGCGGGTAGGTCATCACGTACGGCTGGGAGAAGTTGGTGTCCGAGCCGTTGATCAGCGGGTAGTAGCCCTCGAAGAAGGAGTCGATCGGCTGGTCGTACAGGTCGACCGCCCAGACCGTCTTGGACGAGGCGCCGCAGACCTGCAGGGTCAGGCCCTCTTCCTGCACCGCGGTGCTGGCCACGCCCACGCACAGGCCGCTGTCCTGGCCGAGCGGGGTGTACTCGATCTCGAACGCCGGGTCGTTGAACGCCGCATCGAGCCCGAAGCAGTCCGGGAAGTTCCCGAAGGTGCCGTTGCCGACCCCGACCGGGATGCAGCCGTAGTGCAGCGCGAACGCGGAGGTCACCAGGCCGGCGGCGAGGAAGTCCGCCACCGTGCCCTGGAACTCCAGGCGGAAGTCCTCCGCCGGGTCGTTGTTGCTGGCCCGGTACAAGATGACCGGCTGGTTGACCCTGGCGTGCGCCTGGAAGACGTCCAGCAGGAAGTTCGGCGAGAAGTGGTGGCCGAACTCCTGGCTGAAGATGTCGACGCAGGTGCCGCCGCACGACGGCGTGGCCGCGTTCGCGGTCGCCGCGGTGCCGAGCACGCCCGCCGTCCCGACGCCGCCGACCGTGGCCAGCGTCGCGACCGTCGCGAGCACCTTGCTCTTGATGGACATGAAGCAGTTCCTTTCGTGGAACCTAAACAGCCGTACCCTGCGTACGGCTGTGTGAGCTGATCGGGCCGGGAACGGCCGACCTGACCGGTTTAGCGGTAAAGGGGAAGGCCCGGGCGAACCCGGAAGTCCATTCGGTCCAAACGGGTACAGCAAGCTCGAAAAAGGTACAAACTTAGGGGATTGGAATCGCAAACTTAGGGGCCGGACCCTGATACTTCGGACATGTGACGCGGGACGCAAGCCGGCGGTTTACGCGGACAAATCCGACGTGACCAAATTGAAACTTTAATACCATCTGGCCGCCGGCGGACAAAGCAGTGACGCCGGCCCCCCGAAGGGAGCCGGCGTCACCTAGTTACTCAGGTTCCGGAACTGGACTGTCAGACTCAGGGTCCGAAGTCCGCGCCCCACATCTGGTTGTCGTCGATGCTGGGGTAGTTCAGGATCGGCGGGAAGCCGGTGGTGTAACCGGACAGGTTGTCGACCTGCACCTGCACGCGCGGCATGTCGGTCGGGTAGCCGGACTGCGGGTAGGTCATCACGTACGGCTGGGAGAAGTTGGTGTCCGACCCGTTGATCAGCGGGTAGTAACCGTGGAAGAAGGACTCGATCGGCTGGTCGTACAGGTCGACCGCCCAGACCGTCTTGGACGAGGCGCCGCAGACCTGCAGGGTCAGGCCCTCTTCCTGCACCGCGGTGCTGGCCACGCCCACGCACAGGCCGCTGTCCTGGCCGAGCGGGGTGTACTCGATCTCGAACGCCGGGTCGTTGAACTGGGCATCGAGCCCGAAGCAGTCCGGGAAGTTCCCGAACGCGCCGTTGCCCGTGCCAACCGCGATGCAGCCGTAGTGCAGCGCGAACGCGGAGGTCACCAGGCCGGCCGCGAGGAAGTCCGCCACCGTGCCCTGGAACTCCAGCCGGAAGTCCTCGGCCGAGTCGTTGTTGCTGGCCCGGTACAGGATGATCTTCTGGCCGACCCTGGCGTGCCCCTGGTAAACGTCCAGCAGGAAGTTCGGCGAGAAGTGGTGGCCGAACTCCTGGCTGAAGATGTCGACGCAGGTGCCGCCGCACGACGGCGTGGCCGCGTTCGCGGTCAGCGCGGTGCCCAGCACGCCCGCCGTCCCGACGCCGCCGACCGTGGCCAGCGTCGCGACCGTCGCGAGCACCTTGCTCTTGATGGACATGAAGCAGTTCCTTTCGTGGAACCTAACAGCCGTACCCTGCGTACGACTGCCCGAGCTGGTCAGGTCGGGAACGGCCGACCTGACCGAATCTTGCGGTAAAGGGGAAGGCCCGGGCTAACCCGGAAGTCCATTCGGTCCAAACGGGTACAGCAAGCTCAAAAAGGTACAAACTTAGGGGATGGAGTCGTGAACGTGGCAGGCCTGAAGTCTGATACTTCCGACATTTGACGCGGGACGCAAGCCTGCGGTTTACGGATAAATCCGACGTGACCAAATTGAAACTTTAATGCCATCTGGCCGGGCGGCAGATGGCCCGGGCAAAGCAGTGACGCCGGCCCCCCGCGAGGGGCCGGCGTCACCTACTAACTCAGCTGGGACTGTCAGACTCAGGGTCCGAAGTCCGCGCCCCACATCTGGTTGTCGTCGATGCTGGGGTAGTTCAGGATCGGCGGGAAGCCGGTGGTGTAACCGGACAGGTTGTCGACCTGCACCTGCACGCGCGGCATGTCGGTCGGGTAGCCGGACTGCGGGTAGGTCATCACGTACGGCTGGGAGAAGTTGGTGTCCGACCCGTTGATCAGCGGGTAGTAACCGTGGAAGAAGGACTCGATCGGCTGGTCGTACAGGTCGACCGCCCAGACCGTCTTGGACGAGGCGCCGCAGACCTGCAGGGTCAGGCCCTCTTCCTGCACCGCGGTGCTGGCCACGCCCACGCACAGGCCGCTGTCCTGGCCGAGCGGGGTGTACTCGATCTCGAACGCCGGGTCGTTGAACGCCGCATCGAGCCCGAAGCAGTCCGGGAAGTTCCCGAAGAAGCCATTACCCGCGCCGACCGGGATGCAGCCGTAGTGCAGCGCGAACGCGGAGGTCACCAGGCCGGCGGCGAGGAAGTCCGCCACGGTGCCCTGGAACTCCAGCCGGAAGTCCTCGGCCGAGTCGTTGTTGCTGGCCCGGTACAGGATGATCTTCTGGCCGACCCTGGCGTGCCCCTGCCACACGTCCAGCAGGAAGTTCGGCGAGAAGTGGTGGCCGAACTCCTGGCTGAAGATGTCGACGCAGGTGCCGCCGCACGACGGCGTGGCCGCGTTCGCGGTCGCCGCGGTGCCCAGCACGCCCGCCGTCCCGACGCCGCCGACCGTGGCCAGCGTCGCAACGGTGGCGAGCACCTTGCTCTTGATGGACATAAAGCACAGTTCCTTTCTAGCGGCCTAACAGCCGTACCCTGCGTACGGCTGCCCGAGCTGGTCAGGTCGGGAACGGCCGCCCTGACCGGTCTTGCTGGCAAAGGGGAAAAACCCGGGCGAACCCGGAAGTCCATTCGGTCCCAAACAGGTACAGCAAGCTCAAAAAGGTACAAACTTAAGGGGGACTGGAGTCGTGAACGTGAGCAGGCCTGAAGTCTGATACTTCGGACATTGGACGCAGGACAGAGGCCGACGGTTTACGCGGATAAATCCGACGTGACCAAATTGAAACGTACGAGTAAACCCGGCCTCACAAAACCGGAAACTTGGGCATCATCCTGGCGCGCGACCGATGATCCGGTTTGCGACCTCGACGGTGCGTCCATCGACGGGCGCACATAATCGACTGGTGCACATAGACGGGTGCACATAGGCCGGGCGCAGATAGGCCGGGCGCAGATAGGCCGGGCGGACATAGGCCGGGCGGACATAGGCCGGGCGCACATAGGCCGGGCGCGCATAGCAGTAACGCCGACCCCCCGAAGGGAGCCGGCGTTACTGGACTTACTCAGCGTCCGGAAGTCGGAAACTCCTAGAACTGGTCTCCGAAGTCCGCGCCCCACATCTGGTTGTCGTCGATCGTGGGGTAGTTCAGGACCGGCGGGAAGCCGTTGGTGTAACCGGACAGGTTGTCGACCTGCAGCTGCGGGCGCGGCTTGTCGGTCGGGTACCCGCTCTGCGGGTAGGTCAGCACGAACGGTGCGGAGAAGTTCGTGTCCGACCCGTTGATCGCCGGAGCGTAGTCCTTGTAGAAGAACTCGGCCGGCTGGTCGAACTGGTCGACCACCCACACCGTCTTGGACGAGGCGCCACAATCCTGCAGCGTCACGCCCTCCTCCTGCACCGCGGTGCTGGCCACGCCCACGCACAGGCCGCTGTCCTGGCCGTCCGGCGTGTACTCGATCTCGAACGCCGGGTCGTTGACTTCGACGTCGAACCCGTAGCAGTCCGGGAAGTTCCCGAACCCGTCATTGCCCTGGCCTTCGGCGATGCAACCGTAGTGCAGGGCCAGCGACGACGTCACCAGGCCGGCCGCGTAGAAGTCGGCCACCGTGCCGTCGTCGATCAGGCGGAAGTCTTCCGCCGCGTCGTTGTCGCTGGTCCGGTACATGATGATCGGCTGCCCGACCCTCGCGTGCGCCTGGAACACGTCCAGCACGAAGCCCGGGTCGGAGTGGTGGCCGAACTCCTGGCTGAAGACGTCGATGCAGGTAAAGCCGCAGGACGGCGTGGCCGCGGTGGCGGTCGTCGCGGTCCCGAGCACCCCCGCCATGCCGACGCCGCCGACCGTGGTCAGCGCCGCCGCAGTGGCGAGCACCTTGCTCTTGATGGACATGGAACAGTTCCTCTCGTGGAACCTAAACAGCCGTACCCTGCGTACGGCTGTCCGAGCTGGTCAGGGCGGGAACGGCCGCCCTGACCGGTCTTGTGCCTGGGAAAGGGGAAGATCCGGGGAAAGCCCGGAAGCTTCTTTTGGCCAAGCAGGTAATACGGGTCAATCCGACAAGACTCGGCATTTATGCGTCCCTGCCGCTGGCTGCGGCCGGGTCCGAAGGTAATAAAGCTGAAATCCTTTTGCCGATATTAGACGTACGATGCGGGCTCATGGTTGACGAATATGGCAGCAGGTCGCCAGGCGTGACCAAATCGAAACTTAAACATCATGCTGCCGCCGTTATATTCACCATGATGCGCGCAAATTGCACCATGCTTGCCAATTTAACCGGCAAACCGGATAATTAATGACGTGTCTGGTCTGGTCATCGATTGCGTGGGGGCCGTCATCAAGGACGGACAGGGACGGCTGCTGCTCGTCAAGCGAGGCCACGAGCCCGGCGCCGGGTTGTGGTCGCTGCCCGGCGGTCGCGTCGAGCCCGGCGAGACGGACGCCGAGGCCCTGGTCAGGGAGATGCGAGAGGAAACGGGCCTCGTGGTCCGGGCGGGGGAGTTGATCGGCAGCGTCCGGCGGTCCGCCGGGGACGGCGATGTACTGGACATCAGGGATTACGCCGCCACCGTCATCGGCGGGACGCTGAACCCGGGCGATGACGCAGCCGGTGCCCGCTGGGTCCCCGCTAAGGATTTCGGTACCTTGCCGGTGACGGAAGGACTAGCGGAAGCCCTCACCAGCTGGGGTATTCTAGGTCCTGATTCCTAGCGGCAAATCCGCACAAATCCCGCCATTTCTTGAGTACCGGGATCCGGGGCATTCTGAGCTTGCCAGGACTCCGCTGGCGAGGGAGTCTTATCGCCCTGTTTCGCCTTTGATGACATTATATGGGTTTATGCGCGCTTGCGTTTATGCCGGGCGGGGCGGGCTGGGGATCAGCCGCTGGCGGGGTCACGTCACGAGGGGAAGCACCACCGCTCGTTCGGGAGCATTCGCGTAGCACGATGCGGATTCGTAACATTAAGACATGACCTCTTTGCTGCCCCCGCCCGCGCCGACCGTCGAACAGGTGACCCGCGCGCTGGACGGCGTGCTCGACCCTGAGATCCGCAAGCCCATCACCGAGCTCGGCATGGTCAAGAACGTCCAGGTGGCGGCAGACGGGGCGGTGCGCGTCGAGGTGTGGCTGACCGTCGCCGGGTGCCCGCTGCGCGACACCATCACCCGCGAGGTCACCGCGGCGGCCGGCAAGCTCGCCGGCGTGTCCTCGGTCCGGGTGGACCTGGACGTGATGAGCGACGAGCAGCGCCGGGCCCTGCAGACCCAGCTGCGTGGCGGACGCCCCGAGCCGCAGATCCCGTTCGCCGTTTCGTCCTCGCTGACCCGCGTCTACGCGGTGGCCAGCGGCAAGGGCGGGGTGGGCAAGTCGTCGGTGACCGTGAACCTGGCCGCCGCGCTGGCCGCCTCGGGCCAGAAGGTCGGCGTGGTCGACGCCGACATCTACGGGCACTCGGTACCGCGGATGCTGGGCGTGACCGGGCGGCCCACCCCGGTCGAGAAGATGATCATGCCTCCGTCGGCGCACGGCGTGAAGGTCATCTCGATCGGCATGTTCACCGACGGCAACCGGCCCGTGGTCTGGCGCGGGCCGATGCTGCACCGCGCCCTGCAGCAGTTCCTGGCCGACGTGTACTGGGGCGACCTTGACGTGCTGCTGCTCGACCTGCCCCCGGGCACCGGCGACATCGCCATTTCCGTCGCCCAGATGCTCCCGTCGGCCGAGTTGCTGATCGTGACGACGCCTCAGCTCGCCGCGGCCGAGGTGGCCGAGCGCGCGGGCGCGATAGCCACGCAGACCCACCAGCGGATCACCGGGGTCATCGAGAACATGGCCTACCTGGTCTGCGCGCACTGCGGAGAGCAGACCGACATCTTCGGCTCGGGCGGCGGGGCTACGGTCGCGGCCGCGCTCAGCAGGCTCAGCGGGACGCAGGTGCCGCTGCTCGGGCAGGTGCCGCTCGACGTCAGGCTGCGCGAGGGCGGCGACAGCGGGATCCCGCTCGTGCTCGGCGATCCGGACTCCTCCGCCGGGCTCGCGCTCAGGAAGATCGCGGATGACCTCGGCGCTCGCGGCCGCGGGCTGGCCGGGCGTCACCTGGGCCTTACCCCAAGGTAGGCCCGGGTTCAGGTAGCGTCGGGGTCGTAGGGGGCGCGCTCGCCCGGGGCGAGCAGGGTCGTGCTCCTGGCCGGCTGCGATGACTGCGCCGCCACCGTCGTCTTAGGGGTCGAGTTCCCGTTGAGCTCGTCGAAGAGATGCTTCTGCACGAACCGCTTGGGGTTCAGGTCTTCGATTTCGAAGTCGGAGAATTCGGGTCCCAGCCCTTCGCGAAGGTCATTTTTCGCGTTCTCGGCGATCCTGCGCAGGTCGCGAAGCGCCCGCCCGGCCTGGGATGCGATCTTGGGCAGCTCGTTGGGGCCGAAGATGACAAGCGCGATCACGGCCAGGACCAGCAGCTTGCTGATGGACAGGTCGAACACGCTCGGCTCTTTCAGGCATCGGTGTCGGGGGATCGCATGTCCACTCTAACCTGCTAGTGGAACGGGTTCACCCAGGACGCCATCCGGGCGAGGCCACGCGACAGGCGCGTCCAGAAGCCGGGCGGCGTGTCGTGCGGCAGCGCGCCCACCACGGCGGTCACGGTCTGCGCCGGAGCGTCCGCCATCACCGTGTACACCAGGCCGTGGCTGGCCCAGGTCAGGGAACGCTGGTCCGGCACCGCCGCGTAGATGACGTGCCCGTCCACGGTGGTCTTCTGCCAGCCGCTCAGCCTGGGCGCCAGGTTACCGCGTTGCTCGAACAGGGAGATCACGGACAGGCCGTCCGAATAACCGAGGTCAAGCGCGGTTCCCGTGCTCGTCTGCGTCTTCGCGCCTGCGAACAGCGACAGGCCGCCGGGCAGGCCGACCGGGACCAGCCATCCGTGTGCGCGCAGCGCGAGGAGTTGGCCGGGCGATAGCGGGTCGGTCCAGGGCCCCTGCGGATCGGCCACCGTGCCGGCAGGCGGATGCACCGGAGCCAGGTTCCCCACCCGCACGTTGATGAACATGTCCTGGCTGATCACGTTGGCGGCCTGGTCGAACACCACCCGTTCGAGGGGCAGTCCGGTGGCGTCGTCCAGCCAGAACCTCGCGGCCAGGCTGCCGTCGTCGCGCCGGGCCTCGACGACCTGCGCCGCCCGGCTGTACACCGACCCCGTTCCCGCGTACACGATGATGTAATGCGTCTCGAGCAGGCGCACGAGCGGTACCGTGACGCCGAGCACGCCTTCAGGCGCCTGCCCGTCGGTGTCAGAGGACAGGTAGGGCACGCTGCTCGAGTAGGTCCCTGCGGACAGGGTCTGGGTGACGGTCTGGCCGCCGCTGACGTGCCAGATGTCCGACACCAGGACGGTCCCGCCGCTGCTCCCCCAGCGCGACACGAGTTCCTGGCCTTGGTAGGACGTCGTAACGGCCGCCCGGGCCGCCGCCGTGAGCAGGCTCACGGCCCGCGCGCTGCTGTGCCGCACGACCGCCGAGCCTGGCCCGCTGGCCGGTGCCCGGCCGGCGGCGGCCGTCCCGTCCCGGGGCGCCGCGACCTGGGTGCTGCACGCGGTCAGCAGGCAGCCGGGCACGGTTACCGCGAGCACCACCGCCACCAGCAGGGGCGGCCTGCGCCGACGGCTCACGGCCTGGCTGAGCATGGACACGCGGACCTCACGGCTGCGAAGCGTCAGAGCCGGACGGATGGAAAGCGGGCCTGGCTGAGGGACCGTTGAAGGGCACTTCTCCGGTGATGATGGCGTGCTCGACGCTGTACAACTCCACCGGTGGGGTGATCCTCGGCCCGGGGGCCGCCTGCCCCCCGCCACCCGCCGTGAACGCGGCGGTGCCCAAGCCAACGACCAGCGACACGGTCCCCAGCAGCACGTGGCGGCGGCGGTGGGCGGACCGCGGACGCCGGGAGGACCCGCCATCCCGCGCGGGCACGACGCGCAGCAGGCGGCGCCGCGGCGGTAGCGGCCCGCCCGGCCCGGTCATGGAGATCAGGCGGCGGATCATGGCCGCCTCGGCCGGGGCCCCCTCCACGAGCGAGCGCAGTTTCTGCTTCAGCGCGCGCAGTTGCGCGGCCTCAGCCCGGCACTGCGCGCAGCTGGCCAGATGAGCGTAGGCGCGATCGCGTTCTGCTCCGCTGAGTTCGCCGTCGACCAGGGCGGACAGCCGCTCACCGAGATGGCTCATGCTTCACCCGACCGCTTCAGCCTGCCCAGGCCGCGGTACCGCAGTGGCTGGTTCCACGAGCCCGCCCGGGCGCCGCCTGCCCCGGATAGGGGGGGCCTGCGGTGCTCGAGCGCGGCGCGCAGCTGAGCCCGGCCGCGGTGAATCCGGCTGCGCACCGTGCCCAGCTTGACCCCCAGGGTGGCGGCGATCTCCTCGTAGGAAAAGCCCTCGATGTCGCATAGCACGACCGCGGCGCGGTACTCCGGCGGGAGCGCCTTCAGCGCGGCCTGGACGTCGCCGTCCAGGTGAGTGTCGTCGAAGGCCTGGGCTGGGGTCGGCTCGGAGCCGGCCAGCCGGTGCGCCATGTCGTCGGCGAGCCCCTCGAAGCGGATCCGCTGCTTGCGGCGCGCCGAGTCGAGGAACAGGTTCGTCGTGATGCGGTGCAGCCAGCCTTCGAACGTGCCCGGGGTGTAGCTGGACAGCGACCTGAAGACCCTGACGAAGACCTCTTGCGTCAGGTCTTCCGCGTCGTGCGGGTTGCCGGTCAGGCGGTAAGCGAGGCGGTACACCCGAGCCGAATGCGTACGGACGATATCCTCCCACGTCGGGAGGCTCCACTCGGGCCGAGCGGGTAGGGGGGACTGGTGCTGGCGGGCCTCCTCCAACCATCCGCCCTCCGGGTAGCGCAGTGCCACGGCTCTCACCATCGTGCCCTGGATTCTTCCGTTACGCCAATCAGGGTGGGGCAGGCTGCCTGCGAGGGACCCACTGGACCAGCGGTCCCAGCGGTCCCTAGCCGGGCCCTGCATCGCCTAGATAACGGCCCGGACCGCGGCAAAGTTCCCGGACCTGCGGATCTGGCGCTAGGCTGCTCCGGTGGGGCTACCTTCCTACGCCGACTCCTACCTCGGCGAAGACGAGCCGCTCCTGGCCGCCCGCGTAAACGCGGCCGAACTGGGCGGCACCGTGCCGGTCCTCCCGGTGGTGGGTGCCGCGCTGCGCTTCCTGGCGTGCTCGGTAGGGGCCAGGACCGTCGTCGAGATCGGCACCGGGTGCGGCACCTCGGGCATCTGGCTGCTCCGCGGAATGCGTCCTGGCGCCACGCTGACCAGCGTCGATACCGAGCCGGAATACCACAGGATGGCACGCAAGGCGTTCGCCCAGGCCGGCTTCGCGCAGAACCAGTGCCGGCTCATCTTGGGCCGCGCGCTCGACGTGCTGCCGCGGCTGTCCGACGGTGCCTACGACATGGTCTTCTGCGACGCCGATGCCCGGGACTACCCGGATTACCTGGCGGCCGCGCTGCGGCTGCTGCGGCCCGGTGGCGTGGTCGCGTTCAACAATGCTCTGTCGGCGGAGGGCCCGGGCGGCGTGGCCCAGCAGGTGCGGGATGACGACCGGCTCGTCCCGGTCCTGCTGCCACTGGGCGACGGCCTGCTCGCTGCGGTCAAGAAGGCTGAGAAAAGCGACTAGGGGCCGGGTCACCCCACCACGGACTTCAAGGCGTCACCAAGCTTAGCCGCCTCGTCCGCCGTGAGCTCAACAACAAGCCGGCCTCCGCCTTCAAGCGGAACGCGCATGACAATGCCGCGCCCCTCCTTGGTGACCTCAAGCGGACCGTCACCTGTCCGCGGCTTCATCGCCGCCATTTCCCATCCCCTTCCTGAGGACTCCGCGTACATGGCCCACGGAGGCGGAACCGGCCAGCCACAATCGTTTCTATCTGTCGCCCTATTATCTCGTGTCCGGAAGCAGAATGGTAATGATCGGTCAGGGTCGCGGCCGCCTTGGGGGGCTGGCCTGGCCCGCGTCATCCGGCGCGGCGCGGCGGGTACGGGAGGAACGCGAGTGGGCGAGCGCGCCGGGCGCCGAGCGCGGGGCACGCGGCGCGTACTCATCGACCTGACGCCGCTGCGGCGATCACGCGACCTGCGCTGTCTGGTCCTCGGCGAGCTCATCTCCGTGCTCGGCACCCAGCTCACCACGGTCGCGGTGCCCTACCAGGTCTACCAGCTGACCCGCTCGTCGCTCGACGTCGGGCTGGTGTCGCTGACCCAGCTGGTTCCGCTGGTGGCCGGTTCGCTGCTGGGCGGGTCGGTGGTCGACGCGATGGACCGGCGCCGGCTGCTGATGCTGGCTCAGGTGCTGATGGCCGGGTGCAGCGCGGGCCTGGCGGTGAACGCGGACCTCGGCACGTCGCTGTGGCCGCTGTTCGTCCTGCCCGCCGTGGCGGCCGGGTTCAGCGGGGTGGACGACGCCGCGCGCAGCGCCATCGTCCCGAACCTGGTCCGCAGGGCCGAGGTGTCGACCGCGAACGCCATATTCCAGGCGCTGTTTCAGGTCGGCCTGGTGGTGGGCCCGGCGGTGGCCGGCCTGCTGCTGGCCGGGGCCGGAGTCCGGTTCGTTTACTGGATGGACGTGGCCAGCTTCGGGGTGTCCCTGGTGATGGTCTTCCTGATCTCACCGCAGCGGCCGGCCGGATCGGAGGACCACCGGCCCGGGCTGCGATCGATCGCCGAGGGCCTCGGCTTCGTGCGCGGTCGCCAGGCCATCCAGGGCGCCTACCTCATCGACATCAACGCCATGGTGTTCGGCATGCCGCGTGCGCTGTTCCCGGCGCTGGCGGCGACGTTGTTCGGCGGCGGGGCGCGGGTCCTCGGGTTCCTGTACGCCGCCCCGGGTGCGGGCGCCCTGCTCGGCGCGGTCACCACCGGCTGGGTCAGCCGGGTCCGGCGCCAGGGCTTGGCGGTCATCGTCGCCGTCGTCACCTGGGGGGTCGCGATCACCTGCTTCGGGCTGGTGTCCTGGCTGCCCGGTGCCCTGGCGCTGCTGGCCGTGGCCGGCTGCGCCGACGTGATATCGGCGGTGTTCCGCAACACGATCATCCAGCTCGCGGTGCCCGACGCCCTGCGCGGGCGGCTGTCCGGCCTCCAGATCGCGGTGGTGACCGGCGGTCCCCGGGTGGGCGACCTGGAGGCGGGAGCGGTCGCCGCGGCCTTCGGCGACACGGTATCCGTGGTCTCCGGCGGCCTGGCCTGCATCGCAGGCGCGCTCGTTCTCGCCCGCCTGCTGCCGGGCTTCCGCCGCCAGCAGGCTCACGGGGTCGCGGACACCGCGAGCGGTACCCAGGGGACTTCTTGAGCACTGTCGGGAGGCAAGCGACGCCATGGCGTGGGCGCGCGAAATACTTGCTCGTTACGCAGGGATGACGGACACCTCCAACAATGCTCAAGGGATCTCTTGAGCACTCTTGGAGGTGCCGGGAATCGAACCCGGGTCCTTCAGTACCTCACCAGGGCTTCTCCGTGCGCAGCTTGCTTCGCTTTTCTCAGCCCCGGCGATCACGCAAGCTAGACGCCGACAGGCTCAGCCGCTGTTCGATGTCCCGCCTGGTCCCGCGGCCGGGTCAGGCGGTGGATCCTCCTAGCTGATGCCAGGCACCGGGTCGGAGGCGTCCCCGGGCTGACAGCCTCTAACTCGCCTTAAGCGGCGAGAGCGAGGTCAGTGCGCGTTGAGTTGGCACTTATTGGTGTGCGGTCACAGTATTTACGAGGTCACAACCGCAACCCTCGGCCCGCTTCCCCTGGATCGACTACCGAAGTCGAAACCGTTCACCCCCTATTGAGTTGTGCGGCGGGGTACATTCCGCCGTACCCGAACCGTACACGTACAACCCGCGCTCGCCAACCGTGATTCCCTAGCGGGTCGCGCCCGGACGGCAAAAGGCCCCTGCGGGCGCTGGCGGTGGCCGAAACGCGCCCGCAGGGGCCGACCGGCAGGGTCGGAGCCGGTCCAGTGGCCGAGTCTCCCCCGAGATGAGACCCGGACCTTTGAGGCCGACTGGGCCGCAACCCCCAAGCGAACCCCAGTCACCGGTAAAGACGCCGGATAGTAGCGGACGGTTGCTCAGCGTGAACTCTATTCCGTCACGTGTTAATAACACAGAGTAACGACCCGTCGCTCCCCTGCGACGTTTCAGCCGATCGCCGAGAGGAACGCGCTGGCGAGCGCGGCTGCGGAAAGCTGCGGAGTACGGCCGGACTCCATGACGGCGAACGCGATGTCATCGCGGAAGCCGGCGAACCAGCTCACCCACTCCGACCCGGTGCGGACCAGGCCGACCTGCCCGTATACCTGCGCCCCCGGAAGCCCGGCGGCCCGCGCGGCCCCCGAGCGGACCGCACTGCGCATAAGCGCGCGCAGCGCCGACAGTTCGGTGGAGTTCAGCGCGCGACCAAGGTTCCCGTCAGGGTCGCCGGCGACCACCTCGGGCACCCGCCAGCGGCCGGAGTCGACCACCGCGGCGACCATGGCCATCGATAGCAGGCTCACCCGCACGTTCCCCTGGCCGATCGTGTCGGCGGCGAGAACCGCGCCCGAGGCAGGCGGCACCGACCCCGAGAAGGCGGCCACCGGCAGCGCCGACCAGTCGGACCCGATCCCGAATTCCCTCACGGCCTCGGCAAACACGCCGGGAGCGAGCCGCTCGGACAGTCCCGCGAAGGCGGTGCCGCAGTCCTGCGCGAAGTCGGCGCTGAACGGCTGCTGCTCGCCGGTCCCGTCGCTGGTGAACGTCCGCCCGCCGACGGTGAGCGAGTTCTCGCAGGAGATCAGGGTGGCGGGCACCGTGACCCCGGCGCCGAGCAGGGCGGCGGCCGACACGATCGTGAACGCGGTGCCCGGCGCCAGCTTCGCGTCGAGCGCGCCGCCCGCGGGCAGTGGGCCGGCCGCCTGGCGCTGGGCCACCGCGAGTACCTGGCCCGTGGACGCCTGGACGGCGACGATCTCGCCCGAATACGGGACGCCATCCAGCGCGGTCAGCGCGGCGCCCTGCACCGCCGAGTTGATGGTGGTCCGCACCGGCGTGCCGGGAACGCCGGGCCAGCGCGCCAGCACGCTGGCCACTGCCCCGGCCGCGTTCACGGTCACGACCTCGGTCGTCGGCGTGCCGAGCAGTTCGTGCTGGTAATACTGCTCAAGACCGGACAGCCCGACCGTGGTGCCCGGGAGGTAGAACGCTCCGTCGTCGCGCAAGACCTGATCGACCTCGCTGCCCACGTGCCCGACCAGGCCGGTGGCCTCGGCCTGGAACAGCCGCTCCGATTCCGGCCTGATCACCAGGCCGGGCACGCCCCGGAGCCGGGAACGCAGCTGGGCGTAGGTGGTGGGGTCAAGCGACGCGAGCGTGAGGAACTCGCGCGGCGGGGCGGCGGTGATCTGGCCGAGCACCTGGGTGGCGTCGAGCCTGGTCACGTTCGCGAAGGCCTGGGCGGTGCCGGCCGCGTCGGCCAGGCGATCCGGCCACACGCCAAGCGCGTAGACCCGCGACGGCAACTCGAGCGGCTTTCCCTTGGCGTCGAGCACCGGCGCCCGGCGCGGGAACCGCGTCATCACGGCCAGCCGCTCGCCCGTGCTCAGGTGAGGGTTCACCACGCTGGGGGCCCAGTCGACCTTCCAGTCACCGCCGATCCGGCTCAGCGCGAACCGGCCCTGATAGGTCCATACGCGTCCGGTTCCGGCCAGGTCGACCGAGGCCGTGAAACTCGCTTGCGCGGTGCCGCCGTGCTGGGTGACCGAGTCCATCGTCAGGAGCAGCTGGGTGGCGTCAACCTGCGCGAAGGCGTCTGCCAGGCCCGCCGCGACGGTGCCTGACGGGGCTGCGGCCAGCGCCCCGGCCGCAGCGTAATGCTGCAGTTGCCAGTCGATGAGAAATGACTGCGCGGTTGGCTCCGCGGACGATTCTGAGCCGAAACCCGTGGCCAGGCCGATGACCAGCACGCCGATAGCCACGACGGCGAGCGCGACGATACGCGACCGCCTCGGCTGCCTGCTCGCGGGCGAGGATCTCCGGCCGGGTTTCGGCGGCTCGCCCGATCCGTGGCGGGCAGGACGGGGCGCGCGCGGCGTGAGGGGGGTGGGCACCGGGCGCCCGGCGGGCGCGGTATCGGTGGCCCCGGACGCGGTACCGGTGACCCCAGGGGCGGTCTCAGTGGCCCCGGACGCGGTACCGGTGACCCCAGGGGCAGTCTCAGTGGCCCCGGACGCGGTACCGGGTGCCAGGGGCGCGGCGGAGACCCGCGGCCTGGCGTGGCCGCCACGCTCGCCCCAAGCAGAGGACACGATCCGCCTGCCCGTCACCTTCGCCGTTTCAGTGCACGATCCATTTCCCTGACCGCGTCACGCCGCGCTAGGTCCTGCCGTTTATCGTAGGTCCGTTTGCCGCGGGCGAGAGCCAGCTCCACCTTGACGTTCCCATCCTTGAAGTAAAGCGACAGCGGGACCAACGTCAGGCCTTGCTCGGCGATCTTGCTGGCGAGGCGGTCGATCTCCTTGCGGTGCAGCAGCAGCTTCCTGATCCGCCGCGGGGCGTGATTCGTCCAGGTGCCCTGGGTGTACTCGGGGATATGCACGTTGTGCAGCCATACCTCGCCGTCGGAGATCTGCGCGAACCCGTCCGCGAGGGACGCACGCCCGGCGCGCAGCGACTTCACCTCGGTGCCGGTCAGGACCAGGCCCGCCTCGTAGGTGTCCTCGATGTGATAGTCATGGCGGGCGCGCCGGTTGCGGGCGATGACCTTCTGCCCCTGCTCGCGAGCCACGGCCCTCCGATCACCACGTCCGCCCGCTCAGATCCGCAGGTAGCGGCGGAGCGTCACGAAGGACGTCACGCCGCACAGCAGTACCCCGACGGCCATCGAGAACAAGATGACCTCGACCAGGTCACCGACGGACAACCCTACGTTGAAGGAGAAGTACTGCTCCAGGCTATCCAGCATCAGCGACTTGACCGCCACCAAGAGCCCGGCGGCGATCGCCCAGCCGATCAGCCCGGCAATCGTCCCCTCAAGCAGGAACGGCAGTTGGATGTAGAAGTTGGACGCGCCCACCAGGCGCATGATCGCGGTCTCCCTGCGCCGGTTGAACGCGGACAGCCTGATCGTGTTGGCCACGAGCAGGACGGCCGCGACGATCAGGATCAGCGCGATGACGACGACCGCGTTCCTCGCGCCGTCCAGCAGCCGGTAGAACTTGTCCAGGATGGTCTCCTCGTCGACTACCGTTTCCACCCCGGCGGCGCCGTTGACCGCGCTGGCGACGATGTTGTAGTCGGCCTCGGGATTCTTCAGCTTCACCTCGAACGAGTCGGGTATGTCGCCCTCCTGGGTGTCCTGGACCAGGGCTGGCTCGTTGGAGAAGTACTCCCTGAACTCGGAGTAAGCCTGCTGCTGTGACACGTAGTAGACGTGTTCCACCTGCGGCATGGAGACCAGCTGTGAGTACAGCTGGTTTCGCTCCGCCTGCGTGGAAGGCCCGTTCTGCTGGCACTGCGGTTCGGGGCTCGTCTTGATGCACAGGTAGATCGACAGCTCGACCTTCCCCTGCCAGTAGGTCCGAGTCCGGTCCACCTGCTTGACGAACAGCAGGCCCGTCCCGAGCAGGGAGAGGCTGATCGCCACGACCACGATGAGCGCCATCGTCATGGTGAGATTCCGGCGCAGCCCGATCCAGATCTCCTGGAAGACGAACTGTGAACGCATGCTGGCTGGTCCCTTGTAGTCCTAGGTTGTCGGGGCGGCGGCGCGGTGATGCGGGCTCAGTAAGCCTGGCCGTACACCCCGCGTGACTGGTCTCGGACCACCTTGCCGTATTCAAGCTCGACGACCCGCTTGCGCATGGAGTCCACGATGGCCGCGTCGTGCGTGGCCATCACGACCGTCGTTCCCGTCCGGTTGATCCGGTCGAGCACCTTCATGATGCCGATCGACGTCGCCGGGTCGATGTTCCCGGTCGGCTCGTCGGCGAGCAAGATCATCGGCCGGTTGACGAACGCCCGCGCCATCGCGACTCGCTGCTGCTCGCCGCCGGACAGTTCGTCGGGCATGCGGTCGTGCTTGCCCTCGAGACCGACCAGGTCGATCACCTCAGGGACGACCTTCTTGATGAAGCGGCGCTGCTTGCCGATGACTTCCAGGGCGAACGCGACGTTCTGGTAGACGTTCTTATTCGGCAGCAGCCGGAAGTCCTGGAATACGCACCCGATGCGCCGCCGCAGGTACGGCACCTTCCAGTTGGTCAGCCGCGCGAGATCCCGGCCTGCCACGTGGATCCTGCCGTCGCTCGGCCGCTCTTCCTTCAGGATCAGCCGAAGGAAGGTCGACTTCCCCGACCCGGACGGGCCGACAAGGAAAACGAACTCGCCCTTGGCGACCGATATGTTCACGTTCTCAAGCGCGGGCCGGCTCTGATTCGGGTAGGCCTTGGTGACGTTATCGAAGTTGATCACAGGACCATCACAGCGTAGGTACGGGTAATAACCGCGGGCCGCCGCGCCACAAGGCCGCGGTATGCGGGTAACCTGGTTGAGCCAGGGAACAGTCTAGAGGGAAACGATCGGCTAAGGCCCTAGATCAGCACAAGTGTCGGGGCGCAGGCCAGCGAGAAGGGGTTCTGATGAGCTGTGAACACCTCATCTGCGGGCAGTGCGCCAGGCCGGTGTCAGAGGGCCGTTGCCCGGCGTGCCGCGCTACCCGGCAGCACATCCATCACCAGCATTTCAGCGTGAGCCCGCAGATCATCATCGCGGCCATCCTGCTCCTGACGATCCTGCTGCTCCTCGGCACCCACCTCGCGAGGTAGTGGGTAATCGGCAGTATCGCGAGGTAGTGAGGTAAGCGAGGTAGCGGGGTAATCGCGAGGAGTACGGCGAGTTCGCGCGGCGCAGCCGCGTGATACTACGGCGGGAACCGCAGCGGGGCGCGAAGCGCAGCGGGGGGTTCCGGGGGGTCGCCCCCCCCGGGCTATCTCCCGTTCTGGCGGAGCCAGCGGATCTCTGCGTCGATGAAGTCGTCGATCTCGCCGTCAAGGACCGAGACGGCGTTTCCCGTCTCCATTCCCGTCCGGACGTCCTTCACGGTCTGGTACGGGTAGAGGACATAGTTGCGGATCTGGGTGCCCCAGGCGCGGCCGCCGTCGCCGCGCAGCGCGGCCATCTGCTCCGCCTCTTCCTGCCTGCGCCGTTCGAGGAGCTTGGCCTGCAGCACGGCCATCGCCGACGCGCGGTTCTGGATCTGGCTGCGCTCGTTCTGGCAGGACACCACGATCCCGGTGGGCAGGTGCGTGATGCGGACCGCGGAGTCCGTCGTGTTCACCCCCTGGCCGCCAGGACCGCTGGAGCGGAACACGTCGACCCTGATCTCGTCCTCGTCGATGTCGATGTGATCGGTCTGCTCCACCACGGGCAACACGTCGACCCCGGCAAAGGAGGTCTGCCTGCGCCCCTGGTTGTCGTACTTGGAGATCCGGACCATGCGGTGCGTGCCCTGCTCGCCGCGCAGCGTCCCGTAGGCGTACGGAGCGTTGACCCCGAAGGTGGTCGAGTTGATCCCGGCCTCCTCGGCGTACGAGACGTCGTACACCTCGGTCGGGTACCTGTGCCGCTCGGCCCAGCGCAGGTACATCCGCATCAGGTTCTCCGCGAAGTCGCGCGCGTCCGCGCCGCCGGCCTGCGCGTTAATCGAGATCAGGGCCTCCCTGGCGTCGTACTGGCCGGACAGTAGCGTGCGCACCTCAAGCTGGTCGATCTCGGCCCGCAGCGCGGCGAGCTCGCGCGCCGCCTCCTCGCGAGTGGGCTCGTCGTTCTCGCTGTCGGCCAGGTCGAACAGCACCTGGGTATCGGCGAGCCGCTGAGCGAGGCCGGACAGCCTGGCCAGTTCCGCCTCGAGGTACGACAGCCGACGCGTCACCTTCTGGCCGCGCTCCTGATCCTCCCACAGACCCGGGTCGACGGATTGCTCGCGCAGGCTGTCCGCCTCCGTCCGCATAGCGTCAGGATCGAGCACCGCCTCGATGCTGGCGAGCTTGGACGTCAGTCCCGCGATCTCATCCGCGGGATCGGTACCTGCCATGACGGCAAGCCTACGCGAACGGCGCAGGCAGAGCCGCCGCCCTCGGGCGGCCGCCCAACCTGAGGGGTGAAACCGGTATCCTGCCTTAGCGTGACACCGCGAAGGCGCAGCACGGCGATGAAGATCGTGACCTGGTGGGGCGGGCCGGTGGCCCTGGCCGCCGCGATAGCCCTGGGCGCGGGCGGCTGTTCCGCGCCGGCTCCCGCTGAGCCAGGCACAAGCGCCTACCACGGCCTGACCATCGCCGAGGCGCAGAGCGCCTATGACTCCTACGTCGCAGTCAGCAACAGCGCCGCGGCGCAGGGAGACAAGGCGCAGGGCCTGTCCGACGTGGGAGACGCGCAGTGGTCGATCGTCAATGAGCAGTACACGGCGCTGGCTATGGCGCGCACGCCCATCCCGCGGTACCGGTACGGCCAGCCGGTCTTCTACGTGCCGGCCCTCACGATCTGGTCGGAGTGGTTCATGGTGGCGGTCCCGAGGACGGCGGAGACCGGCACGGCGGCCGGCACCACGGCCAGCACGCTCATGCTGTTCGAGAAGCGCGGGCCCGACCTGCCCTGGACCGTCGACGGGTCGGTCGTGCTCGATCAACCGCTGCCCGCCATCGCCGTCGCTAAGGACGGCTACGCCACCGCGCTGAGCACCATCGACTCGGACCTGGTGCTCCCTCCTGACGTCGTGGGGGCGTCGCAGGCGGCCCTGGTAGACCAGGGCCCGGCGGCCGCGTCCGCGGCGGTGGTCGGCGACGGCCCGCTGACCACGGGGTGGTACCAGACGCAAGCCGCACGGGCCCATTCGGCGGCCGCGCGGGGCCTGTATTACCAGTGGCTGCTCGACGGCACCGACTACGCGCTGTTCAGCCTGCAGACGGCCGATGGCGGGGCGCTGGTGATGTACGGGATGTCCCTGAACACCACGACCGAGCATCGCGGTGCCGCCGCCGGAGCACCGATCCCGGTGCCCGCCGAGTTCACTCCGCTCACCGGTCCCGGCGAGGTGGGCTACCACCAGGTGGACGCCGACTGGACCTACGAGTTCGCCGCCTTCGACCCGAACTCAGCCGCGCACGCGAAGCTCCAGGTCATCGCCTCCGCAGGCGGCCCCTCGTACGGCCGCGCCTACTAGTCCTGCGGGAGCGAGCTGGTGGCGACCAGGGTGCGGATCGCGCGCAGCGCTACCGACAAGGTGGTGAACGTGAAGCGCTCGCTCTCCCAGATCTCGCTGAGCATCTGGGCGGCCATCGCGACCGCCGCCTCGTTGCGCGAGGTCCAGGCGGCCAGCCGCTCCTCGGGCGTCCTCGCCGTCCCCGGGCCGCTGACCCCGAGCACGTCCTGGGTCACCGCCGCGTGCGCCGCGTACAGGTCATCACGCAGGGCCGCGCGGGCCATCGTCGACCAGCGATCCTCGCGCGGCAGCGCGGTGATGCGATCCCGCAACCGGTTGATCTGCAGCCGGTCGGCCAGGTCGAAGTAGACGTCGGCCGCCTCCTCGATCGGTCGGCCGGTGACCGCGGCCACCTGCACGACGTCGAAGGCGGAGTACTCCGGCACCATGGCCGCGACCCGCTCGGCGAGGTCGAGAGGCACGCCAAGGGCCAGGTAGGAGTCCCTCCGCTCCTCGAACGTGGACAGGTCCCGGCCGGTGAGCAGCTTGGGCAGGCCGGCCCGGACAGTCCGGACCCCGTCCGCGAAGAAGCCCACGGTGGCCTGGATATCGAACAGCGGCCGGCGGTTGTGCAGCAGCCACCTGGCCGTGCGCTCGGTGAGCTTGCGCCCCTCGAGCAGCAGCGTGATCTGCGCCGCGAGGCTGATCTGGCCCTCGAGATCCTCGACCTGCTGCCAGAAGGCCGGCATGTCGAACACGTCACGGGCCACCAGCCAGGCCCGGGTGAGGTTGGGCACCGACGCGCCGGTCTCCTCGATCAGCCGGAACAGGAACGTGGTGCCCGACGTGTCGACCATCTCGTTGGCCACCGAGGTGGTGATGATCTCACGGCGCAGCCGGTGCGATTCCATCAGGTCCGCGAGGGAAGCCCGCAGCGGGGCGGGGAAGTAGGCGGTGAGCGCCCGGCGCAGGTACGGGTCGTCCGGCAGGCTGGAGGCGACCACCTCCTCGCTCGCCGAGATCTTGGTCTGCGCGAGCAGCAGGGCGAACTCCGGGTTGGTCAGGCCGCCGCCGGACGACCGGCGCTCGGCGATCTCCCGGTCCCCGGGCAGCACGTCCTGCTCCGGGTCGAGGCGCTTGTCCCTGACCAGCTTGCGCAGGTACCGCGCGTGCACGTGCAGCAGGGAGGACGCCTGCGCCCGTGACGCCGCCAGCGCCATGTTCTGCCGGTAGTTGTGCCGCAGGACGAGCGCGGCCACGTCGTCGGTCATGTCCTCGAGCAACTGGTGCCTGGCGGCGGCGGCGATGGCCCCCGCCCGGATCGCGTCGGCCAGCAGGATCTTGATGTTGACCTCGTGGTCGGAGGTGTCGACCCCGGCGGAATTGTCGATGAAGTCGGTGTTCACCAGCCCGCCGGCGAGTGAGTACTCGATCCGGCCCGCCTGGGTCAGGCCGAGGTTGCCGCCCTCGCCGATGACCCGCGCGCGCACCTGCGTCGCGTTGATCCGCACCGCGTCGTTGGACCGGTCTCCCACGTCGGCGTTGGACTCGTGGCTGGCCTTGACGTAGGTGCCGATCCCGCCGTTCCACAGCAGGTCGACGGGGGCGGCCAGGACGGCCGAGATCAGTTCGTCCGGCGGCAGGGCGGTGGCCCCGGCGTCGAGGCCCAGGGCGGTGCGCGCCTGCGGCGAGACGGGAACCGACTTCGCGCTGCGCGGCCACACACCGCCGCCCGGCGAGATCAGCGCAGGGTCGTAGTCGGCCCACGAGGACCTGGGCAGCGCGAACATCCGGGCCCGCTCCCCGAAGCTGACCGCGGGGTCGGGGTCCGGGTCGATGAACACGTGCCGGTGGTCGAACGCCGCGACCAGCTTCATGTGCTCAGAGAGCAGGACGCCGTTACCGAACACGTCGCCGGACATGTCGCCGATGCCGACCGCCGTAAAGTCGTAGGCGCCGGGGTTGAGGCCGAGCGCCGCGAAATGAACCTTCACCGACTCCCAGGCACCGCGCGCGGTGATGCCCATCTTCTTGTGGTCGTAGCCCTCGGACCCGCCGGAGGCGAACGCGTCGCCCAGCCAGAAGCCGTAGCGGCCGGCGATCTCGTTGGCGGTGTCGGAGAAGGTCGCGGTGCCCTTGTCCGCGGCCACCACCAGGTACGGGTCGTCGCCGTCCCGCCGGACCACATCGGGGGGCTGCACCACCTGGTCGGCCTCGATGTTGTCGGTCACGTCCAGCATCGCCGCGATGAAGGTCTTGTAGCAGGCCAGCACCTCGGCCTGGTACGCCTCACGGTCGGACGGGTCGGGCAGGCGCTTGCAGACGAACCCGCCCTTGGCGCCGGAGGGGACGATGACCGCGTTCTTTACCTCCTGCGCCTTCACCAGCCCGAGGACCTCGGTGCGGAAGTCCTCCAGCCGGTCCGACCAGCGCAGCCCGCCGCGCGCCACCCGGCCGAACCGCAGGTGGACCGCCTCGAGCCGCGGCGAGGAGACGAAGATCTCGAACATGGGCCGCGGCTCGGTCAGCCCAGGCACCGCCCGGGCGTTGAGCTTGAGTACGAGGGGACGCGGCCCTTCCTGGCTGCCGGGGCTGTCCTGGCGGTAGTAGTTGGTCCGCAGGGTCGCATCGATCAGCGCCAGGTACTGCCGCAGGATCCGGTCGTGGTCGAGGCTGACCACGTCGTCGAGCTGGCCGCGGATCTCCTCCGCGATCGCGTCGCAGCGCTCGGTCGCGCCGTCTTGCCTCGCCGGGTCGAACCTGGACTCGAACAGCCGGACCAGCAGGCGCGTGATGGCCGGGTTGGACCGGAGCACGCGCTGCACGTAATCCTCGCTGAACCGCATCCCGCCCTGCCGCAGGTACTTCGCGCACGCGCGGAGCAGGCTCACCGCGCGCCAGCTCAACCCCGCCGTCAGGACCAGGGCGTTGAACCCGTCGTCTTCGGTCTGGCCCTGCCACAACGCGGTCAGCGCGTCCTCGAAGATCTCGCGTACGCTACCCGAGGCGGGGTTCGCCGGGGCGCGCAGGCCGAATTCGTAGATCCAGAACGAGCGGTTGTCCGGTGTCCCGGCGAACTTGTAGGGATGCTCGTCGACGACGTCCAGCCCCATGTGCTGCAACTGGGGCAGCACATCCGACAGCGTGATCGGCGTCCCCAGGCGGTAGATCACCAGCGTCCAGCGCTCGGTGTCCTCCACGAGCCGGACCGCGAACTCGGTTCCTGACTCACGCAGCTCGAGCACCGTAGACAGGTCGTCGACCGCGTCCTCGGCGGACACGTCCGCCTTGTACGTCTCCGGAATCATGGTGGAGCACATGTCGAGGAGCTTGGCGGCCCGCTCCTCGCCGAACCTCCGGGTGGCCTGGTCGCTCAGGTCCTCATCCCACGACCGGACCGCCTCGGCCAGCCTGCGCTCCAGCGCCGCCGCATCCACCTGCGGCATCGGCCGCCCCGGCTCACCCCTAACGACCACGTGCAGGCGGGCCAGGGCCGAATCGCCGACCTGGGCGCTGTAGTCGACCGAGGTGCCGTGCAGCGCCTCCTTCAGTATGGCCTGCGCGCGCAGCCTGACCTGGGTGGTGTACCGGTCCCTGGGCAGGTACAACAGGCACGACATGTACCTGCCGTAGCGATCGCGGCGCAGGAAGAGCCTGGTCTGCTTGCGCTCGCTCAGCCGCAGTACCCCCAGCGCGATCGGGGTGAGCTCGTCGGCTGAGATCTCGAAGAGCTCCTCGCGCGGGAAGTCCTCGAGTATCTCGACCAGGTCGGTGCCGTCATGGCTGTCTCGCGACAGCCCGGCGGCGGCCAGGACCTGGGCGAGCTTGCGCCGTAGGACCGGGATGCCGGCGATGGGTTCGGTGTGCGCCGAATGCGTGTACAGGCCGAGGAACCTGAACTCCCCGGTGACCAGCCCCGCCGCATCGCGCTTCTTGACCGAGACGTAGTCGAGGTAGTTGGCGCGGTAGACGGTCGACCGCGAGTTCGCCTTAGCCAGCACCAGATGCTCGCTCGGGTCTTGCGCCCTGGCTGCGACCATAGGCGACAGCTTCAGCACCGAACTCCGGCCCTTCCTTTGGTGGCGGAGGATGCCGAGCCCGGTCCCCGGCACCGCGCGCAGGCCGGTGCCTTCCTCCGTCGGCACCAGGTCGTACTGGCGGTAGCCGAGGAACAGGAAGTTGCCGTCGGCCAGCCAGCGCAGCAACTCCCCGTACTCCGCCTCGTAGCTGCCGGGCGCCCCGTCGAGATCGTCGGCCAGCAGGTCGGCCACCGAGCCCATCCGCTCTTGATCCTCGACCGCGACGCGCACGTCGTCGAGCACGTGGCGGAGGTCGGCCGCGAGCTCATCGCCCGTCACCCGGTCCCTGGGCGGCCCGACCTCGACATGGATCCAGGACTCGATCAGCTCTGCCTCCCCGGGGGGGACGACCCCCTCCAGACCCCTCCCCGTTATAGGGTGACTGCCCGTCCCCCCGTAACCCCACTGGCCCCCGCGCATGGGGGGACTGCCCGTCCCCCCATCACTTCCCTGGCCCCCGCTCACGGGTGGACTGCCCGTCCCCCCGTAACCCCCTGGGACGCCGAGGACTCCGCGCAGCATTCCGGTCACGTCCCGGCAGACACGCAGCAGCGGGTGAACGATCAGCGAGACCTCGGCCTCGTGCCGGTTCAGCTCGGTGATGACCGAGTCGACCAGGTAGGGCATGTCGTCGGTGACGATGTCCACCACGAAGCCCGACGGGACGACCGGGCCCAGGTGCGCGGTGCCCGGCTCGCGGACATGCACGATGGCCCGGCCCTGCGGCCGGCACAGACCCAGCCTGGCGTGGGCCTCCGCCACCGCCGCCAGCCGGGCGGGCGGGGCGAGGTCCTCGGTAGCGACGCGCAGGTAGTAGGCCCGCAGGAAGCCGGAGACGTTGTCGCCGCCGTCCCCGCCCAGGATCTGGGCGTCCAGGACGGGATCGTCCCACCACGCCTGACTCGCCTTGGCCAGCAGGGCTTCCCTCGCCTCATCGGCGTTGCTGTCCGCCATCGCATCCACTCCTTTGTGGTGTTGCTGCTAACCGCCGAAGTAGCGGAGAACCTCGGGGTTGGCCAGGGCGTTCGGGTCGGCGGCCCGCTCGGGATCGGCGCCGAGCAGGATCTTGCGAACCGGGACTTCTAGCTTCTTCCCTGACAAGGTCCGCGGGATGCCAGGTACCTGGAGGATCTCGTCAGGCACGTGACGGGGTGACAGTTGCGCCCGCAGCGCGGCACGGAGCAGGCCGGCCAGATCGTCGTCGAGCTGGCGGCCCGCGGAGGGCACCACGTACAGGATCAGCCGGCCCTCGGCCCCGAGCCGGCCCGTGTCCACGACCAGGCTGTCGGCGACTTCGCCGAACGACTCGACCACGCGGTAGAACTCGCTGGTGCCCATCCGGACGCCGCCGCGGTTGAGGGTCGCGTCCGAGCGGCCGTAGATGACGCAGCCGCCGTCGGGCAGGATCTCGATCCAGTCGCCGTGCCGCCAGACCCCGGGGTAGGTCTCGAAGTAACTTTCCCGGTACCTCGCGCCGCCCGGATCGTTCCAGAACCCGACGGGCATCGACGGCATCGAAACGGTAATCACCAGCTCGCCGACCTGCCCGATGACCGGCTTGCCATCCTCGTCGTAGGCCTCCACCTTCGCGCCCAGGCAACGGCCGGAGATGATCCCCGCCCGAACTGGCAACAGGGGGCACGGCCCGACGAACCCCGTGCACAGGTCGGTGCCGCCCGAGAAGGAGCCGAGCAGCAGGTCCTGCTTGACGCGCGAGTACACCCAGCCGAACGCTTCGGGCGGCAGCGGGGACCCGGTCGAGCCGACGGCGCGAAGCGCCGAAAGGTCGTGGTCCTGGCCCGGCTGAAGTTCCGCCTTCATGCAGGCCATCAGGTAGGGCGCGCCGACCCCCAGGTACGTGATCTCCTGCTCGGCGGCCAGGCGCCACAGCCGGTCCGTGGCCGGGTAGGTGGCGCTGCCGTCGTACAGCACGATAGTCAGGCCCGCCAGCAGCCCTCCGGCCAGGTAGTTCCACATCATCCAGCCGGTCGTGGTGTACCAGGTAAACACGTCACCGGGCTTGAGGTCCTGGTGGAAGCAGAGCGCTTTGAGGTGTTCGAGCACGATCCCGCCGTGGCCGTGCATGATCGGCTTCGGCAGGCCGGTGGTGCCGGAGGAATACACCACCCACAGCGGGTGGGAGAACGGCACCTCCTCGAACTCCGGCTCGCTCGGGCCCGCTCCGGCACCCAGGTCGTCCCAGGGTGTGAACCGGCCGGGGAAGCTCCCGGCCGCTTCGATCAGGTCCACTAGGACCAGCACGGGGTGTCCGGGCAGGGCGGCCATCACGTCCTGGATCATGTTCGCGCGGGAGAATTCCTTGCCGCCGTATGCGTAGCCGTCGCAGGCGATCAGGACCTTCGGCTCGATCTGAGCGAACCTGTCGATCACACTGCGCGCGCCGAAGTCCGGCGAGCATGACGACCAGATGGCCCCCAGGCTCGCGGTGGCGAGCAGGCCGATGACCGCCTCGGGCACGTTCGGCAGCAGGGCCGCAACCCGGTCCCCCGGGCCGACGCCGAGCGCGCGCAGGCCTCGCGCCACCCGTGCGACCTGCTGCGCCAGTTCAGCGTAACTGAGGGTGCCACCACCGCCTCGTTCGGTCTCATAGATAATCGCGGTGCGGCCCGGATCGGTCCACGCGGTCCTCAGCGCGTTACGGGCGTAGTTGAGGGTGGCACCTTCGAACCAGGCCACGTCCGGCATGACCGTGCCAGTGAGGACCTCGGCGTTGGCGCCTCGGTCGCCGAGCACCTCGAAGTAATCCCAGAGCGCGCCCCAGAACGGGCCGGGCTCGGTGACGGACCACTGCCACAGATCCTCGTAGCCGGCGAACCCCTGCCCGCGCTCGGCGGCGAGCCAGCCCATGAAACGGGTGATCCGGGCGTCGTGCACCGTCTTGAGGTCCGGCTCCCAGAGCACCGCGCCGTAGCCGCGGCTCAATAGGTCGGCGTCACCGGTATCCATGATCACAGCATCGTGCCATCCCCGCGTGCCTGGCAAACGTTCCTGCCTAGGGCGCTCCGGTCAGGCGCGCGATCAGGGCGACGAGGCCAGCGGTGTCCGTGAGATCGGGCAGCACCGCGTCGGGGCCCGCCTCGCGCAGTTCCGCGGCGCTGGCGCGCCCGCTGGCGACGGCCAGCGACCTCGCCCCGCCGATCTTGGCCGCGTCCACGTCGCGCGGCGAGTCCGCGACGTACACCGTGGCCTGCTCGCCGAACGTCACGCCGTGCTTATCTCCCGCCCGCTGCCTGGCCACCCGCAGGAGGGTGCCCCTGGGGTAGGCCTCGGAGCCGTAACCGCCGATGCCGGCATCGATGTAATCGTCGAGGCCGAACGCGCGCAGCTTCAGCATCGCGTTCGGCTTGCTGTTGCCGGTGAGCACGGACTGGACCACGCCGTCGAGCTTGGCCACGGCGGCCACCGCCTCGGCCGCGCCCGGCATCAGCCGGCCCTGGCTGACCAGGTCGTCGCGGCGCGCCGCCAGGGCCGCGGCCAGCTCCGCGCTGAACGGCTCGAGCAGGCGCTCCGTCGCGCCGTCGCTGCGCACGTCGACGCCGCTCAGCGCCAGGGCGTCGAAGAAGATCTCGGACTCCGACCGGCCCGCTATCTGCGGCAGCTGGATCAGCGGGCGCCCCGTCACCACGCCGAACGCCTCGGCGTAGGCAGCCCGCATCGCCCGCGCGGTATCGACCAGGGTCAGGTCGATATTCCATAGAACGAGCCGGTGAATGGCGTCCTCCGGTGTGGTGCGTCAGCCCATGTGAGGGTATCGGTAGTCGGACGGGGGCACGAAGAGTTCCTTGATCGCCCTGGCGGAGACCCACCGGATCAGGTTGAAGACCGAGCCGGCCTTGTCGTCGGTGCCGCTCGCGCGGGCGCCGCCGAACGGCTGCTGGCCGACCACCGCGCCGGTGGGCTTGTCGTTGATGTAGAAGTTCCCCGCCGAGTACCGCAGCGCCTCGCTGGCCTGCACGATGGCGGCCCGGTCGGTCGCGACGACCGAACCGGTCAGCGCGTAAGGCGCGGCGTCCGCCGCCTGGGCGAGCATCCGCTCATAAGCGCTGTCCGGATAGACGTACACGGCCAGGATCGGGCCGAAGTATTCCGTGGCGAAGACCTCGTCGGCCGGGTCGGAGCACTCAAGCACCGTCGGCCAGACGAAGAATCCGTCCGAATCGTCGTACCGGCCGCCGGCCAGGACCTGCACCGAGGCCCTGGTCCTGGCGCGCTCGATCGCGCCGGCTTGCTTGGCGAAGGCCCGGGCGTCGATGACGGCGCCCATGAACAGCGACAGGTCGGACGTCACGTCGCCCATGGTCAGCGACTCGACCTGCGCGATGAAGTCGTCGCGGAAGCGCGCCCAGACCGATTCGGGGATGTAGGCACGGGACGCCGCCGAGCACTTCTGTCCCTGGTACTCGAACGCGCCGCGGATCAGAATGGGCGCCAGGCTGCCGACCTCGGCCGACGGGTGAACGACCACGAAGTCCTTGCCGCCGGTCTCGCCGACGAGCCGCGGGTAGTTCCGGTAGCGCGTGATGTTCTCCCCGACGGTCCGCCACAGGTGCGCGAACGTCGCCGTCGACCCGGTGAAGTGGATCCCCGCCAGGTCGGGATGGGGAAGCGCCACCTGCGAGACCGCCTGCCCGTCGCCGGTCACCAGGTTGATCACCCCGGGCGGCAGCCCGGCCGCCTCGAGCAGGCGCATGAGGTAGTGCGCGGCGAGCTGCTGGGTCGGGGACGGCTTCCAGATCACCACGTTCCCGAGCAGCGCCGGGGCGGTCGGCAGGTTGCCCGCGATCGAGGTGAAGTTGAACGGCGTGATGGCCAGCACGAACCCCTCGAGCGGGCGGTACTCCATCCGGTTCCAGGCGCCGGGCGACGAGTCCGGCTGCTCGGACAGCAACCGGCGGGCGAAGTACACGTTGTACCGCCAAAAGTCGATGAGTTCAGCGGCCGCGTCGATCTCCGCCTGGAACGGCGACTTGGACTGGCCGAGCATCGTCGCGGCGTTCAGGGTGGCCCGCCAGGGCCCGGCGAGCAGGTCCGCCGCCTTGAGGAAGATCGCGGCCCGGTCATCGAAGTCAAGGGCACGCCAGGGCGGTGCCGCCTGCTTGGCCGCGTAGATCGCGGCCGCGACGTCAACGCTCGTGGCGTTGCCGAGCTGGCCGAGCACGTGACGGCGGTTGTGCGGCTGCACCACCTCGATCGGCTCGCCCGCCGCCATCTGCTGGCTGCCGCCGATCGTCATGGTCAGCTCGGCGCGCTGGCCGGCCAGTTCCTTGATCTTGCTTTCCAGCAGGGCACGCTCGTGGCTGCCCGGCTGGTACTGCCTGACCGGCTCGTTGGCCGGCACGGGGGTCCTGGAGACGGCGTCCATCACGATTGCTCCTGGCCTCGCGGGTTTATGCGGTGGATGCCCTTATCGTCGCACGATCGCACCCGGCTCGGGTTCGCGGTCAGTCAGCCAGGTAGGGCAGTTCCTGCGTGGCGTACCACCCCAGCTCGTGGCCTTCGGCCCCGTCCACGGTGAACCGGGCGTCTTCGTCGCCCGCGTCCGCGGCGGGCAGCGCCTCGGCTGCGCTGCGCACGTCGGCCCCGGCGCCGGGGTCATCCACGTGCCCCGCGGCCAGCCTGGTTAGCGGCACGCTCTCGCCGATCACCACCCGGCCGGGCTCGCTGTCCTGAGCGTCCCAGCTGACCTGTTCGGCCGGGATGTCGGCGGCCAGCACCACCCGCCGGGACGGCGCGGCCGGATCGCCCGCGAGCATCCGCAGCGACGCGCGCGCCGCCTCGCTCAGCGCGGCGTACTCGAGCTCTTCTTCGTCCCCGCTGGCGTACGCCTCGCGCAGCGCGGGCGTGACCGCGAACCCCGGTACCGGTGCCGGGCCGAGCTGTCCGGCCTGCAGGGCCCGCGCCAGGGCCGGCAAGGTCGAGGGCAGGAAGACGCGCATGGTGCCCCAGAGTCTGCCACACCTGGTGGCCGGGCGAGGTCAGCTCACCGCGTCGTCGTCGGGTGGCGTGGCTGCCGCACGGCCCGCCGCGAGGGCGGTCACCACGGTCGCGACGGCCTCCTCGAGCGGCAGGTGCTCCCAGAGGCGGACAACCGTCCAGCCGGCCGTGATCAGCGCCGTGTCGTTCACCCGGTCGCGCTCGACGTTGCGCAGCAGCTTCGGCCCCCAGTACCAGTCGTTCGCCCGCGGCTTGGATCCGTGCTGGGGGCAGGCGTGCCAGAAGCAGCCGTCCACGAAGATGGCCACCTTGCGCGCGGTGAACGCGATGTCGGGCCGGACCCGCCTGCCGCCGTCCAGGTCCAGCCGGTAATCCTTGCGATAGCGATAGCCGAGCCGGTGCAGGGCGCGGCGCAGCGCCAGCTCGGGCTTGGTGTCCGTCCGCCGGTTGGCCCGCATGTTGGCCGACCGGCCCTCGCTGGACGGATGCGGATAGTCCGCCACGACGGTCAAGGCTAGTCCGGTGCGGACCGCCGCGCCCTAAGGTCACTAAGGGACCCGATGGCTTCCGTCGAGCGGCACGCCGAGCAGGTCCCGCAGCGCCGCCACGGTCGCCGCCGGTTCCTCGTGGACCAGGCCGGTCATGCCGCAGGCGGCGGCCGCGGCCACGTTGGCCTCCAGGTCATCGATGAAGACGCAACTCGCCGGCGCCAGGCCGAGCATCTCGGCCGCGTGCAGGAAGATCTCCTCCTCCGGCTTGCGCATGCCGACCTCGCCGGAGATGACCACGGCGTCGAACAGCGAGGGGAAGTCCTCGCGCGGGTAGTCGCCGGACCCCCACGAGTTGGACAGCAGGGCGGTGCGCAGGCCGGACTCGCGCAGCGCGCGGATCGCGTCCTCCATCACGGGCACTCGCTCGCTGGCCGCGAACATGCGCTGCAGCAGGCCCTCGGCCGCTACCGCGCCGCCGTCGGTACGCAGCAGCCGGGCGGCGAGCTGCCGCTCGAACTCATCGACCGGGCACTCGCCGCGCTCTAGGGCGTGGATGGGGTTCGTCCCGCCGTCGCTGTCGTACGCCTCGACGACCCACCCGCGCATAACGGTCCGGTAGGACTCCCAGTCGATCTCGTCGGCCGCGATCCAGGCCCGCACCGTGGTCAGGATGGGGCTGGTGAGCACGCCGCCCCAGTCCGTGATCACACCCTTGATCCCCACAATGGTGAGTCTAAGCGCCGGCCTGGCTGGCGGGAGAACCGCGCCCGACCTCACCCGTGAAGGGTTGGTAACCAGGCGCGATCCGAACGCGGGGCGCCGGAATGTCGGTGCCATGCGCTACAACAAGGGTCAGCCGGACCCTGGGGCGAACACGGCCGCGACGGGCGCGCTCGGCGTTTCGCGTACACCGGATCCGGGAGGCAGGAACATGGCGCCGACCCCATGGCCTTCGGTGCGGCTCGTCGAGATCCCCGATGCCGCGCCGCCCTACGACTGCGAGACCCACGGTTCCGGGTGCCCCGCGGCGCGTCGCCGGGCCCCGACGGCCGGCGTGACGGCGCGGGCCGCGGAATCCCGGGCGGCCCCGGCGCGGATGGCGGCCCCGCCGGCCGGAGCGGGCCCGACCGCCGGAGCGGGCTCTGCCGCTGGGGCGGACCCGACCGCGGCGTGGCCGCGGCAGTTCGCCCAGGTGATGGTGGAGATCCTGGCGGGCGTGCGGCCGGCCAGGCAGATCTTCCCCTGGACCACCGATCGCGTCCGGGCGCAGATCCGCCACCTCGGTCCGGTCCTCGCCGCGGACCGCCGCCCCGTGATCAAGCGCATCGTGACGTCGCGGCCCGCCACCCGCGTCGTGGAGATGACGGTCATCGTCAGCTCCGGGCCTCGGTCACGCGCCCTGGCCATGCGCTTTGAGCACGCGGCGGCGCGGCAGGCCGCGCCGGGCCTGCCGGCCCGTCAGGCCCGCTGGCTGTGCACCGAACTTGAAGCGGGCTGAGGCCGGCGCTACGCGTCCGGGCGCATCCGCGGGTCACCGTGGCAGCGCTTGTATTTAAGGCCCGATCCGCACGGGCACGGGTCGTTACGACCCGCGCGAGCGAACTTGTCCGCCGCGGCCGGTCCCCGGCTGGTCTCCACATGCGTGCCGCCGTCCACGGACGGCGCCGAGTAGCTCAGGCGCTGGGACCGGCGCGGCGCGAACCCGGCCGGCACGGCCGGGGATTGGCCTGCGGACGGGGCCGCCCCCGGCCGGGCACCGCCGGGCTGGACCCGCTGGCCCCCTTGACCGCCCTGGCCTGGCTGGCCTGCTTGAGCGCGCTGGCCTGCCTGGGTGCGCGACCCGCCTGCGCGGGGCGTCTCGGCCCGGGCACTGCCACGGGCGTGGGAGCCGCGCGCGGCGGGACCACCGCCGACGGGAGACCCGCTGCGGGCGGGAGCACCGCCAGGCGCGGAGCCGGCCGGGGCGGAGCCGGCCGACGTGAGCCCTGGGGCAGTCGGCTGGCCCGCCGCTTCATGACCATCCGGCGCCAGGGGCACGTCACCGCCGACGTCGGTCTCCTCGACGATCGGGTTCTCCTGGACCTGAACCTGGAGGTTGAACAGGCTGCCGACCGACTCCTCCTTGATCCCGTCCATCATGGCGTTGAACATGTCATAGCCCTCGCGCTGGTACTCCACCAGCGGGTCGCGCTGGCCGTATCCGCGCAGGCCGATGCCCTCGCGCAGGTAGTCCATCTCGTAGAGGTGCTCTCGCCACTTCCTGTCGAGGACCGACAGCACCACCCGGCGCTCGAGTTCGCGCATGACCTCCGAGCCGAACTCCTCTTCACGCCGCTTGTAGGCGTCCTGCGCGTCCCGCCGGATCACCTCGGTGATGAAGTCACCGGAAAGCCCCGCCCGGTCGCCGCCCGCCTCTTCGATGACCTCATCGCTGGTCACGGTGACCGGGTACAGCTGCCGGAACGCGCGCCACAGCTTGTCCAGGTCCCATTCCTCCGGGTAGCCGTCGCTCGTCGCGGCCGTGGCGTAGTCGGCCACGACCTCGTCGATCATCCGGCTGATCTGTTCCCGCAGGTCGGCGCCTTCGAGTACCTCGCGGCGCTCGCCGTAGATCACCTGACGCTGCCGGTTCATGACGTCGTCGTACTTGAGCACGTCCTTGCGGATCTCGAAGTTCTGCTGCTCGACCTGGGTTTGCGCGGACCTGATTGCGCGGGTGACGACCTTGGATTCCACCGGCACCTCTGGCGGGATGCTCAGCCGTTCCATGATCGCCGCGACCCGCTCGGAGTTGAACAGCCGCATCAGGTCGTCCTCGAGGGACAGGTAGAACCGGCTCGCGCCTGGGTCTCCCTGGCGGCCGGAGCGGCCGCGCAGCTGGTTGTCGATGCGGCGGGACTCGTGCCGCTCGGTGCCGAGCACGTACAGGCCGCCCGCCTCGACGACCTCCTCGTGTTCCTCGGCCACGGCGCGTTTGGCCTTCGCCACCGCCTCAGGCCACGCCGCCTCGTAGTCTTCCGGCGTCTCGACCGGGGACAGGCCCCGCTGGTGCAGCTCCTGGTCGGCGATGAACTCCGGGTTGCCGCCGAGCATGATGTCGGTGCCGCGGCCGGCCATGTTGGTGGCCACGGTGACCGCGCCGCGCCGCCCGGCCTGGGCGATGATCATGGCCTCGCGCTCGTGGTACTTGGCGTTGAGCACCTCGTGCGGAACGCCGCGCCGCTTGAGCATCTTCGACAAGATCTCGGACTTCTCCACGCTGGTGGTGCCGACCAGCACCGGCTGGCCCGCCTCGTGCCGCTGCGCGATGTCGTCGACGCAGGCCTCGAACTTGGACTTGACGGTCTGGTAGATGATGTCCGCCTGGTCATCGCGGATCATCGGCATGTTGGTCGGGATCGGGACCACGCCGAGCTTGTAGATCTGATGGAACTCGTTGGCCTCGGTCACCGCCGTGCCGGTCATCCCGGACAGCTTTTCGTACAGGCGGAAGTAGTTCTGCAGGGTGATCGTGGCCAGCGTCTGATTCTCGTCCTTGATCGGCACGTTCTCCTTGGCCTCGATGGCCTGGTGCATGCCCTCGTTGTAGCGCCTGCCGTGCAGGATGCGCCCGGTGAACTCATCCACGATCAGGACCTCGCCGTTCATCACGACGTAGTCCTTGTCCCGCTTGTACAGCTCCTTGGCCTTGATGGAGTTGTTGAGGAAGCTGACCAGCGGCGTGTTCACCGGATCGTAGAGGTTGTCGATGCCGAGCCAGTCCTCGACCTTCTCGACCCCGGCCTCCAGGATGCCGACGGTCTTCTTCTTCTCGTCCACCTCGTAATCGCCTTCGCCGTCCTCACCGCGGCGCAGCCGGGGCGCGATCTTGGCGAACTCCTGGTACCAGCGGGCGCTCTGCTCGGCGGGACCGCTGATGATCAGCGGCGTCCTCGCCTCGTCGACGAGGATCGAGTCCACCTCGTCGACGATCGCGTAGTGGTGGCCGCGCTGCACGCATTCGTCGAGCGACCAGGCCATGTTGTCGCGCAGGTAGTCGAACCCGAACTCGTTGTTGGTGCCGTAGGTGATGTCGGCCGCGTACTGGATCTTGCGCTCGGGCGGAGTCATCTGCGTGAGGATCACGCCGACCTCGAGCCCGAGGAAGCGGTGCACGCGCCCCATCCACTCAGAGTCACGCTTGGCCAGGTAGTCGTTGACTGTGACGACGTGAACCCCCTCGCCCGCCAGGGCGTTGAGGTAGGCGGGCAGGACCGAGGTCAGCGTCTTGCCCTCGCCGGTCTTCATCTCAGCGATGTTGCCCATGTGCAGCGCCGCGCCACCCATCAGCTGGACATCGAAGTGGCGCTGCCCGAGGGTGCGCTTGGCCGCCTCGCGCACGGTGGCGAAGGCCTCGGGGAGCAGATCATCGAGCGATTCGCCTTCCGCCAGGCGCTGGCGGAATTCATCGGTCATGCCGCGCAGCTCGGCGTCGCTCATGGCGATGAAGTCTTCTTCGATGGAGTTGATCTGCTCGCTGATCCGCTTGAGCTTGCGCAGGATCCTGCCTTCGCCCGCTCGAAGGACACTATCGATGATGGGTGGCACTTCTCGTCGCGCTCCTCGCGGATGGTCTGACCTCGCCGCGGCCGGTGAACGGAATGTGGCTCCGGTTCACCGCCTCGCATGTCATCGTAGGCCAGATGGGCCACCAAACCGAGTCGCTCGAGGACCTGCGGCTTAGGGGCCGGCTGGTCATCAGTCTCGCACTCCCCGGTGAATAATAGGACCGGATACTACGGGAGAGGAGCATCCAGTGGCCGACCAAGCGGCATCAGGCACCATGGCGGAAGCCGCGGGCAACACCGGAAGCCGCGGGCTGGACGTGCAGACCGGGTTGTCGCACATCCACGCGACGCACCACGGCCGGCCCGCCTCCTGGGTGGCGGTCTCCATTATCGTCGTCGGCTTCATCATCGGCGGGATCGCCCTGACCGTAGGCCCGGCCTGGTGGCTGTTCTGGACCGGCACCGCGATCGTGGTGATCGGAGCCATCTTCGCCGCCTCGGTCCGAGTCTTCGACGACTGGTACTAAAGCTCTCCCTGGCGTCGGGGCTGGCGGACGCCAGGAAATGTCGTGACCTCTGGTTAGGCTGGGAGCATGCCTCTGGATGCTCCTGCAGCCGAGCTGACGATCGCGCCCGACGAGGTACGCCTGATCATGCTGCGGGCGCAGGGGTTTCTCGGCGCCAACTCCTGGCGTGCGACCCAGGCGGGGGTGGGCGCGATGCTGCGCAGGGTCGGCGGCGTGCAACTCGACACGATCAGCGTGCTGGCGCGCTCGCATGAACTCGTCGCCTACGCGCGGCTGGGCTCCGTCCCGCGCGCGCAGGTCGAGCAGGCGTACTGGAACGCCCGCCGGCCGGCCGCCTTCGAGTACTGGGCGCACGCGGCCTGCGTGCTGCCGATCGAGCAGTGGCCGTACTTCGCGTTCCGCCGGCGCGCTCTGCGGGCCAGGGGGGTGCGGTGGCACCAGAGCCACCAGGAGACCTGCGAGAAGGTGCTGGCCAGGCTCCGGGCCGAGGGCCCGCTGACCGCGACCCAGCTGGGCGGGGCCAAGGGCGGCGGTCCGTGGTGGGACTGGTCCGACGTCAAGATCGCGGTGGAATGGCTCCTGGACACCGGCGAGGCCGTCTGCGTGCGCCGGACGGGCTGGCGGCGCGTCTACGACCTGCCCGAGCGGGTCCTGCCCGGCGAACTGCTCGACGCGGATCCGTCCGACCTGGAGTGCATCACCTACCTGGCCGGGGTCACCGCGCGGGCGCTCGGCGTGGTCACCTACGCCGACCTGGTCGATTACCACAGGCTGAACTACCTCACCAGCGAACAGGGCCAGCACACGCGGCTGGTCGCCGATGCGGCGCTCGCCGCGGGGCTGACCCCGGTCACGATTTCAGGCGGGGCGGGGGCGTCCCTGGCGGCGTGGGCTGATCCGGCGGCGCTCGCCGAGGCATCGGCCGCGATCCGCGGGAGGCACCGCGTGGCGCTGCTGTCGCCGTTCGACTCGCTGATCTGGGATCGCAAGCGGACGCTGCGGATGTTCGGCTTCGAGCACAGCCTCGAGGCCTACGTGCCGAAACACAAGCGGATCCACGGCTACTACACGATGCCCCTGCTCGCAGGCGGGCGCCTGGCAGGCCGGGTCGATCCCGCCCGGGAAGGCACGGTGCTCGTCGCGCGGCAGGTGTCGCTGGAGCGGGCCGCGGCGGCCGAGCCGATGGCCCGCGCGCTGCGCGAGGCGGCCCGGTGGGTCGGGTGCGACGACGTGCGCCTGGACCGGGTCGAGCCGACCCAGTACGCCCCGCGCCTGATGGCCGCCCTGGCTCAAGCGAGCTGATCGGGGCCCCGCGAGCCAAAGGGCCGCGGCACCGACTGGACTGAGGAGCGACGGAGGAGCGACGAGGGAAGGAGGTGCCTCAGGGCGGCCCGGAGGCGAGCGGGGGGTATTAGGAGAACTCGATCAGCTTCTGCCGGACGGCGATCATCACCGCTTCCATGCGCGAATGGATCTGGAGCTTCTCCAGGATGTTCCTGACGTGGTTCTTCACGGTGTTCTCCGAGATGAACAGCTCCTTGGCGATGTCACGGTTGTTCATGCCGCGCGCGACGAGCTTGAGTACCTCCATCTCGCGGTCGGTGAGCTTGGGCGCCGCCACGGGGACGGCCCGGTCCTCCGCGGAATCTCGCTTGGCCAGCGTCGCGAACTCGGTGAGCAGCTTGCCCGCCATCGACGGGTTGATCAGCGACTGGCCGCCGTGCACCGCGCGGACCGCTTCGGCGACCTCATCGAGCGGGATGTCCTTCAGCAGGTAGCCGCTGGCCCCAGCCCTGATCGCCTCGAACAGATCCTCTTCCTCGTCGCTGATCGTCAGCATCACGATCTTCGCGCTGGGTGCGACCTCCTTGGTCGCGCGGCAGGCCTCGATACCGCTGGTCTTCGGCATCCGGATGTCCATGAGCACGACGTCGGGCAGGGACTCGCCGGCGGCGGCGACGGCCTCGGCCCCGTCGCTCGCCTGCCCGACCAGGTTGATGTCGTCTTCGGAGTCGAGGACCATCTCCAGGCCGCGCCGGAACAGCGCATGATCGTCGGCGATCAGCACGCGGATCGGCTCGGGGCGCCCGGAGCCGTCCCGCTGCCGAGCAGCTACCGCCTTATCGCCCACGGCGCTCAATCGTCGCCTCCCTCGGGACCGTCGCCCGCACCCGCCCACCAGGCCGCCGGGCTGACCTTGATCGGCACGAACGTCACGTCATCAGAACTCTTACTGACCCGGAGCCATGATGCAAGGCCGCGCGGCACAGTGCCAAATTGCACCACGGATTTGCGCCAGGGAATTCCCGGCCTGGACAAGGGCGGGAACTGCTACTCCTCGACGAGGCGGATGACTCCGTAGTCGTAGCCGCGACGGCGGTAAACCACGCTAAAGCGGTCGCACTCGCTGTCGTGAAACAGGTAGAAATCGTGACCCACGAGTTCCATCTCCAGCAGGGCCTGGTCGATCGTCATCGGCGTCGCCGCGTGCACCTTCTCCCGCACGATAAGCGGGCCATCCCCTTCCATCTGGATGGGAACCAGCCGGCTTTCCTGCGCCGCGCCGTCGAGGCGATCGTCGGGACCGCCGGTGCGCGGCCGGACCGGGCCGCCTCCGTTGACCCTGGATTCGGCCGGTTCGGCGGCCGGATCGGCCGCGGCCGCCTGCGGCGCAGAAGCCGCAGACGCGGCCTCGGTCACGGTGCCGAGCAGGGCGGGCGAGCGCACCGTACCGAGGTCCCCGGACCTGGCCTTACGCCGGTCGGAGGCCCTGCGGAGCCTGGCTTCGAGTTTCGCCAGGGCCAGGTCGAGCGCCGTGTACCTGTCGTCCGCGGCCGCCTCGGCCCTGATCGCGGGACCGCGCGACCGTATGGTCAGTTCGACTCGCTCGCGCCGGTCAGATTGCCTCGGGTTGCGTTCCTCGGAGACCTCCACGTCGATCCTGATCGCCCGCCGGTCAAGCTTGGAGAGCCTGGCGAGTTTGGCCGCGGCGTGCTCACGGAAACGTGGCGGGACAGTAATGTGGCGTCCCCTGACGATGATTTCCATCGCGATCCCCTTCCAGCCTGATCGAGCCCAGCGCGATTGGGCCTGGCGTGATTGAGCAGGGCGGCACCCGCCCGGCCGACCTGGTCTTCGACCCCACATTCGCCTGCTGAGGGTTTCGCAGCCTACTTAGGGCCACTGGCGCCCTTCTCCCGGTCCGGAAGACTCCGTATCTCCCGGCGGGGCAGGACTTACTCCTAAGCCGCACCGTGATCAGTCGACGAGAAGTCGCCTTACGTGGGCCGTTTCGCCTGCGGCTGGCATCGGCTTGCCTGGCGTGGCTCCCGGGAGGGGAACCACGTCCGGCGCAACCACGGGCCCGGGCGAGTGCCATGTCATGAACGCTAACTCGCCAGCGCGTGAATGTCAGGAGGGACATGTAGGCGATCAATCGCAAATAGTAACATAACGGATGCATAACGTAGGCACAGAGGAGGCTATGTGTCCTTCTCATCCCCTATAAGCGGGATGCGTAATCGCGGACCTGCCGGGCGCGCACACCCCAGATCGGCGAAATGCGCGGAATATCCCGCACCCGGGGGGCGCTCCGGCCTCAGGGATAGGCCGGGCTCGAGCCGGCGGACACGATGGGCTCCCACGGACCCGCGGTACTCTCCGCGAACTCAAGATGGTTGTCGGCCAGTCCCGCGACCAGGATGTTGCCGGCACTGTCGGCGGTAATCGAGACCGCCCCTGACGGGGTTTCCTGCAACTGGGTGGCCTGCTCGCCGTTCACCGGAACTGACCACAGCGTGTTGCCGCTGCTGTCCGCGTCGAGCACGATCAGCGTATCGGCGTTGTACCAGGTCAGCGAGATCGGATCGGTGAGGTTCGGGCCGAGCTGGATTCCCGGCCCGATCGTGAATTGGGGCACGTACGATCCCCTATGGACGCCTTCGCCGCCGCTGCTGCCCCGGTAGATGGAGGCGAGTTCAAGCTCGCTGCCCGCGCTGCCTTGCACGATGGCGGCAATCCGGACGCTGTCCGGCGCGACGGCCAAGCTGGTGATGACCTGCCCGTCAAATGAGTCCGAGGCCCGATACCCGCCAGTACCGCTGCGCGGCACCACCCAGACGGTGTCACCTTGCGCGGCCCAGAGGTCGCCGTCGCGATCCCAGCTGATCGCCGTGATGCCCGGCTCATCCTTCAGCCGCTCCGAGGCCGAGAACGACGTAGCCGTGCCGGAAACCGGCCCGACGTACAGGTTGTCGCGGCCGGGCGAGGGCGACACGCCGGCCAGGTAATCCCCGGTAGGCGAGACCGCCACCAGGGAAAGACCGGCGGTAGGGACCGCACGCGGAAACTGCGCGGGAGACTGCGGATCGACGTACCCGCCGCACTGACGGCCGGTGGCCGAACCCGTGCGGCCGAACACCGACACGACGGAGCCGATGTCGCCGTCCTGAGCCACCGATTCCGAGCCGCATCGCGACCAGGGCTGCCCCGCCGCTACGTAGGCGAAGCTCGCGGGGGCCGAAGGGTAGGGGTCATAGCATTCGTAGCTGGCCAGCCCCTGGTAGGCGGTCGGCACTTGGCCGTTCAGGCAGGGAGGGGACTGCGGTGACCACGGACGGCCGTTGAGCTCGAGCTCGACCGACTGAACGGTCGGGACGCTGGCCGATGGGCCTGCCAGCGTCCAGAGCAGCTGGGCCGAGATGTCCTCGAGCGTCCCCTGGCTGGCTGATACCGCCGTACCGCCGAGATTCACTGTGACGGTAGCGCCGTACTGCACGACGTCGAGGATCTTGGTCCCCGCGGGGAACCCGCTGGTCGCGGCGCCCTGCAGCCACGTCGTGCCCGGGCCTTGCGCGAGCGCGGACACCAGGTTGCGGAGCAGCACCGGCAGCGGGGTCCCCTTCGGTACGAACACCGAGTCGGGGACGAGCATCTGGCCCTGGCTCTGGCCCGGGCTCTGGGGACCGAAAACGGGGAGGAAGTACAGATCCTGCGCCTGATAATCCTGCGGGAAGTCGGTCGCGGTAGTCAGCCGGTAGCTGGGCGGCGGATTCGAGATCCGCCACTGGCTGTCCACCTTGACCAGGCTGAACTGGTATTGCACCGTCTTCCCGCCCAGGGCCGAGGCCGAGACGTACTGCCCAGAGCTGTTGGATGCCGCCTGCACCGGCCCGGACACTTCCACCAGGGCTCGTTCGCCGCCCGGCCGGCCGGTCCGCACCACCCCGAGGGGGTCCAGGGCGTCGCTCTTGAGCACGGTGACCGACGAGCCCGGGTTCCAGTCCTTGGCCGAAGCGGCCAGGTAATCCTGGATGATGGGGACGTCGGTCGGATAGCTGGCGCTGGCGGTCAGGAACTGCTGCACGATCTGCGCGGGGGACGAGCCAGGCAGGGGCCCTGAGGGAAACAGCCCGACGTCGGAGCCCTGGTTCTGGGCCGTATCCGCCTGCTTGTTGCCGAACGTGCCGACCGGGCCGGTTTGCGCCATGCCGACGCAACCCGCCACCGATAGGGCCACGGCGGCCGCCAGGCAGGCGTGCCACACGCGGGTCGTCCGGGCGAGCCTAGCCACGCGTGACCGCCTCGGAGATAACGGGGAGCGGGTACGTGTCCGCCAGGGGGGCGACGATCTCGGCTTCGTCGGGCTCCAGCGGCAGGGGAGAGCCCGCGAGCTTCCGCCCCGCGACCCGCGGCAGGGTGAGCCGGAAGACCGAGCCCTTGCCGCGCTCCCCCCAGGCCTGCAGCCAGCCGCCGTGCAGCCGCGCGTCCTCCAGCGAGATCGCCAGGCCGAGCCCGGTGCCGCCGGTGCTGCGGGCCCGCGCCGGGTCGGCCCGCCAGAAACGCTCGAAGACGAGCTGGTCCTCGCCCGGGCCGAGGCCCACGCCGTAGTCCCTGACCGAGACGGCGACCGCGTCGCTGTCCATGGCGGTGGTGACGACCACGTCCTTGCCTTCGCCGTGCTCGACCGCGTTGACCAGGATGTTGCGCAAGATGCGCTCGACCCGGCGCCGGTCCACCTCGGCGAAGCACCCGGCCGCGGGCAGCCTGAACTCGATCCTGCTGCCCCGGCGTTCGGCTAGCTGCTGCGCGTCGTCGGCGGAGTGCCGCACCAGATCGCACACGTCAACGAGTTCGGCTTCGAGGGTGGCGGCACCCGCGTCGAACCTGCTGATCTCGAGCAGGTCGACCAGCAGGGTCTCGAACCGTTCCAGCTGACTCTGCAGCAGCTCGGCGGACCGGGTGCCGGCCGGGTCGAGGGCGTCCCGGCTCTCGTAGAGCAGGTCGGCGGCCATCTTGATGGTGGCCAGCGGTGTCCGCAGTTCGTGTGACACGTCCGAGACGAACACCCGCTGCACCTTGGACAGGTCTTGCAGTTCGCGCAGCTTGTCCTGCAGGCTGGCCGCCATCTCGTTGAACGCGGTCGCGAGGGCCGCGAGGTCGTCCTTGCCGAGCACGCGCATGCGCTCCTCGAGGTCTCCGGCCGTGAGGCGCCTGGCCGCCTGGGCGGCGCGCCTGACGGGCAAGACCACCCACCTGGTGACCAGCGACGCGATCGCGGCCAGCAGCAGGACGAGCGACAGCCCAACGCCGATCAGGATCCGCTGTACGAGCAGCAGGGTCTGCTGCTGCTGGGTGAACGGGAACACGTAGTACAGCTGGTAGTACGTGCCGAGCGGGATGCCGACCGCCAGGGCGGGGATGTCGGTGCCCTGCCCGCTGGCGTAGACCAGCGTGGTGGGCTGGAACAGCGCGGGCGCGGTGCTCTCGTTGTTGTAGTAGTCGTCGCCCTGTTCGGTCGACACCCTGTCGATCAGGGCCTGCGGGATGGTCGCAGCCACGTTGACGGTGAGCTCGCCCGCCCAGGAGGTGGGCGGGAGGGCCGGGTTGGGGTCCGCCACGGCGACGAAGACCAGGTAGCTGGGGGTGGTCCCGCTCGCCGCCTGGAGCGTCCTCGCGGCGTTCTGCGCCACGGTGGTCTCATCCGCCAGCAGGGGCGCCAGGACGTTCAGGCTTTTCTGCCCGTCCGCGTTGTTGCGCCCGGCCACCACCTGGCTGGGATCGGTGTTCTCCGCGCTGCTGAGCAGGCCGGCGGCGATCAGCTGCATCAGGAAGAACCCGAGTACGGCGATCACGAGAGCGGACAGGACCAGGGTCGTCGCCACCACTCGGAGCTGGAGCGAGCGGTGCCAGCGGCTGTTCAGCTGCGCGGTGACCTGGCGCTGCCACCGGCGCCCGGCCAGCACCCAGCGCGCGATCCGCTTCGGCAGCCGCCGGATGATCGCGCGCTTGTACGGCGACCAGCGGGACGGGGCTACCCAGTTCTCTTGCCGATTCCTGCCTGCCGCTGCCACCTCCACGGACCCGTACTCAGCCAGGACCCGCCTTATACCCGACACCGCGCACCGTCACGACGATCTCGGGATGCTCGGGGTCCTTCTCGATCTTCGCGCGCAGGCGCTGCACGTGCACGTTGACCAGCCTGGTGTCCGCCGCGTGCCGGTAGCCCCAGACCTGCTCGAGCAGCACCTCCCTGGTGAAGACCTGCCTCGGCTTGCGGGCCAGCGCGACGAGCAGGTCGAACTCCAGCGGGGTGAGGTTGAGGGTCTCCCCGTCCCGCTTCACCGAGTGACCGGCCACGTCGATGACGATGTCACCGATCTGGAGCATCTCCGGTGCGGGTTCGTCGGTCCGGCGCAGCCTCGCCCTGACCCTGGCGACGAGTTCCTTGGACTTGAACGGCTTGACGATGTAATCGTCCGCGCCGGACTCCAGGCCCAGGACCACGTCCACAGTATCGGTCTTCGCCGTCAGCATGACGATCGGCACCCCGGACTCGGCCCGGATCTGACGGCATACGTCAATTCCGTCTGAGCCGGGGAGCATGAGGTCCAGAAGCACCAAATCGGGCCTTGAATCCCTGAATGCCTCTACGGCCTTGTCGCCGTCGGCCACGAAGGTCGGTTCGAATCCCTCGCCGCGAAGCACGATGCCCAGCATCTCTGCGAGGGCGGCGTCGTCATCGACGACCAGCACGCGTCCTTTCATGGGCCCCATCGTTCCGTGTGATTGACTCTGCGTGGACGCAGGCTACCCTCATTTTCCTGCTACGCGACACCCATTCAGGGATAGCTTTTCCGACTGGCGGACGGATCAAACGCGCCCGAGCCCGCGCCGCCGGCGGCGGAGGAGGCGATGTGGGCGTTATCGCCGGGACATCGGGCTGGCAGTACCGGGACTGGCGCGGCACCTTCTACCCGACCGACGTGCCGCAGCGGCGGTGGCTGGAGTACTACGCCGCGCAGTTCGCCACGGTGGAGAACAACGGCACGTTCTACCGCCTGGCCTCCCGGAACACCTTCGCGAGCTGGCGCGACCGGGTCCCCGGCGACTTCGTGATGGCGGTGAAGGCCAGCCGGTACCTCACCCACGTGCGACGGCTCCGTGACCCGGCCGAGCCGGTGAAACGGCTGCTCGACGCGGCGGCCGGCCTCGGCGGCAGGCTCGGGCCCGTCCTGCTGCAGCTCCCGCCGGACCTGCCGGGCAGCCCCGGGTTGCTGCGCGAGTGCCTGCGCAGCTTTCCGGCCGCGGTGCGGGTCACGGTCGAGCCCAGGCACCCGTCGTGGTGGACCGACGAGGTGCGGGAGGTGCTCGCCGGGGCGAACGCAGCCCTGTGCTGGGCGGACCGGCAAGGATCCGCGCTGTCCCCGCTGTGGCGGACGGCGGACTGGGGATACCTGCGGCTGCACGAGGGCGACGCCAGCCCGTGGCCCCGGTACAGCCGGGCCGCGCTGGAGGGGTGGGCCGAGCGGGTCGTGGCCACTTGGCCCTCTGATCGCGACGTGTACGCGTACTTCAACAACGACCAAGGCGGCGCGGCGCCGCGCGACGCGGCCGAGTTCACCGCGGCGGTGGACCGGCGCGGCGGCGCTACCGCGCGGGCGTGGCCGACTGCCGGGCCCAGCGGGCTATGACGGGGCGGCAGGGCGCCGGCTGGGCCGGCGGGGTACCCTGACTGGGCTAAAGTAGCTGCCCATGGCGGAGCCGTTGCGCGCGATCGTGGACCCGGGGTGGGCCGACGCGCTCGAGCCGGTGGCGGGCCGGATCGCGGCGATGGGCGACTTCCTGCGGGCCGAAGTCGCCGCCGGGCGCCGGTACCTGCCCGCTGGCGAGAACGTGCTGCGGGCCTTCAAGCGGCCGTTCGCCGACGTGCGAGTGCTGATCGTCGGCCAGGACCCTTACCCGACGCCCGGGCACGCCGTCGGCCTGTCCTTCTCCGTCGGGCCCGAGGTGCGGCGGCTGCCGGGAAGCCTGATCAACATCTTCCGCGAGTACTCTGACGACCTCGGGTACCCGACGCCCACCACCGGGGACCTCACCCCGTGGAGCGAGCGGGGCGTGCTGCTGCTGAACCGGGTGCTGACCGTGCAGCCGGGCCAGCCGGGATCGCACCGGGGCAAGGGCTGGGAGGAGGTGACCGAGCAGGCCATCAGGGCGCTCGCCGCGCGTACGACGGCCCCGCTGGTGGCAATCTTGTGGGGGCGCGACGCGCGGACGCTCGCGCCGCTGCTGGACGGCATCGGGCGCATCGAGTCGGCTCACCCGAGCCCGTATTCGGCCGCCGGCGGGTTCTTCGGCTCTCGCCCGTTCAGCGGGGCCAACCGCCTCCTTGAAGCGGCGGGCGGCGCCCCCGTCGACTGGAAGCTGCCGTAGCGTGACCCCTGCCTGCGACCCGGAAGACCGCATGATAACGCATGGTGATAGGCTGATTTACCTGCTTTCGGGGGCAGTTCTACCGGTGATTTTGGCAACAGCTCAACAGGCAACGGGGAACGACGCGTGAACGGGCGGGTGCCGGGCACAGTGGAGCGCATGGACGTGGCAGAAGATCACCCAGCGCCCCTCCATCAGCACTGGCTGACCTGGGGCAGGCTCCTGGCCGCGAACGGCGCGTTCACAATCTACGCGATCGTTCTGGTCGTGGACACCGGACGCGCCGACCGGACCTGGGCGATCTGGGCTGCCGCGGGATACGGGCTGACCACGCTCATCTGCTGGCTCACCCGGCGCAGGAACGTTCCGATGCTCGTGCCGCTGTTCGTGTCGCTGGCCGGAGCCATGGCCGCCCCGGTGATCTGGCTGGCCACCCGGGTGGCGCCGACCGCCGAGGTCCAGGTGATCTCGCGGTCGGCGATGCTGCTGCTCCAGCACGGCACCCCCTACCTGCCGCAGGCGCAGGTGACGAGCTACCTGTCGTATAACCCGTACATGCCGGTGATGGCGGTGTTCGGGCTGCCGCGGGCGCTCGGCGCGACCGGGCTGATCGCCGATCCCCGGATCTGGCTCACCCTGGTGTCCGTCGCCTTGATCTGGGCGGCGTTCGCCGTCGCGGCGCCACACCGGCACTGCGAGCCGTGCCGGCACAATGTCTTGCTGTCCACCGTGTTCATCGCCGCCTCCCCGATGATCGCGCTCCCGCTCGCGGTCGGCATCACCGATCCGCCGGTGATCGCGCTGATGTTCCTCACCCTGGCGCTGATCGCCCGCCCGTCCGGGGTGGTCCGCGCCGCCGTCGCCCTAGGGGTCGCGTGCGCGATGAAGGCGACCGCCTGGCCCGCGGTCCCCGTCCTCGGCGCGATGCTCTCCGCGCGGGACGGGGCCCGCAACGCGTGGCGCTTCATCGGGGTGACGATCGTCACGGCCGGAGTCCTTTCGGCCGCGATGGCCCCGACGGCGCTGGCCAATCCGTCGTCGTTCGTGCAGAACACCGTGCTGTTCCCGCTCGGCCTCACCTACTACAAGACGCCGGCGGCCAGCCCGTTGCCCGGACACCTGCTCGCCATAACCGGGATGGCAGGTCACTGGGCCGCGGTCGGCCTGGTGGTGGCGGTCGGGCTCGGCTTCGCGATCTCGCTCATCGTCCGCCCGCCCGCCGACGTGCGCGCCGCCGCGTGGCGCCTGGCCGTGGCGCTCGCGGCCGTGTTCACGCTGGCCCCCGCCACCAGATGGGGATACTTCGTGTACCCGATCGGGCTGGTGGCGTGGCTGGTGCTGACCAGGCCGCCTGCTGCGGGCACGCCGACAGTCGAGATTCCCCCGCAGACCGCCGAGGAGCAGAGCCTGACTGCCACCGCGCTCTAAGGGATGCCCGCAGTCGATGGTTCGAAAAAGGCCCCAGCGCCGGGCGGCTCAGGATTCGGAACCGGGCCCTGGGGCAGGGGCTCGGGATTTGAAACGGGCCCTGGGGGCCGGCGGCTCAGGATTTGAAACGGCCCTGGGGGGCCGGCGGCTCAGGAGCCGATCCGCCAGGATTCCCGGTAGGCCTGCTGGGCGGCGGTGAGCGCGTCGACCGACACACCCATCGTGGCCAGCACAAGCCGGGCCGCCTCGGCGTCGATGTCCGCGGGCACGTCGTGCACGCCGGCCGGGAGCTTGCCGACGTTGCCCGCCAGCCAGGCCAGCGCGAGCGCCTCGATGCCGAACGCCACGTCCATCACCTCAGGGGGATGGCCCTCGGCCGCGACGAGGTTCACCACGCGCCCCTCGGCGAGCAGCAGGACGGTCCGGCCGTCACCGAGGTCGTAGGCGTCGACGTGCGGCCTCACGTCACGGTGCACCGCGGCCGCGAGCCCGGCCAGCGCGCGGACGTCGATCTCGGCGTCGAAGTGCCCGGCGTTGGCCAGGATGGCCCCGTCCCGCATCGCCGCGACGTGCGCCGCGCCGATCACGTCGCACGATCCTGTCGCGGTGATGAACAGCTCGCCGAGCGCCGCGGCCTGCGCCATCGGCAGCACCCGGAAACCCTGCAACGACGCGTCCAGGGCCCGGACCGGATCGATCTCGGTGACGATGACCTGGGCGCCGGACCCGCGGGCCCGCTCGGCCACGCCGCGGCCGCTCGCCCCGAAGCCGGCCACGACGACGGTCTTGCCCGCCAGCAGCGTGTTGGTCGCGCGCAGGATGCCGTCGATCACCGACTGCCCGGTCCCGCACGTGCCCTCGACCAGGCGCCTGGCGGGCGTATCGTTCACCGCCACGACCGGGAACGCGAGCGCGCCCTCGGCGGCCATCCGGCGCAGCCTGATCACGCCGGTGCTGGTCGACTCGCAGCCGCCCCGGACGGCGGGCAGCGCCGACGCGGCGCTCGTGTGCAGCGTGTTCACCAGGTCACCGCCGTCGTCGATGATCAGGTCGGGGCCGCCCGGCCCGTCGCCGACGGCCTGCTCGATGTGGCGGTAGTAGCCGCGGCGGTCCACCCCGGCCCGGGCGAAGACCGCGATCCCGTACCGCACGGCGAGCGCCGCGGCGATGTCGTCCTGGGTGGACAGCGGGTTGGACGCGGCCAGGCGCACGGCCGCGCCGCCGGCGCGGAGCAGCCGCACGAGCATCGCGGTCTCGGCCGTGACGTGCAGGCACGCCGCGACGGTCAGCCCCTCGAAGGGCCGCTGGAGGGTGAACCGCGGCATGAGCCCGGCCATCAGCGGCATGGCCCGCTCGGCGTAGCGGATGCGGGCGTCGCCGTCCCGCGCCAGACCGGGGTCGGCGACCTCCCCTCGCGCCGTGGGGTCAGTAACGGTAGGTCTCCGGCTTGTACGGCCCGTCGACGCTGACCCCGATGTAGTCCGCCTGCTCCTTGGTCAGCTGGGTGAGCCTGACGCCGAGCGCGTCCAGGTGCAGCCGCGCCACCTTCTCGTCCAGGTGCTTCGGCAGCGTGTACACGCCCACCGGGTACTCCCCTGCCCTGGTGAACAGCTCGACCTGCGCGATCACCTGGTTGGTGAAGCTGTTCGACATCACGAAGCTCGGGTGCCCGGTGGCGTTGCCGAGGTTCAGCAGCCGGCCCTCGGACAGCACGATGATGGCGTGCCCGTCCGGGAAGGCCCACTCGTCCACTTGAGGCTTGATGTTGATCCGGCGGACGCCGGGCCAGGCGGCCAGGCCGGCCATGTCGATCTCGTTGTCGAAGTGGCCGATGTTGCCGACGATCGCCTGGTGCTTCATCCGGCTCATGTCCTCGGCGGTGATCACGTCGCGGTTGCCGGTCGCGGTGACGAAGATGTCGGCCGTGGACACCACGTCCTCCAGCGTCGCGACCTGGTAGCCGTCCATCGCCGCCTGCAGCGCGCAGATCGGGTCGACCTCGGTGACGATCACGCGCGCGCCCTGCCCGCGCAGCGACTCCGAGCACCCCTTGCCGACGTCGCCGTACCCGCATACCACGGCGACCTTCCCGCCGATCAGGACGTCCGTGCCGCGCTTGATGCCGTCGATGAGCGAGTGCCGGCAGCCGTACTTGTTGTCGAACTTGGACTTGGTCACCGAGTCGTTGACGTTGATGGCCGGGAAGCGCAGCGTGCCCGCCCGGGCCATCTCGTACAGCCGGTGCACGCCGGTGGTGGTCTCCTCGGACACGCCCTTGACGCTGGCGGCGACCCGCGTCCACTTGCCCGGGTGGTCGGCGAGCGAGTTGCGCAGGCGGTCCAGGATGATCCGCCACTCCTCGGGGTCGTCGGCGGCGGGCGAGGGGACCCCGCCGGCCTGCTCGTACTCGGCGCCCTTGTGCACGAGCAGGGTGGCGTCGCCGCCGTCGTCGACGATCATGTTGGGACCATCCCCGTCCGGCCAGGTCAGCGCCAGCTCGGTGCACTCCCAGTACTCCTCGAGCGTCTCGCCCTTCCAGGCGAAGACCGGGATGCCGCGCGGGTCGTCGGGCGTGCCGTCCCGCCCGACCGCCACGGCCGCGGCGGCGTGATCCTGGGTGGAGAAGATGTTGCAGCTCGCCCAGCGAACCTGGGCGCCGAGCGCGACCAGCGTCTCGATCAGCACCGCCGTCTGCACGGTCATGTGCAGCGAGCCGGTGATCTTCGCCCCGCGCAGCGGCTGGCTGGGCGCGTACTCGGCGCGCACCGCCATCAGGCCGGGCATCTCGTGCTCGGCCAGCTGGATCTCCTTGCGCCCGAACGCGGCGAGCGAAAGGTCGGCAACGCGGTACGGAAGCTGATCCGCGGACATGGGCTCTCCTGTTTCCTTAGTCCGAACGGGCGGTGGTGCCTCGCCTCGCTCACACGCTACGGGACGGGGGGCGGCCGACGCACGCGCTAGCCATTGTTCTTGACACAAAATTGTTAGAATCTGTCCATGCGCATCACGGAGGCCGCCCGGCGGCTGGGAACGTCGGCCCGCATGCTCCGCTACCGCGAGGATCTCGGGCTGCTCCCGCCGGTCCGCGACGACCCGGCCGGGCCCTCGCACCGGCGGTTCAGCGAGGCGGACCTCGAGGCCGTCGCCGCGGCGCTCGAACTCGAGCGGCGCTACGACATCAGCCCCACCTCGCTCTCGTTCGGGTTGCGCGTGCTCGCCGAACCGCAGGTCCGCGCGGCGGTGGCCGACCTAGGCCGGCGGGTCGGCCGCGTTCCCGCCCCGGCGGGCAGGGCGCTGGACTTCGAGAAGGAACGCGCCCTGCGCCTGCTCTCCCGTTGACCGCGCGAGAACGACCCGGGCATACTACAGATATGCAAGCAACTTGCCTATCCTCGCTATGTCCCGCCCGCGAACCGAGGTGAGCGCCGAACCCGGTGCCGCGCCGCGTTCTCAGTCGCGCAACAGGTCGGCCAGGCTCGACATCACCTGCAGCGCGAACATCGGCGTCTCCTGAACCAGGAACAGGAACGTCGGCCGGTCGATCACCGCCAGCTTGGTATCGGCCACCGCGACCACCGTCCCGCTGCGCGGGGAGCGGTCGATGAGCGCCATCTCACCGAAGGTTTCCTCGGGGCCGAGCCTGCGGGTCGCGCCGCTGGACCTGCGGAGCTCCACCTCCCCCTCCACGATGCCGAACATCTCAGTCCCTGGGCTTCCCTCCTCGAAGATCACCGTGCCGGCCGGCACGTCCCTGATGGTCTTGGCGTGATAGAAGACACCCGGAACCTTCATCTGGCATTCCCCTCAGTTACTGCCGCGTCCCACTGGCACTGGCCAGCACATATTACGTGCGGCCTCCCCCGGGGGCTAGGCTCGGGGGAGAACAACGGCCATGCTGGTCAGCTGACCAAGGTCGGCTGATTGCTCAGCGCACGCCGACTGCGGTCGCCGACCAGCAAGGCGATGCCGAGGGTCAGCGCGATAACGCACAGAGCCCAGGAAGCCCAAAAACCGGGCGCGGGCCGGAGACTTGGCTCAGTCGCGTTCACCGATATGGCGACCATTGAGGCTACGTTGACCGCCAGCCAGCCTGCGATCACGCCTGCCCGGATCGCGGTTCCCGCGGGCAGCAGCACGGCAATCACCGGCGGCAGGACGAGCGTCACGATGGCGACTACGCCGACGAACAGGAACCGGCCATGAACACCGGGTCCGACCAAGCCCAGAACTGTCACCCAGCCCCCGATGGAGAGAACCTGCACACTTCCCGGGTTGTAGGCCGCGACGAAGCCAATTCCGGCGAGGCAGTAGGCCGCGGCGAGCCAGCCGCGCAGGTTGCTTCCGCGGATCTCGCGCGCGAAGAATGCCGTCGCACCGATTCCGGCGATCAGGGCCGTCACCGTGGTGATCACCGAACCGGCTACGCCTCCAGCGCCTTCCCCGGAGACGACGATGAGCTCGATGAAATAGTTAACCACGGCCAACGCGGCGCCAAAGACAAGGCCGACGCCGAGGTTCCTTGACCTGTCACGTAGCGCCAGCACTGCCGCGATGATCAGGGTGAGGCCGGAAAGCGTTAGCGCCCAACCGTACGACGCGGCTACACCGCCAGTGGCCAGCGTCTGCAGTGGTATCGACAGGGCGCAGATGAGCGCAGCCCAGCCGGCCACGGCGGCCGGGCCGCGCCTGGCCGACGGCGACGGTGGGGTTGGAGTTGGCACTGGCGTCGGGGTCGGGGTCGGGGCTCGCATTGGGGTCGGGGCCGGCGTAGGGGCTGGAGCTGGGCGTGGGGTGGGCGTCGGGGTCGTGATCGTAGGTTCGGGCTGGGGACGGGGCGCGGGCGAGGGCTGGTCGACCAGGCGCAGGCCGATCGCCTCGGCCATCAGCCGCGTCGCCCACCAGCACGCCTCCGGCGACAGGCCGGTACGCTCCTCCAGCAGGCCGGCCGCCTGCGCGACGGCGGTCCCCGCGCTGATGTCCTGCGCCTGGCGTTCCCTGAGCCTGCCCGGCACGTCCGCCTCCGCAGCCGCCGCCAGGGCACTGCACTCCCGCGGCGGCGAGTCCGGCATCAGATCTCCCAGCATGCCGGACAGCAGGTCCCGGTCGGACAAGGCCGCGACCCCCTTCTTCTGCACCACGACAGCAAGCGCCGCGCGAGCCCGGGCGGTGTCACCCCAATCACTCGTCGCCATCACCAGTCCCCCCCTTCCCGGGCAGGGACCCCGCCCTCCCGATATGCATCGAAGCCGCCCAACGCCGGGCGTTCATCATCCGCCCTCGCCCCCCGGCGCACGCCTGAGGACCGCCTGCCTTCCCGCCAGCTCGATGGTCATCGGCCGGGCCAGCATGCGCTGCCCCGGCTGCACCCGCCTGGCGTCCTCTCCGGCAGGCTTGATCGTCCATGCCTCGCCGGTCAGGTTCCGCAGCAGGATTCCCGGATAGCGTGGATCAGCCTCCACCTGGCCCAGGACGCGGCCGGCCATCGCGGCCGGCAACTTGAGATGACGCCCGGTCAGGACGGCGCCGGTGGCGAGGACCAGGGCGTGGCCAGGCGTGCTGAGCAGCAGCGGCGGCGGCGGGATCGTCCCGCACGACCAGCACCGGTACCCGGCGTCATCGGGGTCGTAAAAAATCGCCGCCCCGCAGGTGTCGCACTGCCGCAGGCAGTCGCTCAGCCGATGCAGGCCCTTCAGCCAGACGCTCTCGGCCAGCCGCCCGGTGAGCATGGAAGCGGCCAGGCCGGTGGTGAACGACTGGACGAACAGGTGGCGGAAGAATTTCGGGTAAACAGGCCACCAGAACCACGGCCGGGCATCCGGGAGCGGCCGGTTCGAGTCGTCGCCGGGATCGAAGATGAAAACCGGCTTCTGGCCGTGATGTTTCACCAGGATCTCCTGCTCGGAGGAACGCCGGTTACCGTCCCCGCGGTAGGAGGCTTCGATCGCCTTTCCCTCGAGCGGATGGCCAAAGCAGAACAGGTAGAACAGGAAGATCGCCAGTGAGAACAGATCCGTCTCGGCCGACGGCGGCTTTTCTTCCCTGACAACCTCGGGAGCCATGAACCCCCATGTTCCCCATACCATGCTCTCGCTGCCGTTTTCCCCGACATTGTCATTGTCGATGACGGCCACGTCGCCTGATTCCGGGTCAACGTAAACGTTGCCGAAACTGATATCGCGGTAGCACAGACCTGCCCTGTGCAGCGCAACGAACGCGTCGGCGAGATTGATCCCGATCTGGATCAGCGTCGGGAAACCCGGTAGCTCAGCCGCGTCGAGCATGGGCGCCAGCGACACGAACCGCGTCGCCATCAGGGGCATGACATAGCCGAAACCGCCGCGCCGCGGGCATTCCACCATGTCGATCGGCCAGAAGAACGCGTCGTGCCGCGGCTTGTCCCGCTTGACCAGCGAAGTGAGGTTCGCGGCTGACCGCTCGGCGATTCTGGGGTCCTGCCGGGACGCGTACCATTTCAGCGCGAACTGCCGACCGTTCATCTCAGCCAGGTAAACAGCAGCCTGGGCGCCGCCGCCCAGGCGCCTGCCGACGCGCAGGGTCTCACCGCTGGACTGCAAGCGGGCCAGCTCACCGTCCTGCAGTTCAGTCATGTCCGCCATCTCCTTCAGCGTGCTGGGCCGGAGGGGTAGATGGCGTCGGGCCGGCGGACAGACCCGCGGCCGGGGTGCTGGAGCCCTGGCCAGCCCGTGGGACGCCGGCGCCGGCCGACGAACTGCGGCTCGGCTGGCCCAGCGCAGGCTGGCTCGGCGGCCGCGTCGCAGATTGACTCGGCAAGCGCGTCGCAGACTGATTCGGCAAGCGCGGCGCAGACGGACTCGGCCGGTGCGAAGGCACGGGCGGGACCGCACGCGGGCCGTGACCGGACAGCAGGAGGGCGAGCAGCAGGCCGACCACGAGCGCCACGGCCGCGGTGGCGATCCCCGCCCAGGCCCGGTTCCGGCGCCGGCCCGCCCGGCGGCCGTCTGGCTCGCCGTCGGTTCGATCCGGGAGTGGACCGCGCCGCTCGTCTGCGGGCACTGGCGGCGGCAAGGACGGCTCGCGGGGTCCGGGCGGCCGCGCCGGGACCGTTCGCGCCGGGACCGTCACGGCTGGAGGCCGCCGACCCGAGCCGGGCCGCACCAGCCCGCTGCTGGGCCTGACCGCTGAGTTGATGACCAGGGCGATCGAGACGTCATCGGCGCTGCCCGCTGACGAGGCACACTGCGCGGCCCAATCCGGGACCTGGGACGAGAACCACTCCTGGTCGTGTTCAAGCCCGAACTGAGCCAGGTCCGCCGCCACGCCGGTCTCCCAGCGGTCGTCCGCCTGCGCGTTGCCGTAGCCGTCGGTGGCGAGGAGCGCCGCGTACAGGGGCCGGGCGGCGAGTTGGACGGCCCCGATCCGGAAGGAAGCGACCGCGTCGGCCTGGCACAGGCTGGTGGTGTGCGTCCCGTCCAGCCGGCTATCACCGGGCACCGGGCTGGCCCACCGCCCGTCGGGCCACACGGCGACGATGCTGCCGTCACCGATCTGCGCGAAGACCGCGTAATCTGCGGTGAACGCGCCGATCAGCAACGTCGAGCCGTAGGCGGTCGGCGGCGGCAGCCCCAGGTCGGCCAGCATGGCGCGCTCGGCCGCGGTGAACTCGTCCTCGCTCATGTCGGCGGCCACCGCTGCATTCCAGCGCGTCACCACGCTGGGTACCAGGGCGTGCCGCAGACTGAGCTTGATCTCGCCGAGATCGCCCGGCATGGTCGCCGCCCAGTCCTGCATCGCCGAGATGCCCGCCGCGACGGCCATCTTCGCCCCCCGGTCGCTGCGGAAATACCGGGCGTCACCGTGCCCGTCGGCGACCGCCGCCACGAGCAGAGCCGGCCCGCCTGGCGGCCGCGCCAGCTGGTGCGCTACCGCATCCTCGTTGGGCCGACCGTCCCTAACGTGTCCAGCGCCAATCGCGCTGCCCGTGTGGACTCGCCACGGCAGCACCTGGACCGAGGCGCCTGCAGCGTCCCTCGCGCGGTCATCGGGCGCCATGGCTCAGACCGGTATGTCGGGGTCAACGGCCACCTGGCCACCCTCGTCCAGGTCGTTAGAGAAGGAGCGGGCGCCGGTGACGGTCAGGGTTACCAGGCGGATGCGGTCGGCTATCTGGTCCGGCTCGCTCGCCACCAGAACAGGAATATCCGGGTTGGCGATGAACCTGGTCAGAGCATCGGACCTGGCGTCGCTGCCGATGGCGACCGCCATCCGAAGGGCATCGCGGCCGGCCCGCTGGGACATGATCGCATCCAGACCGGCCTCGAATTCCTGCCGCTCGTCGGTGGGCTTCCCGTCGGTGACCAGCAGGAGGACCGGGTTGAAGGCCCGGTCTGGCAGCTGGCCGTGGCCCAGCACGGAGGCCGCCATCTGGAACGCCGGGCCCATGTACGTCAGCCCTTCCGGCACGACGGCCAGGTTGGACCACTCCAACCTCCGGACGGGAACCGGCTCCGGCACGTGCCATCTCGGCTCGTTCGCGAACTTGATGGCCCGGACGAGTACCTGCGCCCGCCCCTGCTCCTCTTCCCAGCTCGCAAGGTCCTGCACCATTTCGCGGATCGCGAAGTTCAGCTGCTGGATCTTCTCGCCTTTCATCGACCCCGAGCAGTCAGCGAGGATTATCACGTGCAGCGGCCGACGGGAAATGCCGCCACCAGGCATTCGTCCCGCGGTCCTGGTTTTCGTGTACAAGCTATCCACGCCCGACCCCCCTAAGCGCACACTAAGGCCCGGGTATACCACAACAGAATCCGGCGCTCCGCGTCAATGCGCGGACGTAACCGAATCGTCCTGGTCCGGGCTTGGCCGGGCAGGGCGCTCGCTCGCGCCGCGGGCCGAGCCACGAATCCAGATGGTCGTGCGGCCGACGTCGGCATTATCCAGTGCGGCACGGGCGTCCGGCTTCGGCAGGAAGACGCCGATTTGCGGCGAAATGGCGAAACTATGCCGTATTCGGTCTTACCGGGCTCCGGGGTCTTCTGGACGACCGGGGCGCGGGGCTTCGGGCGCGCGGCCGCGGAGGACGGAGCGGACCGACGGGTCGGTCTGGTCGGCCTCGGACGGGCGGTAGATGTCGGGTTCCAGGTAGATCGTGTTGGCGATCGGGACGGCGACGCGGACGCGCCGTTCCGCCGCGTCGATGCCGGCCGCGACCTGCGCGGCGGAGTCGGTGTCGCGGACCGCGACCTTCGCGGCGACCAGGAGTGAATCCGGGCTGATGTGCACTGTCCGCAGGTGGATGACCCGGAGCAGCTCGGGCCCGTCCTCGAGCGCGGCGACTATCTCCGCCTGCGCCTCTGCACTGGCCGCCTCGCCGATCAGCAGGCTCTTGGTCTCCACCGCCAGGATGGCCGCCGCCGTGGCGAGCAGCAGGCCGATGGCCAGCGAGCCTACGCCGTCCCACCGCCCGTCTCTGGTGAGGGCCGATAGCGCCACGCCCGTGAAGGCGAAGGCCAGGCCGATCAGCGCGGCGAGGTCCTCGAGCAGGACCACCGGCAGTTCCGGGGCCTTCGTCCGCCGGATGAAGGCGCCCCAGCTGCGAGTGCCGCGCACCTGGTTCGCCTCGCGGATCCCGGTGCGCAGCGAGAAGGCCTCGAGCACCGCACACAAGGCCAGCACCACGAAGTCGACCACGGCCGAGTGCACCCGCGCAGGGTCCAGGATCTTGTGCACGCCGTCGTAGGCCGAGAAGGTCGCTCCGACGGTGAACAGCATGACCGAGACCACGAACCCGTAGAAGTAGCGCTCCCGCCCGAAGCCGAACGGGTGTTCCTCCGACCTGGGCCGCCTTGACCGTCCCCGGCCGATGATCAGCAGCACCTCGTTGCCGGTGTCGGCCATCGAGTGCACGGCCTCGGCGAGCATCGACGCGGACCCGGTGAACAGGAACGCGACGAACTTCGTCACCGCGATGCCGAGGTTGGCGGCGAGCGCGGCGAATACTGCCCTCATGTCACGCCACGCACTCGCGCACGGCTACTCGAGCCGCGCCGACAGATCGGCGATCGCCGCGGCCTGGCCGGGGTCGATCCCGGACGCGATGCCCAGGTACACGCTGGCGTAGTCGACGAGCTGCAGGACGCCTGCCAGCCGCACCAGCGGATGCTCGCCGTCCATGGCCAGCTCGGACAGCCCGATCCCGCGCTGGGCCGCGATCTCGGTGACCGCGGCCTGCTGCGCGTCGACCCGGGGCTCCTGCCCCGGGTCGGTAATCAGCACCAGGCGCAGCGCGGTGAACCCGCTGATCTCGGCCTCGGTCTCGTCATAGTCCAGGTCCCAGGGCAGATCCGGAAGGTCGGACGCCTCCTGCGGCAGGTGCTCAGGCCCGGCACCGGCCGCGGGCGGGCGCGAAGCCGGGGCGAACGGCCCGTCGAACGCGGCGAGCTGGTCGTAGGCGGCCTCGGGCAGCACGCCGACGATCGCCGGGTACTTGGCGTTCTCGCTGAGCTGGCTGGCGAACCGGTGCGCGGCGACCGCGCTCAGCTCCGTCGTCGCCCACACCACGGGCAGCGCGCCCGCCAGGTCGAGGGCCAGCGACTTGCCCGGGTTGACGAACGACTCGCTGGCCGGCAGGCACTGGTGGGACACCTCCTCGAGCCGGCCCGCGGCCAGCTCGTAGACGTCCGGCTCGATCCGGGCCACGCCGAGCCGCTCCGCGATCACCAGCAGCGGGATGGCCAGGCTCCACAGCATCGATCTCGGCAGCCCGGCCGGGACGGCGGGGATGAAGGGAGCGCGGGCCTGCTCGGCGATGCGGTGCAGCGGCGAACCCTCGGCTCCGACGCCGGCCAGGCGGCAGCCGCGCCGGGCCGCCTCGGCCGCGATGGCCAGCGTCTCGGCGGTGGTGCCCGAGCCGGACGCCGCGATCACCACGTCGGCGGCCCCCACCCAGCCGGGCAGGCGCCCGCCCCGCGAGGCCACGACCTGAACCGGGCTGCCCTGCCCGACCAGGGCGTGGAGCATCTCGGCCGCTATGCCCGAACTGCCCAGCCCGGCCGCGACGATCGCGCGCGGCCGGGCGTCCGGCGTGAAGGCCGACAGGTCGCTCTCCTGGCACGATCGCAGCGCGGTGCGCACCTGGGCCGCCGACGACGCCACCTGGCGCAGCACGTCGCCGGGATCCGCGGCCGCGATGACGTCGGGCGTGTCGAGCCGGTCGGCGGCCAGGACGAATTCCGTCCCGCGCCAGTCGTCCAGGCCCTCGCTCACGCCTGTTCGCCAGGCCGCCTGGCCTCTTCCACCAGCAGCACAGGGATATCGTCGCGGACCGGGTAGGCCAGCCCGCATTCGGCATTGGTGCACACCAGCTCGCTGGCGTCCTCGTCGGCCCGCAACGGTGCGTGGCACTGCGGGCACGCCAGGATGTCAAGGAGCCACCCGTCGATGAGCATGAGATTCTCCTTCCCGCGGTTACGGCGTCATCAGTCCGCGGTTCGGTTGACCATGCCGAGCACCTCATCGCGCACGGCGGTCATCGTCTCCTCGGTGTCTGCCTCGACATTAAGCCGTAGCAGCGGCTCGGTGTTAGAAGGGCGCAGATTGAACCACCAGGTGCGGGCGCTGACGGTGAGCCCGTCAAGCTCTTCTGTCTTGACGCCGGGCCGTCCCGCGAACGCCCGCTTGACCCGCGCCGTCGTCCCGGCCTGATCGGCGACCAGGGAGTTGAGCTCGCCGCTGGCGTGGTACCTGGAATACCCGGCGAGCAGCCGGGACAGCGGTCCGTTCTGCTCGCCCAGCGCGGCAAGCACGTGCAGCGCGGCGAGCATGCCCGAGTCCGCGAACCAGAAATCCCTGAAGTAGAAGTGCCCGGAGTGCTCACCGCCGAATACCGCGGCGCGCTCTGCCATCTTAGCCTTGATGAACGAGTGGCCGACCCTGGTCCGCACCGGGACGCCGCCGTGCTCCCTGATGATCTCGGGGACGGCGCGGGAGGTGATCAGGTTGTGGATGATCGTCGCGCCCGGCTCGCGGGCCAGTTCGCGGGTCGCGATCAGCGCGGTGAGCGTCGAGGGTGAGACGATCTCGCCTCGCTCGTCCACCACGAAGCACCGGTCGGCGTCACCGTCGAAGGCGAGCCCGATGTCGGCGTGATGCTCGATCACCGCGCGCTGCAGGTCGCGCAGGTTCTCCGGGTCGATGGGGTTGGCCTCGTGGTTCGGGAAGGTGCCGTCCAGCTCGAAGAAGAGCGGGACCAGGGAGATCGGCAGGCCCTCGAAGACCGCGGGGACCGTGAGACCCGCCATCCCGTTGCCGGCGTCCACCGCCACGGTCAGCGGCCTCATCGCGGACAGGTCGACCAGTTTCCTGAGGTGTTCCGCGTAGCCCGGCAGCAGGTCGCGGCTCGTGACGGTGCCGGGGACCGGGGCGGGAACCATCGGTCGTTCGGCCAAAGATTGAATGTCTTTCAGGCCCGTTTCGATGCCCACGGGCTTCGCGCCCGCGCGGCACAGCTTGATCCCGTTGTACTGCGGCGGGTTATGGCTGGCCGTGACCATCGCGCCCGGGATGCCGAGGTCACCGCTGGCGTAGTACAGCATGTCGGTCGAGCCCAGCCCCGAGGCCAGCACGTCGGCGCCCTGCGACGCCGCGCCGCGGCCGAACGCGTCCGCGAGCGGGCCCGAGGAGGCGCGCATGTCGTGCACGGTGACCACGGTCTTGGCTCCGGTCAGCCTGGCGAACGCCGCACCGACCGCTTCCGCCACGCCCTCGTCAAGCTGGTCAGGGACCACGCCTCTGATGTCATACGCCTTGACGATGCTGGCGAGATCACCCACTGCAGAACCTGCTTCCCGTGACCAGTGCGTGCCGTACCGACTGGGGCGGCTCTGCCGAGCTTATCGGTCCTGCGGGGGGCCCGAACGCAGCACGCGCAGGTGGCCGCGCCGACCGACCTCGACGCCCTGGCCCACGGGCTCCTTGTCGGCCCGCCCGACAGGCGGCGCTTCCATCACCGCGTTCGCGAGCGCCTCCAGGTCATCGGCGCGGTCGGCGGCCGGTTCCAGCGGCAGCCGCACCACGTCCCACCCGCGCGGCGCGGTCAGCCGGCCGGCGTGCTTCTCGCACAGGTCGTAGCAGTGCGGCTCGGTGTACGCGGCCAGCGGGCCGAGCACCGCGGTGGAGTCGCGGTACACGTACGTCAGCGTGTAGACGGGAGGATGCTTACACGCGGTGCGCGAGCAGCAACGGGAACCCACCAGCCCACCTCGCTCACGTCGCGCTGGAGACCGTGTCCCGGAACCCTTGGGACGGCATCGGATACAACGGTGACGCTATCCGCCCGGGGGCGGTAACGCCATCACCCCGACGCCGGCACCATTTTCGTGTCGTGCTTTGCGCGTGTTGCTCCGTCTCGCTACGGGTGTGCCGACCAGCGGGCGCAATCCGATACGCTCGGTAACTGTGCAGACCAGCGAGGACGGCCCCCGGCCCGCTTCGAGCGCCCGTCCGAGGCGGCGTGACCGCCACGGACGCGGGCTGCGCGGCAGGCTGGTCCCGCCCGGAGTTCCGCTGTACCGCAGCCGGGCCCAGCAGTTCGACGACCTCGTGCTTGAAGCCGTCGCGCGGCTCGAGCCGCGCTGGGAGACCGAGCTTTCCGATGTGGAGTTCGCGGTCCAGGAAGTCCCCGACTTCGACACCATCGGTGAGGACGGCATACCGCTCGCCCGCATCGTCCGCGGCTCGCCGGATACCACCGATCCGGGGAATCCGGCCACGGGACCTCGCATCGTGCTGTTCCGGCGCCCGTTGCTCGCACGGGCCGAGGACGAGGACGAACTGAGCGAACTCGTCTTCGACGTGGTGGTGGAAGAGTTCGCCGAGATCCTCGGCGTCGACCCGGAAGTCATCGATCCGGGCTACGGCGAACTGGGCTGACGCCAGCGTCGTCTGTTTCGGCTGTGGGTGCGGTCTGTAGGATCACCTGTTCCTGGTCGGCAGCTTGGTTTGGCGGTGGGTGCCGGGGCGTGCCCCCGGCCAGGTTCCCGTCATCCCGGCCGGGGCACGCCCCGGATCACCTCACCATCTGTTGCGGGTTACCGCCTGGGTGCTGTCACAACCCCAGGGTGCCGGTGACGCCCTGCACGGCGCCGCCGGTGCCGGTGCCACTGCCTGCCATCGGCGAGCCGGGCTGCGGGGCACTGCCCGCGTTGACCGTGATGAGCGACCCGGACCCGGTTCCGGCCGGGGTCCCGCCGTTGACCGAGACCACGGACCCGGCCCCGGTGGTGGGCAGGCCGCCCGCGTTGACCGCGACCAGCGACCCGTTCGTTGATGATCCGGTGCCGGTGCCGGCCGTGGTCCCGGCGGAAGCAGAGCCGCCGGCCGGGGCCGCGGTGCCGGATCCGGTGCCGTTAACCGAGATCAGCGACCCATTCGAGGACTGCCCGCCGACGTTGACGGTGATCAGCGACCCGTTCCCGGTCCCGGATGCCCCGGTGCCGGTGCCGGTCCCGGCAGTGATGCCGGTGCCGTTGACGGTGACTAGCGACCCGGCCGACGGCAGCCCGCCGGTGGTCACGGTGATCAGCGACCCGCCGGAGCCGCTCGCCCCGCCGCTGCCGCCAGACCCACTGCTGCCGCTGCCGGAGCCGGAGCCGTTAGTCCCGTTACCGCCGGAGCCGCCGCTCCCACCGGAACCAGACCCGCTCGTCCCGCCCGTGCCGGACCCGCTCGATCCGCCGCTGCCGCCGGACCCGCTGCCGGTGCCAGAGCCGGAGCCATTGGTCCCATTACCGCCGGAACCAGACCCGCTCGTCCCGCCAGTACCGGAGCCCGACCCGCCGGACCCGGATCCGCCGGACCCGTTGGTGCCGTTGCCGCCGGACCCGCCAGTGCCATGGTGGGTGCCGTGCCCGGACCCACCAGTGCCGTGGTTAGTGCCGTGGCCGGATCCGAAGGTCCCGTGCCCGGTGCCGTGCCCGGTGCCGTGGTCGGTGCCGTGCCCGGACCCGAACGTGCCGTGCCCGGACCCGAACGTGCCGTGCCCGGAACCATGGTCGGTGCCGTGCCCGGACCCGAACGTGCCGTGCCCGGACCCGAAGGTCCCGTGCCCGGTGCCGTGGTCGGTACGGTGCCCGGACCCGAACGTGCCGTGCCCGGTGCTGAAGGTGCCGTGGCTGGTGCCGTAGGTGTGCGGGCCGTGCAGCCCGGGGTGCCAGTCCTGGTAGACCGGGCCGTAGTCCGGGCCGGCCTGCCCGCCGGCCGGGCAGGTCCCGGCCAGTGCCCCGGCGGCCAGCACCGCGGGAGCGACCAGCCCGGCGGCCAGCGCCGCCAGGCGCGCGATGATGATGTTCCTCACTGTGATGCACTCTCCTGACTGAGAAGGATGTCGACGGACTCCCCGCCCCGGGCACAGCCCGGCCGGGCGGGATCAAACAGCTGGACCACCGGTCCGGCTGCTAGCCCGGCTCCTCAATCACCGAGAGCATGGCGGCCGCTGACGGGACGGCCACCTGTGAACACCAGCGCGCGAAGCCCGGCAGCGCCAGGCCTGCCACGATCAGCACGGCCAGCCCGGCCGCGACCGCACCGCCCGGCCCGGCCCCGGACCCCGGCGCGAAGCCCGCATCAGATCCGCCGCCGCCCGGCGCGCCCGGCCCGGCCGGCCCGGCCGGCATGGCCGGTGCGGCGGGCAGCCCGGGCAGTCCGGGCAGCACCGGCATCCCGCCACCCAGGCCCGCCGCCCCCGCCCCCGCCACCAGGCCGGAGCCCGGGACCAGGCCAGCACCGGGAACCCCGCCCGCACCCGGCAGCACCGGCAGGATCGGCAGGACGGGCAGCACCGGCACCGGCGGGATGGCCGGCGTCCCGGCCGGGCCGCTCCCGGTGACCGGACCGCTGCCAGCAGCCGGGCCGGTTCCCGCCCCGGCCCCGGACCCGTTGCCCGGCGAACCGCTGGCACCCGCCCCGGTGCCGGACCCGGACGGGGCGGTTCCCGGCCCGCTGCCCCCAGTGCCTGACCCGGACGCGCTGGTGCCTGTCCCGGTCACCGGCGCGGCGGGAAGCACCTGGGTGGTCACCGCGGTGACCGTGCTGGTCACCGTGGATACCAGCTGCCCGGCCGCAGAACCCGCCGCCTGCACAACCGACCCGGCATCCCCGATCACCCCGGACACCACCCCGGTCACGGCCCGGGTAAGCCCTCCCACCGCCGACCCGGCGTCATCCACCACGCCGGGCACCGTGCTGGTCAGGTCGCCGACCGCCGACCCGGCACCGTCCACCACCGCGGTTACCGCGCTGGTCAGGCTGCCGACCGCTGAGCCCGAGCCGGCCGTCGCCTCGGTCACCGCGCTGGTCAGCGAGCTGACCGCGTCGGCGGCGCTGCTCACGGTCCCGGCCACCGAGCCGGTCACCGAGCCGGTCGCGGCACTGGCGACCGTGCCGACCGCGCTGGCCACAGCCCCGGCCGCGGTGCCGACTGCCGTGGTTGCCGTGTCGGTCACGGCTCCGGTCACGGTGCCGACCGCGGTCCCGGCGGCACTGCCCATCGTGGTGGCCGCGCTGGTCGCGGCGCTAGCCGCGGTCCCGGCGGCACTTCCCACCGTGGTGGCCGCGCTGGTCACGGCGTTGGCTGCGGTCCCGGCGGCACTGCTGGCCGCTCCGCCTGCGCTGGCCGCAGCCCCGGCCGCGGTCCCGGCGGCGCTGCCGACTGCCGTGGTTGCCGTGTTGGTCACGGCTCCGGTCACGGTGCCGACTGCGGTCCCGGCGGCGCTGCCGGCTGTGGTGGCCGCGCTGGTCACGGCGTTAGCCGCGGTCCCGGCGGCACTGCCCGCGGCGGCGCCCGCGCTGGATACGACACCGGTCACGCTGCCCGCCACGGCGCCCGTGCTGGCCGTGGCACCGGTCACGGCACTGTCACTGGACGCGGGGGCAGCGGGGGTGACCTGCGGGGCCGATGCGGCCGGGGCGGTCAGGGCCGCCGGGCTCACTGCGCTCGTCAATGCTCCGGCCACGGTGCTGGCCGTGCCGCCGACGATGCTGGTCAGGGTGGAGACAGCGGGGGCAGGCGGGCCAGAGCCGACCGGGCCGGTGGCTGCGTCCGCAGGCGCGGCGGCCAGCAGGCCTATGCCCGTTAGAATGCACAGGCCGCCAAGCGCTGCCCCGATGGTGTACAAAAGCACCTTCAGGGCCGGCAGACACCAGCCCTTCATGCCGGCCACGCTAGTCACGCAAAACGCGTATGTCCATACCCGCGACGCCATTTCCGCGAAGTTTTCTGACGGCCGTCGCATAATCCGTCCCGGATGCCCCACATCCTGTATTACAGAATTTTCAAGCGATAGTAGTCAGTGTCCTTTAGGTCACGCTTGCACCCTTTACAGATCGACAGCGGGTCGTCTTCCCCATAGCCTTGGCCTGCGCAAATAGGGTGGTCTTGGCGAAGCGAAGCGGTGGATAAAACCACACAAGAGGGCCATAAATATTTCCATTACGACGATGATGGACTATCTATAGACGATCGGGATCTTACGGAATGAGCAAGGCTTATGAGTCTGCCTTACTTCCGATCGGGCCGATCAGGCGATTCGCGGCTGCCGGGACTTTCACGGGGATATCGCACTGTAGGATTCGCGGACCGGCGGAAGCTTGATGGTGGTCAATGCGCTGATGGCCGGGATGATGGAGACGACCGTGCTCTGGCCCTGCGTCTCCACCCGCGCGGCGTACAGCGGCCCGGAGCCGGGCAGCGGGGTGATCACGACCGCGAACACTGACCCGGCCTTGGCGCCCCGGGGTGCCGTCACCGGGACGACAAGCGTATGCCTGGCCTGCACCGAAACGACCTTGCTCACGCTCGGGGCGGGCCCGGCCGCGTGGCCGCCTTTGGCGCCGGTGCTGGCCGGGGTCATCGCGATCTCAGTCAGGCGAACCCGGGCCGCTCCGGCCGGGGCCGACAGCACAATCGTGGCGGCGGGACCAGAACCAGTGGTGTTTCCCGCGACGACGGCCTGCTCGCTGATGGGTGGCGTGGCCGCGGCGAAAGTGCCCAGGCCGCTGCCTGGTACCAGCACGGCCGCCGTAACCGGCACATTCGCCGTGAGCTCGAGCGCCGAGGCGGTGCCGCCGAGCGGTGTCAGGGGTACGTAGGTGGCAGAGTTTCCCGGCAGGTCCTCTGTCTGCGTGCCGAACGGGTGGTACACCCCCTGCGGGGTGATCGCGAGGACGCTCACCCGGGCGCTCAAGCTGCCGGGGACCGCGATGAACAGCCCCGCCGCACTGCCGGACGGGGGTATCCCCGGGATCACCATGCTGGTCGACGGCGCCGTCGTGCTCGGCAGCCAGGTGCTCCCGGCGGCGGAGCTCTCCCAGACGTCAGCGGCCACCCGGCCAATGCTGGTCCGTACCTCGATCGCGACAACGCGGGAGCCGGCGCCCAAGGAGGAGAGGGACTCGGTAACCGTCTCATGCGGCGGGACCGTGATTCCCGTGTCACCGTCGGCCTGGACCGGCCCGGCTTCGGTGATGACGCTGACGTCCACGCTCGCGGCCAGGGCGTCGACGTTCATCAGGTCGAGCTGGATCTGCGCCGCTCCGGTCTGCTGACCCGGGCCGACAAACCAGATATCCGAGCCGGGTTCACCGCAGCGGATGCTGGACAGGCCTGAACTCTCCGCCTCCTCGGCCTCCATGGCCGACGCCATGCCGCCGCTCCCGGTCACCGACCAGCCTTCGCTTACTGTCGTGCCCTTCTTGCTCGCGCTAGGCGCGGCCGGGACGGTCAGCAGCGACAGCACGCCCGGATCGGCCTGGCCGACGGGGCTCACCGTGCGCAGCTGAGCTCCCGCCAGCGGGAGCGGCGCCAGCTCGACCTGGCCATGCCCGAGGGCAGACGCCGGCGACGGTGAGCCCTGGGATCCTGGCGATCCCGCGATGAGTGCGACCTCGCCCGACCCGCCGCCCTGGGCGGGAGGGCAGGCACGGACGGCGGAGGTAACCGGTACCTGCCGGGACGCCGTGGTGACCTGATTGGTGCTTGGCGCCGTGGGCTTGACCAATTGCGCGACTCCGGCGACGACGCACAGCGTCAGCAACACCACGGCGGCGGGCAGGGCATGAACTGGCCTCATGACTCGTCACCCAGTTCCCAGGGTGGTCGCTGGCTCGCCGAGGCAGGGTCCTGCAGCCACCCGTCCGGAGTGCCGCCGTCATCGTTTCCCTGGAAGTAGTCGAAGTTCTCAAGGGAGCGATCCGGCGAGCCCTCGTCCGCGCCCGGGTCCGTCAGGACCGGCGAAGGAGCGACCGGCGGGAGGCTGGCCGCGGGCTTGGCGGCCCCGCCGCCGCGCCATCGCGAGGGCTTCCCGTGCCGCGCCGCGTGCTGGCCGCCGCGCGGCCGCTTGTCGGAGCCGGGTTCCGGGCCGGCCGGAGCGGCGCCGACGGATGCGCCGACCGGAACGGCGGTCTCTGGGCGAGGCGTGAGATCGGCGCTGCTGCCTGGCAAGGGGCTCATCGCCGGGCCCGGATCGTACGCCGGGGAATACTCGGCATCGTCGGCGCATGCGTACGGATCCGGAACGGCCGCAACAGGAGGATCGGCGGCGCCGAACCGCGTGGTGCTGGCTTCCACAGCCGGGCCAGCCGGGAAGGCAGGCTCCGGCGGCCGCCGACGCCGGGGCAGACGCCGGGGCAACTGTGGCGCGCGGGCACGGTCCCGCCGCCTGCCGGGCGCGGGGGCTGGCCCAACGTCGGGACTGGGCTCCTGCGCTGGCGCCGGGACCGCCGATCTGGTCCCGGGCAGGGCCAGCGCGAACACGATCAGGACCGCGGCGGCCTCGAGGGCGAGGCCGACGTCCCGCGCCGTCTCGTTGCGGGTGATGACCAGGCGACCGCCACCGGAGGGCAGGACAAAACCCTGTGCCCATCCGCCGACCGGGTCAGCCAGGTGAGTCAGCGGGCGCCCGTTGAGGGTTGCGGACCAGCCGCCCGCCGCTTCGGCCAGCACCAGCGTGCCCGACGTGCCGGGCGCGATGATCGTGTTCACGCCGATCGACCCGGAGGGGACCGGCGTCACGCCGCCGTCCGCATTGATGACACGCGCCCGCGCCACCGCCCCGGCGACCTGCCACAGGTCGTAGGCGGACAACTGGGTCAGCGGCATCAGGCCGGCGGCACCGTCGATCTGGTGGACGAGTGACTCATCGGCCGGATCGGGCAGCAGCACGTAGGCGATATCGAACTGGCTGAGCGCCTGGCCCGTGTTGCCCTCGTCGCCGCTCGCGGCCGCGTCCAGCGAGGCGACAACGCCGTCGAGCGCCTTCGTGGAGGAGGCGGCCGGGGTCAGTTCCGGCTCGCCAAGCACAGGATCTGTGCTACGCAGCACGGTGTAGGTCAGGACCCCGCCCTCTTGCCGGAGCACCAGCGTCCTGGTCTGGTCAGGACCGGAGGATGAGGCGGCCACGAAGGCGGGCAGGATCTGCGGCTCCGCGGCGGCGATCGGCCCGCCAACCCCGGTGGCCAGCCAGTAACCGGCCGCCAGCACCGGTGCCGACGCCGCCACCGCCAGGCCGGCCAGCGCCGGGAGTCGACGCGAGCTGATATCGGTCAGTCGGCCCGCTGCGGCGTTCTTGGCCTGGGCGAACGCCCGGACCGCCCATTCGGCCAGCGGCGTGGCCGCCACCAGCAGCCCGGCGGCGGCGATGACGATCGCCAGGCCCGGCCAGGCGCTGACCTGGACGCCTCCTCCCGGCACCGTCACCCGTACCCTGCTCACCGCGAGCGCGATCGCCAGCCCGCCGACCGCGATGCCCCATCCGGCCTGCACCAGGACCATCCGCCGGCGCGCCAGCAGCGCGCCGAGCGCGGTCAGGACCAGGCCAGCCGTCACCCAGGCCGGCGGGAGCCCTGGCCCGCCCGGGCTCAGCAGCAGCAACGATCCCGGCCGCAATCCCGCCGCGGCCAGGCCGGGCCGTTGTATCCCGGCCTCGAGGAAGAACAGCGAAGGGCTGGCCAGCAAGTGAAACGACCAGGGCGCAAGGACGGCCGCGGGCACGAGCGCGACGATCCCCGCGCTGATGACGGTCGCCCGGCCCAGCCAGCGCCACGCCGCTGCCGCGCCGAGCGCGGCCACCACCGCGATCGGCCAGGCCAGCGGCACGAAGGCCGCGGCCACCGCGACGAGCAGGCCGGCGGCCCACGCGGCACGGCGCGCGAGCCGCGGCGGGCGGGTCAGCACGCGCCCGACGGTGATGCCGATGAGCGGGACGAGGACGAAGGCGACGGCGGTGCCGAGGCGTCCGGCGGCCACGCCGCCCATCGCCACCGGAAGCAGCGCGTAGGTCGCGGCGACCCATATCCGCACCGCCCGGACGGGCGTGACTCGCCGCATCGCCCAGTAGGCCGCCATCCCCGCCGCCGGGACGCAGCCGAGCAGGAGCACGTCCGTGGCCAGCCAGGGCTTGCCCAGCAGGACGGTGGCCAGCGCGGCCATCACCCCCAGGTACGGCGGCGCGCTCACGGTCGAGCCGATGCCCGCCGTGTGGTAGCCCGCCAGGTATTCGCGCCACAGATCGGCCGCGCCCCCCCAGGCGGGCACCAGCGCGCCGCCCGCGAGCGTCGCCGAACCGCTGAGCACCGAGCCGACCAGCGAGCGCTCCGCGACCAGCGCGACCAGGGTCAGCCCGGCGAAGAGCAGGACGCCCGGGCTGGTCAGGATGCGGCGGACGAACGAATCGGTGTCAGGCAGCGGCAGGTCATCGCCCGGCTCGTCGCTGACGGCGTGATGCACCCCGCCGCTTTCGTAGCCGGGACCGCTCGACAGCAAGGCGGCGGCTGACTCGCCCAGGCGGGCCAGCGTCCTCCCCCTGGGCAGCTGGCCTCGCAGGACCGACCATCCGTACTTGCGATGAGGGGCACGGCGGCGGCGGGCGCGCCAGAGCTGTGCCGGGTGGCGCAGCAGCCAGGCGATGGCGCCGAGATGATCCCACGCCTTGCGCTGCTGCTTGGTGATGAGGAAGTAGGCCGCACGGAGCAGCGACCCGGTGACGCAGCCGGCCAGGACCGCGATCATGGGCGTCAGCGGGAGGTTGACCGCGAAAACGTACAGGGCGCCGCGCCGGTCTACCATGCGCGGGCGTCCGCCCGCGGCAGGCGCCCTCCTGCTCTGCCTCGTGGACATCTCGCGGTGGTACACCACCGCGTCCGTGATCACCCGGACCTCGTAGCCTGCCGCGCGCACGCGCCAGCAGAAGTCGATGTCATCACGGAACAGGGGCAGGTTAGCGTCGAATCCGCCGAGCTGATCCCAGACATCACGGCGGACCAGCATGCCCGCCGAGCTCACCGCCAGCACCGGGCGGTTGCCATCGTGCTGGCCCTGGTCGATCTCACCGGGCTCGATCCCGGTGAAGCGCCGCCCGGCCCGGTCGGGGGCCACGCCCGCCTCGCGCAGCACCCGTCGGTCGGTCAGGTCCCTCAGCTTCGGGCCGAGCACCACCGTCGACCGGCCGCGGCTGGCGCCCCTGAGCATCTGCTCCAGGGCGTCGGCGGCAGGCTCGCAGTCATCGTGCAGGAGCCATATCCACTCTACGGCCGTTTCCTGCCCGGTACCGGATCGCCGGACGGGCCTGCGGGCCGCAGGGTGCTGCAGCGCGCGGGAAATGGCTGCGCCGTAGCCGGTATCGGCTTCCATGCCGAAGACCGCGTCCGGGCCGAGGAGTTCGGTCAGCGCAGCCCCGCTGCGGTCCCTGCTCCCGGTGTCGACCCCGACGACGCGCTCCACGGGATGCGTCTGCTCGCGCACCGCCTTGATGAGCCCCGGCAGGAGCCGGGCGCCGTCGTGCACGACGATCACGGCGGTAACGATGTGTCGAAGGTGCACCGGGTTTTCTGTCAAGGGTCCTGACTGGTGGCGTGGGCAACAGTGCTCCGCGCGGCGACCTGCCCCGGCAGAGCGCGTGGTCTACGTGAACGACAACCCCCGCGCTCACGACGGCATCAACGATACACAGCCGAGATACCGCCAGCGGGGCGAACGCTTGATGTCCCGCGCTACCCGGCCTGGCGCTTCAGGCGGCGGCGTTCACGCTCCGACATGCCGCCCCAGATACCGAACCTCTCGTCGTGTTCGAGCGCGTACTCCAGGCACTCAGCCCGTACCTCGCAGCTCCGGCACACCCGCTTAGCCTCCCGGGTCGACCCCCCCTTCTCGGGGAAGAACGCCTCAGGATCGGTCTGCGCGCACAGCGCCCTGTCCTGCCAGCCCAGCTCTTCGGCATCATCGGGACTGACGAAGACCTGTGCCAGCGAGATGATGACCTCGGTCACCGCCCATCCTCCCTCCCCACTCGGAGCCCCCGGTTTTACCCACTCCCCGCAGGAGCGAGAATCACATCAATGAAATTACACTAGCGTGTCTTGCTTCAAGTCAAGCGGAGAAGGTGATAATGGTCCCCTCGTTGCCTGAGATGCGAGATAAATCACCTGGGGAAGACGACTTCGTCACGCCTGGTCAGCACAGGACCAGCCCCGACCCGGGAGCGCGGCGCGGTTGGTCCCGGCGTTGATCCGGCCCGAGGCACGGCGGGAACGGCGGCGCCTGCGACACTCTTGGTTATGCGCATCACCGTGCTCGCGGGCGGCGTGGGGGCCGCGCGCTTCCTGCTGGGCCTCAGGCAAGCCGCCCCGGACGCCGACATCACGGTCATCGGCAACACCGGCGACGACATCACCCTGTTCGGCCTGCGGGTCTGCCCGGACCTCGATACCGTCATGTACACCCTCGGTGGTGGCATCAACCCCCAGCAGGGATGGGGGCGGGCCGAGGAGACCTTCAGCGTGCGGACTGAACTCGCCGCCTACGGCGCGAACCCGGACTGGTTCACGCTGGGAGACCGGGATTTCGCCACCCACATCCTGCGCAGCCAGCTTCTCGCGGCCAGCCAGCCGCTTTCCGCCGTCACCGAAGTACTCTGCCGGCGGTGGCAGCCGGGAGTGCGGCTCCTCCCGATGTCCGACGACCCGATCGAGACGCACGTCGTGCTGGTGGAGGCTGGCCAGCGCCGGGTGGTTCACTTCCAGGAATGGTGGGTGCGCCTGCGGTCGGAGACGCCCGCGGCCGCGATCACCGCGCTCGGCGCGCAGGAGGCGGCGCCGGGTCCCGGCGTCCTCGACGCCATCGGCGACGCCGATGTGATCCTGTTCCCGCCGTCCAACCCCGTGGTCAGCATCGGCACCATCCTGGCGGTCCCCGGCATCCGAGCCGCTGTAGCAGCCAAGACCGTGGTGGGCGTATCGCCCATCATCGGCGGCGCGCCGGTACGCGGGATGGCCGACGCCTGCCTGGCCGCGATCGGGGTCGAGACGTCGGCGGCCGCGGTCGGCGCGCACTACGGACCGGAGCTGATCGACGGCTGGCTCGTCGACGACCAGGACAAGGCCGCGGCCGATGACCCGGCGCTGGCGGGCATCGAGGTGCGCGCCATGCCGCTGCTCATGCGCGACCTGCCGGCCACCACCGCGATCGCGCGCGCCGCCCTCGACCTGGCCGTGGAGCTGGCGTGACGCCCGGTACCTCCATCACGGTGAGTCCGGTTTCCGGGCTGCCTGAGGCCACGGCGGGCAGCGACCTGGCGGCGCTCATCGCCGACGCCGCCGCCGACCTGCGCGACGGTGACATCCTCGTCGTCACCTCGAAGATCGTCAGCAAGGCGGAGGGCAGGGTACTTGCCGCCCCCCGCGAGCAGGCCATCGAGGCGGAGACGGCACGGGTGGTAGCCAGGCGCGGCGCCACCACGATCGTGCAAACCAGGCACGGTTTCGTGCTGGCCGCGGCCGGGGTGGACGAGTCCAACACGGCCCCCGGAACCGTGGTCCTGCTGCCCGAGGATCCCGACGAGTCGGCCAGGCGGCTCCGCAAGGCGCTCCACGCCAGGACCGGCCTGATCCTCGGGGTGATCATCACCGACACGATGGGCCGGCCCTGGCGGTCCGGGCAGACTGACAACGCCATCGGCGCGGCAGGCGTCACCCCCGCCCGTGACTACCGCGGCGAGGCCGACACGTTCGGCAACATCCTGGAGGTCGCCGTGGCCGCCGTGGCCGACGAGATCGCTGCCGCCGCGGACCTGGTCAAGGGAAAGTCGCTGCGGATCCCCGTCGCGGTGGTGCGCGGGCTGGCCAACCTGGTCACCGAGCAGGACGGCCCGGGCGCGCGGGCGCTGGTCAGGTCGGCCGACGAAGACATGTTCCGGTTCGGATCGGCCGACGTACCGCTGGCCCGCAGGACGATCAGGGCGTTCACCGCCGACCCCGTCGACGTCGAGGTGGTCCGCCGGGCGGTCGCCACCGCGCTGACCGCGCCGGCGCCACATCACAGCCAGCCGTGGCGTTTCGTCGTCCTGAGCTCGGCCGGGACCCGAACGGCGCTGCTCGACGCGATGCGCGAGGCCTGGATCGCCGACCTGCGCAACGACGGGTTCACGCCGGAGCAGATCTCCCGCAGGCTCCGGCGGGGCGAGCCGCTCCGGCACGCGCCGCTCATCGTCGTACCGTGCCTGGTCGCGGACGCGGCGCACGAGTACCCCGACGAGCGGCGCTCGACCGCGGAGCAGGCCATGTTCGTCGCCTCGATGGGGGCGGCGGTGCAGAACCTGCTCATCGCGCTGGCCGTCGACGGGCTCGGCTCGGCGTGGATCTCGAGCACGCTGTTCTGCCAGGACGTCGCCGCCCGGGCGATGGACCTACCGGCCGGCTGGCGGCCGATGGGCGCGATCGCGGTCGGGCACCCGGCCGAGCAGCCCCGGCCCAGGCCGCCGCGGGACCCAGGAGACTTCCTGCTGATCCGCTTAGCGGGCAGTGGCGGTAACTCCCGGGGGGACGACCCCCGGGATCCCCCCGATCTTGGGGGGAAGCCTTTCCCCCCAAACCCCCTCGGCCCCCCGGGGCCAGCACCGACGCGCAAACGCCGTCGGTCGCCGCGGCCGCCGCGAGCCGCTCCTCCGGGACGTGACCGTAGGTGGTGCTGCGCTGGCGCAGCGGGCGGCCGAGCGGCGCCACGATCTGGCGCAGGCCGCTGATCGTCTTGTAGGAGCCGTGGTCCGCGCCAGCCATCCTGCTGATCGTCTCCTCCATGAGCGTGCCGCCGAGATCGTTGGCGCCGCCCTGCAGGACGTCGCGGCACCCGTCATCGCCGAGCTTGACCCAGGAGCACTGGATCGAATCGATCGCCCCGTGCAGCAGCAGCCTGGCCACCGCGTGCACCGCCCGGTTCTCCCGCCTCGTCGGCCCGGGCCTGGCCAGGCCGGCCAGGTAGATGGGCGCGTTGGCGTGGATGAACGGCAGCAGCACGAACTCGGTGAAGCCGCCGGTCCGCTCCTGGATCGACCGGATCACGCGGAGATGGCCGACCCAGTGCGCCGGGGTATCGACGTGCCCGTACATCATCGTCGCCGACGTCGGGAAGCCCAGCTCGTGCGCGGTGGTGATCACTTCGATCCAGACCGAGGCCGGCAGCTTGCCCTTGGTCAGCACCCAGCGCACGTCGTCGTCGAGGATCTCCGCCGCCGTGCCCGGCAGCGAGTCCACGCCCGCCTGCCTGGCGCGGGCCAGCCACTCCCTGATCGGCAGCCCGGTGCGGGAGGCACCGTTCATGACCTCCATCGGGGAGAACGCGTGTACGTGCAAGCCGGGGCTACGCCGCTTGACCTCGGCGGCGATGTCAAAGTAGGCGGTGCCGGGCAGGTCAGGGTGGATGCCGCCCTGCATGCACACCTCGGTAGCGCCCGCGTCCCACGCCTCCGCCGCGCGGTCGCCGATCTGCTGCAACGACAGCGTGTACGCGTCCGCGTCGGTCCGCCGCTGGGCGAACGCGCAAAACCGGCAGCCGGTGTAGCAGACGTTCGTGAAGTTGATGTTGCGCGTGACGACGTAGGTGACGTCGTCGCCGACGACCTCGCGGCGCAGCGCGTCGGCGATCCCGGCCAGCGCCTCCAGGTCAGGCCCGTCGGCGTTCAGCAGGGCGATCGCCTGGTCATCGGTGAGGGCAGCCGGGTCGCGTCCGGCCTGCCGGAGAGCAGCGGCTACCTCACCGGGGGACGACACGGCCGGGGCGGCCACCACGCCGGAGCGCGGAGAGGTACCCGGGGGAGGCACCACCGCTCGTTCGGCGATTTCATTCCAGTCGCCATAGACCTCAGCGAAGTCATCGCGCCGGTCATGGGTGCGGCCGGTGGTGTCGATGGTCACGTGCAGGTCGATCCGGCCGGATGAGCCCCAGCCGCCGTCGGGTTCCTGCCAGGGCAGGCCGTGCGGGACGGCGCCGTCGGTGGCCAGGCCGGTGGCCGGGTCGGCCACTGCGGCGACGTGAGCGGCCAGGCGCGGGTCCAGCCACGGCTCGCGGAGGTACGGCGGGTAGACGGTGAGGCGCTCGCGCAGGGTGAAGCCGGCGGCGGCGGTGCGGGCGGCCAGTTCGTCGATGTCAGGCCAGGGGCGCTCGGGGTTGACGTGGTCCGGGGTCAGCGGGGAGACGCCGCCCCAGTCGTCGATACCGGCCCGCAGGATGAGGTCGTACTGGGCGCCGACCAGGTTGGGGGGCGCCTGGATGCGAGCCTTCGGGCCGAGGATCAGCCTGGTCACGGCGATCGTCGCGGCCAGGTCATCGAGCTCGGCGTCCGGCACGTCCCGCATCTTGGTGTCCGGCTTGGCCCGGAAGTTCTGCACGATGACTTCCTGGATGCCGTGGTAGGTGCGGGCGACCTTCCTGATCGCGAAGACCGACTCGGCGCGTTCGCGCGCCGTCTCGCCGATGCCGATGAGGATGCCGGTGGTGAACGGGACGTTGCAGCGGCAGGCGTCCTCCAGGACGCGCAGCCTGACGGCGGGATCTTTGTCCGGGCTGCCGAAGTGCGGGCCGCCCCTGTCGGTGAACAGGCGGGTGGCCGTCGTCTCGAGCATCATGCCCATGGACGGGGCCACCGGCTTGAGGCGCTGGAAGTCCGGCCAGGTCAGGACGCCCGGGTTGAGGTGGGGCAGCAGGCCGGTTTCCTCAAGGACGCGGATGGCCATGGCCCGGACGTAGGACAGGGTGTCGTCGTAGCCGCGGGCGTCGAGCCACTCCCGGGCCTGGCGCCAGCGTTCTTCCGGTCTGTCGCCGAGGGTGAACAGGGCTTCCTTGCAGCCCAGGGCCGCGCCATCGCGGGCGATGGCGAGGACCTCGTCAGGTTCGGCGTACATGCTGTGCAGCCGGTGCGGGACGGTCGCGAACGTGCAGTACCCGCAGCGGTCCCGGCACAGCCTGGTCAGCGGGATGAAGACCTTCCGGGAGTAGGTGATGATGTCCGGCCGGTCCGCCGCCGCCAGGCCGGCGTCCCTGGTCCGGCTCGCGTAGGCCAGGAGGGTCTGCAGGTCCTCGCCGCGGGCGTGCAGCAGGACCGTCGCCTCGTCCAGGTCGAGTGGCTTGCCGTCCCTGGCGCGTGCCAGAGCCCGGCGCATGGCCGAGGTCGTGATCCCGGCTGCGCCGTTAGGCTTGCTGGTCCCGCTGGCTTCTCTGCCCTCCTGCGGCCCTTCGGCCTCGTCGTTCGCAGAGTTATCGCGGAAGTCGCCCATGCTGGACCAAACCTTACCCGGAGCCCGGATCTTCCCGGATCCCGGCTCCCGCCACTACCCCGCCAGCCGCAGGACGGGGCGCGGGAGGGCTAGAAGGCGCGGTAGTCACGGACGGGGAGGCGAGGACCGCGGCGCGGCGGGCCGCTGCCGCCTAGCTCGAGGAGCCTGGTCACCCGGTAGCGGTGGCCGGCGTAGGGGGCGAGCAGCTCGAGCATGCCCGCGTCGTCGGTGATCCGCCCGGCCAGCGTCCAGCCGACTACCCGGGGCAGGTGGTAATCGCCGACCGAGACGGCGTCCGGGTCGCCGGCGGCCCGCTGCCTGATCTCGGCGGAGGTCCAGGCGCCGATGCCGGGGATGGACCGCAGGCGGCGGCCGGCCTCGGCCGGATCCAGGTCCACGACCTCCTCCAGCCGGCCGGCGACCGCCGGCCGCGGCGATGATCGTCCGGGCGCGAACCCCCTCAACACCGGCGCGGTGCCAGTCCCAGGACGGGATGCGCGCCCACGCCGGCGGGGGCGGGAACACGCGCATGCCGCCCGGGGCAGGTCCTGGCGCCGCCCCGCCGAACTCCATGAGCAGGATCCGCCAGGCGCGCCGGGCTTCGCGGCCCACCACCTTCTGCTCCAGGACCGCGGGGACCAGCGCTTCGAATACGCGCGACGTCCGGCCGATCCGCAGGCCCTGGTACCGGAGGGCCAGGTCGGCGAGCACCGGGTGCCTGGGGATGAACCCTGACGGGTCGTCGTAGGCGCCGAGCTGGGCCGGGAGGCTGTCCAAAAGCCAGCCCGCGCCCGGTCCCCAGGCCTGCCCGGTCACCAGCGTGCCGGGGCCGGGCGGACGGCGGGACGTGACGCGCAGCGTGCCAGGGCCGTCGGGGGTCAGCGACGTCCGCCACACGGCACCGGCCGCGTCCACGCGGTACGCGGGATCACCGGGGCCGCGGCGGTGCACGGACAGGGTCAGGCGGATATCGACCTCGAAGGGCGCCAGCCACTCGCGGCTCACGCCCGGGTCGGGCTCCGGCGTCGCGTCCTCGGTCACCGGGACGGTCACCGCTGGCCTCCGGGCCGCCTGACGGCTCGCGTCACAGGTCCGAGGAGAAGCGGACCGAGGTGGGCTCCAGCCGGACGCCGGGCCAGACCCGGACGCCCCTGGCCAGCTCGTTGCCCGGCCCGATGTACGCGCCGTCCCCGATCACAGCCCCGTCGAGCACGGCACCGGAGGCCACGACGGCGGCGCGGCCGACGATCGAATCCCGCACCACGGCGCGCGCGCCCACGCTCGCCGCGTCGAACAGCACGCTGCCGAAGACGTCGGCCCCGGCGCCGACTGACGCGCCCGCGCCCACGACGGTCCCTCCGGCCACGGAGGAGTCCCCGGCCACCGACGCGCCGGCCAGGACCAGACAGGGCCCGGCCGGGCCGGGCCTGGCCGGGGCGGGCAGGCGCCCGAGTACCAGGTCGCACGAGCCGCGCACGAACGTCTCCGGTGTCCCCACGTCCAGCCAGTACGCCGACTCGTGGTAGCCCATGACGAGCTCACCGGCTTCGATCAGCGACGGGAACGTCTCCCGCTCGACCGATACCCGTCGGCCGGCCGGAATCCGGCTGATCACCTCCCGGCGGAACACGTAGCAGCCGGCGTTGATCCGGTTGGTCACGGGGGTCGGCGTCTTCTCGAGGAACCCGGTCACGCGCCCCGTCTCGCCGGTCGGCACGCAGCCGAACCGGGACGGGTCCTCCACCTCGACCAGGTGCAGCGTTACCGCGGCGTCGGTCTTGCAGTGCAGGTCGACCTGCGCCCCGAGGTCGTGCCCGGACAAGATGTCGGAGTTGAGCACGACGACCGGGTCGGAAGGACCGCTGCCGCGCAGCGAGGCGGCGGCGTTGCGGATCCCGCCGGCGGTGTCGAGCGGCACCTCTTCCTGGATGTAGTCGATGGACAGCCCGAGCGCGGAGCCGTCACCGAAGCACGAGGCGAACATGCCGGCCTTGTAGCAGGTCGCGAGGACCACGTGGGTGACGCCGTATGCCGCCGCCCTGGCCAGCACGTGAGCCAGGAACGGGACGCCCGCCGTGGGCAGCAGGGGCTTGGGCGCGGACAGGGTCAGCGGCCGCAGCCGGGTTCCCTGGCCGCCGACGAGAACGATGGCCTCAAGCGGTTCGCGCGGCATGAGAAAACAGGCTACACGGCGTTGACATCCGCAGCGGGCTGCTCAGCGGCGCGCCGGTAGCACGCCAGGTGCGCTTCCGCGGACGCCGCCCAGGTGAACTCCTGCGACCTTTCGTACCCGGCCTCGCCGAGCGCCTCGCGCCGGGCGGGGTCATCGAGCAGCGCGCGCAGCGCGTCGCGGATGCTCCCCGCGTCCTGCTCGGTGTAGGCCACGGCCTCGCCGCCCACCTCAGGCAGCGACGTGCAATGAGTCGTCAGCACCGGCGCGCCGCACGCCATGGCCTCGAGCACGGGCAGCCCGAACCCCTCGCCGCGGCTTGGGAACGCGACCAGGAGCGCGCCGCCGAAAAAGCCGGGCAGGTCGGAGAAGCGCAGGTAACCCGGGCGGATCAGGCGCAGGTGCGGCGGCACCGCGGCCACCGCCGCGTCCACCTCGTCGCTCCAGCCGCCGCCACCGCCCAGGACGAGGGCCGGCGGGTTGTCCAGGTCGGCCACGGCGCCCGCCCAGCCGGTGATCAGCGCGGCCACGTTCTTGCGCGGCTCGAGCATGCCGAGGAAGGCCACGTACGGCTTGCCGTGCAGGCCAAGCCGGTCGGAGACCTGGGAGACCTGCCGCTGGTCCGGGCGGTGGAACAGGCGGTGGTCCACGCCGTGGTAGGCGACGTCGATCTTGGTCGGATCGGCGGCGAGAACGCGCTCCAGCTCGTCCCGTGTCGCCTTGGACGGCACGATGATCCGGGCCGCGCGGCGCGCGGCCGTCCGGATCGCCGACTTGAAGAACATGGCGCTGACCGGGCTGTACAGGTCCGGCTCGGTGAAGAACGTGACGTCGTGCACCGTGACCACGGTCGGCCGGCCGGGGCGCAGCGGCATCGAGTAGAACGGCACGTGGATGACGTCGGCGTTGACCTGCTGGGCCACCACGGGAAGCCCGCTCTGCTCCCAGGCCAGCCGCGCGGACCGGTGCGAGAGCGCCGTCGGGCCGGTAACGACGCGCGCGCTCGGCGCAAGCCGCCCGTAGCGTTCCTCATCGGCGCGCTGGCAGACGATGGCGAGGTCCGCGCCCGCGGCGTCGAGGGCGCCGATGAGCCCGTCAACGTACCGGCCGAGCGCACCCCGGTCGGCTGGCACGTCAGTCGCATCAAGCAGTACGCGAGGTGCCACGACCGCACTTGCTCCCTTCATGGGTCACCCGGGCGGGCGCGCAGACCACGCCCCAACCGCACGGCTCCCGCCCGCCTTCGTGGGTGTCCCGTCATCACCGAAGCCTACGCCAGGGCCAAACCATGAACGTGCACTTACCCCGCACGTCGCCCCCTGGCCCGGCCCCGCGTCGAGCACGCACGAGCACGACGCGGCGGCCACCGGTCACCGGGCGCCGGCTATCAGCAAGACGGAACCGGCTGGCCGGCCTTGATGGCTTCGAGGTCGCTGACGGCCTGGGCGAGCGTGCTGACCTTGACCAGGCGCAGCCCGGCGGGGACGGCGCCCTTGGTGTCCGGGCAGTTCGCCGCGGGGGTCAGGAAGATCGTGGCGCCGGCGTCGCGTGCGCCCACCATCTTCTGCTGGATGCCGCCGATGGGCTGCACCTGCCCTTCGGGGGTGATCTCCCCGGTGCCGGCGATGAACTTGCCGCCGGTCAGGTCCAGCGTGGTCAGCTTGTCGATGATGCCGAGGGCGAACATCATGCCCGCGCTCGGCCCGCCGATCTCGCCCACCTCGATCTTCACGTCGAACGGGAACTTGAAGGCGACCTCCACGCCGATCAGCCGGGTGCCGCTGACTTCCTTGGTGGCCACGCGGACCTGTTCGGTCTTGCCGTTCCTGAGGATGGTCAGGGTCAGCGTGGTCCCCGCCGGGTACGCGTTGATCAGGCTGCTCAGGCCCCCCTGACTGGTCACGCGATGGCCGTCTACGGCGGTGATCACGTCCCCGGCGCGGAGCACGTGGTAGGCGGGGTAGCCCGGCTCGGCCTGCGCCACGACGATCTGGTAGGGAATGTTCAGCTCGGTCAGCGCCGCCGCGGTCGCGGTCTCCTGCGAGCCGGTCATCTCCGCGGTGTCCTGCTGCTGGCTCTGCTGCTGGCTCTGTCCCGGCGTGTACAGCTCGTCCTCGGGCACGACGGCGTCCTGCGGGTTGAGCCAGGCGGCCAACGCGGCGAAGATGTTGAACATGTCGCCGGGCCCGCCCTGCGAGCTCACCGTCACCATGTTCAGGTGCCCGCTGGTGGGATACGAGCGGTGTCCCACGATCGTGATCAGGGGTTGTCCTGATGAGTCCTTGCCCAGCGTGTTCAGCGTCGGCCCCGGGCTGAGGATGACGTAGGGAACCGGGATGAGCACGCAGACCGCCAGCGCCGCGGCGGTGCCGACCGCCGCGATGAGCAGCGTCAGGGAGCGTCGGGACATGGTGCGAAGACTACGCGCGGAACCTTGGGATCAGGCACTGCCTACCCACTGACTGCTGCCGTCGGCGAACCGCTGGTGCTTCCAGATCGGCACGGAGGCCTTCAGCTCGTCGATCAGCGCGCGGCACGCATCGAACGCCTCGGCCCGGTGCGGGCAGGCCACCGCCACGACAACCGCCAGATCACCGATCTCCAGGTCGCCGACGCGGTGCACGGCCGCGATCCCCAGGACGGGGAACTTCTCCGCGATCATCTCGGCGACCCGCCGGAGCTCGGACTCCGCGGACGGGTGGGCGCTGTAGGACAGCGCGGTGACGCCCCGGTCATGATCGATGTCGCGGACCGCGCCGGCGAACAGCGCGATGCCGCCGGCCCCGGGATCGGCGACGGCGGCCCTGACCTCGTCCACCGACAGCTCTGCTTCGCGCACGGCGATCAGGCGCACAACGCTCACCGGTCAAGGTTACCCGGTCGGGCGTGCTCAGGACTTGACCAGGGGCTCGGGGGCCTTCAGGGTCTCCGGGTCTTTAGGGGTCATCAGGGCTCGGCCCGGTGGCGGCGGCGGGCCCGGCGGACGATGGCGGCCGTGCCGATCACGGCGACCGTGGCCCCGGCGGCGGTGATCGTCGTCGCCTCCTTGCGGGCGATGCGGCGGCCGGCCACGGCGTGCCGGCCGTGCCGCTGGTCGAGCAGGACGCGCAGCGCCGCCTCGTTATCGAAACGCGGTCGCCAGCCTGCCGCGCGCAGCGCGGCGCAGTCCACCACCCACGGGTACACCACGTAGCGCAGGTCCATCGCGGGCGCCGGCGTCACGCCCATCCGGTGCAGCCGTTGCGCGGTCCCGAACGTCAGCCTGGCGGGCAGCTCGATGCTCTTCAGCCCGCTGATCTGCTCAACCTCGTCCTGCTCCAGCCAGCCGTCGCAGCCCACCGCGAAGTTCCCTTCGATGCCGCCGCCGACCGTGAACTCGAGCGCGGAGATGAGGTCCTCGACGTGGCAGAACTGCCAGCGAGGTGCGGAGCCCTTCACCGCCAGCAGGCGCGGAGCCTCGAAGTGCCTGGTCACAAGGGTGTCCACGGACCACGGATCCCCTTGGGCCGATCGCCCGTCGCCGACCAGGGCGGCCGGCCGCACGACCGTAACCGCCATGCCCGGATAGGCCCGGGGCGAGCGCCGGGCCAGCTGCTCGATCTCCAGCAGGTCCCCCGCCACGCTGCTGTCCGCCTCGGCGGCCAGCGGAGCGTCCTCCGGCAGGGGCACCGGGTTGTCCGGCCGGGCCCCGTACACCATGGAGCTGGTCACGAGGACGACCCGGGCGACGCGGCCGGCCGCGGCCGCGGCCAGCACCGTCTGGGCGCCCCGCACGTTGAACGCCCGCCGCTGCCTGGCGCCGGTATCGGGCGAAAGATCGACGTCCGCGTGCACGACCACGTCCACGCCGGCCAGCTTGCCCGCCAGCGCCGGGTCGCGGACGTCGGCGACCCGCCAGGTCACGCCCTCGATGTCGCCGCGCTCTTCGTCAATCGCGATAACCTTCTTGACCTGCCGCGACGAGGCCAGCCTGGCGGTCAGGGCGTGCCCGATGCCGCCGGCCTGCTCCGGTGACGGCCACCACGGGCATAGGCTGGTCCCGTGCTGTGCTGTCCCGGGGGGACGACCCCCCCAGACCCCCCCGCGACCGAGGGGACCCATCCCCCCGGGCCCCCCTTGGCCGGGCATTTGTCACAGTGTGCTTCTCCCGAGATAGCGTGACGGTCATGACCCTTCCATCCTGCCCCACCGCCGGCGATGGCTGACCGCCCGTTCGGCTTTGGCCTGCCGGATAAGCCGGAAGATCAGGGCGGCCAGGGATCGTCGGGTCCTGGCCCGGGTGGTCCTGGCCCGGGTGGTCCGGGCGGCGGGTCCTCGGGCGCGTCGGGGCCTGGCGGGCCCACGGGCCCGGGCGCCGGCGGACCGCTGGGCGCGTTCGGGCCGATGGGCGACCCGCAGCAGTTCGCCGACGCGCTGCGCCAGTTCGCCGACCTGCTGTCCTGGCGCGGCGGCCCGGTTAACTGGGATCTGGCCAAGAACGTGGCCAGGCACGCCATCGTGGCGGCAGGCGACCCGAGCGTGCTTGACGCGCAGCGCCGCGAGGTCACCGAAGCGATCCGCCTCGCCGACCTGTGGCTGGACGAGGCGACCGCCTTCCCCTCGGGCGTGCGCAAGATCGAGGCGTGGAGCCGGTCGGAGTGGCTCGAAGCGACCTTCCCGGTCTGGGCGAAGCTCTGCGACCCCATCGCGGCCAAGGGCGTCGAGGCGATGAGCGGCATGCTCACCGCGGACCCGGCGCAGCTGGGCGAGGAGGTACCCGAGGAGATCCGTCAGGCTCTCGGCGCGTTCGGCGGCGGGACCGGCGGGATGCCCGGCCTGGCGGGCCTGGCGGCGATGCTCCGCCAGATCGGCGGGGCCATGATCGGCGGCCAGACGGGGACGGCGGTCGGCGAACTCGCCCGCGAGGTGGTCGGTTCCTCCGACATCGGGCTCCCCCTCGGCCCCGAAGGGGTGGCCGCGCTGCTGCCGGCCGGCGTGGCGGCGTTCGGGCAGGGGCTGTCCGTCGACGCCGGCGAGGTGCGGCTGTTCCTCGCGCTCAGGGAGGCCGCCCACCAGCGGCTGTTCGCGCACGTCCCCTGGCTGCGCGGGTACCTGCTCGGCGCCGTCGAGCAGTACGCCAACGGCATCACCGTCGACATGACGCGGCTGCGCGACGCGACCGCGGACGTCGACCTCACCAACCCCGAGGCGCTGCGCGACGCGCTGGCGGGCGAGGGCCTGTTCCGGCCGGAGGACACGCCCACGCAGAAGGCGGCGCTGATCAGGCTGGAAACCGCGCTGGCGCTGGTGGAGGGCTGGGTCGCGACGGTGGTCAGCGCCGCCGCCCGGGACCGCCTCACGCACGCCGACGCCCTGGCCGAAGCGATCAGGCGCCGCCGGGCTACCGGCGGCCCGGCGGAACGGACGTTCGCGACGCTGGTCGGGCTGGAACTGCGCCCGCGCAGGCTCCGCGAGGCGGCGACGATCTGGCAGGGGCTCACCGACGCCCGCGGCATCGACGGCCGGGATGCGCTATGGGCTCACCCCGACCTGCTGCCCACCCCCGACGACCTGGAAAACCCCGACAGTTTTGTGCACGGCCAGCCTGAACTGGACATCTCAGATCTCGAAGAGGGCAACGAATTATCCGGCCCCTGATGTACATTTGGTGGCCACATATCTGACGCCACACCGACGTAATCATGGAAATGGGCCGCCCGGGTATCGCGGGCCCGCCTGCCTTGACGCCCGCTGGAGGATCCCCGGCCCGGCCGCGGGCGCATGATGCCAAGCCGCACAAGGGCAGGAGCCCGGCATGGACGAACCAGAGCACACCAACGTCGTCGTGATCGGAATGGGCCCGGGCGGCGAATACGCGGCCGGGGCGCTGGCCGAGGCCGGGCTGCACGTGACCGGCGTCGAATCCCGGCTGGTCGGCGGAGAATGCCCGTATTACGGCTGCGTTCCCTCCAAGATGATGATCCGGGCCGCGAACCTGCTCGCCGAGGCCAGGCGGGTTCCCGGCATGGCCGGGACGTCAACCGTCACCCCGGACTGGTCGCCGGTCGCGATGCGGATCAGGGAGGAAGCCACCGACAACTGGAACGACCAGGTGGCGGCCGACCGGTTCACCGGCAAGGGCGGGCACCTGGTCCGCGGTCACGGCACGGTCACCGCGCCCGGCGAGGTGACCGTCGGCACCACCGAAGGCGCCAGGGTCTTCCGGGCCCGCAAGGGCATCCTGATCAACACCGGCACGGAGCCTGCCGTACCGCCCATCCAGGGCCTGGCCGCCACGCCCTACTGGACGAACCGCGAGATCGTGCAGGCCGAGCAGGTGCCGGCGTCCATGATCGTCCTGGGCGGCGGGGCCATCGGCGCCGAACTCGCGCAGGCGTTCGCCCGCTTCGGCACGGCCGTCACCGTGGTCGAGGCGCTGCCGAGGCTGGTGTCGTTCGAAGAACCCGAGGCCAGCGAGCTCATCCAGCGGATCTTCGCCGCCGAGGGCATCAGGGTCTGCACGAACGCCCCGGCCGAGCGGGTCAGCCACAACGGCAGGCGCTTCACCGTCCACCTGGGCAACAGCACGCTGATGGCCGAGCGCCTGCTGGTGTCCACCGGGCGCCGCGCGGACCTGGCCGCGCTCGGCGTCGGCGCGATCGGACTGGACGAGAAGGCGCACTCCATCCCGACCGACGAGTGGATGCGTGCGGCCGACGGAGTCTGGGCGATCGGCGACGTGACCGGCCATGGCGCGTTCACGCACATGTCCACGTACCAGGCGGACATCGCGGTGCGCGACATCCTCGGCGCGGGCGGCGGGTCCGCCGACTACCGCGCGGTGCCCAGGGTCACGTTCACCGATCCGGAGATCGGCAGCGTGGGGCTGACCGAGGAGCAGGCCAGGGAGGCCGGCCTGCGCGTCCGCACGGGCACGACCCAGGTGCCCTACTCAGCCAGGGGCTGGATCCACAAGGCAGGCAACGACGGCTTCATCAAGGTCATCGAGGACGCCAGCCGGTCGGTGCTGGTCGGGGCCACCTCGGCCGGGCCGTACGGCGGAGAGGTGCTCAGCGCGCTTCAGGTCGCGATACGCGCCGAGGTGCCGCTGGCCGCGCTGCGCAACATGCCCTACGCCTACCCGACCTTCTACCGCGCCATCGAGGACGCGCTGCGCGACCTGGAGCGGTCATGACACGCCGCCCGGTCGCCGTCGCCTTCAACGTGGTCGGGACCCTGATGTCGCTCGAGCCGCTGCGCGGCAGGCTCACCGACCTCGGCCAGCCGCCCTACCTGCTCGAAGCCTGGTACTCCCGGACGGTGCGCGACGGCATGGCGCTGTCGGCCGCCGGGGACTTCGCCGCCTTCCCCGCGGTCGCCGAGTCCTGTCTGCGCGCGCTGACCGGCCACTCGGTCAGCGACGAGCAGGTCAAGCACGTCATGGCCGGATTCTCCGACCTGCCCGCCTTCCCCGACGCGGTACCGGCGGTCACGAACCTGTTCGAGGCCGGGATACGCATCGCCTGCCTGACCAACGGGCCTGCCGACCTGACCGCCTCGTTCGTCGACCGGTGCGGGCTCGGGCCCATGGTGGAACGGGTGATCTCGGTCGGCGAGGTCTACCGCTGGAAGCCCGCAGCGGTGGTCTACCTGTACGCCGCGGAAATCCTGGACGTCACGCCGGCGCTGCTGGCCATGGTCGCCGCGCACGACTGGGACTGCCACGGGGCCAAGCGGGCCGGGCTGACCACGGGCTGGGTAAACCGCGGGTCCGGCGGCTTCGGCGCCCTGTTCGCCCCGCCCGACGTGACGGGCGAGTCGCTCACCGAGGTCGCCGACAGGCTGCTGGCCCTGGAGCCCTTAGCGATCGATGATCCTGGCGGGCCGCGGTGGCCGGCGCCGGGTCCTGGATCAGGGTGGCCCGGCCGAGGGGGGAGGGGCACAGACGCGAGACAGGACGCCGGCTAGCGGGCGGGGCACCTGGCGCAGGTCCAGCGCACCGGCCAGCACCTGCCCGTAGCGGATCTTCCGGCCCGAGCGGGTCCCCATGAAGCGCCTCAGCTGCTGGGCACGGGGCCGGCCGCGCTGGGCGGGCTGCCGGCAGAAGGTACGGAACGGCCCGAGCTCACCCTCGGCCTCGATCACCTGCTCGACCGCGGCGACGCCCAGCGAGCGGATCAGCTCGTCTTCCAGGTCGGCGACGCACACGTAGAAACCGAGCCGCTCCAGGCCGCTCCGGGTCAGGCGGTGGCCGAGACCCGCCCGCTCCAGGCCGCGGCGGAAGGCGTCCTCCTCCGCCTCGTCACACAGGCCCGCCAGGGCGACGCCGAACCCCTGGGGGCCGAACCTGGCCAGGAAGTGCCCGATGTTCGTCGCGCCGCCCATCGGCACGACGAAGACGCCTTCCTCGCCCAGGTTCCGGCCGTGCCGGGCGGCCAGGGTCTGGAGCGCGGACTGGTCGCTCAGCCCCTCGACGAGGATGACCGCGCATGATCCCGCGGCGGCGTTCCCGGCGTGGGCGATCGCCGCGGCCAGCGCGGCGCCGCCGTCGGCCGCGGCCCCCGGGCCGGCGGCCAGCCGGGAAAGCGCCCCTTCGTCCACTTTCCCAGTCTGGCAGCAGCCTCGTGAGACCGAACCCGGTGAGTCAGCGATGCGGGCCAGGCAGGGCCAGGTCGAGGAGCCTGGCGGCTGCCTCACCGCCGGCGACCGGGAAGGCCGGCCGGGTCGAGCAGGCCCAGCTGGACGAGCACCGTGGCCTGGTCCCAGTAGATGTGCTCGTAGGCGATCTTCCCGTCCTCCACCCCGGCGATGACGACGAAGGCGACGGTGACCGGCCGCCCCGTGGGGGCGACGCCGGGCAGCATCCACTCGATCTCCTGCGTGTGGGTGAAGGAGATGACGAGCTCGTCGACGCACCGGCCGTCCCCGATGGTCCGTGACACGTCGGTGAACTGGACGTCGGGCGGGAAGAACTTCCCGACCAGGTGGTCGGCGTAAAAGGCCCGGACCCCTTCGCGCCCGGACCCTCCGACCGTGGAGGGCACATTGACGAGGTGCGGATTGTCCGTCATTGTGGCCAGCGTCGTCTCCAGGTCGCCTGCGAGTTCCGCGTTGACATGCCGGTCGAAAAGGTCCGCGATCGCGCGCTGATCCTGCTGGTTTGTCACTTATTCTCCTGGTGGCAATTTAATCTCGAGCTTGGCCTTAGATGGCGGCGGATCGCATCGTGGCTGCTACCGGCCTGGTGATTGAACGGAGATGATGTCATCCCCGAGATTATCAGCAGGGTTTCGCTGATTCTCCTCTTGTTACGCCCGAATGGACACGACATCCTCGAACGGGAATCCTCATTTATGAGGCCAGGCGCCTTACCTGAAATGTCATGCCGGCGCCGGGAATCGCACCGGATCTGGGCGATCGGGCACCTCTGGTATCCGCTGGCGGCCGGCGGCTGCAAGCTGGTTGCAAGGCCGCACGCAGACCATAGTCGTCAGCAACCCGACACACACCAAGGAGGCTGACATGCCGCACTCAGAGGCGATCGACGAGTTCCTCAGCGCAATCCAGACCGCGGCGATCCCCGGCTGCGGCGCCTGGAGCGCCGACGCGACGCTGGACGCGACCGTCCCCAACTGGCGGTTCCACGTGTCGGGGGCCGACGCGATCCGCACCGAGTACGCGCGCTGGTTCGCCGACCCCGGCCGGTTCGGCCAACTGCACCGGTACCCGCTCGAGGGAAGCGAAGGGCCGAGCGAGGTGGTGGAATACACGCTCAGCTGGACCGAGAACGGAGTCCCGCACGCCGCCCACCACGTCCACCTGCTCACGGTGCGCGATGACCTGATCGTCGCCGATACCGTCATGTGCGGCGGACGGTGGTCAGCCTCGCTACTGGCCGAGATGGAAGCCGCCGATGCCTGAACCGGCGCAGGCCAGCCCGGCGCAGCCCAGCCCGGGGCAGCCGCCCGGGCAGGCCCGCCGCGGTCGTACGCCAGCGTCGCGGAGCTCATCTCCGGCGCGACCGAGCGCGCGCCCCTGGCCGGGGCACCCGGGAAGTCCGGTGCCGTGCTCGAGCGCGTGGTCATCGGCGGGCAGCCGTACGTGCTCAAGCACCTGGACCTGGCCGAAGACTGGACCATGCGCGCCTCCGGCTGCCTGCGCGGCGCGCCGCTGATGGCCTGGGAGCAGGGCATCCTCGCGCGTCTGCCCGCGTGCTTCAACCAGCCGATCGTCGGGGTGGCCAGGGAAGGAGGAGACGGCGCCCGGCCTTCGGGCGGCTGCGCCCTGCTGATGCGCGACGTCTCACCGTGGCTGGTCCCGGCCACCGACGAGCCGATCGAAGCGGACCAGCACCGGCGGTTCCTGGCGCACATGGCCGCGCTGCACGCCTGCTTCTGGGGCTGCGGCCGCGAGTGCGACGTCGTCCCCGCGATGCACAGGTACCTGGAACTGTCCCCGTGGCTGGCCCGCGCCGAGGGAGCCCTCGGGTCCGGGCATCTGGTGCCCCGTCTTGTCGGCGAGGGCTGGCCGCGGCTGGCCGAGGTCGCGCCCGCCGCGGCGGCGATCGTCGTCCCGCTGGCGCACGACCCGGGGCCGCTCGTGGAGGCGCTGGACGCGACCCCGCATACGTTCGTGCACAGCAACTGGAAACTCGACAACCTCGGCACCGACGACGCGGGACGGACGGTCGTGCTCGACTGGGAGCAGCCCGGGCGCGGCGCGGCGCTATCCGACCTGGCCTGGTACCTGGCGATCAACTGCAGGCGCCTGCCGGAGCCGAAACAGGACTCGATCCTCGCCTACCGCGCCGCGCTCGAGCGGTGCGGGATCGAGACCGAACCCTGGTGGGAACGGCAGCTGGCGCTGTGCTTGCTCGGGGCGCTGGTCCAGTTCGGCTGGGAGAAGGCCCTGGGCGGTTACGACGAGGAGCTCGCGTGGTGGGAGGAGCAGGCGGTCAGGGCGGCTCCGTTGCTGGCCTGAGCTGCTGGCCTGAGCCCTGCTGGCCCGAGCCAGGCCGCACCCAGCGCGGACATGCGGTCCGCCCGCGACGCCTCAGCCGGCCAGGGCGCGCCAGCGTTCCAGGCGCTTGCCTGCCGTTTCCCGCAGCACGTCCGCGTACGGCCCGGCCTGGCGCGCCAGCCGCTCGGCCCGGCCGGCCGCCTGGGTGAGCAGCAAAGGAGCGGACAGCTCGGCGGCCACCTCGCCCGTCCACCACCAGGCCTCGACGGCGACCGAAGCCTCCAGCAGGTCCAGGTCCGCGGCGACCTCGTCCAGGTCGACGGGCAGTCCGAGCGCCCGGCGGGCCCGGTGCCCCAGGACGCGCGCCACGCTGACGGTACCGCGGGACGCCCAGCGCCGCCGCGCGGGACTCCAGGCCGACTGGCGACGGCCAGCGCGAGCTCCGCCTCGCCGCGCCGCAGCGCCAGCCGCCCGGCGACCAGCCGGTGCTTGAGGTCCAGCCGCCAGCCGAACACCATGTCCCCCGACAGCAGCGCCGGCGCTTCCGCCAGCCGGGCCTGCGCGCCGTCCAGGTCACCGGCCTCCAGGCGCGTGTTCGGCCAGGTCCTCGAGCGCGGCGATCACGACCTCCACGGTGCCCTGGCTCTGCCCCACCCGCAGGGCCTCCTGATGGTGATCAAGGCCCTGCTCGGCGGCGCCGAGGTTGCGCAGCACCCACCCGGCGAAGTTCACCGCGCGCCCGCCGAACCGGGGCACCTGCCGGCGCTCGACCTCGGCGGTGTAGCGGGTGAACGCGTCGAGCGCCAGCCCCGGGCGCCCGGCCAGCGCGTGCGCGTGCCCGGTGAACAGCAGCGCGTGCAGCGTCGCGGCGGTGAACGCCACCCCTTCCCTGGCCCGGGCCGCCGGGCGCAGCAGCGCCAGCGCCTCTTCCGTCCGGCTCTGATGGGACCTGAGCACCCCCAGCCACGCGGCGGCGGTCACCCGGTCGGCTCCCCCGGCCAGCGAGAACGCCTCGCCGAGCAGGAGCTCGGCCGCGGCCAGGTCGCCCGCGGCGTGCCGCGTCCGCCCGCCGACCGCCAGGCAGCGTGACCGGGTGGCCGCGTCGTGGGCGGCGAGCGCGCCGTCCTCGGCGTACTGGGCGGCCTGGTCGAACCGGCGGTCGAAGTAGCAGGCCCAGGCGCCCGACCTCCAGGGCCTCGGCGCCCCCGTGCGCGGCGGCCCGCCTGCCAGGGCCCGCTCGACGTCCTCGAGGGCCTCGCCGTAGCGCATGCGGCGGGTGCGGACGCGGGCCCGTTCGAGCCATCCCTGCCGGTCGGGGTGCAGCAGCAGCGCGTCGTCGAGCAGGGCCTCGGCGGCCGCGTGGTCAAAGCGCTCGGCGGCGCGGGTGCGGCGTTCCGCAGCGAGCGGGACGGCGAGGACCAGGTCACCGCCCAGGCGCGCGTGGTGGGCCACGATGACCGGGTCCACGTAGGGCCGCCGCGCCAGCACCCGCCCGGCCTGCCGGTGCAGCAGGGCGGCCCGGCTCGGCGGTGGCACTGGCGGCGAGCGCCTGCCTGACCAGGTCGTGCCGGAACCTGAACGACCCGCCGTCCTCGGCCAGCAGGTGCGTGGCCGAAGGCGCGCTCGGCGTCGTCGAGCAGGACCACGGCGGGCCGGCCGAGCAGGGCCGCGAGCAGGTCGATGTCCAGTTCAGGCCCGATCACCGCCGCGGCGCGCAGCATGGCTCCGGCCGCGCCGAGCTCGTCGCACCGCGCGGACACCGACTCGACCAGCGAGGCGGGCAGCTCGGCGCGCGAGGCCCGCTGGGCGAGCTCGGTGAGGAACAGCGGGTGGCCCCTCGGACCGCTCGTAGAGCTGGTCGGCCCGCGACGGCCCGACCAGCTCGGCGACCGCCTCGCGGCCGAGCGTGTCCAGGTGGACGAGCGCGCTGGCGGGCATGACCGGGCCCTCGCCGGACCTGACCGCCGCCACGACCACCGCGGGCATCGTCTCCCGCCGCGCGAAGCTCAGCCAGTTCGCCAGGGGCTGCCCGGCCAGGTGCGCGTCGTCGATCACGACGACCAGCGGCCCGGACCCGAAGGCCCTGGCGATCCGCCCGATGACCCGGACCAGCGCCGCGTAAAGCACCGCCGGGCCGAGCAGGCCGTCGGCCAGGCCCCGCACCGGCGGGGAACCGGGCGGGGCCACCGAGGCCGCCGAAGCCAGCGGGGCCAGCGGGCCGGCGCCGAGCAGCGGCGCCAGCATCGGTGAGTCCTCGCCGAGCAGGTCGGCGCCGACGTCGGGGTCGAGCCTGCGCAGCAGCGCGCGCGAGCGCGCTAAGCACCGCATCCAGCGGCATGGCCTGCGTCGAGCTGCCCGCAGGAGGCGATCAGCACGGTGTCGCCGACGGCGGCCCGCCGGTCGGCCCAGGCGCGCACCAGGGCCGTCTTCCCGATCCCGGCCTCCCCGTCGACCACCACGATCTCGGCCGAACCCTCGCCGGCGCGCGCCGCCATCGCGTCCAGGTAGGCCAGCTCATCGTCCCGCCCGACCAGGCCAGGCGCGCCGCGCCCGCTAACAGGCGGCGCCGAGGCCAGGTCGCCCCGCAGGATCGCCGTGTACAGCGCGACGGTCTCGGGTGACGGATCGGTGCCGAGCTCCCCGGCCAGGCGCTCCCGGGCCCTGGCGTACGCGGCCAGCGCCGCGGCCGGCCGGCCGCCCGCGACGCACGCGCGCAGCAGGACGCGCAGCGACGCCTCGTCGTACCCATCCGCTTCCACCGCGGCCGCCGCGGCGTCGGCGGCGGCCATCCAGTCCCCGGCCTCGAGCAGCGCCGTGGCCGCCAGCCGCCGGGCCCGGCTGGCCAGCCGGTCAAGCTCCGCCAGCCGGAGCTGGGCCCAGTCGCCCGGCACGGACGGCGGCCCGTAGCCGCGCAGCAGCGACAAGACCACGCGGGCGGCCGCCGCGGCGCCCAGGAGGTGGCCCGCCGCGCGCCTGCGCTCCATCTCGCCGGTGAGTGAGGCCAGCTCGGAGGAGTCGAGCCAGTCGCAGCGGAGCAGGTAGCCACGGTCACGGTGCACGATGGCTTCCCGCCCGAGCACCGAACGCAGCCGGCTGATCAGCACGGCCAGCTGATCCTCCGGGTTGGCGGGCGGCGCGTCGCCCCAGAGCGCGTCGATGAGCACGTCGGCGGGCACCGCCTGGCCCTCGCCCAGGGCCAGCACGCACAGCGCCAGCCGGCCCTTCCTGCTGCCCAGGGCCTGCGGCTCGACGCCGTCCACGCCGAAATCGCCGAGGACCCGCACCACCAGCGACTTCATGGCCGTATCAAATCGCAAGGCCCGCCGCGCCGCCATACCTCGCCGCAGGGCAAGGCAGCTGCCACCCCGCTCGGCGCTCACGGTGCCGGTTACGCGAGCCACCGCCCGTTTGGCCAAAAAGAATTTCAATTATCCCGAACGGGCGGTGTGTTACGGTCTCAGCCATCGCTCACCCGCCGCGGGCGAAAATCTTAATCAGACCTGAACTACTTCAGGTGCAGGTCCTAGTAAGTGACTGGGCATGATTATCCCCAGAGTTCCTTGCGGTGCGGTTCGCCTCCCTGCGGCGGGCCGCCACGACGACGACGCGAGATAGGTCCGCGTCGATGAGGCAAAACCCTGCAGCCTTATCGACGCGGACTTCGTGCTGTTCAGCGCGCGGCGGCCAGCAGGTCCCTGCGGTGGCGCTGGGTCCAGCGGCGGGCGCGGGCGGTGGGCCCGGCGACGGCGCGCCAGTGGTCGGCGAAGCCCTGGTGGCCGGCGGCGGCGGCCTCGGTGACGATGGCGTAGGTCCAGTCGTGGTTGGCCAGCAGCGCCTCGGCCACGTCGCGGCGCCCGGCCCTGGGCAGGCCGGTGGCGTCAAGGAAGATCCGGAATCGCTCCAGCGCGCGGCCGTGGCGGCTGTCGGCGACGTCCCGGTCGTCGGCCAGCGGCGCCCAGTTGCGCGCGGCCGTGGCGAAGTCCCAGGCGGCGCTGCCGGGGCCGGCCCAGTCGAAGTCGATCAGCGCGACGGCCCGGCCGGCGCGGAACACCAGGTTGGCCGGGTGCACGTCGTTGTGGCTGACCAGGCCGGTCCGGAACCGGGCCGGGATCGGCCGGGGCCAGGAGTACCCGGAGGGGTCGAAGGACGCGACGGCCTGGTGGTAGCGGCGGACCAGGTCGGCCACGCTGACCAGGGCGGCGTCGGTCAGGGTGTCCTCGGGCAGGGGCGGGACCGCGGCCTGGCCCTCGATGTAGCTCAGCGTCTCGGTGGGCGGGGTGACGGCCAGGACGCGGGGGGCGCCGTCAAAGCCGGCCGCGGACAGGTGGGCCAGCAGCGCGTGGGTGGCCCGCCAGCACGGCGCGGTCGGCCGGCGCACGGTGTCGCCGACCCGGACGACCAGCCCCCGGTTGGCGGTGGCGCCCGGCAGGAGGTGCGGGCTAAGCCCCGTTGGTTGCGGGGCCAGCACTGAGCAGCGCTCGGGCGAGACTTGAGTGCGTGACGAGGCCATGGACAAGCCCTCCTCGGATCGCGGCGCATACCGCAGGGCTCTTGGCGACGCCCCAGGCGACGGCCAGGACAAACGGGATCCGCTCGAGCACGTGGCCGGGCGTCACGATCATGCGGCTGTCCAGCGGCGTCGCGACGGGCCTGCCGTCCTGCCCGATGAACACCCCGGCCAGTTCGGCGCACACCCCGAGCGCGCCCAGCGCGTCGCGTTCGGCCGGCGTGATGGCGTCGTAGATCGTGGACAGCCCGGGCGCCCAGGCGCCGACGGCCACGACGGCGATGGTCACCGAGGGCAGCAGGGCGAACGCCCCGGCGATGTCGCCCTGCCGGCGCAGCGCCGCGGCCGTCTGCGGGTCGTCCAGGATGATCGGGGCGTAGAAGACGTGCGCCGGGCCGCCGCCGACCCGGGCCACGCTGCGCACCAGGTCCAGCAGGTCCCGGCCGTCGGGCGGCGGCACCGCCCCGGTGAGCTGGACGATCGGGCACGGCGGCATCTGGGTCAGCGAGGCCGCGAGCCCGCTCAGCGTGCGTGACCAGGACATGCCGAGGACGTCTCCGGGCGCGATGAGGTCCATCAGCGCCTGCCCGGTCGCCTCGCCCAGGCGGTGGCGCAGCAACGCCTGCTCGTCGTCGGGGAAGTTGAACACGAACGCGTGCTTGAGGCCGAAGGCGGAGCACAGCTGCGCCGACAGGCCCGCGTCCAGGCTGCCGCCCGGCAGGCCGATCTCGATGCGCACCATCCCCGAATCCCGGGCGCCCTCGAGCAGCCTGGCCACCCGGAACCGGCTGATGCCCAGCCGGTCCGCGATGTCGACCTTGGACACGCCCTCGAGGTAGAACTGCCGCGCCACCCGCGCGGCCAGGACCACTTCGGACGGGCGATCTGCCGACAAGCCGGCCATGTACCCCTCCAGCCCGATCTGGCCGCTCATTTGAGCGGCCAGATCTCATATTGGCAGCTTTTCTTGACTTTGCCTAGGAACGAGTTCACTGTGATTTCAAGGTTCATTTGAGCGTAACTCGCTCAAATGAGCATAGCCAGATCTCACCGGCCTGCCCCACACGGATCCCGACCCGGTTCCGACCCCGAAGACCCGCCAGACATCCTCATCACCCTGCGGAGGTTCGTTGATGAGCTATCCCCCGTTCAAGCTCCGCGCGCTCGGGGCCGTGAGCTGCGTGGCCGCGCTGGTCGCGCTGGCCGCCTGCTCGAGCAGCCCCTCGAGCAGCGGCAGTGCCAGCACCAACAGCAATTCCGGCACGGTGACCGTGGCGGTGGTGTCCAACCCGCTGATCACCGGGCAGATGATCCCGCTGACCCAGTCGGTGTTCGAGAAGGAGTACCCCGGCATCACGGTCAAGTTCGCCACCTATACCGAAGGTGACCTGCGGGCCGCGATCGAGAAGGACGTGTCCACGCATTCCAACGCGTTCAACGTCATCATGATCGGCCCGTACGAGGCGCCGCTGTTCGCCAAGAACAACTGGCTGGACAACCTGTCCAGCCAGTTCATCGCGTCCGATCCCAGCTACGACGCCTCGGACCTGTTGCCGTCGATCGCCAAGGCGCTGTCCTACAACGGCAGCTTGTATGCGGTGCCGTTCTACGGCGAGTCGTCGATGCTGTACTACCGCACGGACCTGTTGAAGGCGGCCGGGCTCACCATGCCGGACCACCCGACCTGGGCGCAGGTGGCCAGCTTCGCGGCCAAGCTGAACCAGCCGGGCAAGGTGGCCGGGATCTGCCTGCGCGGCCTGGCCGGGTGGGGCGACAACATGGCCTCCCTGGACACGGTGGTCAACACGTTCGGCGGGGAGTGGTTCAACATGAACTGGCAGCCGCAGCTCACCTCGCCCGCGTTCGAGAACGCGACGAACTTCTACGTCAACCTCGTCCGCAAGTACGGCGAGGCTGGCGCGTCCAACGACAGCTTCAACCAGCTGCTCACGCTATACGGGCAGGGCAAGTGCGCGATGTGGTACGACTCGACGGTAGCGGCGACTTCCATCGCGACCACCTACCCGTCGGTCTACGCCAACACCGGGTACGCCTTCGCGCCGGTAGACCTGACCAAGTCCTCCGGGTGGCTGTGGACCTGGTCGCTGGGCATCCCGCAAGGGGTCGCCAACCAGGGCGCAGCGTGGAAGTTCGTGTCCTGGGCCACTTCCAAGGCCTACGACTCGCTGGTCGCCTCGAAGTACGGCTGGGCCGCGGTCCCGCCGGGCGCCAGGACTTCCCTGTACAGCAACCCGTCGTACCTGGCGGCAGCCAAGGCCTTCGCCGGGATCACGATCGCCTCGATCGACGGGACGGACCCGGATCACCCGACCGTGAACCCGGTCCCTTACGTCGGCGTCCAGTACGTCGACATCCCGCAGTTCGAGAGCCTCGGCGTCGCGGTCGGCCAGCAGATCGCCGGCGCTATCGCCGGCACCGAGACCGTCAGCCAGGCGCTGTCCGCCAGCCAGGCCGACGCCTCGCAGTACACCCCGGCCGAACTGTCCGCCGGGTAGCCGCTCAAGGTGAGCCGGGCCCTACGGGGGCCCGGCTCACCAGCGCTCATCCGTCCCGGCACGTCGTGAGGAGGTCCTTGGCGTGGCTGTCGTCGAAACAGGTGCTGCGCCTCCGTCGGTGGTCGAGGTCCGGCCGCGCGCGGCTACCCGCCGTGACCGGTGGCAGCGACGTGTCCCGCTGCTGCCGGCGCTGATCTACATCGTGGTCGTGACCCAGATCCCGTTCCTGGTCACGTTGTGGTACAGCTTCCAGAGCTACTTCTTCGACGTCCCAGGCCCCTCGCACTTCATCGGCTTCAGCAACTACACCACGGTCTTCACCAGCGCGGCATTCCGCGGCGCGCTGGTCCGTTCGGTGGTCATGACCGCCAGCGCGGTGATCCTGGCCATGTTGCTGGGGATCGCGTTCGCGGTGCTGCTGGACCGCAAGTTCCTGGGCCGCGGCGTGGTCCGCACGCTGATCATCACCCCGTTCCTGGTCATGCCGGCGGCGGCGGCGCTGGTGTGGGCGGGGCCGATGCTCGACCCGAACTTCGGGCTGCTGAACTACCTGCTGCAGCCGTTCGGCGTGCACCACGTGGCGTGGCTGTCCACGCACGCGCTCGGCTCGGTCATCGTGGTCATGATCTGGCAGTGGACGCCGTTCATGACCCTCATCGTGCTGGCCGGCCTGCAAGGCCAGCCCCCCGACACGCTGGAGGCGGCCAAGGTCGACGGGGCCGGGGCGCTGGCCACCTTCCGCGAGCTCACCCTGCCGCACCTGCGGCCCTATATCGAGCTGGGCATCCTGCTCGGCTCGATCTACCTGGTCAACGTGTTCGACCAGGTGCGGCTGATGACCAACGGCGGCCCCGGCACCGCCACCACCAACCTGCCCTTCTACCTGTATACGCAGGTGAACTACGCCTTCGACGTCGGCGGCGCGGCCGCGGCCGGGGTGGTCACCGTCATCTTGACCATCATCGTGGCCACGTTCGCGCTGCGGATGTTCGCCCGGGTCTTCCAGTTCCAGGAGGCAGGAACATGAGCGCCGTGGCGGTACGTCCCGGGCGGACCCGCGCACCCGGGCCGCAAAGGTTCCGGGAGATGTCGGGCACGGTCGGCTGGGGCATCGTCGCCTGGGTGGTGGGGATCGCGTTCTTCCTGCCCGTGCTGTGGATGGTGATCACGGCGTTCAAGCCGGAGTCGGCCGCCGAGACCTGGCCGCCCCGGTTCACCTTCAGCCCGACGCTGGCGGAGTTCCGCCTGGTCTTCTCCGGCTGGGGCCCGTACGTGACCCACTCGGCGATCGCCACCGTCGGCTCCACCATCCTGGTCCTGGTGCTGGGCGTCCCCGCCTCGTACGCGCTGTCGGTGCACCCGGTCAAGCGGTGGCGGGACGGGCTGTTCTTCTTCATCTCCACCAAGATGCTGCCCATCGTGGCCGCCATCGGCCCGCTGTACGTCATCGCCCTCAAGGCGCACCTGCTGGACAGCATCTGGGTGCTGATCATCTTGTACACCGCGATGAACCTGCCGCTGGCCATCTGGATGATCCGCTCGTTCATGCTGGAGGTGCCCGGCGAACTGCTCGAGGCCGCCGAACTGGACGGCGCCGGGCGGATCCGGGAGATCAGGGAAGTGATCCTGCCCGTGATCTCCCCCGGGCTGATCTCGACCGCGTTGATCTGCGTCATCTTCGCCTGGAACGAGCTGTTCCTGGCGCTCAACCTGACCATCACCAACGCCGCCACCATGCCGATGTACCTGATCAGCTCGGTCCCCCAGGAAGGTCTGTACATCGCGCACCTGTCGGCGGCGGCCACGGTGGCCTCGGTGCCCGTGATCATCGTGGGCTGGATCGCGCAGCGGTCCCTGGTCCGCGGCCTGTCGATGGGAGCCATCAAATGATCAACCGCAGCGGAGGTGCCCGATGTCTGTCGTGAGCTATGTGTCAGCGACCCGGGTGTACGCCAAGGGCACGCCGCCCGCGGTGGACGCGCTGGACCTGGAGATCAAGGACGGGGAGTTCATGGTCCTGGTCGGCCCGTCCGGGTCCGGGAAGACCACCGCGCTGCGCATGCTCGCCGGGCTCGAGCCGCTCGACGGCGGCCGGGTCGAGATCGGCGAGCGGGACGTCACCTGGGTGCCGCCCAAGGACCGGGACATCGCGATGGTGTTCCAGAACTACGCCCTGTACCCGAACAAGACCGTCGCAGAAAACATGGGCTTCGCGCTCAAGATGCAGCACGTCCCGCGCGACGAGCGGGACCGCCGGGTGCGGGAGGCCGCCCGGCTGCTCGACCTGGACGAGCAGTTGCTCGGCCGCAAGCCCAAGCAGCTGTCCGGCGGGCAGCGGCAGCGGGTGGCGATGGGCCGGGCCATCGTGCGCGAGCCCCAGGTCTTCCTGATGGACGAGCCGCTGTCCAACCTGGACGCGAAGCTGCGCGTGCAGACGCGCAGCCAGATCGCCGAGCTGCAGCGCCGCCTGGGGATCACCACCGTCTACGTGACCCACGATCAGACCGAGGCGATGACCATGGGTCACCGCGTCGCGGTGCTGAGCGGAGGGAAGCTGCAGCAGTGCGACACGCCCCGTCAGCTCTACGACAACCCGGTGAACCAGTTCGTGGCCGGGTTCATCGGCTCCCCCGCGATGAACCTGCAGACGGTCCCGCTCGACGGCGACGGCGCGCGGCTGGCGGGGACCGTCCTGCCCTTGCCGGCCGCGGTCCGCTCGGCGGCCGAGCAGGCCGGCGTACGCGAGCTCGTGCTCGGCATCCGGCCTGAGCACCTGCACCTGGCGAACGGGGCAGGGGAACTGGCCGGGGAGGTGGTGCTCGTCGAAGAACTCGGGGCCGACGCCCTGCTGCACGTGCGGCTGGCGGAGGGCGGGGACTCCGTGGTGGCGCGCGCCGAGGGGCGCAAGCCCCCGAGCCCGGGACAGAAGGTCACGTTCCACGTCCAGCCCGATGACATCTTCGCCTTCCACCCGGTGACGGGCGCCCGCCTCGCGGGCTGATGCTCGGCTCAGGAGGACCCCATGAGGGCCATTGTGATAGACCGCCCGGGCAGCTTCCGGGTGGCGGACGTGCCGGACCCCGCCCCGCGGGCCGGCCAGGTCGTCGTCCAGGTGGAGTACTGCGGGATCTGCGGCACCGACCTGCACATCCTGGCCGGGGAGTTCCCGCCGACGCCCTACCCCATCACGCCGGGGCACGAGTTCGCCGGAACGGTGGTAGCCCGCGGCCGCGACGTCAAGCCGGACCTGCCGATAGGCGCCCGGGTCGCGGTGGACCCCTCGCTGTACTGCGGGTACTGCAGGCGGTGCCGGGCCGGGCGGGACAACCTGTGCGAGAACTGGGCGGCGATCGGCGACACCGTGGACGGCGCGTTCGCCGAGTTCGTCGCGGTGCCCGGGGTCAACGCCTACCGGCTGCCCGACCACGTGGACTCCCAGTACGGGGCGATGGCCGAACCGCTGGCCTGCGCGGTGCACGGCATGCGGCGCCTGGGCCCGGTATTCGGCGACCCGGTCGTGATAATCGGGGCCGGCACGATGGGCCTGCTGCTGCTCCAGGTGCTGCTGGCCTCGGGAGCGGGCCCGGTAGCCGTCGTGGACCGGGTCGGCGAGCGGCTCGAGGTGGCCCGCAAGCTGGGCGCGGAGACGGCCGTGACCGACGCCGGCGCGCTTGAGGGGGCGCGCTTCGAGGTCGCGGTCGATGCTACCGGGGTGCCCGAGGCGATCGAGGCCGCGCTGGGGCTGCTCGACCGGGGCGGGCGGTTGCTCGTCTTCGGCGTATCGACGGCCGAGGCCGCGATCCGCGTCTCGCCGTTCCGGGTCTACAACGACGAGCTCACCATCACCGGGTCGATGGCCATCCTGCGCAGCTTCGGCCAGGCCGTCGACCTGCTCGCGAGCGGGGCGGTGGACCCGCGGCTTCTGCTCAGCGAGCCGCTGCCGCTCGAGGAGTTCGGCGAGGCGGTGCACCGGGTCCGCGCCGGCCAGGGGATCAAGTGGCACATCCGCCCGTTATCACGGGGGTCGTCAGGAACCCACTGACTGGCTGAGCTCCACCAGGTGGCCGTCCGGGTCGCGCAGGAAGCAGCGGATCTCCGCGCCCCAGTCGTGCGGCGGGGTCAAGAAGGCAGCGCCGCGCAACCGCAGCGCCTCGTAGGCGGCGCGGCAGTCGGCCACGCGCAGCGTCATGGCGTGGCTGACCTGGTCGGCGTCCTGCGGCGGCCGGAAGACCACGGTGGGCTTGTCGGCGGTCGGCCCGCCCCCGCTCACCAGCAGGAGCCAGGTTCCAGCGAACCGCAGCACCACGCTGGTCCCGCCGTACTCGCGGTACAGCTCGGCGCCCAGGACGTCCACCCAGAAATCACGCGACCGGGCCGGGTCGGCGACCACCAGGATGTGCGTGACCGCGACGTCGGCCCCGAGCGGGCCCGCGGGCGGCTCCGTCATCGTGCTCCCTCGGGCCGGGCCTCGACGGTATCGGCCTCGTCCTTGGGCGGGCGGCCTGGCCGGCGCTGCGGGGCGACCCGGCCGGGCAGCCGCCCGGCGTCGGCCAGGGCGCGGCGGAGCAGGAACTCGATCTGGGCGTTGGTGCTGCGCAGCTCGTCCGACGCCCAGCGGGCCAGCGCGTCGTGGACGGCCGGGTCCAGGCGCAGCAGGATGTTCTTCCGCTCACTCACCGGAATCGGTCACTGGTAGAGCGAGCCGGTGTTGACGACCTGCTGGGTGGCCTGCTCGCTGCACAGCACGACCAGCAGGTTGGAGACCATCGCGGCCTTGCGCTCCTCGTCCAGCTCCACCACCCCCTGCTCCTCCAGGCGCTGCAGCGCCAGCCGGACCATGCCCACCGCGCCCTCCACGATGGTCATGCGGGCGCCGACCACCGCGGAGGCCTGCTGCTGGCGGAGCATGGCCTGCGCGATCTCCGGCGCGTAGGACAGCCGGGTCAGGCGGGACTCGATCACGCTCACCCCGGCCGGGGCGACCCGCTCGGCGATCTCGGCGGACAGCTTTGCGGTGATCTCGTTGGCGTTCTCGCGCAGGGACAGCTCGCCCTCTCGGTGGCTGGTGTAGGGGTAGGCCGACGCGATGTGCCGGACCGCGGTCTCGGTCTGGATCGCCACGAACTGCTTGAAATCGTCGACCGAATACAGCGCCATGGCCGTGTCGGTGACCTGCCAGACCACCACCGCGGCGATCTCGATCGGGTTCCCGTCGGCGTCGTTGACCTTAGCCACCGCGCTCTCGAGGTTCCGGATCCTGGTCGACACGCGCCGGCGCTTGGTAAAGATGTTCACCCAGTGCAGGCCCGGGTCGCGGAGCGTGCCCTGGTACCGGCCGAACAGCTGCACCACCCGGGCCTCCCCGGCGATGACCGGGGTCAGCCCCGTGAACACCAGGTAGGCCACGACCAGGATCGGCACGCCGCCCGAGACCAGGTTCCACCTGCTCCCTCCGGCGCCCGGGGCCGCGGCCAGCAGCGCCACCCCCCCGACCGCCAGCACCACGCCGATCAGCAGCATGATCATCCCGGGCAGCGACCACGCCTCGGACTCGGCCACGGGCCTGGCGACCGGCCCGCGGCCCGGGCAGGCTGAGGGCTGCATGCTCATCATCACTACCTCCGGATCACACGGCCAATAGCAAACGTAGCAATATGATATCAATTTACAGGCGGTATCCAAGCGGCGCGCGGCGAGACACGCCGGTAGACACGCCGGTGGACACGAGCATCAGCACCATCGGGCCTGCCGAAGCACGCGGACACACGGTCAGGCGAGATCGAACCGTGATGGGCAGCTCCGACAGCCGATGGAAGATCAGGTCGCGGCGCAGTGGCCCCACACGACGCTTGCTCGACTAGCGTCACATTTTTCGGGGAGGATTCGGGCTTGCGGGAGGATCCGGGGGATCCGGGTGCACCAAATCCTCCCCGAAGCCCGGATCTTCCAAGATCTTTTCCGGATATGTGCCCCGGGATGTGCTCGCACATCGTCCTTGCGCATGCGCACCACCGGGCGCCGGGCGGGTGCGCGTTGCCGATCCGTCAGCACGCCCCACAGCACGAACAGCAGCACGCCGAACACGACAGTCCCGATGATCTCGGTGAACACCGCGACGTTGTTGACTCGCGCCGCGACCTGGATGCTGATGATGTTGATCAGCACGGGGAGGATCATCAGGATGATCGCCACCGTGAGCACCAGGTGGGGGCTCGGGTTGTTGACGTTGAACTCCGACAGCAACAGCGGGGACGCGACGCCGAGCATGATCGCGCCGCCGCCGACCGCCATGTACAGCAGCCCGGCGAAGCCGACGAACCAGCCGTAGGTGGGGTTCACCAGCCGGGCGCTCCACTGGTAGGCGTACCCGGCCAGCGGGATGCGGGTGCCGAGCTCGGCGACGACCAGGGCGATCATCATGTTGCCGACGCCGACGATCGGCCAGGTCCAGATCGAGGCCGGCCCCCAGTAGGACAGGCCGAAGCCGTAGTTCAGGAAGATGCCAGTGGTGATCGAGATGATCGAGAACGCGATCGCGAACATCGAGAAGAACCGCAGCGACCGCCTGAGTTCCGGCTTATAGCCGGCCCGCTCGAGGATGTCCTCCGGGGATTGCGTCGCGAGCCCGGCGGGGACGGTAGCGGTGCCTGGCGGGTCGGGTTCGGCGCGCGAACGCGGGGTCGACCAGTTCCTGGTCGTACCCGGCGTCGTGCTTGAACGGGCTGACCAGGATGGCCGCCAGGTCATCGCCGGCCTCGCCGACCGCCCGCTGCGCGCTGGCCAGGTCGTTGAAGGTGTAATACCCGAGGTTGGCGCGGTCCTCGGGTGTCACCCCGGCCGGGCGCGGCGTACACCAGGGCGCGGAACCGTGGTAGGCGCCGGTCGCGACCAGGACTTTCCGCCGCCTGGTCTGCGCGCGGGCGATCGTGCAGCACATGGTGGTGGCGTCGGTGCCGTTCTTGGCGAACATCGCCCAGTCCGCGTGGCGGACGGTCTGCACCAGCAGCTCGGCGAGGTCCACCATGACCGGACCCGGCGCGTTCTGGCAGTCGCCGAGGGCGGCCTGCGCCGCGGCGGCCGCCTCAACCCCCGGATGCTGGTGACCGAGCACGACCGGTCCGTAGCTGCACATCAGGTCGACGTACTCGTTCCCGTCCACGTCCCAGACCCGCGCCCCCCGGCCGGCTCGCATGAACTGCGGGTAGCCGGCGGGCAGGGGCCCGGCTGACTGGTGCCCGTACATCCCACCCGGGATCACGGCCCTGGCTCGCGCCCGCAGCTGCTGGTCGGTGGTGTGCTCCGTCATGCCGTCCGCTCCTTTACTCCTCGTACTCCCCTGGGGGCCGACCCGGCCGCCGCGTCAGCGATCCGGTCGGCCACCGCCGGGTTGGCGCGGCGCAGGAAGTCCAGAACCTGCGCGAGGTTCTCGATCCCGGCGTCCGAGCCCAGGCCCGTGGCGACCAGCGACCCGCAGGCGATGCCGAGCCACGCCGCCTCGACGGGCACGGCGCCGAGCAGCAGCCCGGCGAGCATGCCTGCGTTGAAGCCGTCACCGCAGCCTGTGGTGTCCACGACATCGACCCCAATCGCGGACAGGGCGACCGGCGGGCCGCCCTGCCAGGCGAGGCGGCAGCCGCCCGCGCCCAGCGTCACGGCGACGCCGCCGACGCCGAGCGCCAGCACGTCCGCGATCCCCGAGGTCAGGTCGTCGCGTCCGGTGAGGGCGAGCAGCTGGTCGCCGTTCGGCAGGAACCAGTCCGCCGCGCACAGCAGCCCCGCGATCCGCTCCAGATCCCGCGGGTGGCCGGGGTGCAGCACGTCGACCGCGACGAGCGCGCCGCCGGCCCGGGCCTCCGCCGCCACCCGCGCCAGCCCGTCGCCGGTGATCCCGCCGGGCGCGTCCGGAGCCCCGATGAGCGCATCCGGGGCGCCGATGAGCAGCGCCCGGCTCCGGCGTACCCGGTCCAGGTCGACGTCGGCCAGCTCGAGGAGCGGCGTCGCGCCGGGCACGTGGAGCGCAGGGCGCTCCCCGTTCCCTCTGATCGGCAGGATCGTAGCCGAGGTCTGGGCTCCGCTCTTGCGGACCAGCCCGCTGGTGTCGACGCCGTGTCTGGCCATCGCGGCGATGACGATATCGCCGAGCAGGTCGTCACCGAGCGCGCCGATCGCGAACACGCTGGCCCCCAGCTTGGCCAGGTCCACGCCAGCGCCGGCGGCCGTGCCCGCGGCGGTGGCGCGGATTTCCTTGAGCCGGACGCTGCCCTGGCCGGGCGGGATCGCCTCGACCGGCCTGCCGAGCACGTCCAGGATGTGCGCGCCGAGCACCGTCACTCTTCCCAATGGCCATTCGCTCGCCAAGGGGGCGCTCATGACCTGCCGCCGCGCCGCTCGCCGTAGCGGCGCCGGCGGGCCTCCGCCGCGACCTCGTCCAGCGCGTCGGCCGACAAGATCGCGGGTTCCCCGTACGACAGCGCCAAGCGGTAGGTGCGGGCCAGCCATTCGAGCAGCAGGGCCCGGTCGTACGCCTGCGCGAGATCGCGGCCGTAGGTGACGGCGCCGTGGTTGCGCAAGATGACCGCGCGGCGGCCGTCGAGCGCGCCTGCGGCCGCCGCGGCCAGGCCCGCCGACCCGAAGCGCACGTAGGGCGCGACACGGACCGGGCCGCCGAGATCGGTGATCGCGTAGTGGATGGCCGGCAGCTCGGAGCGCGCCGCCGACAGCGCGATGACCTCGGGCGAGTGCGTGTGCACGATGGCTTTCGCGCTGGTCGCCGCGTAGATCGCCAGGTGCATGGGCGTCTCGGACGAAGGCGTCTCCGCTAGGGCGGAGTCGTCATCCAGCTGGGTGCCGGTCAGCGTGACGAGGCAGACGTCGCTGGACCGCATGTCCCCGTAGCTGATCCCCGACGGGGTGATCGCGACCGTGTCGCCCACGCGCACACTGATATTGCCCGCACTGCCGACGGCCAGCCCGTCGTCAAGCAGGCGTGCGCTGTAGGTGACGAGCTGCGCGCGAGCCGCCTGCAGCTCGTCGGAGTCCGTTCGGTACACTTGCTTCGGATATTAGACGGACAACCCGGCGCTGCGCAGGTTGCAGCACGCCGAGTTCGACCGCTTCGCCGCGCGGCTGCGCACGCACCTGTCCGAGGCGGTCTCCCGCGGCGAGCTTCGCGACGGCGTGGACATCGCGCTGGCCAGCCACCAGTTGCTCGTCCTGATCGACGGGCTCAGCGCCGAGCGCGTGCTCTACCCGGACCGCGTCACCCCGGCCCGCCAACGGCAGATGCTCGACGAGCTGCTCGAAAGCCTGCGCGCGCGGTCCGACCGTCCCGGGCTGCTGGCCGGCGAGCCAGCGGGTTAGCCGCCGCCCGCCTGACGCTCCGGGAGAACCACGGCGCCGGTCGCGCCCGGGAGCGGGAAGGCGGCGCCTGGCCCGCCGCGTTAGATTACGTGGTGGTCATAGCCGGACTTCCTGCGACGCGTACGCGGCGCGGGCCTGATCGCAAGGGAAGGTGAGCTGACCGTGGCGCTGCCCTATGATTCCGCGGCTAAGTTCCAGGAGTACGCCCATCCGGAGATGATCGTGACGACCGCGTGGGTGGCCGAGCACCTTGCTGACCCCGGCCTGGTCGTGGCCGAGTCCGACGAGGATGTGCTGCTGTACGAGACCGGCCACGTCCCCGGCGCGGTCAAGCTGGACTGGCACACCGAGCTCAACGATCCGGTCACCCGCGACTACGTCGACGGGGCAGGATTCGCCGCCCTGATGTCGCAGAAGGGGATCAGCAGGGACACCACGCTCGTCCTCTACGGCGACAAGAACAACTGGTGGGCGGCGTACGCGCTGTGGGTGTGCTCCCTGTTCGGGCACCCCGACGTGCGCCTGATGGACGGCGGGCGGGCCAAGTGGATCGCCGAGGGGCGCCCGCTCACCACCGACGTACCGCAGCGCCCGCCGTCGGATTACCCGGTCGTCGAGCGCGACGACAAGCAGATCCGCGCGTTCCAGGACCAGGTCCTGGCCCATCTGGGTCGGCCGCTCGTCGACGTCCGGTCCCCCGGTGAGTACTCCGGCGAGCTGCTGCACATGCCCGACTACCCGCAGGAGGGCGCGCTGCGCGGCGGGCACATCCCCGGGGCCGCCAGCATCCCGTGGGCGCGGGCGGCGGCCGAGGACGCCACCTTCCGCACCCGCGCCGAACTCGAGGCGATCTACCGCGACGGGGCAGGGCTGGGTCCCGACGACGACATCATCGTCTACTGCCGTATCGGCGAGCGGTCGAGCCACACGTGGTTCGTGCTCCAGCACCTGCTCGGCTACCCGCACGTGCGCAACTACGACGGGTCATGGACCGAGTGGGGGAACAGCGTCAGAGTCCCCATCACCCGCGGGGACAGCCCGTGACCTCAGCCACCCTCAATCCCCGGCTGCAGGAGATCGTCGACGACTTCAATGCCGTATCGGGCCGGGACCGGCTCCAGCTGCTGCTGGATTTCTCCCGGGAGCTGCCCGCCCTGCCTGACCGGTACGCCGAGCACCCCGGCCTGCTCGAGCCGGTGCCCGAATGCCAGTCACCGCTGTTCCTCGCCGTCGAGGTCGACCAGGACGCGACCGTTCACCTGTATTTCCAGGCGCCCGAGGAAGCGCCGACCACCCGCGGCTTCGCCAGCATCCTGCACGCCGGGCTTGACGGGCTGAACGCGGATGATGTGCTGGCTACGCCGGCCGAGTTCTCCAATGAGCTCGGATTGCGTGACCTGGTGAGCCCGCTGCGGCTGCGCGGCATGGCCGCCATGCTGGCGCGGATCAAGGCCCAGGTCCGCCGGCAGCACGGCCAACCGGGGTCAACCACCCGGCCCGGGGACGCTGGCTAGGCCCGGGTGATCCGGAACAGGCCCTCGGCGACGATGAGGGCCGAACCCGCGACCTCGACCGAGTCGATCGTGTCGCGGTCGCCAGTGACCGTGGCGTAGAGCAGGGAAGGCCGGCCGATCTCGGCGCCCTGGCGGATCTCGATCTGCTCGCCGAACGCGATCCGGCCGTGCCGGGCCAGGTGGATCGCCAGCGGCCCGGCGGCCGAGCCGGTGGCGGGATCCTCGGCCACGCCTGCCGCCGGGTAGAACATCCGCGTCTTCCACGAGCGGCCGTGGCCCGCGAAGCAGTTCACGGCGATGCCCAGGTCCGTGAGGGCGGCCAGGTCCGGCCGGAGGGCCGCGACCGCGTCCTCGCTGGCGAGCTGGACGTAGACGTGAGGCGGGCCGTTGCGGTAGAGCTCGACCGGCAGCTCGGATGATCCGGCCCCGAGGGCATCGAGGAGCTCGCGGTCGCGGTCGAACCGCTCCCAGACCGGGATCGGCTGCTGCATCCGGCCGAACACGATCTGCCCGTCCTTGCGCTCCAGCGCGACGGGCACGAGACCCGCGCCCGTCTCAAGCCGCACGGCGTCGGCGGCCAGCGCCGTTCCGACGACGAACGCCGTTCCGAGGACCGGATGCCCGGCGAAGGGCAGCTCCGTCCGCGGGGTGAAGATCCGCAGCCTGACGTCGCCGCCGTCTTGCGGCGGGAGCAGGAAGACCGTCTCGGCGACGTTCATCTCCCTCGCCAGGTGCTGCATCTGCCCCTCGTCGAACGGCCGCCCGTCGGTGAACACGCCGAGCTGGTTGCCCTGGAGCGGCTCGGCGGTGAAGACGTCGCAGACGAAGTACGGGTGCAGTTCCGCCGATTGGTGCCAGTCCGCCACGCCCGGGATGACCCCGGCCCGCGCCACCATCCTGTATACTCCAAGTAACGTAGGAATATAGGCAAGTGACTATATAATAGCGAGGCGGTGAGGCGATGACAACCCCCGCGCGTGCCTTCGATACCGCTGAGGTATTCCGCGCCCTGGCCAGCCCCAGGCGGCTCCAGATCCTCGAATGGCTCCGCGATCCCGTCTCGCACTTCCCGCCCCAGCGCGACGGGGACCTCGTCGAGGACGGGGTTCTGCGTACTGTTCATCGCCGACAAGCTCGGCGTCGCGCAGCCCACCGCCACCGGGCACCTGCAGGCGCTCGCCCGGGCCGGGCTGGTCACCTCCAAGCGCGTCGGGCAGTGGACGTTCTACAAGCGCGACGAGGCCGCCATCCGCGACTTCACGCGCCAGCTAGGCGACCAGCTCTAATCGCGGGCCACACGTGCCGCCTCCGGGCCCGAAGCTCGCCCCACCCGCACCCCACGAGTCCCACCGGGGCCAGCCCAACCTGGTACGGCTGGCCCGGTCTCGCCCCGGGCACGCGGCGCGATACCGGGTGGGTGAGCCACCGCCGTTCGGCATAATGCTTGCATGCATAGGAATTTAGCTATATTCTTATTTACAGGCCGGACCCGGCCGGATTCGGGAGGAGCGCGTCGCGATGCGGGAACTCATCACCTCCGCCGGGGCTCCGGCGCCGCCCGGCCCCTACTCCCCCGGCCTGGCGGTCGGCGACTGGATCTTCCTGTCCGGCCAGGGCGGGTTCGATCCGAGGACGGGCCGGCTCGTCAGCGATGACGTGGCGGACCAGACCGCACAGGCGTTCCGCAACATCGAGGTCCTGCTGAGGGCGGCCGGCGCGGGGCTGGGCGACGTCGTGTCGTGCCTGGTGCACCTCAGCGATCTCGGGGAGTGGGCCGGGTTCAACGCCAGCTATGAGCGGCAGTTCCCAGGGCCGGTCAAGCCGGTGCGGACCACGGTACGCGCGGACCTGGCCGCCGGGATGCGCGTGGAGGTAACGGTCATCGCCTGCAAGTCAAGGGCGCGGCCGGAGCCCTGAGCCCATGTCCGCTGACCGGATGTCCCGGCCGCCTACGGCCCATGGGCGGTGGTGCTCATCGGCCGACGACATCAGCCGGTGACGCCCTTGAGGGTGTCGGGCTTGATGAAGCCGAACAGGTAGCCCGCCACCCGCCGCATCTGGATTTCCTCGGCGCCCTCGGTGATGCGGTACCTGCGGTGGTGCCGGTAGATGTGCTCGAACGGCTGGTGCCGCGAGTAGCCCAGGCCGCCGTGCACCTGCATGGCGCGGTCGGCGGCCTCGCAGCAGAGCCGGTTGGCCACGTAGTTGCACATGGACACCTTGTCGGACTGCGTCAGCGGGCCGAACTGATCCATGCTCCAGGCGGTCTTGTGGATAAGCGCCCGGAGCATCTCGCACTGCGTGTGCAACTCGACGAGCGGGAACTGGATCGCCTGGTTGCTCGCGAGCGGCTTGCCGAACGGCGCCCTGGTCCTGGCGTACGCCACCGAGCGGTCGATGCAGAACTGCGCGGCGCCCAGGCTGGAGGCCGCCTGGCGGATGCGGTTCTCGTTGAAGAAGTGCTGGACGATCTGCAAGCCGCGGCCCTCCTGGCCGAGGATGGCGCCGTCCGGGACCCGGACGTCGGTGAACGAGACGTGGGCGTGGTCGGTCGGCATGTTGAAGGTCCACAGGTACTCCTCGACCGTGAATCCCGGGGTGCCGACCGGGACCAGGAAGCCGGTTATCCCGCCAGCGCTGCCCGGCGACCCGCCGGTCCGGGCGAAGACGAGGTCGTGCGAAGCGCTGTGGATGCCGGTGTTCCAGGTCTTCTCGCCGTTGATCACCCAGTAGTCTCCGTCGCGGGTGGCGGTGGTTTCCATGAACGTGGCGTCGCTGCCGTGGGCGGGTTCGGTGATGCCGAACGCGAAGTGGCGCCGTCCCGCGGCCAGATCATCGATCCACTCGTCCTGCTGCTCTGGGCTCCCGTAGTGCAGCATCAGGAGCAGGCCCACGTTGTTGCCCACGATGGCGTGCTCGTTCTGCAGGTCGCAGTGCAGGCCGAGGCCCTTGCTGGCCAGGTGCTCGCGGATGACCGCCATGCCCAGGTTGGTGCCGTCCCGGCCGCCGTACTCCCGGGGGAACGCGTACCGGTAGTGCCCGGCCGCGTCGGCCCGCCGCCTGGCCTCGGCGAGCAGCGCCTCCCACTCGCGGCTGGGCAGCCCGCCGCGATCCCAGTCGGTCCTGGCGTCCTCGCGGCGGTGGTCGAAGAACCGGATGTTGTCGTCTTGCTCCTCGAGCGGCCTGATCTCGCGCTCGATGAACTCGTCGAGTTCGGCCAGGTAATGCCGCAGGTCCTCGGGCAGGGTGAAGTCCACGTCCTCTCCTTGGCTTATCCGGGAAGGGCCAGGTGGCCGGGGTTGGCGACGGTCAGCTTGTCGACGGTCGCGGCCCGCACCGCCTCGACGACCTCGTCGAAGCGGTGGTCCAGCGATCCGTCGCGGATCGCCGCGCACAGTGCGGCGTCGTCAGCGCAGCCGAGGGCGGCCAGCCTTTTCCGGTGGGCCTGCTCGTGCGCGGGAGCCAGCATGGCCTCGCGCTCGGCGATCCGCAGCGCGTTCGCCGCGACCCGGGCGTGGAACCTCAGCCGCGGATCTGCGCCGTCCCCGAAACCTGCCCCGGCGGTGAGGAATCCGCGGACGGCGCGGAGAAGTTCGGGTCCTGACGGGCGGTCATGCGGTGGCGCGGCGCGGTCGTCGCGGCTCTGCAGGGGATCGGCCACGGTCAGCGGCGCGGCGTGCCCGAGGGCGAGCAGGATGTCGAATTCCTGCTCGCAGACGCGCCGGCCGAGCACGGCGAGCTCGATCGACGGCTCGCCCTCCGCGAGGTACCGCTCCGCCTGCCGGCGGCAGAGCAGCGCCCATCGCACCGTGCCGTACAGCTCCCACCAGCGCTGGGTTTCCTCGTCAGGCGGGGTTCCGCCGCCTGCGGCGTAGCCCGCCATCAGGTCGGCCCGCGCCCCGAACCCGCCGACCGGGTTGGCTGAGCCGAACCGCCAGGCCTTGGTGCACAGCCAGCCCAGGTCCTGCCTGGGGTCACCGCGATGAGTCAGTTCCCAGTCGAGCACGCCGCGCAGCCCGCCCTCGCCGATCATGAGGTTGCCGGTCCGGAAGTCGCCGTGCACCAGCGCGTCCGCCACGGGAGCGGGCCGGTGCGCGGCCAGCCAGCGCAGGCCGATCTCGAGCGCGGGCCTGGGCTCGGCGAAGGCCTCGTAGAGCCCGGTCACGTGGCCGAGTGCGTCGAGGTGGGGCAGGCCGGGGACCGAGTCGGGATTCACCTGGTGGATCCGGGCCAGGACCTCCCCGAGGCGCCGCGCGAGCCCCGGCCGCACGGCGGCGTACGCCTCATCCCGCAGCAGCCGGCGCGGGATCGTCTCCCCGTCCAGGTGCTCCATCAGCAGGTAGGCCCGGCCCAGGGCACCGTCCCCGCAGTCGTAGATTTCGGCCACGGGGACGCCGGCTCGCCGCGCTGCGGTCATGGCCGCCGCCTCGACGGCCACGTTCTTGTCCGGGTACCTCTCCCGGCCGCCGGCGTCACGAAGCAGGATCAAGCGGCGCTCTCCGACCGGGAGACGGGCATCGCCGGCCGGCCGGACCCGGACGTCCCAGCTCTCCCGGCTCGCGCCGCCCGGCAGCGGCCGGACGCCGGTGACCTCGGCCTCTGTGCCCCACAGCGCCCGCAGCCGCGACGCCAGGGCGCCGGCCAGCCCGGACGCCTCGGTCATGACCTGCCCGCCGACACGGTCGCAGCGCCTCCTGCCGCCTCCTGCCGTTTCCTGCGACACACGATCCATGGCATGGCCCGTGATCGTCAAGCTCGCCTGCTACGTTGAGACGTCCCTGGACACCGCCGTGCGCGAACGGGAGGCCGAGATCGGCCGCGTGCAGCGTCAGCTGGCCCGTTTGGGCGGCCAGGTCGCCGGCTGGGTCGGCCAAGCGCAAGACGTTGCTCCGCGCTGACTGGATCACGCGCTCGATGTCGCGCCCATTCCACAAGACGTCCTGCGTGCTGACGAACAGGTCCGCGGCGTCCGCGGCCAGCACGACGTCGTGCTTGGCCGCCTCGAGGTGCGCGATGGCGAGCGCATCGTCCCCAGCCGGGTGGAGCACCGGGATGATGTGAAACCGGTTCCGCACCCGGTACTGCATCGCCGAGACCGGGTTGTTGGTCGAGGCGACGACGAAGATCCCCAAGTCAGGTGCATCCTGCAGCAGCGTCAGGATCGCCTGGCGAACCTCGTTGGACGCACCCGAGTCACCATTCCAGTCGGTCGACCGCCCGAGCAGCAGGTCGATCTCGTCCCAGAAGACGACGACCGGCGCGTAGGCGACCAGCATTTCCCTTAAAGCGCGCCAGGTTGCGCGCCGTCTCTCCGACGATGCCGCCCTTCAGCCGGCCGTCTACGTAGGCGATCGGGACGCCGAGTTCCCGGGCGATGGCCTGGCCCAGCATCGTCTTGCCCACGCCGGGCGGCCCGGCCAGCGCGAGCGGGGTGAAACGGCCTTCCCGCCGCGCTAGCCTGACGGCGGCCTTGACGGCCTCACCACCCACCACGTCGCCGAACGAGATCGCCGGGTGGTAATCGACGCGCACCAGGTCGCGGAACTGCCGGGCCAGCGCCGCGCTTCGGACCTCGCTGATGCGGCGCGGCGTAAGGGGCTCGATGCGGGCGTGCTCCTCAGCTAGCCGCCGGAGGTCGTCGAGTTCGAAGCCACCCGCTCCCCGACACCGCGCCGAGCTGGTCGACGAGGGAGGCAACGCAGTTGTAGATGGCGCTCCAGGTGTTCCGGGCCACCTGGTAGCGACGGACCTGCCCGGCCAGCGTGGCGGCGTCCGCGGCGGCCAGGTCAGCGCTCTGCTGCCAGCCGGACTGCAGATCCGTCCAGGTGTGGACGGCGGTGTCGAACGAGGAGTCGGTCGGAGACGGCTGCGGGATAAGCGCGCCGACCGCCGGGACGGTGTAGTCGATCGAGGGGTAGTCCGTCGATACGGAGGTGGTCGTCACCGATCGCAGCACGAAGTGCAGCCCGGGCTGCGCGGCGACGCCGTTGCCGGAGTCCGCGGGCGGGCGCGGCGCCCACGCGGCCACCGCCTGGGCGAGTATCGCCTGGATCCGCGGCGCGTAGTAGCTCGCGGACGAGCTGGTGCCGTCCTCGCAGGTACCCACCTGCCGGGTCGGTGCCGCGGCCGCGAGCGTGCCCGCAGCCGGTGACGCGGTGGCCGAGGCCACGGGTGCGGCGTGAGAACCGCAGGCGCTGACGGTCACCGCGACGGCCGTCGCGACGATAGCCACCGCCACGGCGCCCGCTGACGACGATCTGCGCTTCTTACTGGAATGAGTCATCTGCCCGGCTCCCCTCGTCTGCCCGGGCGGGGCGATGCCTGGCCGCGCTGGTGCGCTGGCACAGAGCCAGACGCGGCAGATCCCGGGCCGCGACAACGGGCGCGGCGGTTGTCGCGGCCAGTTCCCTGGCGCGTCTGCCGGGCAGCGGCTCAGTACGGAGCGCGGCGACGGCGCGCGCTGGGCAGCCCGCGGAGGAGGAACGTCGATGGCGCTCAAACTGGGCAAGCGGCTTTCCAGCAAGCGCTGCAAGTACGACAAGGAGTGGCAGATCTACGAGTGCGGCTACCCGCACACCAGCCTGTTCGGCCGGCTGAGCTGCTCGCAGTGCCGCAACAAGGGAACGCTCTGCGCGAGCCAGAAGCACCCGGCCAACCGGCGGCGTGACGAGTGGTGAGTTAGCTGGCCGGCGGCGGAAGCCGTCCGCCGCTCATGAGCAGCCGGTGGTGCCGGGGTCGAGGGGGCCGGCACCACCGGCCTTTCGTCTGCGCTCAGGCGTTCGCGCGGCCTGTAACGCGCTCGGCGTTGATGCGGGCGGGGATCTCGCCGAGCACCAGGTTGAGGTCGGCCGAGTCACGCAGCGCGTGCGCGCCGGCCACCTCGACCGAGAGTCCGTGATGGCCCGCGGCGGCGAGTTCGTCCAGCACGTCGAGCCTGACCCGGGACAGATGCGGCTGGTTCACGACGACCAGGATGTCGCGCGCCCCGGACATCGCGGTGCTGATCCATTCGCGGATCGTGGACCGCGAGGTGGGCCGGGCCGGGCGCGCCGCGCCGTCGTGGTCCCGGCGGACCGGGGCGCCGTTCAGGATGCGGAGCAGCGGGATGGCGCCGGACGACCGGTATGTCTCCAGCACCGTTTCGCGGCGGCCCAGTTCGTTCACGACTCCATCGCCCGCGGTATCGACCGTGACGCTGTCCAGCGTGGCGTCCGGCCAGTGCTTCCGCAGCAGCAACCGGGCCAGGTCAGTCTCGCTTGGCGTGAGGATCCGGGCGGCGGTGAGCGGATCGACGCCGGCGAGCAGCGCGCTCTGGTGCACGAGCAGTGGCGGCGGCGTCCAGCCCGCTGCGGCCGCGAACCGGCCGTCCGTCGCCAGCAGTTCGTCCAAGCCGCCGTCACGGGCCAGTCCGCTGTGCGGCCGCAGCCCGGCGAGCACCGTCAGGCTGCCGGCCCGGACACCGCTGGTCCGGACGAGTTCCAGCCTGCGGTACAGCCCGATGCCTGCCGCGCCCATGACCACCACCTGGTCGTAGGCCTCGCGGCGCGGGTCGACGCGGTCGACAACCTCCAGTTCGCGCAGCAACGGCCACGCCTCGTCCTTGACTTCCTGCGAAAACTCCCGTTTGCCCGCCCCCGGCCCGTGCTCTGCGCCTAGCCAGCGACGTTCCATGTGGGAAATCAGGTCTGCATCATCGTCCGCCCACGGCTCGCCGAGGACGGCGAAGAGCTCGCGCAGCGTCCCGCGGTGCCGTTCGAGGTAGCTCATCGTGTGCTGGGTCCTCCCGGAGCCGTCGTTTGGGTGCTCATTCTTCATGTTCTTCATATTCGTCGTCAGAACCAGCAGAATCGGCCGCCGGAAGGTCCGCGGCGGCGATGTACCGCAGCAACCGGGTGGCATGCTGCGGATCTCCGAGCAGGTACTGCAGGCGCAGCGCCTCGCGCAGGTGTCCGATCGCGACAGTACGTTCCTCCTGTGCAGACTCCAGCAAGACCGACCCAAACCGCTCGTGCGCTCTGGCCAGCTCCGGAACGACGTCAGCAGCGAACGAGAGCTCCCGGACGGCCGTTCCGAGCTCGGTGATCGAGGCGGGGGACAGCGCCGCCGTGGCGGCGATGAGCCTACTGACCAGGCCGAGCCAGTTAGCGAGCAGGCGGTACACCCAGTCGCCCGCGGAGCCCGCCGGCTCGCTCGACGGCGGCTCCGCGGACGCCGACGTGACCGTACGTGCCTCGCGCTCCGCGGCCGCGGACCGGACCTGGTCACCCGCAACTGCGTACATACGGGCGCACCGCTGCCAGTGCCCGGCCTCGAGTACCCGATCCCCGGCGTGCCTGGCCAGCAGCGCCCGCACGCCCGCCCGGCGAGCCAGGCCGCGGGCGGCCTGGCGGAGTCCGTCCGCGCTGAGCGGGGCCAAGCCGGTGACCGCGACATCCACGTGCACGCCGTACTGACGTGCGAGTTCGGTGTCGCTCGGCGCGGACGCCGCGATCCTGCCTTCACCGCGCGGCAGGAGCCCAGCCGGCGTCACGATCCGCAGGCTGCCCTCGCCCAGGATCTCGCCGTCCCAGGCCTGGACGCGGACGGTGATGTCCGGAGCGTCCTGCGCGGCGCCGTCCCGCAGCTGCATCCGGACATTGACCTGCCCGGGCAGCTGACCTGCCGCCTGCGCGCCTGCGAACGCCTCGCCGGCGAACTCACCCAGCCGGTTGCGCAAGTCGTCGGACAAGGCGGACCAGTTCACCTCCAGCCCCTGGTCCGGAATGCCCTCTCGGTGCGCGGGAACTGGGTGATCCTCCGCCAGGGCGCTGTCACCTCTGTCCGGGCCGGAAGCGAACATCGCGATCTCCGCATCGCTCAGGGTTGGGGCGAGCAGATCGGTCAGGGCACGGACCTGTTCCGCGCCGGTCCCGTCCCACTGATCTGCCTCCAGCACGCCGCTCAGCGCGGCTAGGGCGTTGGCGAGGTCTCGGCGGTCTGGCCCGGAGAGTCCGTCGACAAGTTCCGGGTGCTGCGCGGCTGTCTGGCCGCCCGCGATGACGGCTGGCATGGCCTGCCATGCTCGCTCCAGCACCAGTTCGTTCGCGCCGATCGGGGTCAGCGCCAGTCCGGTGCTGACCAGCCGGAGGGCCGCGAGGCGGGGGGCCCGGCGGTCGTTAATGCATACGAATTCCGCCTGGGCCGTCCGCGCCACCTGCTCCCATAGCGCGGTAGGGACCGCCGTGACGTCCGCGCCGGACACCGGGCGCGCGGCCAGCGCGACGCCGAACTCGATGCCGAACAGGCGAGCGCACGCGTCCAGGACCGCGCCGGAGACGGGAACCTCGGCCGCGTCCGCGAACACCGCCATCTCCACGAGCCGGTCGGTGTGGACGGCGTCGACCGTAATCCGCAGCTCGGCCAGCATCAGGGACACCACTCCGGCGGGGCCCGGCGCCGCGCCGACGACGAGCCAGCCAACCGCGTCGTCGAAGCCGATTCTCAATTGCTGAGGCGCCATCAGCTGGCTCCCCCTTCCAGGTATTCGATGACCTCGGGTTTGTGTTTCCTGAGCAGCCTTCCGAACTCGGCGTCGGTCCGCACGATGAGACGCGCGCCTTCCGGTGAGCAGAATCTGGAGCGCCATCGGCCGGCTTTGACGTTAAGCCGGTTGATGATGGGCTCGCGCAGCCGGTCCGGTGTGTCGGTGCCCGGCCCGTCCAGGACGGTCCCGGCGAAGACCCGGTAGCGCCACCATTCGTAGCAGCAGATGAGGTTGGCCTGCATGGTGTGGTCGCGGGTGGTGTAGCCGTACTCCCGGCCGGCGATGCCCAGGAGGACCCGGTGGTCTAGATCGGACTCGTCGATGACCCGTTCAAGGACCCCGAGCACTTCACCACGAAGCGGGCATCCTTCCAGGTGGAAGGGGCATCGCTCGATGATGAGCAAGGGCCGGCGGCGGCGCGCGGCCGCACGGACTTGCTCGTATGAGTAGTTCATCTCGACCTCTTCGAAGCCCGCGTCGGCGCGCGGATCCGGCACTTCCTGAGCGTCCGGATCGTCCAACGGCAAGGGGGTGCCGAGGCGCCTGTGGGCCGTCACGCTCCGGCCTTCGCTTATCCACTGGTTGTGCATAGCCCGCGCGACATAACCGGCGAGCTTCTCCGGTCCCTCGAGAAACTGGCCGTACTTAGTGATCAGATCTGCCAGTTTCTTTTGCGCATGGTCAAGAGCCTCCTCCGAGTCGCGGAAACAGCCGCCCTCGCCGGACATGCCCAGCCAGCACTTGACCATGTAATCTCGGCAACTCTGCTGCAGCTCGCCGGCGGTGACCTCGCCTGCAAGCGCGCGTTCCCGGAGCGGATCCAGGTCGAAACCACTTACGTCGCCGCCAGCACCCCGGGTAGACACCCGCTCATTGTCTACGTTCCGTCCCGTCGTACGGGCGGTGCCGCCGCGATCTCTCGCCGCCGTCATGTCACGCCAGACGCATGACGGCGGCGGGTGCGACAATGGCCCTTCCCGGAATCGGCGGACATACATGGGCGGGCGGGATGCGAGGACTTCAGGCGAACGGGCAGTGGCCGCTATGGATCGCACCGCGGGACCCGGCGAGGGCCGACGAAGACGGCTACGGCGGCATCGCCAGCTACGTGACGCCGACGGCGCTGGAGAACTTCCCCGCGGTCTTCCGCCCGGGACTGCGGGACTTGCTCCGGCGGCGGAGCGGGTACGACGGCGCCGGCCTAGACCGGCTGCTCGTCGAGGAGCTGTGGCAGTCGCTCGTGGACTGGGAGATCCCGTACGACGCGCCGCCGTGGAACCCCGCTGAGGGCCAGCGCATCCGCGACCCGGAGTGGTTGCTCCGCCGACACGGCGCGGGAACCTGCGTCGACTTCGGGCTGCTGTTCGCGGCCGCGTGCCTGCGCGAAGAACTCGACACTTCGCTGGTCATGCTCCGCGGTGCTCGTCGCGCCCATGTGGCCTTGGCCGTGCGGCTGGGCGCCAGGGCGGGCGGCGGGATCGTGCCGCTGGGCGTCAGCGAGACAGGTACGCCCGGCGTCACCATCATCGACGACGTGCCCGGGCTCGTCGACGACCAGCAACTCCTTCTCGTCGACGTCACCGTCGCGGCCGCGGGCCAGGGCCTGGAACGCGACCTAACCCGGGCGACGCAAGCCGCCGTCCGGGCCCTCAACAGTGACGACTACCCGTTCAGGCACCTGGTCGACGTGGCCGCCAGGTGGGCGGCGGGCGACCGTGAACTGCCTGCTCCCCGCCGCCGCGGCGCCCTGCGCGGGCGCATCGCCCCGGCGACGCATGAAACGTACCGCTTCCCCGGGCACAAGGCCGCGCGCGACGCGCTGCGGGACCGCAGCGGGAAGGTCGTCATCTCCGGCCCGCAAGGGGTGGGCAAAAGCACCCTGGCGCGCGAGGTCGCCCTGCTGGCCGATAGCGGGTTCGGCTGGTTCTTGCCGACCGCCAGCCGCGTGGCCTTCGAGACCGCGCTCGCCGAGCACGAACTGGCCGAGCGCGGCCTGCCCGTCCGGGCCCTGGAAGCCGTCGACCGGCAAGGGCTGGCGCAGGCCGCGCTCACCCGGCTCCGGGACAGCGCCGACGCCTGGGTCACCGTCCTCGACAACGCCAACGAAGGCGCCAAGCCGTTCGATGACGTCAAGAGCGCGATCGACCGCCTGCCCGAGCCGCGTGACGGCCAGCTGATCATCGCCACCTCGACCGCGGGACAGGACCTGTGGCCGGGCTGGGGCGAGCCGGTGTACCTGGCTCCGGTCCCCTACCACGAACTAGCGGCCGAATCCGGCGACGAGCAGGTGGCGGCCCTGTCGGCCGGCCGGCCGCTGCTGATGACAGCCTTCTCGCGCCTGTTCGCGGTAGACCCCGCGGCTCGCGGCGAGCTTCCCGCGGGCAGCCCGCCGACGGACGGTGCAGACGACGCGGACGACACCCGCGCGGACCAAGCCGCAGCACTGTACTGGACCGCGGCGCGCAAGCGGCTGACCGCGAGGGCGATGGCCTGTGCCGAACGAATCGCCTGGATGCCGCCCGACCACATCGATCCGGGCGCGAGCGGCGACGATCCGCAGATCCGCGCCGCCCTGACAGACATCGGCCTGCTGGGCGAATCGGCGGACGCCGGAGCCTATAGCCTGCACCGGCTGTTCGGGAAAGCGGTCAGGCAGGCCGTATCTTCCGACGATGCGGCCGAACGGACCGTCCGTGACCTGCTCGCCAGGCCCGAGGCCAGAACCGCCCTGCTCCGGCACGCCGATCCCGAGGTGACCGCCGCGCTGGCCGAGGCGCTCGACGAATCCACGTCGGGCCTGGCGCTCTGGGCCCTGGGCGCCATCCAAGAGGTGCACCAGAGCGGTAAGTCCGCGGCCACCTTCGAGCGCGCAGAGCCCCTTCTCGACCTGCAGGATCCGGAGCAGGCCTCGGCCTACGCGGACTGCCTGCACGCCCGCGGCCGGATCGTGAACCAAGACCGTAATGCGACCGCCGAGCAGATCAGCGCCGCGATCGCCGACATGCGAAGGGCCATCGACCTGCGGCCCCCCGGAGACGACATCGGCGTCGCCAAGCACCAGGCGCTCCTGGCCCTGCTGCGCCAGCGGGCGGCGCGGAAGCTGAGGAATCCCGAGCAGACCGCCGAACTACGCGAAGTCATGGACATCCTGGAAGAGTCCTGGCAGCGGCGCCTCGCCAGCCTCGGCCCCGAGGACCCGCTGGTCGACCGGGCCTACTTCAACCGGGCCGGGGTGCGGGTAAGCCTGGCCAAGGCGGACCAGGCGAACGCCGCCTGGTACCTGGCCGAAGCCGAACGGGTCTACCGGACGACGCTGAGCTTCCGGCGCCGCTACTATCACGGCGCCAACCCGATCACCGCGGCGTCTGTCGCCGGCATCGGCATCTGGGGGTACGAGGCCGTGCGGCTCAGGTCGGCCGACGAGCCAGCCGAGGTCCTGGCGGAGGCGATCGCCGCGACGGTGGAGGCGCTGGACATGCGCCGGAAGACCAGCAACGACGGGGACGTCGCCAAGAGCGCGAACATGCTCGCCAAGCTCGGTACTCTACAGTCCGCCCTCGTGCGGGGAAAGCCACAGGAAGCCATCGCCGAAGCCGCCGACGAGCTTGAGTTCGTCGCCGAACTCCAGGACGAACTGGAAAGGCTCGACGAACAGTAGCGGAGCTCAGCCCGCGACCATGGCAACGGCCATGAACCGCCCGCACGGCCGGGATGCGCGATCGGAGAAGAAGTCGCCCGTCGAGGTCCGGGTGTCGATGCCCATCGGGAAGATGCTCGCGTCCTTGACGCCGGCTTCCCGCAGCTGGATGCGCAGGGCCCCGACCAGGTCGAAGGTGCAGTGCCCGGGCCGGGTCGGCTTCAGCAAGCCGGGGTCGCCGAACGCCGCCGTGATCTCGGCCGCCTGGGCGTCGCCGATCTCGTAGCTGTCCGCGCTGATCGCCGGGCCGATCCCCACGAGCAGGTCCTCCGGCGCGGACCCGAACGTGCCGTGCATGGCTTCGATCGTCTTCGGCAGCACCCCCAGCACGATCCCGCCGCGGCCGCAGTGCGCGACCCCGACCGCGCGCCGCTCCGGGTCGAAGACCACCACCGGCGCGCAATCCGCCACCATGATGGTCAGCGCGACCCCGGCCAGCTTCGTGACCATCGCGTCAGTCGCCCGCAGCGCGCTGACCGAATCGGCCATCCCGTCGTGTCCCCGCCCGGCCAGCGCCGCGTCGATCACGGCGACCCGTGCGCAATGCTGCTGGTCCGCGGCGGTAAGCCGGTCCACCCCGAGCACGGCGCAGAGCCGACGGCGGTTCTCCAGCACGGCCTCGTGGTCGTCGCCGACGTGATCACCGAGGTTGAGGCTCGAATAGCTGCCCGTGCTCACGCCACCGTGGCGGGTAGTGACGACGGCGGTCACCCCGTCGCCGTCGAACGGGAACGGACGGGTGGCAAGCTGCTCGGTAGACGTCATGCTTTGCACCTTAGCCGCCGGGCCAGGTCATGCGCCGGCCCAGCCGTCCTGGGCTGCTCCGGGAAGGGTTGTGACGTGCGGTGCGGGTGGTGACCCGCCGCCCCATGTTGACGGGTCACCACCCAGGACTACTGCCCTAGCGCTGACCTCGACGCGTGCGATCGGCATCCTGCCGACGGCGCGTCGCAGTTAGGCTAGGTGTGATGCGCTATGCGCGCTATCCGGTAGGGGCGGGAGTTGCTGGCTACCCACCTGTGTACTCCCGCACCTACCACCAGATGAAAATCCCGTGCCATTCCACGTTGCCCGACACCTCCCTTCACCGTCGCGGCCTGGTCTGGCCTGTCCTCGCGGTCGCGGGCCCGTGACCGCGGCTGCGGTTCGTCCGCGCTGTGATCAATCTCGGAGGGCAGACGCTTCGCTGGCGGGGCCCGCGACAACCCCCAGCGCCAGCACCGCGCTGACCTGCGGCATCGGTGCTCGACTTGTTTTCGCGTCGTTTCGCTGATCGAATTGCGGCGAATTGCTCGGCCGTGGGGGTGGGATCTTTGGACGCCAGGGCGGGTCCTGAGCTGCGTTCGCCGGCGCAGCAGCTAGCCGCGTTGTTTGCTGAGCTCAGGGCCAAGAAAGAGGAGCGCGACGGTCAGCTGGAGCTCAAGCAGATCGCCGCGGCCGTGCATCAGCGCATGCAGGCAGTCAAGGTCCAGGGCCTGATAGCGGCTCGCGACAAGCCGTATTCGGTCAGCCACCTGAGTGGGGTCTTGAACCCGGAGAGGCCTCGTACGCCTAGTCGGACTCTCGCGTACTACCTCGCCAGCGTGCTGGGCGGTAACCCCCAGCAGGCCAGGCTCGCGGTGGAGCTTGTGCGGCAGAACCAGGCTCAGCCGCCACGACCGCCGGCTGACAGACGCCAGGCCGTCGTGCCGCTGCTTGCTCCAGCCGTCGATGCCGTGATGCAGCATCTTCCCGGTCGAGGCCGGCCAGGCGGGCGGGGTAGCGGCGAGCGGTCGGTGCGAATGGCAGCCGAAATCGCGCTCGGTCGCGCCATCACGCGGTACGCCACCTCAGACGGGAAGGAGGCCCTGGCCGTCCCGTTGCTGCGGACGGAGGGCTTCCTGGTCTCCGCCGAGGTCGCTGCAGGCCTCGCCGAGGTGCTGACCAGCGGTGACATCAGCAGCGCCGAGGTCTTCGCGCGGCGCTGGGGCGAGGCCATGCCCGGGAGGAAGGGCGGCCGCGACCTCACCGAGGACGCCAGGGAACTGCTCGGGTACGTTCACGCTGAGGGGCAGCAACTGGCGCCGCTGCGCAGGCTCCGGCCGATGGACCTGCAGGCTGGCCCGCGGTCCTCCATGGACGTGGCCATCGGCATGAAGGAGCAGCTCAGTGGCCTGCGGGAAGAACTGGCGAGCCTGGCCAAACAAGCCGCCCGGCTAGGCGAGGCGACGCGGGATCTGCCGCCGCGCGTCCGCGTTCAGCTCTACGATCAGACGCCGCTCATCCTCCGGAGCAGCAACGGATTCGTGGGCCGGCAGTTCGTCTTCACCAAGCTGAGCGACTTCATCGAACGGGAGCGTTCGGGCTACTGCTTCGTCCTGGCCCACCCTGGGATCGGAAAGACCGCGTTGCTGGCCAGGTTGCTACTGAACGAGCCGGGGTACATCCGCCATTTCAACGTGCTGACAGACGAAGTGACGACGCCCGCCGCGTTCCTCAAGAACGTCTGCGCCCAGCTCATCGGCGCGTACCACTTGCCGTACGACGAGCTTCCCGAGCGTGCCGCCTACGACAACGGCTTCCTGACCGAACTGCTGGAGCGCAGCGTGACCGCGAGCCCGCACCGCAAGGTGGTCGTGGTCGTGGACGCGCTCGACGAGGCACAGGTCCGTGGCAGGCTGCCGGGAACCAATCCCCTGTACCTGCCGAGGGCGCTGCCGGACGGCTGCGTGTTCATCGTGACGGTCAGGACGGACGCTCCGGCGTGGCGACCCTATCTCGAGCCGGAGTGCGCATGCGATGAGGTGCCCATCGATGAGCGCAGCAACGAGAACATGGACGACATACGGGAGTTCATCCGCAGCCAGTCAGCTGGTCAGGGGATCGGTCGCTACCTGGAGTCGCATGGTTTCGACCTTGATCAGTTCATCGGTCACCTGGCCGCCAAGAGTGAAGGCAACTTCATGTACCTGCACCACGTGCTGCCGGCGATCGAGGCCGGCGGCTATCTCGCTGACCGTGACATCGCCGATCTGCCCACCGGCCTGACCGAGTACTACACCGACCAGCTCGAGCGGATGAAAGGCACCGATGACGAGGCCTGGTTCTCCTGGAAGAGGCCGGTGGTAACCGCGCTCGCGGACGCCGGCAAGCCGCTGACCATCCGGGAGATCGCGACCGCGGCAGGCGTGCGGGACATGACGCGCGTCGTGGCTATCGTCGAGGAATGGCTCCAGTTTCTGGATAGCGTTCCAGTGACCAGGGACGGGCGCGGTATGCGGGCCTACCGGATTTTCCACGCGAGCTTCAAGGAGTTCCTGCTCCAAGAGGTCGGCAACGTGGCCGAGATGGACATGATGGACAGGCTTCATCGCGAAGCTCGCCGCCAGTTCATCGACGATGAGTGAGGCCGGACGCCGCACGGCAGCGGCACGACACGACGGTGACGGCGATAGCCGCGGCTCCGGTACCGACATCGGCCAGTACCTCATGCTGCTCAGAATGTACGAACGGCACGGGCGCTGGGACGATTACCTGCTCCTGGTCAGGTCGCCCCGGTTCCTGAACGCGCTGGCCCAGGCGCGCCGGGGTGCTTCAGGCGGGGCGAATGAGCTGCTAGGCACGATCGACGAGGCGCTTGAACACGCGATCACGCTGGGCCGGGTTCCCGACATGGCCGCGCTCCTGCTCGCCAGGGCGCGCTGGACCCAACGCCTCGCGATCCGGACCCCGCTCGACGCGCTGCGCGCGGGCTCGCTCGATGATGCGCGCCGACTCGCCGGCGGTCCGCAAGGGGAACGGGCCGTTCTCTGGTACCTGCTGCTGGCCTGGGAGCTCTACGATTCCGGCGACATCGGCGGCGCCCGGCAGGTTATCGGTGATCTCGTGCGCGGCGAGCCTCAGCTGCTCGCATCCAGCCGCGACGGAGACTGGGCGGTGACCTTGCTCCAGCACGCGCTGGCGTTCGACCAGGACAACTGCGGTAACCTGCTGCGCCTGCTTGATGACAACGCGCTGACCGATCTGGCCAGAGGGCTGACCCAGGCCGGCGCCCTCAGCCAGGCTCGGGCGGTGGCCATGGCAATTCGCTTGTTCACCGACAGCAAGGTGTCCGCGCTCGGCGAGATCGCGATCAGGCAGGCCGAGGCGGGTGACCAACCGGGCGTGGAGGAGACCATCTCGCTAGCCATGGGGGTCATCGCGGACGCCGGAGACGAGGAGGAGGGGCGCCCCCGATGGCTCGCCGCGCTGGGTGCGGCGCGGGCGCTCCAGGGTGATCGGGACGGTGCCCTCACGGCGTTCGGCGATGCCTTTGACGCCGCGGCTCGGCTGGCCAGGCCCTCGGCGGGCATCGCGGCGGTCGCCGACGCGCAGGCACGCGCGGGCCTGCTCGACGTAGCCGCACTGACCATCGCCGTGATTGACGACGACGACCAGCGGTCGGAGGCGACGGCTGCCCTGGTGTCGGCGCTAGCCGACCGAGGATATGCGCAGGCGGCCAGAAGCGCCCTGTCCGGGGTCTGGTCCGGTTCCCGGGACTACGGCCGCGCCGTCCGCGCCGTTCTGCAGGCGGTCGCGAGCACAGATCCCGCCCAGGCGGTACGCCTAGCGGGCGAGTTGCTTGAGTCCGGACGGCGCGATGGTGCCGTCGCCGCTATCGCCGTCGCGGCAGCGCAGGCGGGGCACGGACCGGAGGCCACCCGGCTGGCGGACCAGATAACTGACCGCGGATGGCGCGCGCGAGCGCTCGTGGACCTCGCCAGCGGTCCGGCGGGTGGTGACGTACCCGACTCACTGGTCCGGCAGGCGATCGATGACGTCCCCCATGCCGCGATTCGGGCTGTGCTCCTCGCAGAACTCGGCGTGACGCGGGACGGCGAGCAGCGCGCGCGGCTACTGGAGGAGGCCGTAGCGCTAGCCGGCCAGGCGCCGCAGGCAGAGCGGTGGGAGGTGCTAGCTTCGATCGGGCATATCCAGGGCCAGGCCAGCCTCGACGAGACGGCCGAGACCTTCGCCGCCGCCAGGCGCGCCCTCCTCGCCGACTACGATCCGTGGGATTCACACCGGGACCTGCATGAGCTGTGCCGGCTCCAGCGACAGGCCGGAGACGCGGCCGGCGCGCGAGACACCATAGCGGTGGCCCTGGCGGGTCCCGAGCCCGATCCGGACAGGTGGCTGGTGCCGCTCAGCCTCGTCGGGATCGCCGCCGCCCAGGCTGAGGGCGGTGTCCCCGTGTCCACGCGCGAGATCCTGCAACTGGCGGCGCAGGCCGCGCAAGATCTGCCGGGCGAGCAGCGGCGAGAGGTGACCGGGGCCATCGCGAGGGCGCAGGCCATCGCCGGCGACTTCGGCGCCGCTGAGCGCACGGTGCTCGGGCTCCTGGACGAGGCCGATGACGAGGATGACGATGACGACGGCTCGCGGATACCAACTGCCGTCCAGGCGGGCACGGCGGTCGCCCGCGAGCTGATCGCGGCCGGGAGCCGGGATCGCGCGGCCCGGCTGCTGCGGAACCTGGCCCGGGTTACCGCCCGCCAGCTGGAATATGAGCCGGCGTTGCGTGACCTGATCGCCGAGCTTGCGTCCGCGCAGGCTGAATCCGGAGCCGAACAGGACGCGCTGGAAACGCTGGCGCTCGACTGGACGCCGGCCGCGAGCGCCACAGCGCTCGGCGTCCGGGGGCTGTGGCAGGCGCGCGCCGGGGAGGTCGCGCATGCGGTGGATACCGTACGCGCCATCGTGCCGCTGCCGTGGCGGATCCAGGCCCTTGCTGGCCTCGCGCGGGAGGTGGCCGGTGAGGCCGGGATGGAGGTGGTCGCGGCGGCCCTGGCCGACGCGGCGTCCGAGGCGTCGCGAACGGACCCGGGTGCCGATCCGGCTGATCTCGCTGGCACGCTGGCCGTGGCCGCCGAAGCGCAGGCCGCGATCGGTCACCAGGACGCTGCGCGGCACTCGCTGGCCCAGGCGGCTGACCTGGCGGCCCGGATTCCGTCCAGGGACGGTCAGGCCCGGGAGCTGGCTGGAATCGTTCGCAGCTGGATCACGATCGGTGATCATGACCAGGCCCTGCGCGTCGCCCGCGGGATCGCTCACCCGTGGTACGCGGGCGAGGCGATGGCCGCTGCCGTCGCGGCGACTACCCGCGCCGGGAGAATGACCGAAGCCAGGGAGGCGGCCGGCCTGATCGATGAGCCCGGGTGGCACGCCGTCGCCCTGGTGACGGTCGCGCTGCACTCGCCCGCCGACGGGGACACCCCGCTGGACCTCGCTGAGGTGCAGGGGCTCGTCGACCGAGTGCCAGAGGGCAGCCCCCGTACCAGGGTGTGGCAGCAGATCATCGAGCTGTTCGTCGAACATGGCAGATACGCGCTCGCGGCGGACCTCACCGAGTCGATATCAGCCGACCCGGGAAGCCAGCTCGCACGGATCGCCGGCACGCTGGCCGCGGAGGGTGCCCGCGACGCCCTGGCACACATGCTGCCCCGGTGCGCCCGGTACCCCGAGTCCGCCCACGCCGCCTGCATGGCGCTGGCTCGCACCCACCCCGATCACGCCTTGGACATCGCCGCCATCGTCGCGCGTAGCTCGGCGCGGTAGGACCGATGGCATCGGTCCCCGTCCCTGGCTAGTGCCACTGCAGGCCGTAGCCGAGGTTCATCTCGGGTCGCGTGAATCGCACGTGCACCTCACCTGACTCATCCAGGCATACGGCCCTCTCGGGTGGCCGCGCCGCGTCGAAAACCCGGACCGGCTCGCCGTCGACCCGGCGGACCCACGCGGGTGGGTGCCCCAGGTCGAACCGGACGGTCAGATCGAACGTGTTGCAGATGCACTCGGGGACGAAGATGGCGTGCGGTCGCATCGCCTCGCCTTCCGGCATGCGCATGGCGAGCCCGTACTCGTGCTGGTCACCAGGCTGCAGCGCGACGGGTAGCCGTACCACGAACTGGAACCGGCCCGGCGATGGCTGCTCCCGCCTGACGAGGCGGCCCCCGTACGTGACCTCGGCCGATGCTCTTGGTCCCGGCCGTCCCGCGCCGTCGCCAGGTACATCCACCCACGCCATGATCTCCTGCAGGTCGGCCCGGGTCGCGATGATGCGGCGATGCTCCATCGACTGCGGAGTGGCGGTGTCAAGACGAAGCACGACCCGGAATTCATCCAGGTACCAGCCTTGAGGCGCGGTCACTGCCTGGCTGCGGCGCCGGTGCAGTTCGAGCGCGATCTCCTCGGCCAGCAGCTGCTCGGCGTCGTCGATGCGCCGCAAGGCGGTGCGGTATTCGCGGTCGATCTGGTTCGCCAGCCAGGAGGCCCGGTCGCTGAACAGCCGCATCTGCCTCGTCTGGCCAGACAGTCCCAGGCTCGCCCGGATCGCAACGCGGGCGTCCTCGCTCAGCAGGCTGGCACGGCTCTCAAGCTCGGCTGCGAGGCGGCGCCGCGTGGCCGCGGCATCCGCCTCGACGGGCGTGCCGCCTCCGGCCGCGAGCTCCCTCAGCTGGCTGCCGATCCGCCGGTCGAGGTCGCGGGACTGAAGGGCCCGGCCCTTCCTGAGCGTGCGGAGCTCGGTGACGATGCGCTCGGTCAGGCCCTGGCCGGGGTGCGCGTCGACCAGGGTTGTCACGTAGTTGTCAGATTCCGTAGTAGGTGACATCTTTTGCGACTCCCGGGCGCAGTCCCCTGCCGCGACGATCGGAGGAAGATCACGGTCTTACCGCCCGCATCAGGCGCGATATGGCAGGAAGCCTACCCGGCGCACCACCGTCTAGCGCCCGTTCCGCGGACGGCGGTACGAGGAGCACGATGCCATGAACCCACCGGTCGGCGACCGTCGCGCCATGACATGCCATCCGTCCGTACCGGCCAGCCTGGTCACGGCGCCGTTCTGCATCGGCGACGCCGGCCGCGCCGCCAGGGAACTACCCGCCGGCCTGCCGACCGGCCGGCCGGGGCTGGCCGACGTGGAGTTCAGCGCGGCCGCCGTCTCCGGGGCGTTGCTGCTCGCTGCCACCGTCAGGGGACTGCAGCATCGGGCACGCGGGGAGCCGCGCCAGGACGCGTTCGCGATCAGCTACCGCGGTACGGCCGACGAAGGCGCGCGGATGGTCGCCGCCGTCTGCGACGGCATCGGCTCCCTCGGCCGCTCAGAAGAGGCTGCCGCGCTCGTCAGCCGGCGGCTTGCCTGCCTGGGAGCGGCGGGATTGCCCTGGCCGGAGGCGTTCTTCCGGGCGAATGAGGCGCTGCGCGAGTTCGTGGCGGAGTCGGCAGATGAGGAGGGGATCGACTCCGCTGCGAATGGCATGGCGACCACGGCCGTGGCGCTGGCCGTCCACCGCGAGGTCCGGGACTGGGTCGGTGACCTGGCCTGGGCCGGCGACTCGACAGCCTGGCACCTGGGGAACGACTCGCGGTGGATGCCTCTTTCCGGTCTCGAGGAGGATCAGGAATCGGACTGGTGCTCGGCTGCGGTCAGGCCGTTGCCTTCCGAGGACGGCGGTTGCCTTACCACCACGTTCCGGGTCAGCGGAGGAGCGCTCTTCCTCATGACCGACGGGGTGTCGAACCCGCTGAGCTGGAGTTCGGGCGTGCAGGAGACGCTGGCGCGATGGTGGGCCCGACCGCCCGATCCGTTCAGCTTCGCCGCGCAAGTCGGCTTTGCCCGCAAGACGCACACGGACGACCGGACCGTCATCGGGATCTGGCCGGATGACACCGAGGACCTCGGCGACGGCCTCAGCTAACGCCCAAGGCGACCAAACACCATACGAATGAAGGAGGAGTGGGATGAGTGAGGAGCGGATTACGGAGCGGGCCAGGGGGGAGCAGGGGCAGTTGGTGATGCCCTTCTACCTGATCTGCGATGTCTCGGGGTCGATGAGCGGGGACATGGGCACCCTGAACCAGGGGGTCCAGCGGCTGCGCACCGCGATCGTGAGCGAGCCTACCGTGGACGACGTCGCGCACGTATGCGTCATGACGTTCTCCGACACCGCGAAGGTGGTCATGCCGTTGACGCAGCTCAGCGAGCACCAGATGCCGACGCTGCGGGTCGAGGGCGGGACCAACTACGGCGCGGCGTTCCGTGAGCTCGCCAGGGTCGCGGCGCAAGATGTCGCGGATCTCAAGGCGCAGGGTTACAAGGTCTGGCGGCCGTGCGCGTTCTTCCTCACCGACGGCATGCCCGGCGACAGCGACTGGTACCAGACGTTCCAGAGCACGCTGACCTATGACCGGCGCACGGAGACCGGAAACCGGTCCCATCCGATCTTCGTCCCGTTCGGCTACCGGGATGCGCGCGATGAGGTGATGCGGAAGCTCGCATACCCGCCGGAGCGCGCCAAGGCGTATTACGCCAGGTCGCACGACATCGAAGACGCCCTGAAAGGCATCCTCGGCATCATCATGAACACGATGATGACGGCGAGCCGCACCGTCAGCTCGGGCCAGCCGACGATGGTCCAGCAGCCGCCGGGCGCCGGGTCGGGCATCGTGCAGCAGGACAGCGAATACAACGTCGACTACGCGTGATGTACGCGATCGGCGACCCGGGGCGCGCCGCGCGGGAGGTTTCCGACGGCGTGCCGCCCCGGCCCGCGGGCGACTCCGACGTGGAGCTGAGCTCCGCCGCGCTCCCCGGGATGGTGGTCAGGGCCGCCTCCTGCCGCGGCCTGGCGCACCGGGCCAGGGATAAACCGCGGCAAGACGCGTTCGCCCTGGCCGCGACCGAAGACCTGCCTGGTCGGCTGGTGGCCGTGGTCTGCGACGGGGTCGGCGAGTTCGACCGGTCGGGCGAGGCCGCCATGCTCGTCAGCCGCGGGCTGGCGACCATGGCCGCGGCCGGCGCCGCATGGCCGGAGGCGTTCGGCCAGGTCAACCAAGAGCTGCTGAAACAGGCCGATCGGATGGCCACCACGGCGATCGCCGTAGTGGTGCGGCGCGAAGGCGCGGAGTGGGTCGGCGAGGCCGCGTGGGTCGGCGATTCCGTGCTGTGGCACCTGGCCGCCGACCGCTGGCAGCTGGTCACCGGCACCGAGGGATCGGATGAGGACGGCTACTACTCGACCGGGGTGCGACCGCTGCCGTCCGCTGACGGCGCGTTCGGCTGGAGCGAGTTCCGCCTCCGCAGCGGGATGCTCGCGGTGATGACCGATGGCGTATCCAACCCGCTGCGCTGGAGCGATCAGGTCAAGGAGAGCCTCGCCGCCTGGTGGCGGCAGCCGCCGGACCCGTTCACGTTCGCGGCGCAGGTCGGCTTCGCCCGCAGGTCGCACATGGATGACCGGACCGTGGTAGGCGTCTGGTCCGGACCTGGCGGCAGGGCCGACGACGAGCCTGGTGACGGCAACGGGAGTGGTGCCGGTGAAAGTCCTGACGGTCAGGAAGGCTGACCTCGGGAAACTCGTCCCCCTGGCCCAGGGCGGATTCGGCCAGGTGTTCCGGGTTGACGGCTTCCTGCTGCCGGGTGATCCGGCAGCGCTGGCGTACAAGGAGTTCACCACGGCCCACGCCGAGCAGGCCAGGTCGGCCACGACCGCGGTCGCGTTCCGGGCCGGGCTTAGCGACGAGGACCGTGCGGACCTCGACCGGTGCTGCGCCTGGCCGAAGGCGCTGGTCGAGGACCCGCCGGGCCAGGTATGCGGCCTGCTGATGCCGCTGATCCCCGCCGAGTTCTTCTACCGGCAGACCGATCCGGACAGCGGCCAGCCAACGCCCAAGCCGCGCTCCCTGGCCTGGCTCGCCGCCAGTACCCAACAGCGGGACGCGGCCAAGGTGGACATCCCGGCGATCGACCGGGTGGAGCGGCTGATCCTGTTGGCTCACCTCGTCTATGCGATCGGGCGGCTGCACCGGCACGGGTGGGTGTTCGGCGACGTCAGCGCCGGTAACGCGGTATTCTCCCTCAGCCCGCTGCGGCTCATGCTGATCGACTGCGACGGAGCGGCGGAGCTGAGCAACCGCAAGCGCAAGCAGTACTCCACGCCGCTGTGGGACCCGCCAGAATGCCCGATCGAGCCGGTGCCGGGGCAGGCCGGCACGCAAGACCTGCTCGACCGCGAGACCGACGTGTACAAGATCGGGCTGGCCATACTGCGCTGCCTGACGCCGGGCAAGGGCGCGGCGTCGGCCCGGAAGCCGACGCGGATTGCCGACGAACTCGACGCGACGGGCCAGGCTCTGCTGGCCCGCGCGCTCGGGGAGGACCGTAAGAACCGGCCCGTCGCGAAGGACCTGTACAGCTACCTGCGGCAGCTGGTGCTGCCGATGATCGCCGTGCCGGAAGTGCTCGCGGCGCGGCTGGTGACCCCGGTTGTCGTCCGCGGGCAGGATGCGAGGGTCGAGTGGCAGATCAAGGGCGCGACGCACGTCCTGCTGTCGTCCGGCAACGGCACCGGACTCAGCGTCGACCTGACCCAGCACCCAGGCGGGTACGTGTTCCGCCCGGGCGCGTCCGGACCGGTGACCCTCGAGGCCGGCAACCGGTTCGGGTCGGTGATGGCCGATCTCGGCGAGCTCGTCTTGTATGAGCTGCCCGCGTTCGATCTCGACCTGTCCAAACTGCCGTGGCCGCGCGTGCCCGCCCTGCCGCCGTTCGCCGTCGGGCAACTGTCGCGGGTGGCCGCCAGCCGCCCGCACGCCGCGCAGGCTCCGGTCCTGCCTCCGCTGCCGGGCCTGCGGACCTCCGGGCTGGTCAGGAACCTGTCCGATGCCGTCCCTGGCATGCCGACAGTGCCAGTTCCGCAGCTCGGGGCCGCCGTGGCCGATGCCGGGCGGGCGGCACGGGCACTGCTGGACACCCAGACCAAGAGCTACATCGCGGCGCTGCTGCGGGCTGAGCGGGAGAACGCATGAACATCCATCCACTAAGACGAGCAGGCGACTTCACGGCCTGGCTGGGCGGCGGCGACCCCGCGGTGCTGGCCGAGGTCCCCCAGGAGCGGGGACGGTTCAGCCAGATGGCAGGCGTGCTGCTGACGACCGCGGGTATCGCGGTGCTGTCGATGACGTTCGCGCTGCACGACGGCATCAAAGCGCCGCTGGCCGCGGCCATCGTACTCGGCCTGCTCTGGGGGGTGGTGATCCTCAACCTCGACCGGTTCCTCGTGATGAGCATGGGGTCCACCCGGAACAGGCTGCGGCTGATCCTGATCGCGCTGCCCAGGTTCGCGCTGGCCGTCGTGCTCGCCGCGGTCATCTCCACGCCGCTGACGCTGCGCATTTTCGCCAGCGACATCAACTACCAGCTCGCGGTTACGCACGAGGCCCAGTCCAAGGCGCTGGCCACCGCGGAGAAGAGCAGCGGACCGCAGCAGGAGGCGGACAAGCTGGCCGGGCGGATAGCGGCGGATAAGGCCATCCTGGCCGGCCACCTGCCCGAGCAGGTCACCAACCCGGCGCTACAGACCGCGCAGAACCAGGTCAATGTCCTGACCCCGAAGGTCGCGGCGGCCAAGCAGGCCAGCGACAACGCCCGTTATGCCTGGCAGTGCGAGCTCTACGGCCAGGGCGGCGGCTGTGCCGGTGCGTCCACCCTGGCCGGGAACGGCCCGCTGGCCAAGGCGAAGTACGCCGAGTACCAGATCGCACTCGGCGTCTACAACGGGCTGCTCGCCCAGCTGACCGCGGCACAGGCCGCGGTCAGCGCGGCGCAGAACGGCATCAAGGGCACGCAGGATGCCCTGCTAGCCCAGGAGCAGAAGCAAGCGAACGCTGAACTGCCTGGCCTACAGGACCAGCTGAAGACGGTCAACAAGAAGATCGCCAGCCTGGAGAGCTCGGACCAGAGCGCCACCGCCGGGAACAACGGGTTCCTCGCGCAACTCGCCGCGCTCTCAACGGCGAGCAGCCACGACGCCAGCCTGGAGCTGGCCAGGCTGACGGTGCTCGCGCTGTTCTTCATCATCGAGGTACTCCCTGTCTCGGTGAAGTTCCTGCTCAACCTCGGCGACGAGACCGCCTATGAGGTAGCAGCCCGGCTGAAGGATGACGAGAGCAACGACAAGCAGCAGATCAGGCGGGCCGAAAGCAGGACGCTCGAAGAGCACGCGTCGCACGACCGGATCGCGGCCGCAGACGCGCAGCGCATCGTCGACGCGGACATGCGGGGCCGCGAGGTGGAACTCGGCAAGCACGCTAACGAATACGTGGCCAGCCACATGCAGGAAATCCTCGACGCCGCCCTGCTGGAGTGGAGCAACCAGGTCAAGAGCACGCTGAACGGCGCGAACGGCGCGGCAGGCGGAACGGCTCACGGCCCGGTTCGCCGCCAGGCCCGCAGGTCAAGATCAAGCACGGGCAAGGGCTCCCGGACGAGGGCAAACTGTGACATCGGCCCTTGAGCCTGGCGCGGGCGAACCGGACTCGCGCGGGTGCCGTCTCCTCGTCGCAAGCTACAGCGACGTGGCCCCCGTCGTCCGCACGGTGACCGCGCGGGCCAGGGACCACATCCTGCAGTCGCCGACACTCGGTGACTTCGTCGACCTCTTGTTCGTCGACCTCGGCGCGCGCCCCGATCGGCAGGCAGAGCGTGATCCTGCCGGACGGGCTGACGCGGTAGCCCGCGTCGTGACAGCGCTGACACAGCCGTCGCAGGACGCGGACCTCAGTTACTTCGCCCTCCTCGTCGCCGACCGCTCCGCGGCAGCGGCCGCGCGCGTGCTCGCCAGCTGCGAAGCCGACTCGGTGATCGGCGCTCTGCCGATGCGCTGCCGCGTCCTCGCGAGCATCGACGACCGCGCTTGCGACGCTGACACGGCCGTCGAGGTCAACCTGCCGCCTAGCGGGCCCTGGCGTCGCGATGACCTGGTGGCTGAGGTGCAACACTACGCCGAGGAACTGCTCATGTTCTTCAGCGCCGGGCACAAGCGCGGGCTGACCCTCGCCGAGCTCAACGCGCTGCGACCACCGGCAGCCGTGCCAGCTGACGCGCCAGCTGGCGAGCAGGCCGACCAGACGGCGGACGCTCTCACGCCCTCGCCGATCCTGCCAGTTCCGGAGCCATCCCCGCGCGAGCTGGAGCCACCGGATCCATCCCCGCGGGAGCTGGAATCAGCCGTGCCCACAGCGACAGTAGCGGGCCCGCCGCGACCACCGCGGCCCCGTTCGTTTCTGCGGCTGCGCGGGCCAAGAGTCCGGCGCGAGCCCGCACCGGAGTCCGGGCCACCAGCCGCGAGCGTCGTGGTGTATCTAGTGCTGGCCGCGGCGGAATCCGCCCCCGACCGCGCCGGCTGGCGACGGGGACGTTCGGTCCTCGTTGAACTGGACAAGCGCCTCGCCCGAACACCTGGCGTCGCGTACCTGACCCGGATGCTGGACGCGACGGTCCCGGGCGAGGACAGGCTGCGGCCAGCCGGGCGGCTCAGCGCGCGGGACTTCCGGCATCCCGCCTCGTTCCTCGACTTCGCTGCCGCGCTGGGTAGCGTTCCGGCGGTGCTGCGGGCCGATTATCAGCGTGCCGTCCAGGAAGCGCCGCTGACGGCGCCACCGGTGCTTGTCATCTACGCGGCAGACGCACCCCTCGCCGATGCCATCACGAGCGCACGCTACGCGGTGCTGGCCGCGAAGGTCCCGGTCCTGTGGATCCTGCCCGGTACTTCGGCCCGCTTGCTGTCCGCCGTGTTCCGCGACGGCACGCGCGTGCACGTGAGCACAGACCACCCAGCCATCGCCACAGAACTCGTCACGCTGATCACGCGTGCCGCAGGGTCCGAAACGTCATCGACCACCGCTCCTTTGTGACCGGAGGGATGTGGTGCCGGGCTGCCGACCGCGGACAACACCCATGAGGTGGCCCAGCGGGTGGCGCCCGAGGCACGGATCGTGTACGCCGACAACGATCCGCTCGTGCTGCTTCATGCCCGGGCGCTGCTGACCAGCACACCCGAGGGCGCCTGTGACTATGTCGAGGGTGACCTGCGTGAGCCGGACAAGATCCTGGCCCAGGCGGCGCGGACCCTAGACTTCGCCAAGCCGGTGGCGCTGATGCTCCTGGGCATCTTGCACCACATCCCCGACACCGGGCAGGCCTACTCGATCGTCGGGGATCTGGTGGCTGCGCTGGCGCCCGGCAGCTTCCTGACCATCAACCACTCCACCAGCGCCGTCCACGGCGCGGCCATGGAAGAAGCGGTCGCGCACTGGAACAGGGTCGGCACACCCTCGATGACTCTGCGGACTCCTCAGCAGATAACCCGGTTCTTCGACGGACTGGACCTGCTGCCGCCAGGGGTGGTGTCGTGTTCTCGCTGGCGCCCCCTCCTCACCCCGGCAGGCGGCCAGCCCCCAGAGGTAGACGAATGGCTCGCCTCATACTTCCGGGACCCGCCCGGCGTGGGCGGCGGGGGGAGGGTAGGCCACGTCGTGGCCAGCGGCCAGATTAGCCTCGATTTCTCGTGATCTTGGCTTGGTGACCGCAGGTTGGGGCCGGCCGTTTTCAGTACCTGGCCATGCTGGCCTTAGCCGGGCTGGTCAGGCGGTTCGGTGCTTTCTTCCGGGATGCCGGGGGCGACGAGTTCGGCGGGCTCGAAGCCGCCTTCCGCGGCCACGGCGGCCAGTTCATACCCCAGTGGCTCGCGCGCGGCAGGTACTGGCGTGCGCCGGCCCGTCAGCGCCGAGGCGACGGCGGCGATCACGTTGGCCGCGATGGCGAAGCCGAAGGCCACGCCGAGGCCGCTGTGGAACGGTGCCGTGATCAGGTGCGGGAAAAACTCCCGCCCGGTCACGTAGGCCGCATGCGCAGGGGACAGATGATGCAACAGCGGGCCGAGCAGTTGCTGTATCGGGTTGTAGCCGAGGAAGGAGGCGAACAGCACGCCGATCGGGGGCAGGTGCGAGATCGGCGCGGCCGTGGCGGCCGGGACGCCCTGCGCGGTCAGCCCGCTGAGCATGGCCGCCGGGAGCTTGCTGGATAGGCCGGCCACCATCAAGGTGAAGAAGATGCCGATCGATAGCACGAACGCGGAGTTCTGGAAGGTGGCGATCATGCCGCCACCCGCCCCGCGTCTGTCGGGCGGGAGCGAGTTCATCATCTCCGCCCAGTTCGGCGAGAAGAACAGGCCGGAGCCGAAGCCGTTGAGGGCGATGACCATCGCGAACTCCCAGTAGGCGAAGTCCACCGGGACGAATATCAGCAGCAGGAAGCTCGCTCCGGTCAGCAGCGCGCCGCCCACGGTGAACGCCTTGGGGCCGAACTTGTCGGACAGTATTCCTGACAGCGGCGCAGCCAGGAGGAAGCCGGTCGTCAACGGCACCAGGTAGATGCCGGCCCACAGCGGGGTCTGGCTGAAGCTGTAGCCGTGCAGCGGCAGCCAGATGCCCTGCAGCCAGATGATCAGCATGAACTGCATGCCGCCGCGGCCCATCGCCAGCATCAGGCTCGCGATGTTCCCGGCGGCGAACGCCCGGATCCTGAACAGCGAGATACGGAACAGGGGCTCGGCGACCTTGGTCTCGACGTACACGAAGATGACCAGCAGCGCGAGGCCGCCGAACAGCGCCGTGAGCACCCACGGGTTGGTCCAGCCCATCGGGTGTCCGCCGTAGGGCAGCAGGCCGTAGGTGATGCCGACCAGGATGGCGACCAGGCCGGCGGCGAACAGCAGGTTTCCCCACCAGTCCATCTGCGCGTGCTTGCGCACCCCGATGTCATGCAGCATGAAGTACGCCCACACGGTGCCGAACACGCCGACCGGTGCCGAGACCAGGAAGATCAGGTGCCAGTTCACCGGGGCGAGGACGCCGCCGAGGATGAGGCCGATGAACGACCCGGCGATGGCCGCGATCGAGTTCACGCTGAGGGCGGTGCCGCGCTGGTTGGCCGGGAACGCGTCGGTGACGATGGCAGCGGCGTTCGCGAACAAGAACGCGCCGCCGATACCCTGCACGACCCGCCAGATGATCAGCCACATCGCTCCGTCCGCGCCGTGCATCCAGGTCACGGTCAGGAAGACCGAAGCCACGCTGAAGACCGCGAAGCCCAGGGTGTACATCCGCACCCGGCCGAACATGTCACCAAGTCGGCCGAACGACACCACTAGCACCGCAGACACCACCAGGAACCCCATGAACATCCACAGCAGGTAGCTGGTATTCCCGGGACTCAGCGGGTTCAGCCCGATGCCGCGGAAGACGTCAGGCAGCGCGATCAGGACGATCGACTGGTTGATCGTCGCCATCAGCATGCCGAGCGTCGTGTTAGACAGCGCGATCCACTTGTAATGCGGTCCGAGCGCACGGCCTGCCTGCACTGGCGCGCCCGCTACGTCAGAACTCACCGTCATGGGCGGACATGCTCCCACCTGAGACCCGGGTACTTGCTGATCCTCAACTAACAATGACAGACCAGACCACATCCGCTTACGCCCGGGGGCATCTCGTCGCCAAACTTTCGGAGGGGTTCCGGGCCCGCCCGGTACGGCGTCAGCAAGACGCGAGGACCTCATCGAGGGCCTGGAGGAAGAGGTCGGCGTGCTGGTGCTGGAAGACCATGGGCGGCCGGATCTTGAGCACGTTTCCGGCCGGGCCGGTTGCACTGAGCAGTATTCCCCGCTCGCGCATGGCCTCGGTTACCCTGCGGGCGCTCCCGGCCGCTGGCCCGCGCGCCTCATCGGTCAGTTCGACGCCGAGCAGGAGGCCCTCGCCCCGGACGTCCCCGATCAGGGGGTGCCGTTCCGCGAGTGTCAGCAGGCCGTGGCGGAGGTAGGAGCCGACTTTCGCGGCGTTGGCCATCAGGCCCTCTTCCTCGATGACGTCCAGGACCGCGACCGCGGCCACGCAGGCTACCGGGTTGCCGCCGAAGGTGCTGAACAGCTCGACCTCCTCGGGTACGGCCGCGAGCAGCTGGGACCTGACCACTAGGGCGGCGACCGGGAAGCCGTTGCCCATCGGTTTGCCGATCACCACCATGTCCGGCGCGATCCCTGACGCCTGGAAGCTCCACAGGTGCGTCCCGGACCGGCCGTGACCGGCTTGCACTTCGTCGGCCACCACGAGCCCTCCCAGCGTCAGCGCCCGCCGGGCTGCTTCCCGCAGGTAGGCGGGAGGGGGCGACAGGATGCCGTCGGCGGTAAAGGCCGGATCCAGGTATATGGCGGCGAAGCCGCGGTCGCCGAGCGCTCGGGCGGCGTCATCGATGTGGGCGGCGTACCGCTGGACCCACCCGTCGTCTCCCCGGCGGTACGGCCCGCGGTACCCGTCAGGTGCCGGGATCGTCGCGACGTGGGCAGGCTGCTCCCCGTTGGCCCACTCCTCGGGGGACAGGGCGTGGGTGGCCTCGGTCAGCCCGTGGTAGGCGCAGGCGGTCACGACCGCGCCGGCCCGCCCGGTGGCCGCGCGGGCGATCCGCCAGGCGAGGTCGTTGGCCTCGCTGCCGGAGTTCACGACCATGACGGCGTCCAGCTCCGGCGGCAGGGTGGATTGGAGCCGTTCGGCGAGCTCGACGATCGCTTCGTGCAGATAGCGGCTGTGGGTCGCGAGCAGCTGCTGCTGCTGCGTCACCGCCTGCACGACCTTGGGGTGGCTGTGCCCGACCACCGCCACGTTGTTGTAGCAGTCGAGGTACCGCCGGTCGTCGGGGTCGAACAGCCAGACACCCTCGCCGCGGACCAGGTGCACCGGGCGGGAGTAGAACAGCGGCGACCGGGGCAGCACCCGGCGGCGGCGCTCGAGCAGAGTACTGGTGGCAGACCTTCGGTAGGGAAGCCGGCGGCAGGCCTCGCGGAAACGCCGCGCGACAGCGTCTATCCCCATCGCCTCGATGGCATCGAGGAAGGCGCGGGCCCCCGGCTCGCCGCTCGCGGCGTATGCGGCGTTGTCCGGGTAGAGCCCGCGCCGCCAGGCGGTGACAGTGACCTCCGTGGCCAGCCTGGCCGCCACCAGATCAGCGAGCAGCCCGGCCTCCTCGTCTTCCAGCGGCGTCACCGAGACGTAGCCGCCGATGATCGTGTCGGCCGCCTCAATGGCGTCGTCACGGCCGTGGAGCACATCGGCGACGGCGACGGCAAGATCGCAGACCAGCGGCGCATGGGTCATATCCCCGAAGTCCACGATCCCGCTGACCCGAAGGTCATCGCTGAACAGCACGTTGTCCAGGCTCATGTCGCCGTGGATCACCTGCGCGCGAAGCCCGGGCAACACCGGCGTGACCCGGGCCTCGAACCGGTCCAGAACCGATTCCACCTGGACCCGGCGGCGGCCGTCGGAGAGGTGGGTGAGCAGCGGCCGGAGCTTAGGCAAGCGGGTGATATCCCACAAGATCTCGTAGTCGGCCGCGGGGTGGAAAAAGCCACGCAGCGCCCGGCCCAGACGGGCCGTGATCTGCCCATGGGACCAGATCGCCTCAGTGGTGAGCGCTGTGTTCGCGACTGCCTGCCCGGGCAGGAACGTGAAAAGCCGGGCCGGGTAGGTCCGGCTGTCGGGCCCTGGCACCTCGACCCAGGATTCCCCCGCCCCGGCCGGCAGGGCACGCATCACCGGCAGGCCCGGATCCACTTGCTCGATGTGGCGCAGAGCGGCGGCCTGCATCGCCAGGATGGGCCCGTCATCCGCCGGATTAGAGATCTTGAACAAGAAGCGCTGCCCGGCGGCCGTGTCCACCCGGAAGTTCTGGTCCCGTTCGCCCGCGAGGGGCTTGAGGGACGACGATTCGACGCCGAAGCCTTCCCGCAGGATCTGCCTGGCTGCCTGCTCGCCGAAGGCAGGCGGCGTGCTCTCCAAGGGGTCAGGGCGCTGCACCATAGGCCCGAAGGCTACCTTGCCGTCCGCCGGCCGGTCACTGCCCGGTCACGCTGCCCGTTCCCGCGGGCCGGGGGTCTGGCCTCCAGCCCTACTAGGATCGGACAATGCCCATCCCAGCGGCGTTTGACCTGTCCGGCCGGGTCGCGGTGGTCACCGGGGCGGGCGGTCCCGACGGCATCGGCTTCGCCACCGCCAGGCTGCTTGCCGAACTCGGCGCCGCCGTGATGATCAGCGCGACCACGGCCCGGATCCAGGACAGGGTCAGCGAACTGCACAGCGCCGGTTTCGACGCGGCGGGGATCGTCGGCGATCTCACCGAGGTCGGCGTGGCGTCCGGGCTTGTGTCGGCTGCGCTGGAGCAATGGGGCCGGCTGGACATCGTGGTCAACAACGCCGGCATGATCTCCGCCGCTGACCCCGTGTTCGAGTCCGGCACCGTGGAGTCCATGGACCTGGTGACCTGGCAGGCTGCGCTGGCCCGCAACCTGACCTCCGCCTTCCTGGTCACCAAGGCGGCGGTGCCGGCCATGACCAGCCGCGGCTGGGGGCGGATCATCATGGTGGCCAGCGTGACCGGCCCGGTGATGGCGATCCGCGCGGACGTCGGTTACGCCACCGCCAAGGCGGGCATGGTCGGCCTCACCCGCGCCGCCGCCGTCGACACCGCCAGGCACGCAATCACCGTCAATGCCGTCGCCCCAGGCTGGATAGCGACCGGCTCCCAGACCCCGGAAGAGCGCGGCCAGGGACAGGCCACCCCAGCTGGCCGGAGCGGCTCACCCGACGAGATCGCCGCGGCAATTGCCTGGCTGGCCAGCCCCGGCGCATCGTACATCACCGGACAATACCTGGTCGTGGACGGCGGCAACTCGATCGCCGAGCAGCGCGCCACACCAGCGTGATCGCCTCGCGGCCACCCGGCGCCTGGTAGCCGCGTGCCAGAATGCTCCGGTGGGGTTTTGACCTGGTTATACGCGGCCTGGCGGTCTCGCTGACCTTCGGTGGGCGACCGCAGGTCGGCGAGGGATTCGGGATCCCGCGGCCCAGCCGACCTTGGGCGCAGTCGCTGGACGCGTTCGACCCGGGCGGCATCCAGATCCGGCTCGGCATTCCGTGACCTGGGCGCCCGGCCCCGTTTGTTGGGACCGTGACACCCCGGCCGTTCGGGATAATGAATGTGCCGGACCATGCGGGCTGCACCTTCCTCGTCCGCCGGCAGGTGCGGCCGGCAGCGGGATACGGTGCGGCGATGCCTGAGATCGGGTTGGTGGGGCTGGGCCGGATGGGCCTGCCCGTCTGCGCGAACCTGGTCCGGGCCGGCTACCGTGTCCTGGCGGGTGACCGGCGGCCCGAGGCCGCGCGACAGGCCGTCGGGTGCGGAGCGCTCTGGGTGCCTGAGCTAGCTGTGCTCGCCGCTCGCGCCGACGTCCTGATCACCGTCCTGCCTGGCCCCGGCGAGGTCCGCGAGCTGCTGGTCGGCACGGGCGGCGTGGCGGCCGCGCTGCGCCCCGGGACGACGTGGATCGACATGACCAGCAATTCGCCGGCCGCCGTCACTGAGATCCGGGACGCGCTGCTCGACTGCGGCGTGCAGGTCCTGGATGCGCCGGTCGGCGGCGGCGTGGCCGCCGCATGGCAGGGTAGCCTGCAGTTCCTGGTCGGCGGGGAAGCCGAGGTCGTCGCGCGGCACCGGGACCTGCTGGAGGTACTGGGCAGGCCCCGCCATGTCGGCGGGTACGGCGCGGGGTACACCGTCAAGCTGCTGATCAACCTGCTGTGGTTCGGGCAGGCGGTCGCCACCGCCGAAGCGCTGCTGCTGGGCCGCGCCTCGGGGCTGGACCTGGGAGTGCTGCGGGAGGTTCTGGCGGACAGCGCGGCCGGGCTCCGATTTCATCCGCCGTGATCTGGACGCCTTGTTCGCCGGCGACTTCATGCGCACCTTCGGCCTGGACCGCTGCTGCGAGGAACTCCAGATCGCGACCGAACTGGCTCGCGATCACCACCTCCCCTTCCAGGTCTCCGAATCGGTGGCCGACCTCTATCGGCAGGCCCTGCGCCGGTTCGGGCCGGCGGACGGGGAACTGCTGGCCGTCGCGCTGCTCGAAGAACAAGCCGGCCTCCGGCTACGGCACCCGCCGGACGCGGACGGACCACACAATCCAGGCCGTTAGCTGCCGGTGCCGCACCGCCGGCCAGAATCCGGATGTGATCAGGCATGACATGGTCCGCCACGGGCAGGTGTGGGCACGTCATGGCAGATCGGACGGAGGCGACGTGGACGCGATAGTGCTGCTCAAGGACGACCACAAGGTCGTGGAGAAACTGTTCAAGGAATTCGAGAAGGCCGGCGACCGGGCGGTGAAGACCAAGCGGCGGCTCGTCGACCAGATGATCAAGGAACTGACCGTGCACGCCTACATCGAGGAGCAGGTGTTCTATCCAGCAGCCCGGGCCGCCGCTCCCGACACCACCGACCACGTGCTGGAGAGCATCGAAGAACATCACGTCGTGGTATGGCTGCTGTCAGAACTGGCCGGGATGGATCCTGCCGATGAACGATTCACGGCCAAGGTCACGGTCCTGATCGAGAACGTCCGCCATCACGTCGAAGAGGAAGAGCAGGACTGGTTCCCCCAGGTCCGCAAGGCGATGGGCCGCAAGGTCCTGCAGCAGCTCGGCGAGGAAATGGCCGCCGCGAAGGCCACGGCGCCCGCGGACCCGCTCAGCAACCTCAGTGCCCGGGCGTAGCCGCCCGACAAGACATCATGCTTCCATCGGGCTTACGGCGCGGCACAGCCGCCTCGCGGCACTGGACGGTGACGAGCTCTGGTGCGCCAGCGGGCCTGTCACGTTGAATTTACAGTCCGCGGTGAGGACTGGCCGGACTTCGAACAAGACAGGTTCGTGGGTGTCGGTGATCGCACCGTACCTGGGAACATGGCCCTGCGCTGGCAGGAGCCGTGGCTGCCCGGGTTACCGCGGGCCGGCGACGGCATCGATCTGCGTATCCGGCTGGTAGGTGTAGGCCGCCTCGCGCACGGTCTCGCCGCTCTCCAGGGCCGCGCCGAGCGCGCCGCCCAGCGTCGCGATCGAGGTGGCCAGCCAGGCCAGGCTGACCTGATCGGCCACCCCGGCCGGGTGCCCGAGGACCAGGCCGAGCAGGTTTCCCGGCACCAGCAGCAGTGCGGCGGCGAGCATGGCGATGAACAGGGCCAGGTACAGCGCGGCCACGCCAAGGCCGACAGTGGCCGCGGTGACAATGTTGAACAAGGCGACCTGCTCGCGCGCGGCCGGGTGCGGGCTGCGCTCCCACAGCCCGGTGGTGACCATGATCGTCACGGTGATGGCCGCCACCGAGCCGAGACCGATGACGACCAGGCGCAGCGACCCGAGATAATGGGCGAGCCGCCAGATGTCGCTGGTCACCAGCGCGAACACCCCGGCCGCGAAGGCCACGGCCAGGGCGCGCATGAGCCGCAGCGCCAGCCGCCACGGGCGGTTGGCGCGCAGCATGCCCAGCAGCAGCCAGATATTGCCGGTGATGACCCGCGCGACGAAACCCACGCCATGCTCGCCGCGCTCCGTGCGGGCACCCAGTTCGCGCAGGCGGCGGGTCACGGCTTCCGCCGGCGGGAGCCGTTCGGCGGCATCCTCGGCCTGCGCCAGGTCACCGAGCATGTTGCCGACCAGGCGGACGATCGTCTCGGCGGTGCGCTTGCGCACCGAGACCGGGCCGAGCGCGGGCATAGACAGGACCGCCACGCCGTGCGTCGCGCTGACGTGGGCGATCACCGGCCGCCGCGCGGTCTGCAGCGGGAGGTCGGTGACGCACACCGCCAAGTGCCAGCCGCGCTCGAGGAGCATCCTGCGCCCCGCCGCGATCAGCTCGCTGAGGCCCGCCGGCGGTTGCACCAGCCGGTCGGAGACGAACTCAACTCGCCACCGGACTCCGGGCAGTTGCCCGGCGAGCCGGTCGGCTATCTCCCCGACCAGGCTCTCGGTCAGCTCCGACGCTGGTCCCGGTGCGGCCAGCAGGCCAATGACCAGCTCCGGCTGCGCTTCGGTGTCAGGAACGCTCTCCGCGCCAGGGCCCTCCGCCACGATCCCATTTACCACCACAGAGGCCATGTTCGCCAGGTGGGCAGGCCGCCCACATCACCAGGTCGGTTAGCTGGGCGGGTCGCCGTACGCCAGAGCCGCGGCGTCCCGGATGACCGAGTCGACGGGGGAACCCGTGCAGGCGTACAGCTCGATGAACGTATTGCCGAGCGCGGTGAGGCCGAGCACGGCCCGTTCCATCGTGCTGCCGTCGTCTTTGGCCGCCTCGCTCTCTGCAGGAGCTGTTCACCGAGCGGAACACTCCGATACTCCTGGTGATCGACGGATTGGATGAGGCACGTAACGCGGATTACCGGCTACGTCGTGCTGGCAGCCTGCCCTGGCGGATCATCCTGACTTCGCGCCCAAGCTCGTGGAGGCAGGGCTACTCGATCGTCCCGGACTGGTGTGTCGTCAGCGTCGATATTCGGCTGACTCTCGTGCTGGATGAAATGGCCGCCCTGGCGCTGCTGGGTGAGGTGGCGGCGAGCGTCGATGCGGCGTGGCCGGAAATCCCGCCCACCAGGATCCACGTCACTACCCGGTGGCCGCCGTACGCGTTGCCGGACGGCTCGCCGCTACGCGACGCGGAAAGAGCCGTTAGCCCCGAGCCCGTACCGGCCTTTCGCCGGCCGTGCCGTTCGGGCCCGCCCCGTGTCCGGCGCGGACGCGGGCCGTCTGCGCCTTGCCGGGTCCCGCCCGGGTTCGATGTACGAGATGCCGACCGCGAGGTTGCCGGGCAGGCGGCCGTCAGCGCCGGTAAGCAGAGCGCACTATTGCTGAGGGACTTTCGCCTCTGGTGGCCCCACCCGAAAGGACGCAACTTAGCTGTCATCGGCCATCATGCGGCCTTGGAGGTGAGGGCAATGAGCGCCTCGGGGATGCTGCGGGACGCCCGGCTGCGGGCTCCGGCGAGACGCAAGGCGGCAAGACCGGACACCGTGACCGCGCGCGTGGCGGGAGTGCTGTTCATCGCTGCGACCGTCGCCAGCTTGCTCAGCACGGCACTGCTGAACCCCGTCTTCGGCGGTTCTGACTATCTCGTCAAGATCTCCGCACATCAGGACCGGATCCTCGCAGGCGGGTTCTTCCAGATCATCGCGGCCTTGGCCAGCGCGGGGATCGCCGTGTCGCTGTATCCGGTCGTGAGGAGATACGGTGAGGCTCTGGCGCTCGGGTCGGTCGGCTTCCGGCTGCTTGAGGGCGGGCTCTATCTCGTCGCGGCCATCGGCACGTTCCTGTTGCTGCAGGCGGGCCAGGACGCCACGGCCGGATCCCCGGTTCCGGCGTATCTGCGGACCTCCGGCGCGCTGTTGCAGACCCTCCGGAACCAGGCCGACCTGGCCGCGGTTCTGGCCTTCTACCTGGGCGCCTCGATGTACTACTACGTGTTCTACCGATCCCGGCTGATCCCCCGGTGGCTATCCGGCTGGGGACTGGCGGGAACCGCGCTGGGGGCCGTCGCCGGGCTGCTGGTTCTGTTCCGCGTGACCAATTACATGTCGGCGCCCCAGGTTGCCTTGAATCTTCCCATCGGCGTGAACGAGATGGTGCTGGCGATCTGGCTGCTCGTCCGGGGCTTCGGCTCCCCGGCGACCGGGTCCGCGCCGGTCGCCGGGCAGTGACGAGGGCGCCCGGGCCGGCGCCGGCAATCTAGCCGGCACCACGTTCACCCCCGTGGAAGGAAGTGAGCCGAAGAGACGATCATGAGCTAACCGCCGGCAGGGAACCTGGTCTGTGGCCCCTCATCACCGGCCTGCTC
>CAWKCG010000015.1:0-165418 GCA_963847965.1 uncultured Actinomycetes bacterium
GTCTATGAAGTCGCCGAGCAGCCGGGACCGAAACCTGACTAGCGTCTCCGCGGCCCTAGCCCGGTGGCAGGAGCAGAACGACGCGGTGGAGGCTGTCCGTAAGGCGTTGCTACTGCAGAAACGGTCGGATTACATCGAGGGCGGCGGGTGCCGCTACTCTGCCCGGCAACGACCGGGCTGCCGAGGGAAGGGACCTGCGTGCTGAACGACGAGTCCATGACCTGGTTCAGGCTGCACGAGCGCCGTTCCAGCCTGCACGAGCGATCGAAGCTGGGAGAAACGAACGCCCGTAAGCAGACTTTCGCGGCCGCCATGACGCAGTTCGAGGAGCAGTTCACCGCCGCGAAGGCCGTCACGGCCGCAACACGGTCGGTGAGCCTCTACTACGGACTTACGCAGGCGGGCATGGCCATCGCTGCCGACCACGCGCCCGATCCGTGGAGCTTCGATCACCACGGCCTGTTTCGGCGACCGGAACCCCGAACTGGCCGACATGCTCGTGGGACCAAAAGGTGATGGGGGATTCCAGCGGGTCGCAACTGCGACGGGCTCCCCCCTGATCACGGCGCCCGTCAGCCTAGGGACGTTGTGGGCGTCCCTGCCGGACCTGGTCATGGCGGGGGCGCTGCCCGGCGCGGGATGGCGCATCCCCCTCGTGCTGACCGAGAACACGTTCGGGGCCACGCAGCCGCGGGCGACGCTCTACCTGCCGGGCGAGATGCCAGAGGATCACGACGCCTGGATGGCCGCGTTCCGCGCCATGATGGCCGATTACCCCAGCGCGGCTGGATACGGAATCCCGATCGAGAACGGCACGATTCAGGTCAAGCACAGGGCCGATCGTCAATGGGAAGTCACCCTCAGATGGCCGACCCAGGAGGCCTCCGCCAGGGTGATGTCCGAAGAGGAACTCAAGACGTTCTTCGGGAAGGTCGCCCCTGAGTACCGGTACCGTGGCGACAGGTTCCTTCGCCCGTCGATCGACGGGGCTGGGGGATGCCGCCATCCCCACTGATGACCTGGTGGCTCCTGCTCTACAGCTTTTCCATCCTGGCCCGGTATGAGCCGCGCCGGTGGGTAAAGCTGCTCGACCGCGACAGCCCCAAGGGCATTGCGGTGCTGTTCGGTACGCGCTTCGAGGAAGCGCTACCGCTGTGCCGCAGCTCGTGCTCGAGGCGCTTGACAAAGAGCCGTACCTGCTGTCGAAGCCTCTGGCCCTCTAAGCCGACGAGGAGCCCGTGGGGCGGAGCCTACGGGCTCTAGGAATGCCGTCGGCCGCGAGATCAGCATGCAGGTCACCGCGTGGTGGCTGGTCGGCCTGATGGACCAGCTCGACGACATCGATCCGCTTAACGGGTACGACCCGGCGATCGGCCCGCCCCCTAGCGGGCGGGCCATCGCGGCTGCGGTAGATACCCGGCTGGAATGGCCGGACGAGCCTGCTACCACCAGGCCGCCGCCCTGATCCTCGCGTAGGCGGCGAGCGCGCCGGTTTGCCTGTCGCGGCAGGTCAGCGCACGTCCAGCTGAGACTGCCACCGCCGCCCGGAACATCGGTCCCTATGGGGACACCGAAGCAAGTGCCGACCGCCGACGCTGCGCGGCGGCTGAAGGTCACACCTCGCACCATCCGGCGATGGCTCACCTCCGGGCGCCTGACCGGCCAGCGCATCGGCTGCATCCTGGTCGTCGACGAGGCCGCCGTCGCGGAACTTGAGTCCCGCGGAGGCGAGCGCTGATGCCGGACCTCCTGGGCCTGTCCGAGCGTCAGATCACCTACCTTGCCTGCGCGCTGGACGGGCGCTGTTCGCCTCCCGGCGCAACGAAGGCGCAGCCGGTGAAGAGCTGCGCCAGCTCACCGCCCTGATTGCGCTGGCCGTGCCATCTGCCGCGGCCCAGCTGCCGACGTTGCTGAAGGTGGCCGGCCGGAAGCGACCGCCGCCGTGAAGGCCGAGGTCAGGCGCCCTGGCGCAAGCAGATTGGACCGGGGCGAAGCCGGGTCGGCAAGCTCGGCAACAGCCGCGCTGTCCAGCCAGGCCGCCCGGATAGCTGGCGTGTCCAGCCAGGCCATCCGGCGGCTGCCGCCGCTGCTGGTCGGCTCTCGGCGAGCAAGGACCCGATCACGGGCGCGTGGCGGATTACCGTCGGCGCCCTGGAAGAAGGGATGGAGAGGCGTAATGCCGCCGAACCGGAGCGTGTCGGCCCGCGACCAGCAGCGGATCCAGGCGGCGATCGCCCGCGGCGGGATCCCGTCTTCGCACGCCGCGTACTGGGCGGCAAAGGCCGCCGCCGGTGACGACATCTCCCTGCTTGACCTGACGGAAGTCCTCCCGTCGGCGGCGGGCCCGGTGGCCGCGGCAGCGTCCCAAGAGGACCGCGACTATGAGGCGTTGTTCGGCGGCCCGCGGGAGCAGGACGGAAACAGCCTCAACGAGTACCGGTCGTTGTTCGGTACGCGCCAGGAAGGCGAACAGGCGGCGGACGCCCAGGCGGTCGCCGCCAAGGCCGCGGCCGCCGCCCTGACCGACGACCAGGTGTACGAGAGGATGTTGGGCAAGATCAGCGTCGCACCGGCACCAGTCGCGACCGCGGCCGCCGGGGCTGCGAATCAGCATGGCCCAGGGGAAGCCGCTCGGAAGCGGTACCGCGTGCACGCCCCGTACGTGACCGTCCGGGTCCCGCGAGGCTCGAACGGCGTGGCGGCCGGCGCGGAGCCAGCCGCGACTTCCTGGCGCGTCATAGAACTGCGTGGCGGAGAACCTGGTCCCGGAGGATGCGCGCCCGGAGGACGTCAGCCGCCTACGCCAGCAGAAGAACAGGCTCGGGCCGCTGATTAGGCCGAAGTTACGGGTGGTTTGGATGCCGAGACCGCCGCTGGCCTGGGCTTTCGCGCCGAGCCTGGCGGCGGTTTCTGACTACTTGCGCAGGGTGAGCGGGATGGCCGTGCCGATGAGCTCGAAGGCCTGGCGCTGCTGGCTGGTGGGCTCGGTGAGGACGGGGACGGTGGCGGGGGTGCCGGCGAAGCGCAGCTCGTTGCGGGTCAGGGTGCCCAGGTGGGCGAGGAGCCCGCGGAAGCTGAGGTAGGGGCGGCCGTCCGTGTCGCGCTGCCGGGAGGCCTTGGCCTGGGCCGATGCCGAGCGCCGGGCGGGGGTGACGGGGCTGGCGGGCGCGGGGGGTTCGTCGTCGGTGTAGGTCAGCGGCGCCCAGGCCTGGCGCAGGTGCCAGGTCAGGTAGGCGGCGAGCATGCAGATCAGCACGTGCCTTTTGACGCGGTTGTCGAGGCGGTGGAAGACCGGGCGCAGGTCCAGGTCGTCGGATTTGATGTGCCGGAAGTCCCGCTCGACGTACTTGAGGTTCTTGTAGGCGGTGATCACGCCGGGGGCGTCGAGGCCGGTCTGGGGGACGGGGGTGCGGATGACGTAGATCCCGTCGAGCCGGGCTTCGGCGCGGATCTGGTCGTGCTTGCGCTCGACGGTCAGGGTGTCATCGGTGATGGTGACGGTGAAGTGCTTGGCCATCTTGTACTTGCCGATGGCCTCGCCGGCCTTCGTGCCGATCTCGGCGGCGCCGGTGAGCTTGCCGGACCGCACGCGGGCGATGAGGGGGGCCAGGGCCTTCTCGGTGGCCGCCAGCAGGTCTTCGCGGTTGCGGGCGGGCTCGTCTGCCAGGGCGGGGTTGCGGCAGGCGATGAGCCTTTCGCCGGGGAAATCGGGGGAGCTGATCTCGGCCAGATCCTGCTCGTCGAAGAGGCTGAGCTGCAGCGGCCCGTCGTCGGCCATCAGCTTGCGAATCGCCGGGGCGCGCAGCGCGGTGATCCACCCGTACGTCTCGTCGAGCTCGCGGATCACGTTGATGCGGGCGCTGGTGATCATGCCGCGGTCGCCGGCCATCACCATCTTGGCCAGCCCGAACTCGCCGTGCACGACGTCGAGGATCGCGGTGAACGCGGCGGGGTCGGCGGTGTTCCCCTCGAAGACCCGGACCGCGACCGGGCGGCCCTCGGGGTCGGTGAGCAGCCCGTACTCGATCTGCACGGTGCCTTTCTTGCCGTCCCGGGACCAGCCGCGCGCCGCCAGCGGGCAGCACCGGCCCTCCAGCCACGAGCTGGACAGGTCGAACAGGGCCATCCGGGCCGGGTTCGCGGCCGGGGCCAGGTGCCGGCGGGCGAGCGTGCGCTCGATCGCGTCCTGCCGCCCTTCCAGCCAGTCCATCGCCGCGTACGCCTCGTCCGTCGTGGCATCGTCGATGCCCAGGTCGGGGCCGAGCGTCACGTCGTGCCACCAGGCCAGGGTGGACAGCTTGGAGCCCGGCGACACGACCCGGGAGATGATCAGGGCCAGGGCCAGGTCGCGGTGCCGGCCGGCCGGGCCGAGCAGCGCGGGCAGGCCGAGCGTGCGGGCCATCGCGTGCACGGCGGCGACGTGCCCGTGCGGCAGCGACCGGGTGATGCTGACCGCCGCCTCGCTGGCCGGGACGAGGGCCTGGCCCTTCAGCGCGGCCTCGACCGCGTCCACGATGCGGTCCGGCATCTTGGACAGGTTCGCCAGCGTCTCGTTGCGGACTGTCCCGCCGTCGCGCCAGGTGCGGCGCAGCAGCCGCGACTCGTACTGGCGCTCGCGGCCGTGCTTGTCGGTGTGCCTGCTCTTGATCCTGACCACGTGCATCGCGGTCGGCTGGTCCAACATGAGCACATCGTAACAGCGTGCAGTACCGAAGTGCCGACGACACACCCAAGATTTCCTGACTACACGCTGAAGCCGTCGGCGGGCTCGCGTGCCTGGTCAGGCACGAGATTCCTACTCGAAGGCCCCGTAACTTCGGATTAAGCCGTGGTGATGATCGTGGCTGGCCTGGCGTCCAAGCCGCCTGCTCCCGAGTGCACGCGGGCGTGGCAGCCCAGGTCGGGGTTCGCCTCCGTGGGCGACCGGCAGCCAACCTCCCCTGCCTGCGCTGGGCCAGCCCACCCCTCACCCTGCCCGGAGTCATCATGACCACCCGCATAATGGCGCTTATGCGGAATTCCGCATAAGCGGCACACGTTCGCGTCGGCATGCCTATCGGCCGGACTGAACCCGGCCAAGGTCGCGGCGCTGCTCGGGGATACGCTTGAGGTCACGCTGAGCACCTATGCGCACTTCCTGCCTGACGATGATGACCGCGCGAGGGAGATCCTGGGGTCGTTTTTCAGGCCCGCGGACCGGCCAAGTGCCCGGATTGTGCCCGGAGAGGCGCGCTGAATGGCATTCCTGCTGATCAGGCGGCTTGCGGGGTACTACACCGGCTACTACCCAGTCCGCTGGTGACGCGGGACCGGCCGCAGCTGCCCGCGGATATCGAGCGGCTGCGGGACGCGCTGGCCGAGCGCGGGGATCAGCCGAGGCCTAGGTGGTGCCGCGGGCGCAAGGCGCGGGCGAGCAGGGCTGACAGGGCCGCGGCGACCCCGGTATGGCTCAGCGCCAGCGGAGCGGGGCCGCTGCGCTCGCCGCCCAGCAGGCCGAGCGCCCACAGCCGGTGCCTGAGCGTGTAGAGCTCGGTGCGCACGGCGCCGGCCAGGCCCGCGCTGCGGCCCGACGCCCAGCCCTCCATCCCGTGAATGTCGGTCAGGAGCCTGGTCAGCTCGTCGTACCCGGTCGGCCCGGTGGTGAGGATGACCAGCAGGGCGGCCTCGCGCACCGCGACGCAGAAGTCCGGCTGCGGCCCGTCGTCGGACCCGATCAGCGCGGCCGTGCCGATGTGCCACCTGGCCGCGGGGTCCGCCGCCATCAGCCTGCCCGTCTTGGTGAGCACGAGGCTGGTCCGGTTGCGGCGGACGGCGCCCATCTCGCCCTGCGCCATGCCCCGCAGGGTGTGCAGGGGGAATACGTCCAGTTCCTGGCGCAGGGTGCCGACGAGCTGATCCCGCCAGCCGAACGCCTCCACCGCCTCGGCGACCAGGGCGGGCGCGATGTAGTGCCGTGCGGTCAGCCGCAGCCCCTCGTCGGCGTGGCCGAGCAGCCAGGCCAGCGTGGGGAGCGGGTCGTCGGGCAGCACCAGCGGCTCTAGCAGGCGCGGGATGAGCCCTCGGGCCATCCGTGACCGCTCGCCGGGGCGCCCGTTCGCCCACGCGTCGATCCGCTCCGCGCTGATCCGGCCCAGCCAGGTCTCATGGCTCAGCGAGCCCGCGGGCAGGTGCCTGCTCTCGAGATCGGCCGGGGCCGAGGCGCGCCCGGTCAGCCAGCGGTTGACCAGGTCGCCCGCTTGGTACGCCAGCCGCGGCTGCCCGCGGTCAGCTCGCCGGCGGCGAAGGCCAGCTCCAGCGCGGCCGCGCAGGCGTCGTAGGCCGCGCGCTCCTGCGAGCCCATGACCGAGCCCCAGGCGAGCAGGTCCGTGTCCGGCGGCGCGGCGTTGGATGCGTCGATGGCCGCGGTGTAGGCGGCGATCCCCTTCTCGTGCCCGGCCGCGTAGGCGGTGATGATCTTCTCGGTGTCGCCCGACGCGCAGACGCCGGCGTACCTGTCCAGGCCCGCCAGCGTGAACAGCCGGCCGAGGGCCTTGGCCACCCCGACCCGGCCTGGCGTGGACATCGGCCACTTGACCGGGAGCGCGTACCAGAGGAATTCCTCGAGGCGCAGCAGCGAGATCGTCTCCAGGCCCTCGTCACCGGTCAGCCAGGCCAGGGCGGCCTTGGCGTCGCCCGCCGCCTCCGGGTCCTCCCGGGTCAGGGTCTCCAGAGCCTGGCTCTCTGTCATCACGAAGGACAGTCTGCCGCAGGCCGATGCGCGAGGCTAGGCAAAGCCGACACAGCGCCGGGTGGCTCGGTAACTACCTTGGTTGGTCAGGCATCATGGTGCAGTGCCCGGAATCTACGACGAGCCGGAGTTCTACGAGGCCGCGTGCGCCTACCGCGACGTTCCTTCCGAGGTAGACGCCCTGCTCCGCTGGTCTGGCCAGCACCGCGGGCCCGCGACGGGCCCGCGGCGCTCGGTGCTCGAGCTCGCGGCGGGACCCGCGGAGCACTCCCGCGAGCTCGCGCGGCGCGGGCTCGAGGCCACCGCGCTTGACCTGTCCCCGGCGATGTGCGCGCGCGCCGGGGATATGGCCGCGGCCGCCGGGGTCAGCCTGACCGTGGTCCGGGCCGACATGCGCGACTTCGCCTTCCCGCGCCAGTTCGACCTGGCCATCACGATGCTGAACTCGCTGTGCCACCTGATGACCCTCGACGACCTGCTCGGTCACCTGGCCTGCGTGGCCCGTCACCTCGCGCCGGGCGGCCTGTACATCGTCGAGCTCGCCCACCCCGCGGATTTCTTCTCCGCCGAGCGTAGGACAAGCAGCGAGTGGAGCTCCGAGGTCAACGGCGGCACGGTCAGCGTGCGATGGGGCGGCGGGAAAGATGAGATCGACCCGGTCACTCAGGTCACCAGGGAGCACGTCAGCGTCACCTATCGCAAGCAAGGCGGATCGGTGCGCACGGTCACCGACGTGGTCCCGAACCGGTTCTGGACGGCGACCGAGCTAACCGCCGCGCTCCGCCTAGCCGGCGGGTTCGCCGTGGCGGCCAGCTACGGGGACTTTGACACAGACTCGCCTGTCGACGCGGCCGATGCCTGGCGCATGATCTTGGTGCTGCGCCGCGAGTAGTCGCCCACAGCCCCCGCCGCCTCAGCCGCCCCCGCCACCGCAGCAGTCGCCGCCGCAGCAGTCGCCGCCGCTCCCGCAGCCGCGCCGCGCCCGGGCACGCCGATCCCGTCGGGACCAGGACCGCTGGTCCCGGCGAGCAGGGCCGCGTCGGCGCCGGTCCCCGCGGCCATGAGCTCATCCGCGGCCGCGACGGGCTCCTGCGCCCGGCCGCCGACCGCTACGAGCACCCCCGCCAGCACCAGCACCACGCCGACCAGCTGAAGGGCCGAGGGCCGCTCGCCGAGGACGGCGTAGCTGAGCGCCACAGACCCCGCGGGCTGCACGAGCAGCAGCGCCCCGATCATCCCGGCGGGCAGCCGCGGCATCGAGACGGTGATCAGCAGCCAGCCGATGACCTGCGAGGTGAGCGCGAGCAGCGCGAGCCAGCCCAGCGCAGGCCAGGCCTGCCCGAGCCGGAAGTCGTGCAGGATCAGGCCGAGTACCACCGCGGTGACGGCGGCGCCGAGCGTGGCCTCGAACAGCGGGGCGGCCACCGCGGGGCTCGGGCCTGCGGTTCCCCCGCGCGGCGGGTGACTGTCGCCTGGCGCAGCGTCAGGATGTAGATCGCGTACAGGAACGCGACGGCCACGCCGAGCCCGACGCCGAGCGCGGGATCGGTGCCGTACGCCCGCGAGCCCCCGATGTCCGCGAGCCCGCCCACCAGGACCAGCCCGGCCAGCATGACGGGAGACGCCAGCACCAGGGACCGGCGCGGCCGCTCACCGAGGATCAGCCAGGCCAGCAGGGAAATGATGAGCACCTCGAGGTTGGTCACCACGGTGCCGAGGCCGGCACCGATCGCGTCGATCGCGTGGCTCCACACGATCAGGTCCGCGGCGAGGAACACGCCCGCCAGCCGGCCCAGCCAGCGGCTGCGCCCGGGCAGCGGCGCCGCGCCGCGCCGGCGCTCGTAGACCACCAGCGCGCCGAGCAGGGGAAGGGCGAAGACGCAGCGGCCGAGCGCCGTGACGCTGGCCGAGGCCGAGGCCAGCCGCATCAGCACGGCTGAGCTGGAAATGCACGCCGCCCCAGCCACCGCCGCCGCGATCGGCGTCCTCGCCCGGGCCGGCCCGGGAGCGTCCTCCCCTCAGCACCACACGGCCCGTCCCTCAGTACCAAAAATAGGTTATGGTGATGACGCTAGCCTGTGCTGCGCTCAGGAGTCAACATGACTTTCGCTCATGACACCACCGCCGCACTCGTGCTCGCCGCCAACCTGGTCAACACCGAGGAACTGACGGACGCCGGCGCGCTCGAGGTGTTCCTCGACAAGCACCTCGTCGAGCCCCGTCGGCACGCTACGCCCGCTGACCTTGACGCCGTACGCGCGCTGCGGCCCCGCCTGCGGGCCGTCTGGCAGGCCGCGACCACTGAGGACCTCGCCGCGCTGATCAACGACCTGCTCCACGACTCGGGCGCGCGGCCGTGGCTGACCGATCACGGCGGCGGGTGGGGCTGGCACCTGCACGTCACCGGTCATGAGGCGGCCCTTAAGGACCGGATCGCCGCACAGGCCGCGTTCGCCTTCGCCAACCTGGTCCGGCTGGGCGAGGCGGGACGGCTACGCGTATGCGCCGCGCCGGACTGCGACGCAGTGCTGGTGGACCTGTCCAAGAACCGCTCCCGCCTCTACTGCGATACGGGCAACTGCGGCAACAGGCAGCACGTGGCGGCCTACCGTGAGCGGCGCGCCGGGCGGGACGCGGGCCGGGCAGGCTGATCCCCGTCCGGCAGGCCGTGCCGGAGGTAGCGGTCCAGGATGGACTCCACCACCTGGCTGAGCGAACGGCCCTCGCGGGCGGCAGCCCGGTGCGCGGCCGCGCGCAGCGCACGATCGATCTTGATCGTCAGGTGCGGCCGGAGCCCGGCCGCGCTGGCATCCCGCCGGTGCGGGAAGGGCGGCGGAGGCTCGCAGTTCGTGACGTGCCCGCGGACCTCGGCAGGCACCCGGCGCCGGGCGCGCGCCTGCACCGCCTGCCGGCTGATCCCGAGCGCCTCGGCGAGCGAGCGCAGCGGCCAGCCCGCGTCGGCGAGCGCCGCCAGCGTCGCAGACAGCAGCTCGCTGCGCCCGGAAGAGCGCAACTCGCGTAGCCGTGCGGCCACCCGGTCGGGAAGCCGGGGAAGTCCGGGGGGGCGGGCAGTCCTCCCGTGCGCGGAGAGTTCCGGGGGGTCGTCCCCGCGGGCCAGCCCGTCTCCCCGGGCTAGTACGTACTGGCGCAGGCCATGGGTCACGACCTCGGACATCGTCCGGCCGTCCCGGGCCAGGCGCGCCTTGAGCCGCCGCCGCTGCTCCGCGTCGAGGCGGAAGGTCAGCAGCGGCCGCCGGGGGCCCAGGGTCTCGCCGGTCATCCCGCGGCGGCGACGCTCACGGCAAGAGCCGCGCCGGGCGCCGGACCGGAAGCCAAGGCGGCGTGCTCGACCGCGACCAGGTCCAGGTACCTGCGCGTCTCGACGGCGCGCCTGCGCCGGTGCCAGCCGAGCAGGCGGCCCATGATCTCGCTCACCTGGGCCGCTACCCCCGTGCCGGAGTCGGCAGACTCGATCACCAGCCGCATCCGCCGCATCAGCACGTCCTCGACGTGGAGCGCGTTCTCGTGGGTGACCGCGTAGGCGACCTCGGCCCGCAGGTACGGGTGGCCGTCGGCCAGTGGCCGCGCCAGCTCCGGATCGGCGCGGGTGAGGTCGAGCACCTCGGCCGCCAGCGTCCCGTACCTGCCGAGCAGGTGCTCTACCAGCGAGCGGGGCACCCGGTAGTCCTCCGCCAGCCGCTGCGCCCCGGCGCGGACCGCCGCCAGCCCGTCCGCGCCCAGCAGCGGCACCTGGTCAGTGACCGACGCGGGTACCTCGCGCCCGTAGTCCGATACTGCGGCGTCCACCACGTCGCGCGCCATCAGGCGGTAGGTGGTGAACTTGCCTCCTGCGATGCTGGCCAGGCCCGGCACCGGCACGTCGACCACGTGCTCCCTCGACACCTTGGTCGTGGGCTTGCTCTCCCTGGCGCCCTTGCCGTTGCTCTCGCTGGCCGTCACCAGCGGGCGCAGCCCCGCGTAGACGGCGATGACGTCGGTGCGGGTCAGCGGGCGGATCAGCACCCGGTTCGCGGCGGCGAGGAGGTAGTCGACGTCCTCCTCGGTCGCGGTGGGCTCGGCGCGGTCACCGGACCAGTCCGTGTCGGTCGTGCCGACGATCCAGCGCTCGCCCCAGGGGATGAAGAACAGCACGCTCTTCTCGGTCCGCAGGATCATCCCGGTGCTGGCGCGCACCGCATCCCGCGGCACCACGATGTGCACGCCCTTGGACATCCGGACCCGGTAGCCGGCGCGCACCCCGGCCAGCTCGTGCACCAGGTCGGTCCACACCCCGGCGCAGACCACGACGCTGTCCGCGGTCACGCCGAATTCTCGCCCGGACTCCTCGTCACGCACCCGGGCCCCGGTGACCCGTACCCCGTCGGCACCGCGGGTCAGCTTCACGGCCGTGACCCTGGTCGCCACCACCGCGCTGTGCGCGGCCGCCGTCCGGGCCACCGTGAGCGTGTACCGCGCGTCGTCGACCTGCGCGTCGTAATAGAGCATCGCGCCCGCGAGCCGCCCGGGATCCAGGGCGGGGGCGAGCCGCAGCGCGCCGCGGGCGGACAGGTGCCTGTGGAACGGCACGGGCCGCTTGGTGCCCTCCATCGCGTCGTACAGCGCCAGGCCCGCGCCGACGTACGGCCGCTCCACTACCTTCTTGTACAGCGGAAACAGGAAACGGACCGGCTTGACCAGGTGCGGGGCGAGCTTGGAGACGAGCAGGTCGCGTTCCCGAAGCGCCTCGTAGACCAGCTTGAAGTCGAACTGCTCCAGGTACCGCAGGCCGCCGTGGATGAGCTTGCTCGACCGGCTCGAGGTGCCCGACGCCAGGTCGCGTGATTCCACCAGGGCGACGCGCAGGCCGCGGGACGCCGCGTCCAGGGCCGCCCCGGCACCGGTGATTCCGCCGCCGATGACCAGTACGTCGAACCGTTCGGTGGCCAGCCGGCTGAGCGTACCGGCACGGTCCCTGGCGTCAAGGACGCCGTTACTCGCCATCTCTGACCACCCAAGCCCTCGTCATCACTAACCCCCCACGCCGTCGCGCTTGGCTAGCTCTAGGGTATGTACATCGTCAACCTAACCGCAAACCGCGACACGCCGGTGAACAGCCGTTTATCCTGCGATGTCAGGATCGAGGCAAACAGCTCCGAAGGGGGACAAAGGTGACGGATTTCGTCGGCGCCGTCGATCAGGGCACCACGAGCACCCGGTTCATGATCTTCGACCGCTCCGGCGCCGAGGTGGCCAGGCACCAGCTCGAGCACACGCAGGTGATGCCCCGCCCCGGCTGGGTGGAGCACAACCCCATCGAGATCTGGGAGCGCACCTGCGCCGTCATCGCGACCGCGCTGAACTCTGCGGACCTGCGCGCCGCCGACCTCGCCGCGCTCGGCCTCACCAACCAGCGTGAGACCACGGTGGTGTGGAACCGGCGCACCGGGCGGCCGTACGGCAACGCGATCGTGTGGCAGGACACCAGGACCGACGTCATCGCCGCCGCGCTGGACAGGGACGGCCGGGGCGACGTGATCAGGCACAAGGCCGGCTTGCCGCCAGCCACGTACTTCTCCGGCGGGAAGCTGCGCTGGATGCTGGACAACATCGACGGCCTAAGGTCCGAAGCTGAGCGGGGAGACGCGATCTTCGGCACCGTCGATACCTGGCTGCTGTGGAACCTCACCGGCGGCGCCTCCGGCGGGGTCCACGTCACCGACGTCACCAACGCGAGCCGCACGATGCTCATGAACCTGGCCACCCTGGACTGGGACGACGAGCTGCTCGAGCTGTTCACCGTCCCGCGCCGGATGCTGCCGCGCATCGCGCCGTCATCGACCAGGGATCCGTACGGCCTGACCTCTCCGCTCGGCCCGTTCGCGGGCGAGCTGCCGATCACGGGCGCCCTCGGCGACCAGCAGGCCGCGACCGTCGGGCAGGCCTGCTTCGCCCCCGGCGAGGCCAAGAACACCTACGGCACGGGCAACTTCCTGCTGCTGAACACGGGCCAGGACATCGTCCGCTCCCGGGCCGGGCTGCTCACCACGGTCTGCTACCAGCTGGGTGCCGAACCCGCCGTCTACGCGCTGGAAGGGTCGATCGCGGTGACCGGCGCCGCGGTGCAGTGGCTGCGCGACCAGCTCGGCATCATCACGCGCGCGGCCGACAGCGAGGTGCTCGCCGCGCAGGTCGACGACACCGCGGGCGCCTACTTCGTGCCCGCCTTCTCCGGCCTGTTCGCGCCCTACTGGCGGGCCGACGCGCGCGGCGTGATCGTCGGCCTGTCCAGGTTCCACACCAGCGCGCACCTGGCCCGCGCGACCCTGGAGGCCATCGCCTACCAGACCCGCGACGTGACCGAGGCGATGGAGCGGGATTCCGGGGTCCGCCTTGAGGTGCTCAAGGTAGACGGCGGCATAACCGCCAACGACCTGAGCATGCAGTTGCAGGCGGACATCCTCGGCGTACCGGTCAGCCGCCCCGTGGTGGCCGAGACCACGGCGCTCGGCGCCGCGTACGCGGCTGGCCTCGCCACCGGGTTCTGGCGGGACACCGACGAGCTTCGCGCCAACTGGCACGAGTCCAAGCGGTGGTACCCCACCTGGACCGAAGACCGCCGCGAAGCCGGCTGACGCCGGCTGGCGCAAAGCCGTCCAGCGCACCCTGGACTGGGTCAACGTCGACTAAGGCGACGGTGCGCTGTATGCCAGCATGGATCGCATGCCTCCCGTTCCCGAAAACCGCGCTGTGCCGGCAGATCAGCCCAAGGTCAACGATTATGACGTCCTCGCTGAGGCGTACACGGCCGAGAACGAGACCAGCCTGATAAATGCCTATTACGCGCGCCCTGCGATCCTGGCCCTGGCCGGGGACGTGGCCGGCCTGCGGATCCTGGACGCCGGCTGCGGCTCCGGCCCGCTGTTCGCGGCGCTGCGCGACCGGGGCGCCATCGTGACCGGCTTCGACTCCAGCCCCGGGATGCTGGAACAGGCCCGGCGGCGGCTCGGTGACGGCGCGGACCTGCAGGTGGCCGAACTGGGCCGCCCGCTCCCGTTCCCCGACGGCGCGTTCGACGACGTCATCGCGGCCCTGGTCCTGCACTACCTGGAGGACTGGGGTCCGGCGCTGGCCGAGCTGCGGCGCGTGCTGAAGCCCGGCGGCCGGCTGATCGCATCCGTCGACCATCCCTTTGCCATCCACGGACTCCAGCGCCAGGCCGGGCGCAAGACCGACTATTTCGCCACCTACAACTGGACCGAGGACTGGATCATGGGCGGCCAGACCGTCCCGATGAGCTTCTGGACCCGGCCGCTGCACGCGATGACCGACGCCTTCACCGCAGCCGGCTTCCGGATCTCTGTCATCAGCGAACCGCACCCGGTGCCCGAAGCCCGTGAGCTGTTCCCCGACGAACTCGCGGACATGCCGAGCTTCCTGTGCTTCCTGTTCTTCGTCCTGCTTAGGGGCGCAGGAGGCGACCGAGGAGTTCCTCGACCGCCTGGCGGCCCTCGGCGGCTCTGGGACCGGTAGCGCGCCTTACCCGTACCGGCGAGCGAGATGCTAGGGACGGAATCCGGCCCAGGGGTCGTAGTCGACCTCCAAGTGCTCCTGAGGCGGGCGCTGGGCCTCGGGGACGTGCTGGAGGTTGAGCCGGATCCGGTACCAGACCGAGCTGCGCCCGCGCATCGCGTCGACCAGCACGTCGCGGGCCTCCAGCAGCGGCCAGACGTCGGGATGGCGAACCTTCCAGCGCTCCAGGCCCGCCATCGCCTCGTCCTTGGTCTCCGCCCGGGCGACCTCGATCAGCGGCATCGTGCTGCGCCGCCGTCCGGTCGGCCCGGCGGTCTGGCCCGGTGCCGGGGGAGGGACCGTTCCAGCGCGGCGCTTGGACGGCTGGACCCGGGGGGCCTCGCCGGACTGCTTCTCGTAGTGCGGCGGCCACGGCGCGTCGGGCAGGCCCGCCGCCTCGTCGCGCGCCGCGAGTTCGAGGAGCGGCTCCAGCGACCCGGCCGCCTCGTCCATGCCCGCCCAGGGATCGCCGATGGCCGCGAACCGCGTCGGCATGGTGTCGATCCTGTACGCGGCGGGATCGCACGACGGCACTTCCGCCCAGGTCAGCGGAGCGGAGACCCGGGCGTCAGGGACCGGGCGGATGGAGTACGCGGACGCGACCGTCCGGTCCTTGGCGTTCTGGTTGTAGTCAACGAAGACGCCGTGCCGTTCTTCCTTCCACCACTTGGACGTGGCGATGTCCGGCGCGCGCCGCTCGATCTCCCGCGCCACCGCCACCGCCGCGCGGCGCACGTCGCCGAACGACCAGCGCGGCTCGATGCGCGCGTAGACGTGCAGGCCCCGCGACCCCGAGGTCTTGGGCCACCCGGTCAGGCCGAAGTCCGCCAGCACCCCCCTGGCCACCATGGCCACGTCCCTGATCTGCGGCCATTCCACGCCGGGCACGGGGTCCAGGTCGACGCGCAGCTCGTCCGGGTGGTCCAGGTCCGACGTGCGCACCGGGTGCGGGTTGAGGTCGATGCAGCCGAGGTTGATCACCCAGGCCAGCCCGGCCTCGCTGCTGACCACCACCTCGTCCGCGGTCCGGCCGGACGGGAAGCGCAGTTCGACGGTCTCGATCCAGTCGGGCCGCTTCTCCGGGGCCCGCTTCTGGAAGAACGCCTCGCTCTCCGCCCCGTTCACGAACCGCTTCAGTGCCATCGGCCGGTCGTGTACCCCGCCGAGCGCTCCGGGGGCCACGGCCACGTAGTAGCGGACCATGTCCAGCTTCGTGACCCCGGCCCGCGAGAAGAACACCTTGCTCGGATTGCTGATCGCCACCTCGCGCCCGGAAAGTTCCAGGACCAGCTTCGGCTCAGCCATCACACACGCCCCGTACGTTGCGAGCTCTGGCAGATTTCCGCGGTGCTTTCGGGCTTCGCGGAACCCTGATCAACCACGATCTTCTCGCGCTCGTCCGTCAGCGCTGTCATCGGCGGCCTCACCACTCCCCAGGATCTCGGCCAGGTTGTAGCTGACCGGCTCCTCCAGCTGGGCGTACGTGCACGACCGCGGTTCGCGATCCGGCCGCCAGCGGACGAACTGGGCGGTGTGCCGGAACCGCGGGCCTTCCATGTGGTCGTACCGGACCTCGAGCACGCGCTCCGGGCGCAGCGGGACGAACGACAGGTCCTTGTCCGCGTTCCACCGGCTGGCCATGGCCGCCCGCGGGGTCCGCTGCCCGGCCTCGTGCTCCCCCCAGTTCCACGGGTGGCCGTCGAAGGTGGTGACCAGCGGCTGCAACTCCGTGAAGAGCTCGATCCGCCGCTCCATCGGCAGCGCCCCGACCACGCCGACGCTGGCCAGCCTTCCGTCGTCGGTGTACAGGCCGAGCAGCAGGGACCCGATCCGGTCCTCGCCGCTCTTGTGGACCCGGTACCCGGCCACCACGCAGTCCGCGGTCCGCTCGTGCTTGACCTTGAACATGACCCGCTTGTCCTGCTCGTAGGTCCCGCCGGCGGGCTTGGCGATCAGCCCGTCCAGGCCCGCGCCCTCGAACTGGCTGAACCACCCGGCGGCCACCTCCGGGTCGGCGGTCGTCGGGGTCAGGTGGATCGGCGGGCCCACCGTGGCGAGCACGCTCTCCAAAACGGCCCGCCGCTCGAGGAACGGCCGCTCCATGTAGTCGCGGTCATCCAGCGCGAGCAGGTCGAACGCGATGAAGTGCGCCGGCGTCTGCTCCGCCAGCAACGAAACACGGCTGGCCGCGGGGTGGATCCGCAGCTGCAGCGCCTCGAAGTCCAGCCGCCGGCCGGAAGCGTCGGGGACCACGATCTCCCCGTCGATCACGCACCGCTCCGGCAGCGACGCGCGGACCGCGGCGACGATCTCCGGGAAGTACCGCGTCATCGGGCGCTCGTTGCGGCTGCCGATCTCGATCTCGTCCCCGTCGCGGAACACGATCGACCGGAAGCCGTCCCACTTCGGCTCGAATACGAAGTCCCCGCGCGGGATCTTCTCCACCGGCTTGGCCAGCATTGGCGCTACCGGCGGGTTGACGGGAAGGTCCATAGCCCCCAGCTTCCCAAATGATCACAACCGCCTAGGAAGGTTTACTGCCCGCTACGGCTGACGATCATGCCGCCGATGACCCAGGGGCGGCCAGGTAGGGGGCGGTCCACTCCTCGCTGCGCTCCCACAGCGCGCGGGCGAGTTCCGGGGTCGCGACCGGGCTGGGCACGCGCTCCGCGCACTTCTCGTAGAACTTGCCGCTGTCCTCTGCCACGTCCGGTGAGGTCGCGCAGTACAGCGACGTCTGCGCGCCCTGCGTCACGGAGAGCATCCGCCTGGTCATGATCGGGCGGACCGGCCAGGGCACCCGCCGCCAGATGTCCGACGCCACCACGCCCGGGTGCACCGCGTAGGTGGTGACCCCGGTGCCGGCCGTGCGGCGGGCGAGTTCCTCGGTGAATAGCACGTTGCACAGCTTGGAGACGGAGTACTCGTGCATCCCGGTGATGCCGCGGGCGGGCCGGCGCAGCGTGTCGAAGTCGATGCCCTTGGCGCCGTAGTGCGCGTCGCTCGCCACGTTCACCACCCGGGCCGGCGCGCTCTCGGTGATCCGCCCGAGCAGGGCGTTCGTGAGCAGGAAGTGGCCGAGGTGGTTGACCCCGAACGTCAGCTCGAACCCCTGCCTGGTCACCCCCCGCACCCCGGCCAGCCCCGCGTTGTTGACCAGCACGTGCAGCGGCTCCCCGCGGGCCAGGAACTCAGCAGCGCACGACCGCACGGACTCCAGGTCGGCCAGGTCCAGCGGCAGCACCCAGACCGACTCGTTCCCGGTCGAGTCCCTGATGGAAGCCGCCGCCTCCTCGCCCCGAGTCACCGACCGGCACGCGATGTAAACCCGCCCGCCAAGCCGGGCCAGCCCCAAGGCCGTAGCCCGCCCGATCCCGGTATTCCCTCCCGTAACCAGGAACGTGCGCCCCCCGAACTCAGCCTCACCCATAAAAGCTCCCAACCATGATCACGAAGGATCTGGTACCGCAGCGAGTACCAGATCCTTCGCGATAACGAACCGGCGGAAACCCCTACTCGACCGGGATTTCCTTGTTGATCAGGCTGAGGTCGATGCCCTGGCGGTTACGGACGATCCGCGCGACCACGTAGATCACGATGGCCAGCAGGTACATGCCGCCCATGTAATACAGCGAGTCGTGCTTGTTGACGCCGTACAGGTCGTTCGACAGCCACTCGTACAGGTTGAACACGAGCAGCGCGATCGTGACGACGCCCGCGACGGGCACGATCGGCACGCCGAGCAGCTTGACCTTGCTGGCCGGCGAGGCGTACCACAGGTCCGGCTTGCGCAGCGGCAGGATAACGACCGCGATCGCGCTGCCCAGGTAGGTCACCGCGATGACCAGCGTGGCATCCAGGGTGTAGCCGGCGAACGTCGTGTTGTACGCGTACAGCGCGCCCAGCCCCACCGCCGGGAGCAGCATCAGGATCAGCGAGTAGAACGGCACCCGGCGCTTCTCCGAGACCTCCGCGGCCCGGTCCGGGAGCACGCGGTCGAAGGCGGCGGCGAAGATGACCCGGGTCGAGGACAGGAACAGCGTCCCCACCCAGCCGAAGAACCACAGGCCCATCAGCAGGAGCAGGATGACCTGGAACACGCTGTTGTGCACGATCCAGCCCGCCAGCAGCACCGGGTACGGGAAGATCGGCAGCGCTGCCTTGGCCGGGAGGGCGTAGAGGGCGTCGGTGAACTCGGCGTTGGCGTTCTGGTAGAACGCCCAGCCGAAGGTCTTGGCGAACAGCAGCAGGAAGACGACGGACAGGATCACGGTGATCCAGAGGCCGATGAACATGCCGCTGAACACCCGGCGGAAGTCGCTGGCCCCGCGGACCTCGCCGTACAGGGTGGTGCCCCAGTTCGGCCACAGCAGGTAGAACATCATGAACGGCACGAGCAGCATGGACTGCCCGAGCGGCCCGAAGCCCAGCTTGGGCGCGGTGTACCCGACGGTCTTGACCGCGTCGGAGTTGGTGAAGGCGTAGGCGTTCTTGATGCCGAAGAGCTTGTTCGCGTAGGTGTCGAACGAGGATATGAAGGTGCTCCGGCTGGTGATCAGCAGGATGATGATGATGATCGCGGTGCCGAGCAGGCCGCCGTAGAAGCACCACTTCTGCACCCGCGCGTAGCCCGCCATGCCGATCGAGACCAGCAGCCCGGCCAGCACGATCGTGACCAGGGTGACCACGAAGACCCCGTTATGGCTGGCGAACCACTCCGCCTGGCTGGGTGTGCCGAGCGTCGCGAAGATCGGTTGGAAGAACTCCTCGCTCAGCACCGCGCCGTAGATCGGTGCCCACAGCCACAGGATGAACCACCACCCGGTGGCGGCCAGCACGAAGCCGACCCCGCTGCCCAGGATGCGGCTCTGCCAGACGTAGTCGCCGCCGGCCCGGGGGATGGTGACGACCAGCCCGGTGTAGGCGATGACGAGGAACGAGACCCAGATCCCCGCGATGACGATCGAGGTGATCAGCTGGCCCCTGGGGAAGGAATCCTGATCCTCTGCCCACGCGATCATGCCCAGCGTCACCACGTTGGTGGACAGGCAGGCATAGATCATCGAGTCCCTGACGGACCAGCCGCGTACTAGGCCCGTCGCTTTGCGGAGGAAGAGAGTCGGTCTCTCTTCGCCCAGTGCTCCTGCCGCCATATGTATCCTCCGGTTATCCAGGTTCTTCCGTTTTTGTCATGCGTGAACGGGGGGATCGAGGGTTACATCTGTGTACGTTTGGTGTCATCACCGGTCAATATAGGGCTTTGGGGACGACCGGGACCGCGGGTCGGCGAAGTTAGCACATCACGATCTGCTATCCGCGCTGGCTGGCGCCAAAAGGGTCCGAGGGATCCCAGGACGCGCCGGCGAGCCCGGAGCACGCCAGGTTCGCACCGCACCGACAACCACCCGCCCCCCCAAAGGCTCCGCCGTCAGCCGTTCACCAGGATGTAGCGTGCCACCTTGCCCTTTTTCTCGTTCAGGTCGATGACGGCGCCCTGCAGCACGCCGTCGGTATAGGAACTGCCCGGGTTCATCGTCAGCGTCCGGCCGAGCCTGCAGACGCCCTTGCTCTCGTGGATGTGCCCGTGCACCGACAGGAGCGGCTGGTACTTGAGGATGGCCTCCTTCACCGCGGTCGACCCGACCGGCTTCATCACCGCGCCGCCGAGCACCGGCCGCATGTTGTCGTCCAGTGCCGGCGCCTCGTCGAGCCCGGTGCCGTACGGCGGGGCGTGGAAGTTGAAGATCGCCTTGCTCATGTCCGGGATCGACGAGACCACCGCGTCGATCTTGGTGGCCAGCACGTCCTCCGGGGCCTCGCGGAATGTGTCCCACGGGGTGGGGTTGGTCCAGCCCATCGAGGCCAGGTAGAAGCCGCCGAGGTCCATGACCTTGCTCTCGGCGAAGCTGACGCTGGGGGACCGCTCGATGATGTCGTCGATCTCCCAGATGTCGTCGTTCCCGCCGTTCAGGATGCAGGGGATCGCGCCGCCGCGCAGCTTGCTGTCGGCCATGTCGAGCCACATCTCCAGGCCCTTGGTCATCTCCTGGGTGAACCGGCGGTCCACCGAGCCGTCCTCCTCGCTCAGCGCGTCGAGCTCGTCCAGGGACATGACGGCCGGGTAGTACCCGCGGTCGCGGATCTTGCGCTTGATCTCCTCCAGCTCGGCCGTGGTGTCCAGCTTCACCTTCGCCCCGCCGAACGTGACCTCCCAGTGGCCCGGCGTGCTTGACACGATCGGCACCATCACCTTGCCGGTGACGTCCCCGCCGAGGACGACCATGTTGGCTTTGTAGAAGGCGGCGGAGTTCAGGAACTTTCGCCAGCAGATCTCAGATCCGTGGATGTCCGTGGCGAAGAAGACTCTCATGGTGATGCGCGCGCCTTCCTGTATCTATGCAAAATCCCGGGCCCGGGATCAGTGGTCGACTTCCTCTGGCAGCTCGTACCAGCGGACGCGGTCGCCGACCTTGGACCTGGTCTTCCACTTGATTCCCTTCGGCACCGTCTCCGCAACCTCGGCCAACTGCTTGGCCTGCGTCAGCGCGTCGAACCGCGGGTAGGGCGGAGCCAGGCCCGGCTGCTCGGCGAGCAGGCCGGGGAGCTTGGCCAGGCTGCCGGTCACGGTGCGCCACCAGCCCCAGTCCCCGGATAGCACGGACCCGAACCGGTCGGTGTCGATGTACGGCCGGGTGCTGTCGGGCCCGACCCGCACCCCGGAGAGCAGGTGGACGATGTCGTGCGCGTCCTTGGCGTTCAGCTCGATGATCTGCAGCTTGGACAGCAGCAGGTCGGCGGGATCCAGGGTGGGCGACGGCGAGTCGAAGGACGACCGGAAGTGCAGCACGTGGCACATCGACAGGCGGTCCACCATGACGTCGATAGGCCGCCCGGACGGCGCGGTGAAGTACATCTGCCGGTCCCCGTTGAGGTTGTTGAACCTCTTGTCGGGCTCGCAGCCCAGGCTCTCCAGCTGGTCGGCCAGCTTGCGCCGGTTCTTGCCCAGGCAGGCGAAGTCGATGTCCTGGCCCGCGCGCTGCCGGGGCGGGAAGTCGGGGCACAGCACGCGCACCCCGAGGCCGCCGAGGATCTTGAGCCGGTGCCCCCCGTCGGCCGCGCCCCGGACCAGCGCTATCGCCTCGGGCAGCGGGTCGCCCGCCGGGCCCATGCTTGCCTGTGCGCCGTTTGGTGTGGTCATGCCCGTCTCGCTCCTCCGCGCACCGGTGCCGCGTGCCATCGGTGCAGTTCGATCATGGTGATGTGACAGCCGGTCTGTCTAGTTCCGGGTAAAGAATCCCACGTTGTGGGCCCGGGCGGTACACCACCGCCCGTTCGGCGAAAATCAAGATCTTTATGCCGAACGACCTGTGTGCTACCCCTCGCCATCCCTTCCCTGGTCACGACGGTAGAACGCCACCGGCTCGGGCGGCAGCGGCGTGTTGCCGAGGATCAGGTCGGCGGCCTTCTCCGCCGTCATCATGACCGGCGCGTAAATGTTGCCGTTGGTGACGTACGGCATGACCGAGGCGTCGACGACGCGCAGCCCGTCGAGGCCGTGGACCCGAAGGTCCTCGGGGGAGACCACCGACCTCGGATCGGTGCCCATCTTGGCGGTGCACGACGGGTGCAGCGCGGTCTCGGCGTCCCTGGCCACCCAGGCCAGGATCTCCTCGTCGGTCGCGACCCCGGGCCCGGGCGACAGCTCGCCCGCGTTGTACTCGTCGAACGCCGGCTGGGTCAGGATGGTCCTGGCGACCCTGATCGCCTCGACCCATTCGCGCTGGTCGGTCGCGGTGGACAGGTAGTTGAACCGCAGCGCGGGATGGACGGCGGGGTCGCGCGAGGTGATCTTGACGGTGCCGCGCGAGTCGGAGTACATCGGGCCGATGTGCACCTGGTACCCGTGCCCGCCCGCGGGCTGCGAGCCGTCGTAGCGGATCGCGATCGGCAGGAAGTGGAACATCAGGTTCGGGTACGCCACCTCGTCGTTGCTGCACGCGAAGCCGCCGCCCTCGAAGTGGTTGGTGGCACCCGGCCCGGTCCGCCCGAACAGCCACTTCGCGCCGACCATCGGGCGGTTGCGCCACTTGAGCGCGGGCGCGACGGAGACCGGCTGCTTGGAGCCGTACTGGACGTAGACCTCCAGGTGGTCCTGCAGGTTCTCGCCCACCCCGGGCAGGTCGGCGACGACCTCGATGCCGAGGTCGGCCAGCTCCGCGCCGTTGCCGACCCCGGACAGCTGCAGCAGCTGCGGTGAGTTGATGGCGCCGCCGGCGAGGATGATCTCGGCGGCCCTGACCCGCTTGCCCTGGCCCTGGTGGGTGAACTCGACGCCGACGGCCCGCTTGCCATCGATGATGATCTTGGTGACGAAGGCGCGGCACGCGACGGTCAGGTTGGCGCGGCTCATCACCGGGTGCAGGTAGGCGCGCGCGGCGGACAGCCGCCTGCCGCGGTGGATGTTCCTGTCGAACGGGGCGAAGCCCTCCTGCCGGTAGCCGTTGACGTCGTCGGTGAGCACGTAGCCGGCCTGCTGCACGGCGGCGAAGAACGCCACGAACAGCGGGCTGGTGGCCGGGCCGCGCTCGAGGACGAGCGGGCCGCTGTGCCCGCGGTACTGGTCAGTTTCGCTGGCGGCCAGGCACGTCTCCATCCGCTTGAAGTACGGCAGGCAGTGTGCGTAGTCCCAGTCGCCCATGCCGGGGTCTGCTGCCCACCGCTGGTAGTCCATCGGGTTGCCGCGCTGGAAGATCATCCCGTTGATGCTGCTCGACCCGCCGAGGACCTTGCCCCGCGCGTGGTAGATCCGCCGGCCGTTCATGTACGGCTCTGGCTCGCTTTCGTACTTCCAGTCGTAGAAGCGGTTGCCGATCGGGAAGGTGAGCGCGGCGGGCATGTGGATGTACGGGTCCCACGCGTAGTCCGACCGGCCCGCCTCCAGTACCAGGACCCGCGTGCCCGGGTCGGCGGACAGCCGGTTGGCCAGCGCGCTGCCGGCCGATCCGCCGCCGACGATGACAAAGTCATAGGTATGGGGTGGGGCCATGGGTTCCTCCGTGCTCCGTGCGTGGGGTTGCCGCGTGCCGTCAGACCTGGGTCGCGGCGTCGAGGTTCTCGCGCACGGTCTGGGTCATCGAGTGATCTGGTCCGAGGTACCGCTCGCAGTCGGTCAGGGCGCGCTGCAGGATCGTGACGACGTTGGAGAGGCGGCCCACCGTGTAGTAGGCCGAGGCGAGGTTGCACCGGGTGGTCAGCGTCTCGATGTCGCCGGCGCCGAGCATCCGCTCGCTGTCCGCCAGCGCGCGCTCGTACTGCGGGATCGCGTCCGTCATCCTGCGGGCCAGCTGGTAGGCCGCGGCCAGGTTGGACCGTGCGGTGAGGGTGTCCCGGTGATCCCGCCCCTGCACCCGCTCCCGGTCGGCGAGCGTGCGCTCGTAGGCGGGGATGGCCTCGCGGAGCCGTCCCGCGCTGCGGTACGCGTAGGCGACGTTGGCGCGCGCCGCGATCGTGTCCGGGTGGTCAGGGCCGCTGGTCCGCTCCCGGTCGGCGAGCACCCGCTCGTACTGCGCGATGGCGTCCTTGAGCTTGTTCGCGGAACGGTACGCCGACGCGAGGCTCGCGCGCGCCGCGATCGCGTCCGGGTGGTCGCGCCCGTGCATCCGCTCCTGGTCGGCCAGCGCGCGCTCGTACTGGTCGATGGCGTTCTTGGCCTGCCCGTTCGCCGCGTAGGCGGCCGCCAGGCTGGCGCGCGCGGCCAGCGTGGTGGGGTGGCCGGAGCTGAGCAGGCGTTCGGCGTCGGCGAGCAGCTGCTCGTAGGCGGAGACGGCCTCGCGGAGCTGGCCTGCCGTCTGGTACGCCTCCGCGAGGCTGGCGCGCGAGCCGAGCGTGACCGTGTGGCCCGCGCCGAGCAGCCGCTCGGAGTCGGCCACCGTGCGCTCGTAAAGGGAGACGGCGTCGGCGGCCCGGCCGGCCGTCTGGTAGGCGTGGGCGAGGTGGCCGCGGGCCGCGATGGTGTCGGCGTGCTCGGGTCCCTGGTTCCGCTCCCGGTCGGCGAGCGCGGCCTGGAAGACCGAGATGGCCTCGGTTGACCTGCCCGCCGATTCGTAGGCGGCGGCGAGCCTGTCCCTGGCCACCACGGCGTTGGCGTGCGCGGCGCCGAGCAGCTTGGTGCTGGTGGCCTCCATGGTCTGCCAGTACTCGATCGCGGCGTCGGCCAGCCTGCTGTTCTCCAGCGAGAGCCCGGCCCGGAACAGCAGCGGGTGGGCCTCGGGCTTCCACAGCATCCCGCCGTCGTTGGCGCGCAGCGTGGCCGCGCAGTCCCGCAGCGCCTGGTCAAGCTGCGGCCCGCCGTCGCCTTCCGGCCAGGTCTCGAGCAGCGCGTCCGCCGCGGCGAGCACGACCTGCTCGAGGTCGGCCTGCGGCAGCCAGGCGCGCACGGCGGCCTGGACGCTGGCGTGCATCTGGACCGTGCGCACCGCGCTGGCCGGGTCGATGGTGACCAGGCCCGACGCGGCCAGGTTGTTGATCGCGGCGCGCACCATGTTCTGGTCCGCGCCGCCCGCGGTGCTCGGCCGGCCCGCGATGTAGCTGCACGCCGCCGGGCTGGTCAGCACGGCACCCGGCACCCCGTGGTAGTCCATCATCGAGGCCAGCACGAGCGTCGGCCAGGCGAGCCCGGCGGGCGGAAGCTCGTGCGCGCACTCGGCAGCCAGCGACCAGGTGGCCAGGACCGCGGCCGACACGCCGTCCACCTCGGACATGTGCCTGCGCCGCTCGGCGAGCATCGCGCGGTATTCACGGCAGCCGATCTGCCGGGCGTTGATCACCGCGGTGGCCTGGGCCAGCCCGAGCGGCAGCCCGTCGAGGTCCTCGCCGAGGTCGAGCGCCTCGATCCGCTGGTCGGGATGGTCGGTCAGCCTGGAGCTGAGGTAGGACAGCGCCTCGCGCCTGCTCAGCCCGGACACGGGCACGACCCTGGCGTCCCGGTTCTCGAAGGACGCGGCGGGCAGGCTGGTGGTGATCAGGACCCGCCCCGACGCGCCCGACGGCCAGAGGCCCTCCAGGTGGGCCGGGTCGGACAGGTCGTCGATGACCAGCGCCCACGGGCGCCTGGTGTGCGCCAGCCAGGCGATGAAGCGCGCCGCGGCCATCTCGGCGCCCTCGCCGGGGTGGCTGGCGTCGACCATGTTCGCCGCCTGCGCGAAGCCGGTGATGACCGACTCGGGGTTGGTCGCGGTGACCCAGACCAGGACCTCCACCAGTCGGCCGTTCCACATGGCGTGCATGAACTCGACGGCGAGCTGCGTCTTGCCCGTGCCGCCCTGCGCGGCCGGGGCCGAGGTACTCTCCTCGCCGGGCACGAGCACGACGGTTTCCCCCGGGTGCAGGCTGCCCGGCAGGTCGGGGCTCGTTTCGGTGCGCGAGTAGTACGAGTCCGCCAGCGGGGGCACGGCACCGGACAGCAGGATCTGGGACTGCGTCGGCGTTCCGACTTGCTGCGCGACCACCTGTGACAGCCTCTCTTTACCTGGGCCTAAGGGGCATGATAATCAGGATCGTCGCGGCGCGGACATATGATGCCATAAGTCACGCTATGCGACGTGTGATGCGAAACGTGGCCGCCCGAGCGCGATCCGTATCATGTGGTCGCCGAGTCTAACCAGCTGCCCGCCCGCCGGGGCCTGGATCAGGGTCTAACCGGCTGCTGTCCCGGATCAGGGTCTGACCAGTTGCCTGTCCGCCGGGTCCTGGATCAGGTCTTGGTGGCGGTTTCCAGGCTGGCGCGCACGGCCTGGGTCATCGGGTGCTCGGGGCCGAGGGTGCGCTCGGCGTCGGCCAGGGCCCGCCGCAGCAGGGCGATGGCCTCCATCAGCCGGCCCTCCGCGAACAGCGCCGAGGCCAGACTGCCGCGGGTGGTCAGCGTCTCCTCGTCCGCGGACCCGAGCATGCGCTCGCTGTCGGCCAGCGCGCGCTCGTACTGCTTGACGGCGTCCGGCACCCGCCCGGCCTGCTGGTAGACGCTGGCCAGGTTACAGCGCGCGGCACGCGCGTCCGCGTGGTCGGGTCCCTGCACCCGCTCCCGGTCTTCCAGCGTGCGCTCGTAGACGGGGATCGCGTCGCGGAGCTGCCCGGCGCTGCGGTAGGCGAAGGCCAGGTTGGCGCGCGCCGCGATGGTGTCGGGGTGATCGGCGCCCTGCGTCCGCTCCCGGTCGGAAAGAACCCGCTCGTACTGGGCGATCGCGTCCTTCAGCTTCCCCGAGCGGCGCAGCGCGGAGGCGAGGCTGGCCCGGGCCGCGATGACGTCGGGGTGGTCCCGCCCCCGGCCCGCCTCGTGAATCGCCAGGACCCGCCGGTACTGCTCGACGGCGTCGCCCGCTTGCCCGTTGGTCAGGCAGGCGTCGGCCAGGTCCTCCCGCGCGGCCAGCGTGGCCGGATGGCCCGCGCCGAGCAGGCGTTCGCAGTCCGCCACGAGCTTGGCGTAGGCGGACACCGATTCCTTGCCCCGGCCGGCCTCCTGGTAGGCCTCCGCCAGGCCGGACCGCGCCCTGATGGTGACCGGGTGCCCGAGGCCGAGCTGCCGGCTGGAGTCCGCGACCATCTGCTCGTAGAGCGACACGGCCTCGGCGGGGCGCCCGGCGCTGGCGTACGCGTGCGCGAGCTGGCCGCGCGCGCCGATCGTGTCGGGGTGTTCCCGGCCCTGGTTGCGCTCCCGGTCGGCCAGCGCGGCCTGGAAGGCGGCGATCGCGTCGCCGAACCGCCCCGCCGATTCGTAGGCCAGGGCGAGCCGGTCCCTGGCCGCCGCCGAGCTGGCGTGCGCGGGCCCGAGTGACCGGGTGCAGGTGGCGACCATGGTCTGCCAGTACGCGATCGTGGCGTCGGACAGGCCGCTGTTCTCCAGGCTCAGGCCCTTGCGGAACAGCACGGGATGGGCCTCGGGCGCCCACAGCGGCCCCGGCGCGGCTGTCGGCCTGGAAGTGCCTTCCCCTGCGCCCTCGGCCGTGCGGAGGTGGGTCGCGCAGTCGCCGAGCGCCTGGTCCAGCGGCGTCCCGCCGCCCGGTGCCTGCTCGCCGGGCGCCCCGCCGTGGACCCCGCCGCCTAGCCCCCCGTCGTCGGGTTCGGGCCACGTCTGGACCAGCGCGTCCGCGGCGGCGAGCAGGACCCGCTCGAGGATCGGCCCGCGGTATCCAGGCGCGTACCGACGCCTGAACGCTGGGGTGCATTCGCACCGTGCGGACCTGGCTCGCGGGGTCGATGCTGACCAGGCCGGCCCGGGCCAGGTTGGTGATGGCGGCCCTGACCATCGCCTGGTCCTGCGCCGTGCCCGCGGAAGGCCGGCCCGCGATATAGCTGCACGCCGCCGGGCTGGTGAGCACGACGCCGGGGATCCCGTTCGGGTCGAGCATGCCGGCCAGCGCGAGGGCCGGCCAGGCCAGCCCGGCGGGCGCGAGCTCGTCCCCGCATTCACAGGCCAGCGACCAGGTGGCCAGGATCGGCGCAGATACGCCTTCCACCGGCACGGTCGCCATGTGCTTGGTCCGCTCGCCGAGCATGACGCGGTACTCCCGGCAGCTCAGCCCCTTCACGTTCATCACCGCGACGGCCTGGGCCAGGCCGAGCGGCAGGCCGTCCAGGTCCTCGCCGAGGTCGAGGGCCTCGATCCGCTGGTCGGGATAGTCGGTGAGCCGCCAGCTGAGGTAGTCAAGCGCTTCCCGCCGGCTGAACCCGCTGACCGGCACGACCCGCAGGCCACGGCCGGCCATGTCCGCGCCCGCCCGCACGGCGGGCGGGTTCAGGGTGGCGGGGGGCAGCCGCGTCGTGATGACGACCTGCCCGGCCGGTCCCGCCGGCCACAGGTCCTCCAGGTCGGCCGGGTCGCACAGGTCATCGAGGATCAGCGCCCACGGGCGCTCGGTGTGGGACAGCCAGGCCACGAAGCGGGCCGCGGCGGCCTCGGCCCCCGCGTCCGGATCGCCCGCGCCGACCGCGCCGGCCGCCTGGGCGAAGCTGACCAGGACCGCCTCCCGGCTGGTCGCGCTGACCCAGACGATCACCTCGACGGCACCGGAGCTCCGCAGCCCATGCGCGAACTCCACGGCGAGCTGCGTCTTGCCCGTTCCGCCCTGGGCGGCGGGCGCCGTGGCCGTCTGCTCGCCGTGGGTCAGGACCACGGTCTGCCCCGGGAACAGGCCGGACCTCAGGTCGACCCCGGTCTCCGGGCGCTGGAAATACCAGTCCGTGAGCGGGGGGACGCTCCCGGACAGGAGTATCCCCGGATGCGGCGGCGCTCCGGCACGCTGCTGCGCGACCACGTTGACTGCCCCTCAGGCGATGATCTGGCGGTCGGCGGGACGTCCCGGTCCGGCCGCTCCCGGATGCTGGCGATGTGAGCGGACGCCGAACGTGTTCGGCCGCCCACGGCTACGCGCGACCCCCGGCTGGCTTCCCGAACGAAAGCGCAGCTGAGATCGCTGCGTGCTACCCTCCTGCACGTGCAAGCAGGTCGGCATAATGGGCATGCTAGTGGCGATTGCTGCGCTCTGCTACATGGTGTGTTCGGTTGGGCAAAAATCCCGGGCCTCGCCGTCCCGCGAGCATCACAAGAGACATGCCTGTTCATTATCTGACCGAAACACTATGTTTACCCAAGGCGTGCAGGATCGTCTGCCAGTGGGCTAGACAGCACGAATCGACCAATACGGACAGCGCACATCGACCAGCACTCGGGAGTGGCAGATGAGTAGCGTCTCGGGCAGGCACGGCAGGACACAGAGCCTGGAGGAGGTGCCACAGGAGTACGCCGCCTTCAAGATCGAGCAGCGCGGCATCGACCTGATCCCCGACGACGAGCGGAAGATGAAGCCGTCCGGGCTGTTCTGGCTGTGGTCCGGCGCCGTGTTCAACGTGGAGTTCCTCTTCTACGGGACGCTGATCATGACCTTCGGCCTGTCGGTGGAGCAGGCGGTCGCGGCCATCCTGATCGGCAACGTGTTCTACGCGCTGCTCGGCTTCGCGAGCCTGCAGGGGCCCAAGACGGGCACCACCGCGTTCATGGTCAGCCGGGCGCCCTTCGGGCAGAACGGGAACCGGCTGGTGGCGCTGTTCAACTGGGGGACGCAGGTCGGCTTCGAGATCGAGGGCATCTACTTCGTCGTCGCCACCATCATCTTGCTGTTCTCCCTGCACGGAACCACCCTCGACGGTCCGGCCAAGATCGTCGTGATCATCCTCGCCGCCCTGCTCCAGATGGTCCTGCCGCTGCTCGGCCACGCGACGATCAGCAAGATCCTGCGCTACCTCGCCTACGTCTTCATCGTGTTCTTCGCGGTCCTGGCCGGCTTCACCTTCAACCGGCTGCACCTGTCCACGTTCCACGAGCACCCGGTGACGTTCGCGGTGTGGACCACGGCGCTGGTCCTGATCATCTCGACCGGCGGCCTGGGCTGGACGGAGAACGGCAACGACTACTCGCGTTACCTGCCGCGCGGCACCGCGGGGTCGCGGACCTTCTGGTCCGCCACGCTGGGCGGCGCGATCCCGTCGATCATCCTGGAACTGCTCGGCGTGTTCGCCTACACGATCACCACCAAGACCGTCGGCATCGCGCAGCTCGGCGTGCCGCAGTCCTTCCCGAGCTGGTTCGTGACCCCGTTCCTGATCTTTGCCATCTTCCAGCTGCTGGCGATCAACACCATCGACATGTACTCCTCCGGTGTCACGCTGCAGGCGCTGGGCCTGCCGGTCCGGCGGTGGGGAGCGGTCATCATCGACACCGTGGTCTGCGCCGTGGTCACCGGGATCATCTTGTTCCACGGGAACTTCTACGCCGACTTCTCCGGGTTCCTGCTGTACATCGTGGTCTGGCTGGCGCCGTGGTTCGGCATCCTGATAACGGACTACCTGCTGCGCGGCCGCGACTACCATTCGCTGTCGCTGCGGTCGTCGCGGGACGGGATGTACTGGCGCAACGGCGGGATCCACTGGCCGGCCATCATCGCCCAGGTGGTGGGCATGGTGGCCGCGCTGATGTGGATCAACGCGGCGTTCGCGGTCCCGTCCTACACCGGGCCGATCTCCAACCACTTCCCCGGCCTGCACGGCGGCGACTTCAGCTGGGCCATCGGCATCGTCGTCGGCGCCCTGGTCTACTGGCTGCTCGCCGCGCGCAGCGTGCGGCAGGAGGCGGCCCAGGTCACCGCCCGAGTATGACCTCGGTCTCGGCCGGGCCTGCGGGCCCGGCCGATCTCGGGGCCTTCGTCGACGGGCTGCCGAAGGCGGAGCTGCACCTGCACATCGAGGGCACCCTGGAACCCGAGCTCAAGTTCGTCCTCGCCGCGCGCAACGGCGTGAGCCTGGGTTACCAGGACGCCGAACAGATGCGGGCCGGGTACGCCTTCCGCGACCTGACGTCGTTCCTGGCCGCGTACTACGAGGGCATGTCCGTGCTCCGCACCGGGCAGGACTTCTACGACCTGGCCATGGCGTACTTCCGCACGGCCAGCGCGCAGAACGTGGTGTACGCCGAGGTCTTCTTCGACCCGCAAGCGCACACCAGCCGCGGGATCGCGTTCGGGACCGTCATCGGCGGGCTGCACCGGGCCAGGGTGGACGCGCAGGCCGGCCTCGGCCTGCGCGTCCAGCTCATCATGTGCTTCCTGCGGGACATGCCCGCGGATTCCGCGATGGCGACCCTCGAGCAGTCCCTCGCGTACCAGGACCTGATCGTCGGAGTCGGCCTCGACTCCGACGAGCGGGACAACCCCCCGGTGAAGTTCAAGGGCGTCTTCGACCGGGCCCGGGCCGAGGGCTACCGGCTGACCATGCACTGCGACGTCGATCAGGCCGACTCGGTCGGCCACATCTGGCAGTGCCTGGACGGCATCGGGGTCGAGCGGATCGACCACGGCGTCAACTGCCTAGAAGACCCGGCGCTCGTGGCCCGGCTGGCCCGGGACGGCATCGGGCTGACGGTCTGCCCGGTGTCCAACCGCTGGGTGTCCGACGGCCTGAAGGCGGCCGAGCTCAAGGTGATGCTGGACCGGTCGCTGCGCGCCACCGTCAACTCCGACGACCCGGCGTACTTCGGCGCCTACGTGAACCAGAACATGATCGCGGCGGCCCAGGCGGTCGCCCTGACCGAGGCCGACCTGGCCGCCCTGGCCCGCAACTCCTTCGAGATCGCCTGGCTCCCCCCCGCCGACCGCGACCGCTACCTGGCCGACCTAGACGCCTACGTCCGCGAGTCGGCCCCTTAGGTCACGCAGAACTCGTTGCCCTCCGGGTCGTACAGGGTGACCGAGCTGCCGCGGACGTCATCGGTGCGCCAGGCCAGGGTCGCGCCCGCCTGGACCAGCCGCTCCACGTGCTCGCTGACCAGCCGCTTGCGATGCTCGCCGCGGACCTCGCGCCCGGCCACCCGCACGTCGAGGTGGACGCGGTTCTTGGCGGTCTTGGGTTCGGGCACGCGCTGGAAGTACAGCCGCGGGCCCTCGCCCGCCGGGTCGATCCGCGAGGACACCTCGCCGAACTCCTCTTCCGGTATCCCGATCGACCCGGCGAAGGCCTCCCAGCTCTCGAAGCCCTCAGGCGGCGGCTCCACCACGTAGCCCAGCGCGAGCCCCCAGAACTCGGCCAGCTTCTCCGGCTCGGCGGCGTCGAACACGACCTGGATCTTGGTGTACACGGCGGGCTCCCTCACAACGGCGCGGCTGCGCCGCCATACTGCCACAGCTATGCCTCGCGCAGCAGCGAGCTCGCGTCCTGTCGCCGCACACTGAGGAGATGGACCGCGAACGCGCCGAGGCTTACCTGCGGCTCCCTGGCCCGCCAGGGAGCCCGCGGCGCCTAGCCGCCGGCCATCGCGCCCACGATGAGGAACGGCTCGCTCCCGGCCACGACTGCGGCCGGGAGCGGCACATCCGCCGGCTCGTTGGACAGGTCCTCATGGCAGGCGTAGAACCGGACGAACGCGCGCCGTTTCCCGGTCACGTGGTCGCGGATCGTCCCTCGCAGCACCGGGTAGGCGGACTCGAGCGCGTCGAGCAGCGCCTGCCGCGTGACGGGGTCATGCTCGCCCCCGAGGTGGAGCGTGACCTCCCCCTGCACGCGGGCCAGGTTCTTCAGGTGCGCGGGCAGGACGACCCGGACCGCGTTCATCGAAGCGTCTGCACTTCCACGGACAGCACCGCCGGCAGGTCGTGCGCGATCGCCTCCCAGGTGTCGCCCGCGTCCGCGGACGCGTAGACCTGCCCGCCCGTGGTGCCGAAGTACACGCCGCAGTCCTCGAGCGAGTCGACCGACATCGCGTCGCGGTACACGTTGACGTAGCAGTGCTCCTGCGGGAGCCCGCGGGTGAGCGGCTCCCACTCATCGCCGCCGCTGCGGCTGCGGTACACGCGCAACTGCCCGTTCGGCGGGAAATGAAGGGAATCGCTGGTGATCGGGACCACGTAGATGGTGTCCGGCTCGTGCGCGTGCACGCCGATCGGGAAGCCGAAATCGGACGGCAGGTTGCCGCTGACCTCCCGCCACGTCTCGCCCGCGTCGTCGCTGCGCATCACGTCCCAGTGCTTCTGCATGTACAGCGTTTCGGGGCGCGTCGGGTGCATCTCGACGTGGTGCACGCAGAAGCCGACCTCGGGCTCCTCCTCGGGCAGGGTGCCCTCGTCGTGCAGGCCGCGATTGACCGGGCGCCAGGTCTCCCCGGAATCGTCGCTGCGGAACGTCCCCGCCGCGGAGATCGCCGTGAACATCCGCCCGGGGTGCACCGGGTCCAGGATGATCGTGTGCAGGCACAGCCCGCCCGCGCCCGGCTGCCAGCCCGGGCCGGACTCATGCGTGCGCAGCCCGGTCAGCTCCGTCCAGGTCGTCCCGCCGTCCCGGGACCTGAACAGGCCCGCGTCCTCCACGCCGGCCCACACCTCGTCCGGGTCGCCCAGCGAGGGCTTGAGGTGCCAGACCCGCTTGAACTCCCACGGCCGCGGGGTGCCGTCGTACCACAGGTGGGTGCCGGGATCGGTCGCGTAGGTGAACTCGTTGCCGACCGCCTGCCAGGTGGCCCCGCCGTCGTCGGAGCGCTGGATCAGCTGCCCGAACCAGCCGGTGTTCTGCGAGGCGTAGATCCGGTCAGGATTGGCCGGCGAGCCCTTCAGGTGATAGATCTCCCAGCCGGCGAAGTGCGGTCCGCTGACCTCCCACTTCGCCCGGTTCCCGTCCGAGGTGAAGATGAACGCGCCCTTGCGCGTCCCGGCCAGTACTCGTACACGTGTCATCGGTACTCCCTTCTGCCGTTAGGACGACGGCGACGCCGGCGAATCATCGGCGTCGCGATTTTCAGCCAATCTTCAGCGAGGTCTTCCACACGCGCGCGCGGTTGTCCACACCCCGCGCGGGCCGGTCCGCTAAGGTCCGCGCGCCCCGGCGTCCACAGCCCCGGCGCCGATTCCGGGTGGTGCTCCACAGGTTCGCCCGCCTTGTGCACATGGCGATCCACAAGGCGCCGGAGGTACGTTGCACTCTCCTGGGTCGTGGGGCTCAGGTCCGGGGCGGGCGCGGCGGCGAGGCGAAGACTATGGGCACAGCGGGCGCGGATTCGATCCCTGCCGACACCGCTGACGTGGTGCATCGTCGCAGGGTCGTCGTGGACGTCATCCTCCTGCTGGCCAGGAACGGGCGCATCCTGCTCCGGGAGCGGGCCAACACGGGCTACGGCGACGGCGCCTACGAGCCGCCGTCCGGTCAGCTGGCCGACCGGGAGACGATCGTCGAGACGGCCATCCGGGTGGCGGGCGCCGCGGGGATCGTGATCGGCGCCGAGCACGTGTCGCTGGCCCACGTGATGCACGACGTATCCGGCGGCGGGCGCATCGCGTTCTTCCTGTCCGTGTCCGGCTGGGCCGGGCAGCCCGCCTCGCCCGACGTCCGCTGGTTCCCGGTCGGGGACCTGCCGACGAACATGCTCGACTGGGCCCGCGTCGCGCTGCGGAACTACGCCGACGGGGTACGGTTCTCGACCTACCCCGCGTTCGCCCCGGCCGGGGGCGGCGGCGCCAACGGGTTCCACGTGGTTAACGGCTCCTCCGCGGGCAGCAAATCTGGGGATAACGGGTCTGACGGTATTAACGCGCAATCTGGTTCTGGTGGGGCATATGGGACTCATGGGATTTCTGGGACTAACGGGTTCGCATCGCGGGGAGTCTCCCCGGCGCGGTGGGAGGAAGCCTACAGCGGACGCGGCCTGGGATGATGACGTAACCTCTGTGGTCTGGCCGCCGCGAGCGCAGGCCGATGCGGGCGGCGAGGACCGGCGGCGACCCGGGCGCCACGCCCGGCGGAGCCCCGGCCTGCACGCCCGGGCCAGCTGAACCCCGCGTCAAGGTCCGGCCCGGACGCCGCCGGGTCCACGAGGCCCGCTGGGATAGGCTGACCTGCGATGGCAGAGATCCTGAACGCGCACGGGTCGAAGAACGACATCTTCGTCAGTAGCCTCACGCCGCGCGACTTCGCCTCCGGGGAGGAACTGCGCGCCTTCGTCCGCCACCTCTGTGACCGTAAGGGCCCGTTCGGCGGCGATGGCATCTACTTCTACGACGGCGGAGCGCCGGTCCCGCAGGCCTGGTTCTTCAACCCTGACGGCTCGGCCGCCGAGTTCTGCGGCAACGGGATGCGGTGCCTGGGCCGGGTCATCCTTGACCAGCGTGGCCTCGAGGCGGCCACCATCCGCAGCGGCCCGCGAGAGTACACGGTCCGGCGCGGCCCGGTCACGCCCGGGGGCGTGCGGCAGGTGGTGCTCGAGCACCCGCCGGTGGATTTCGACCCGGCCACCCCCATCGTCGCCGGCCTGGGCCCAGCCGTCGAGGCCAGCCTGCCGGAGCTTGACCCCGCCCTGGCCTTCACCGCCGTGGCGATCCCGAACCCCCACCTGGTCGCGGTGATCGACAAGTACGTCGAGTCCGACCTGATCGCGATGGGGGAGCAGGTGGCGGCCCGCCCCGGCCGGTTCCCGGCGGGGGCCAACCTCTCGGTCCTGCTGCCCCTGGCGCCGAACGAGGTCTTCGTCAGGACCTACGAGCGCGGCGCGGGGCTGACGGCCTCCTGCGGTTCTGGCATGGCCGCCGCGCGCGCGGTCTACTCGCGCCTGCGCCGCGCCGACCCAGAAAGCGAGGTCGTCGTCCGCAACGCGGGCGGGATGGCCACGGCGTCGCTGCGGGTCAGCGACGGGCAATGGTTCCCCGTCCTGCAGAGCAACGCCACCTTCGTCTACCGCGCCGACGTCGACCCGGCCGAACTCGCTCGGTCCGGAGCCGGGGCCCGCCCCGCCGAACGCGAGCCAGCCGAACGGGAGCCCTACCCCGACGAGATCCGCGCCTACGCCGCCGAGGATCACCAGAACGCCGAACGCCTCCGCGACGCAGGCATCGAGACCCAAAGTACCGAGGGCTAAGGTCGGGCTAAGGTCCGGTCGGCGGCCCGGGCTGGGCGGGGCGGCGGAACAGGCTCCCGGCCTGCGCCTGGCCGTTCTGCTGGCCGTTCTGCGCGGCACCATCCGGCCACGGCTGGCGGGCCGCCTGCCGGTAAGGCTGGTGCTGCGGGGCCCGGCCGAGCCTGGCCATCAGCTCGGCTTCCTCGACCATCTCGGCCGCGGTCGGCGAGAGGGAGAGCACGGTCGAGAAGATGAACCCCGCGCAGGACAGACCCAGGATGAGGGGCAGCAGGAGCCCCTCCGCGCTGGCGGCCCACGCGTAGCTCACCGTCAGGCCAGGGGCCGGCGCGTGCACGCTCAGCGCGGCCATGCCGGTGTAGTGCATGCTGCTGACCGCGACGCCCATGATCATCGAGGCGATGATGGCGGACCACAGGCTATCCAGCCGCAGCGCCGCCCACAGCGCCGCGGTGCCCGCGATCACCGCGATCACCACCGAGGCCGCGACCAGGACCGGGTTGTAGACCAGCGAGTCGGGCACCCGGATCGCGGCCATGCCCATGTAGTGCATGCAGGCGACGCCGACCCCGATGATCGCCCCGCCGAGCAGCAGCGGCCGCCAGGCTCCGGGGCGGCTGAACCCGACGATGAAGATCCCGATGCCCACCACGACCACGGCGATCAGCATCGACAAGATCGTGATCGGCACGTTGTAGCGGATCTGCTGGCCGGGGATGGTGAACCCGAGCATGGCGATGAAGTGCATCGTCCAGATCCCCGTGGTCCCGATGGCCAGGGCCGCCAGGGCCAGCCACCGGGCTCGGCCCGCGCCGCCAGATGCGCGGGCTCGGGTCGTGCACCGGAGCCCGGCGAAGCAGCCTACGCACGACACGAGGTACGCCAGGACCGGATTCAGCGCACCGTAAGCGAAGTTGTGGAAATGGATCACGTCAGAACCGCTCCAGGGGACAGATGTGGCCGAATCCATCAGACCGGGGAGTCACTTATGGTACTGGTTTGTTAGCGTACGCAGGCATTTATTCCTAATTGTGGCAATAGTCGTCACGGTCGATAACATTACCGCGCGGCATTGCCCTTGCGCTCGAAGCCCGGGGCCGGAATCGGAGGTCGGATGCAGGAGGTGGTGGCCGCGGCGCCGCGGGCCGGTGACGCCTCCGCCGGACGGACCATCGAGCTCTCGATCCGCGGGATGACCTGCGCCGCGTGCGCGGCGCGGATCGAGAGAAAGCTCGCCGGGATCGGCCCCAATGTTGTCGTTTTGGTGAACTTCGCGACGGAGCGGGCCACCATCACGGCGCCGCAGGCCACCTCAGCGCAGGCGCTGGTCGCGGCGGTCGAGGACGCGGGGTACACGGCGCAGGTCGTCGCCCCCGCCGGGGCAGCGGGGGCGACGGGTACCGACGACGCCGGCGACGGCCAGGCCAGGTACCTGCGCCGGCGGCTGCTGCTCGCGCTCGTCTTCTTCGTACCGCTCAGCGACTTGTCGATCACGCTCTCGCTGTACCCCGCCTACCGGTTCGCCGGCTGGCAGTGGGTCCTGGTGGCCCTGGCCGCGCCGGTGGCGCTGTGGGCCGCGTGGCCGTTCCACCGCGCGGCCATCAAGAACGCCAGGCACGGCGCGTTCTCGATGGACACGCTGGTGTCCCTCGGCGTCGCCGCCGCCTGCGGGTGGTCGGTGTACGCGATGTTCCACCTGGACCGCAGGTCCGGGGTGAGCGTGTTCGCCGAGCTGGCGCACGCCTCGGGCGGCGGCGTCTACCTGGAGGTCGCCGCGGCGGTGACCACGTTCCTGCTCGCCGGGCGGTTCTACGAGGCCCGCGCGCGCACCTCGGCCGGGAAGGCCATGCGCGAGCTGGCGGCGCTGGCCGCCAGGGACGTCTGCGTGCTCGGCGCCGACGGCACCGAGCGGCAGGTCCCCGTGGGCCTGCTCGAGCACGGGGACGTGTTCGTGGTCCGGCCGGGGGAGAAGATCGCCGCGGACGGCGAGGTCCTGTTCGGCGCGTCGGCCGTGGACCGGAGCATGATGACCGGCGAGCCCGTCCCGGCCGAGGCCGGCGAGGGCAACGCCGTCGTCGCGGGCACCATCGCCATCTCCGGCCGGCTGGTGGTCAGGGCCACGCACGTCGGGCAGGATACCCAGCTGGCCCGCCTGGTCGCCCTGGTCGGCCGGGCGCAGGCGGGAAAGGCCGCCATCGCCAGGCTCGCGGACCGCGTGGCGGGCGTGTTCGTCCCGCTGATCCTCGCCGCGGCGGCGCTGACGCTGGCCGGCTGGCTGCTGGCGGGCGCCGCCAGCGAGCGGGCGTTCAGCGCGGGGCTCGCCGTGCTGATCATCGCCTGCCCGTGCGCGCTCGGCCTGGCGACTCCCGCGGCCCTGGTCGCGGCCTGCGGCCGCGGCGCGCAGCTCGGCATCTTCGTCAAGGGACACCAGGCGCTGGAGTCTTCCGGCGTCATCGACACCGTGGTGTTCGACAAGACCGGGACCGTCACCACCGGGCAGATGGCGGTGACCACGCTGATGACCGACCCGCAGACCGGGCGCAGCGAGCTGTTCCGCTACGCCGGCGCCGTGGAGCACGCATCCGAGCATCCGATCGCCGCCGCGATCAGCGCCGCGGCCCAGGCCGAGGTCGCAGGGCCGCTCCCGGCCGCGGAAAGCTTCCAGGCGCTGCCCGGCCTCGGCGCGCGCGGGATCGTGGAAGGGCGCGAGGTCATCGTCGGGCGGGAGAGGCTGCTGCGCGACCGTGGCGTCGAAATCCCGGACGGGCTGACGGGCCGGTGCGCCGAGTGGGAGGCGGCCGGCCGTACGGCGGTCCTGGTCGGCTGGGACGGCCGGGTCCGGGGCGCGCTCGCCGTGGCCAACACGGTCAAGCCGTCGGCCCAGGCGGCCGTGGCCGGGGTACGCCGCCTCGGGCTGCGCCCCGTCCTGCTCACCGGGGACAACGAGGCGACCGCGCGGGCCGTCGCCGCGGCCGTGGGCATCGACAACGTGGTCGCCGGGATCCTGCCCGCGGAGAAGGCGGCCGTCATCGAGAACCTGCAGGCGCACGGGCACAAGGTGGCCATGGTGGGCGACGGGGCCAACGACGCCCCGGCGCTGGCCGCCGCCGACCTGGGCATGGCCGTGGGCGCGGGGACCGACGTGGCGCTGGCCGCGGCCGACCTGATCCTGCTCAGGGACGACCTGGCCATCGTGCCCGAGGCGATCACGCTGGCCCGGTCCGCGCTCCGCACGATCAGGTGCAACCTGGCCTGGGCGTTCGGCTACAACGCGGCGGCCGTCCCGCTGGCCGCGCTGGGCTTCCTCAACCCGCTCATCGCGGCCGCCGCGATGACGATGTCCTCGGCGCTGGTGGTCGCGAACAGCCTGCGTCTGCGCCGCTTCCGCTACCGCGCCGGCGCCCCGCCCGGCCAGGCGCCGGCGCCCTGGCGGACCGTCAGCACCCCGGGACACACGGACACGGCCAGCGCGCGCCCGGGCGCGATGACCTCCCCGTCGACCTGACGCGGCAGGTCGGTCGCGGCGCTGATCTCCACGCGCCGCGCCCGGAACCGCTCCAGCTGGCCGCCCGCCCGCCGGCTGCGCGTCAGCACCAGCCCCGCCACGCGCGGCCACCCGAGGACCCCCGAGGGCGCGAGGATCCCGACGTCCAGCCACCCGTCATCGCAACGGGCCTCCGGCAGCAGCACGAACCCCCCGGGCAGCAGCCCCGCGTTCCCGACGACCACGCACCGCGCCCGCCGAACCAGCGGCTCCCTGCCGTCCAGGCGCACCGTGAACTCCCGCGGCGGCAGCGACAGGTGCGCCACCCCGGACACCGCGTAGGCGACCCACCCGAGCCGCCGCTTCCCCGGCGCATGAGCCGCGCCCACCACCGCCGCGTCCAGCCCGATCCCGGCCATGGCCGCGAAGAGGATCCCGGTGGCCCGGCCCGGCCCAGCGCCCCCGGCCTGCCCGCCGCCCTGACTCGCATCGCCCACCTCCGCGCGGGCCAGGTCGATCCGGCGGTCCCGTCCACGGAACCCCACCTCGATCGCGTGGTCGGTCCGCGCCGGGATGCCCAGCGCCCGCGCGGTCAGGTTGGCCGTGCCGAGCGGCACGATGGCCAGCGGCACCCCGGTGCCGGCCAGGGCCTGCGCGCAGGCCCGCACGGTGCCGTCTCCTCCCGCCGCGAACACCAGACCCGCCCCGTCTGCCACCGCCTGCCGGGCCTGCCCCAGGCCGTTCTCGCCCGGGCTGGTCTCGGCGAGCACCGGTTCCCACCCGTATTCGCGGGCCATGGCGCGGCACCGCCGGCCGAACCCGCGCGGATCGCGGACCAGCGCCCGATTGATCACGAACACCGCCGACGGCATGGTCTGTCCATCCGCCTGGACAGGCGAGCCTAAACGTGGGGCAGGTGCCAGTGGTACGGCGCGATCAGCTGCTTGACCGAATCCGGACCGTACGATCCCTTGGCGTACGGCTCGACCGGGAGCGGGTTCTCCAGCAGCGGCTCGGAGATCTCCCACAGCCGCTCGATCCCGTCGGACGAGGTGAACAGCGACTGGTCGCCGACCATGGCCATCAGGATCAGGTGCTCGTAGCCCTCGAGCGCGTGCGACGCGGCGAACGAGTTCTTGTAGTAGAACGCCATCTCGGCGTTGCCCAGGCTCAGCTCCGCTCCGGGGACCTTGGCCAGGAAGTTGAGCTTGATGGCGCCGGGGTCGGCGAAATCGATGACGATCTCGTTCTGCCGGCCGTACGGAGTGTCCTTGTGATGCGCGGGGAACATCCGCAGCGGCGGCGGCTGGAAGCCGAGCGTGACGACCTGGCGCGAAGCGCCCATGGCCTTGCCCGACCGCAGGAAGAACGGCACTCCGTGCCAGCGCCAGTTATCCACCTCGGCCCGCACCGCGGCCAGCGTCTCGGTCTGCGAGTCGGGTGCCACCCCGGGTTCGGACCGGTACCCGTCGTACTGGCCCCGGACGACGTGCCGGACGTCGATCGGCCTCAGCGCCTCGTACACCTTCGCCTTCTCGGCCCGGAGGTGCTTGGCGTTCAGCGACACCGGCGGCTCCATGGCCACGAACGCCAGGACCTGGAACAGGTGGGTGACGATCATGTCCCGGTAGGCGCCGGTCGCGTCGTAGAACGCGCCCCGGTCCGTTATCGTCAGCGTTTCCGGTACGTCGATCTCCACGTAGCGCAGGTGCTGGCGGTTCCAGACCGGTTCGAAGAGCCCGTTCGCGAAGCGGAACGCCAGGATGTTGTCGACCGATTCCTTGCCCAGGAAGTGGTCGATGCGGAAGACCTGGGACTCGTCGAACACCGCGTGCACGGCCTGGTCCAGCTTGCGCGCCGAGGCCAGATCGGTGCCGAACGGCTTCTCGATGATGACCCGGGCACCCTTAGCCAGGCCGGACTCACCCAGCATCTGCACGACCGAGATGAACGCGACCGGCGGTATGGCCAGGTGATACAGCCGGGCCGGCGTGCCGCCGATCTCCTTCTCGGCCTTCTGCACCGCCGCGACCAGGTCCCCGTAGTTACCCGGCCCGGCGGCCGCGAACGACAGGTTCGCCACGAACTCGGACCAGGGCCCGTCATCGGGCTTGGTCAGGCAGAAGTCGGCGCACGACTCCTCGGCGTGCTCGCGGAACTGCTCGTCGGTCATGGCCGCGCCCGGCGGCGCCGAGCCGATCAGGCGGAACTCCTTGGGCAGCAGGCCCGCCGCGTACAGGTGGAACCATCCCGGCAGCAGCTTGCGCTTGGCCAGGTCGCCGGTCGCGCCGAATATCACGACGACGGTGTTCTCCGGCCGCGGCAGTCCGTCGCCGCTCATGGCTTATCTCCCGCCGGAGCCTTCTTCTCCAGGTGCCCGCCGAACTCCTCGCGCAGCGCGGACAGCACCTTCCAGGTGAACTCGCCGTTGTCGCGGGAGTCGAACCGCTCGTACAGCGAGGCGGCGATGACGGAGGCGGGCACGCCCTCGTCCACCGCGGCCAGCACCGTCCAGCGGCCCTCACCGGAATCGGACACGCGCCCGCTGAATCCCGCCAGGTCGGGCGACTTGGCGAAGGCGGCCGCGGTCAGGTCGATCAGCCAGGAGCTGATCACGGAACCGCGGCGCCACACCTCGGCCACCTGGCTCACGTCGATCTCGTACTGGTAGGCCCAGGGGTCGCGCAACGGCGCGGTCTCCGCGTCGATTTCGTCCTGGTGCAGGCCAGCGTCCGCCCCTCTGATGACCGACAGCCCCTCGGCGATCGCGGCCATCATGCCGTACTCGATGCCGTTGTGCACCATCTTGACGAAGTGCCCGGCGCCGTTCGGCCCGCAGTGCAGGTAACCCTGCTCGGCGGTCCCCCCCGGCCGCAAGCCCGGGGTCGGCTCGGCGGTGCCCTTGCCCGGCGCGATGGTCAGGAAGATGGGGCTCAGCCGCTGGACCGGCTCGTCTTCGCCGCCGATCATCAGGCAGTAGCCGCGGTCCAGGCCCCACACGCCGCCGCTGGTGCCGCAGTCGATGAAGTGGATGCCGTCGCGCTTGAGGTCCCTGGCGCGGGCGATGTCGTCCCGGTAGTAGGAGTTCCCGCCGTCGATCACGATGTCGTCGGCGTCGAGGAGCGGGCGCAGGTCACGGAGCGTGGACTCGACGACGCCGGCCGGCACCATGATCCACATGCTGCGCGGCTTGTCCAGCTTGGCCACGAAGTCGGCCAGGCTCTCCGCGCCGGTCGCTCCCTCCGCCTCCAGCGCCTTGACCGCGTCGGGGTTCCTGTCGTAGGCCACGCAGCGGTGGCCGTCGCGCATGAGCCGGCGGACGAGGTTCGCGCCCATCCGGCCGAGTCCGATCATCCCGAGCTGCATCGGCGTGTCAGTTGGCATGGTTAATCCAATCCGTGTCAGCGGGCCTTGAGCTCGCGGTACTTGCGGATGAGCGTGTTGGTGGAGGAGTCGTGGTCGAGCGCGGGTTCGGTGGCGCTGGTCAGCTCGGGGATGATCTTGACCGCCAGCACCTTGCCGAGCTCCACGCCCCACTGGTCGAACGAATCGATGTCCCAGATCGTCCCTTGCGTGAACACGCTGTGCTCGTAGAGCGCGACCAGCGAGCCGAGGACCTTGGGCGTGAGGATCTCGGCCAGCAGCACGTTGGTCGGCCGGTTGCCCTCCATCACCTTGTGCGGTACCACGCGCTCCGGGGTGCCCTCGGCGCGTACCTCCTCCCCGGTCTTGCCGAACGCCAGCGCCTGCGCCTGCGCGAACACGTTGGAGGACAGGATGTCGTGGTGGTCGCGCAGCGGGTTCAGCGGCTTGCCGAAGCCGATCAGGTCGACCGGGATGAGCTCGGTCCCCTGGTGGATGAGCTGGTAGAAGCTGTGCTGGCCGTTGGTCCCCGGCTCGCCCCAGAAGACCGCGCCCGTGTCGTAGCTAACGTGGTCCCCGGCCAGCGTGACGTGCTTGCCGTTGGACTCCATGGTGAGCTGCTGCAGGTAGGCGGGGAACCGCTTGAGGTACTGGTCGTACGGCATGACGCCGTAGGTCTGCGCGCCGAAGAAGTCGCGGTACCAGACGGCGAGCAGGCCCATCAGCACCGGCATGTTCCGCTCCAGCGGCGTGGTGCGGAAGTGCTCGTCCATCTCGTGGAACCCGGCCAGCATGTCGCCGAACTGGGTGGGCCCGAGCGCCACCATCGTGGACAGGCCGATCGCCGAGTCCATGGAGTAGCGGCCGCCGACCCAGTCCCAGAAGCCGAACATGTTGTCCGTGTCGATGCCGAAGTCCGCGACGCGTTCGGCGTTGGTGGAGACCGCGACGAAGTGCTTGGCAACGGCGTCCATAGATCCCAGAGAACTGACGACCCAGTCCCGCGCGGAGGTGGCGTTGGTCAGCGTCTCCAGCGTGCCGAACGTCTTGGAGGAGATGATGAACAGCGTCTCTGCGGGATCGAGGTCGCGGGTGGCCTCGACGAAGTCGGTGGAGTCCACGTTGGACACGAACCGGAACGTGATGTCGCGCGTGCAGTAGTGCCGCAGCGCCTCGTACGCCATGACCGGGCCCAGGTCGGATCCGCCGATCCCGATGTTGATCACGTTCTTGATCCGCTTGCCGGTGTAGCCCTCCCAGACGCCGGACCTGACCCGGAGGGCGAAGTCCACCATCTTCTCGAGCACCTGGTGTACCTCGCGGACCACGTCCACGCCGTCCACGATGAGCGAGATGGTCCCCGGCATGCGCAGCGCGACGTGCAGGACCGCCCGGTCCTCCGAGACGTTGATGTGCTCGCCGCGGAACATCGCATCCCGCCGTTCCTCCACGCCGCACTCGCCGGCCAGGTCGAGGAGCAGCCGCATGGTGTCGTCGGTGACGCGGTTCTTGGAGTAGTCGAGGTAGAGCCCCGCGGCTTCGGTGGTCAGCCGCTCGCCCCGCCCTGCGTCGGCGGCGAACAGCTCGCGCAGGTGAACCCCGGCGATCTCGTCGTGGTGCCGCGCGAGCGCCTGCCACGCCTTCCGCTCCGGCAACGGTACGCCAGCCATCGTCTTCCCTCCTGTCCCTCGCGCCTGTTTCCCCCACGGCATCGTTTCATGCCTCCGATCCGGGCCGCCGCCAGCCCGCCGGTAACAATCCCTGAACTTGTGAGGACGGGTGCAACCACGGTTCGTTCGGCCATCCCGTGCTACGGCGGAATATCTCGCAGCCCTCGTGACTTAAGGTACATGCAAACGCATATATCAGGGTTCCCGGGAACGTCGGAGGCATCACATGCAGTTCGGGATCTTCTCGGTCAGCGACATCACCCGCGATCCGGTGTCGGGCGAGACCCCGACCGAGGCGGAGCGGATCGACGCCGTCGTGCAGATCGCGCAGAAGGCCGAGGAGGTAGGGCTGGACGTGTTCGCGATCGGCGAGCACCACAACCCGCCGTTCTTCTCCTCCGCGCCGACCACGCTGCTGGCCTATATCGCGGCGACCACGAAGAAGCTGATCGTGTCCACGGCCACGACGCTGATCACGACGAACGACTCGGTGCGCATCGCGGAGGAGTACGCGATGCTGCAGCACCTGTCGAAGGGGCGGATGGACCTGATGCTCGGCCGCGGCAACACGGCCCCGGTCTACCCGTGGTTCGGCCAGGACATCCGGGAGGGCCTGCCGCTGGCGCTGGAGCACTACAACCTGCTGCACCGGCTGTGGCGCGAGGACGTCGTGGACTGGCAGGGGAAGTACCGCACCCCGCTGCAGGGCTTCACGTCGATCCCGCGGCCCCTGGACGACGTGCCCCCGTTCGTGTGGCACGGCTCGATCCGCACCCCCGAGATCGCCGAGCAGGCCGCGTACTACGGTGACGGCTTCTTCGCCAACAACATCTTCTGGCCCAAGGAGCACTACATGCGCCTGATCCGGTTCTACCGGCAGCGCTACGCCCACTACGGCCACGGCAGCGAGAAGCAGGCCATCGTCGGCCTGGGCGGCCAGGCCTACATCGCACGGCGGTCGCAGGACGCCAGGCGGGAGTTCCGCCCCTACTTCAACGAGGCGCCGGTCTACGGGCACGGGCCCTCGATGGAGGACTTCATGCAGCTGACGCCGCTGTCGGTGGGCAGCCCGCAGGAAGTGATCGACAAGACCCTGACGTTCCGCGAGCACTTCGGCGACTACCAGCGCCAGCTGTTCCTGGTGGACCACGCCGGGCTGCCGGTCAAGACCGTGCTCGACCAGCTTGACCTGCTGGGCGAGGAGGTCGTGCCCGTCCTGCGCAGGGAAATCGCGGCTCGGCAGGACCCGGAGACGCCCGACGCCCCCACCCACGCCAGCCTGGTCCGGGCCAAGTACGGCGACCGGGCGGCGCGCCAGCCGCGCCCGAACGCCAACCGCGGCGACAACGTCACCGGCTCGGCCCCCTACACGGACACGGACCCCGACCTTCGGGCCGAGTACCCGGACCTGTGATGCCCGGCCGAAGGCACCTCGCGAACGACGCCTGGGAGGCGCTGCTGTCCGCCCACGCCACGGCGATGAAGCAGTTCGCCGCCGAGGACATCTGGACGGAGGCGTCGATGCGGGAGTACGACGTGCTGTACACGCTGTCCAAGTGCGACGCGCCGATCCGCCTCAGCGAGCTGAACCGGTACGTCCTGCTCAGCCAGCCGGCCCTGTCCCGCCTGGTGGACCGGCTGGCCGAACGCGGCCTGATCGACCGCCAGCCCGATCCCGCCGACGGGCGCTGCGTCCTGCTGTCGCTTTCCGCGGCGGGCCGGGCCGTGCAGCGCCGGATCGGGCGCCGTCACGCCCGCGGCGTCGCCCGCGCCATGACCGCCCGGCTGGATCCGGCCGAACTCCGGCAGCTTGAGACGATCTGCCTGAAACTGGCCGGCCAGCCCGGCACCGACGACAAGAACGGGGATACCCGCCCATGAGCACCGCACCCTTCAGCCTCGTCGTGGTCAGCGCCGGAGCCGGGGACCCCTCCTCGACCAGGCTGCTGGCCGATCGCACGGCCGAACGCGTCACGGCCCTGGCGGCCAGGGCAGGCGACCCGGTGACGGTCGGCGTCATCGAACTGCGCGAGATCGCCGCCGACATCTCCACCGCGCTGGTCTCCCAGCTGGTCACGCCGAAACTGCAGCAGGCCATCACGGCCCTCGGCGAGGCCGACGGCATCATCGCCGCCACCCCCGTTTACAAGGCCGGCCCCAGCGGCCTGTTCACCTCGTTCTTCGATGTCCTGGACAACGACCTGCTCATCGCCAAGCCCGTCGTGCTCGCCGCGACGGCCGGAACCGCCAGGCACGCCCTGGTCGCCGACGATCAGATGCGCCCCATGTTCGCCTACCTGCGCACGATGACCGCGCCGACCGCGCTGTTCGCCGCCCCGGAGGACTGGGGCGACCCGGCGCTGAACGAGCGCATCGACCGGGCCGCGCTCGAGCTCGTCCTGCTCATGCGCAGCGGCTTCGCCCGCGCGATCAAGGAGGAGTCCTGGTCGAGTTACCAGCACGAGTACGGCAGCGCGGGCGGAACCGAGCTCGCCATCGACCTCGACACCGACCTCATGCGCCTCGCGACCGGCGGGTCCGCCAGCTAACGTCGGCATCATCGTTACCCGCCCTCGGTCAAGGGATGGTTCATGAAGCTGATCGTGGTCGGCTCGGGCGTCGTCGGGGCCTCCTGCGCGCAGGCGGCCAGCTCGGCCGGCGCCGAGGTCGTCCTGGTAGATGCCGCCCTGCCGGGCCGGGCGACCGCGGCAGGAGCCGGGATCATCTGCCCCTGGTCATCGCGGGTGGAGGACCCGGCCTGGTATTCGTTCGCCTGCGCCGCCGCCCGGCAGTACCCGGCCCTGATCGCCCGGCTGGCCGACCTCGGCGAGACCGACGTGGGCTACCGGAAGGTCGGGGCGCTCGCCCTGGTCGCCGGCGAGGAAGATCTGGCGCGGACCCGGAGGCTGCTGCTGGACCGGCGGGCAGCGGCGCCGGAGATCGGCGACGTGCACGACGTGCCGGGCGGACAGGCGCAGAGCATGTTCCCGCCGCTGCGGGCGGACGCGGACGCGGTGTACATCGGCGGCGCGGCCCGGGTCGACGGCCGGCTGCTCGCGGGGGCCCTGGCCCGGGCCGCGGTCAGGCAGGGCGCCGTCGTCAGGGCGGGCCGAGCCCGGCTCGCCTGCGGTTCCGGCCGGGTGGCCGGGGTGACGGTCGGCGGCGAGCTCATCGAGGGCGACGCGATCGTCGCGGCCACCGGGGCGTGGACCGGATCCTTCCTGCGGGAGGCCGGCCTTGAGGTCCGGGTCGAGGCCCAGCGCGGCCAGATCATGCATATCTCGCTCGCCCCGGCCGATACCAGCCGCTGGCCGGTCGTGCTGCCCGGCGCAGGCGGCCATTACATGCTCGCCTTCGACGACTCAAGGATCGTGGCCGGAGCAACCCGCGAGACCGGTTCCGGCTTCGACTACCGGGTGACCCCGGCGGGCCTGGCCGAGATACTCGGGCAGGCCCTGGCCATCGCCCCCGGCCTCGCCTCGGGCACTTACCTGGAAACGCGGGTCGGCTTCCGCCCGATGGGACCGGATATCCGTCCGCTGCTCGGACCGGTCGCCGGACTGACGGGACTGGTCGTCGCCACCGGCCTGGGCGCCTCCGGCCTGACCATGGGCCCCTACGCCGGCGTGGTAGCCGCGCAGCTGGCGATGGGCCTGCCGTCCCCGGTCGACCTGGAGCCCTTCGATCCGCTGCGAAGCTGACGGCTAGCGCGACTTGTTGGCCTTCAGCTCCGCGGCGTGGTCGGGCACGTAGTCCTGCAGGTCACGCGGGATCCGCACGTATCCCTTCGACGCCGGCCGGTGCGGGAGCTTCAGCTTCGGCGGCTCGATGTCGGTGTACGGGATCGTGCTGAGCAGGTGGGCGATCATGTTGATCCGGGCGCTGCGCTTGTCGTCACTCTCCACGTCGTGCCAGGGCGCCTCCGGGATGTCGGTCTGGACGAACATCTCGTCCTTGGCCCGCGAGTAGTCCTCCCAGTTCGTGATCGACTCCAGGTCCATCGGGGACAGCTTCCAGCGGCGCATGGGATCGTCCAGCCGGTCACGGAAGCGGCGCTGCTGCTCTTTGTCGCTGACCGAGAACCAGTACTTGCGCAGCAGGATGCCGTCCTCGACGAGGAGCCGCTCGAAGATCGGGCACTGGTGCAGGAACCGGCTGTACTCCTCCGGCGTGCAGAACCCCATGACGTGCTCCACCCCGGCCCGGTTGTACCAGCTGCGGTCGAACAAGACGAGCTCGCCCGCGGCGGGCAGGTGCTCGACGTAGCGCTGGAAGTACCACTGGGTCTTCTCCCGCTCGGTCGGCACCGGCAGGGCCGCGATCGTGGCGAAACGGGGGTTGAGGTACTGGGCTACCCGCTGGATCGTGCCGCCCTTGCCGGCCGCGTCCCGGCCCTCGAAGATCACCACGATCCTGGCGCCGGTAGCGCGCATCCACCCCTGCATCTTCACCAGTTCACCCTGCAGCCGGTACAACTCGCGCTCGTACATCTCCCTCGGCAGCTTCGGGGCGTGGTCGTTGCCTGACATCGCGGTGGTCTCCCCTCGTATCGCCGGGCCATCGTCTCGAAGGTACGCCCTGTTAGCATGGCCGGCGTGACCGAGGATGCGCTGTACCGCCAGTACGACACGATCAACCTGTACCTCCGGGGCGCGGGCGCGACCCTGGAGATGAACCGCCCCGAGCGGCTGAACGCCTGGAGCAACCAGTTTTCCCTTGATCTCCTCGCGGCGGTCACGCTCGCCGCAGACGATCCCGCGATCCGGGCCCTGGTCGTCACCGGCGCGGGGCGCGCGTTCTCCAGCGGCGCCGACCTGAAGGAGGTCACCGAGCGGGCCGACGGCCAGACGATCGATGTCTACGAGCGGCTGACCGAGCGGTACCACCCGATCATCCGAGGCCTGCGGCTGATGCCCAAGCCCGTCGTGGCGGCGGTCAACGGCCCGGCGGCCGGGATCGGCCTGTCCCTGGCGCTGGCCTGCGACCTGGTTGTCGCCGCCGAGTCGGCGTTCTTCCAGCTCGCGTTCGTCAACATCGGGCTGGTCCCCGACGGGGGCTCGTCGCTGTTCGTGCCGTCCCGGGTGGGCTTCGCGCGCGCCGCGGAGCTGGCCATGCTGGGGGAGCGGCTGGACGCCCGGACGGCGCTCGGCTGGGGCCTCATCAACCGGGTCTGGCCGGACGAGGAATTCCCCGCGCAGACCCGGGCGCTGCTTGACCGGCTCGCCTCGGGCGCCACCGGGTCGTACGCGGGCACCAAGCGGCAGCTGAACCGGTGGCTGTACGAGCACATGGACGACCAGCTCGAGTTCGAGGCGCGGATCCAGCAGGAGATGGGCGCCTCCGGCGACTTCGCCGAAGGGATCGCGGCGTTCGTCGAGAAGCGGGCGCCCAGGTTCACCGGCGCGTGACCCTCCTTGATCGCGAGCAACGTGGCCGGATTCGAACAAAATTAGCACATCGTGGGCCACTCGTGAGAGACTGGCGGCATGGACGCGGCGCAACTCGAGCGGGTTTACCACGCCGAGGCGACCCGGATCCGGGCCGCGCTGGCCGTGCGGCTCGGCGACGTGGGGCTGGCCGAAGACGCCGTCCAGGACGCGTTCGTCGAGGCGATCGAGCACTGGCGAGACGGGGAGATCCCGGCCAACTGCGGCGGCTGGCTGGCCACCACGGCCCGGCGCAAGGCCATCGACCGGCTCCGCCGCGCCCGGGTCGGCAGCGAAAAGCTCGCGCTGCTCGCGGCGACCGTCAACGACACCGACGACGGCGCTGAAACCGCCGACGATGAGCTCCTGGGCATGATCTTCGCCTGCTGTCACCCCGCGCTGCCGCGGGAGTCGCAGATCGCGCTCACGCTGCGCGCCGTCTGCGGCCTGAGCACCGCGCAGATCGCCGCCGCCTTCCTGGTCGCCGAGCCCGCGATGACCCAGCGGCTGCTGCGGGCCCGCAAGGCCCTGCGCGCGGCGCGCGCGGACGTGCGCGTGCCCGATCCCGACCAGCTCGCGGAACGGCTCGCCGAGGTGCTGGCCGTGGTCTACCTGGTCTTCAACGAGGGGTACCTGGCCAGCGCGGGCCGCCAGCCCGCCCGGCGCGACCTCGCGGTCCAGGCCGTGACCCTGACCCGGCTGCTGCACCGGCTGATGCCGCGCGAGCCCGAGGTCGGCGGCCTGCTCGCGCTGATGCTCCTGCACGAGTCCCGGGCCGCGACCCGGTTCGACGGCTGGGCAGGCTGGTCCGCCTCGCCGACCAGGATCGGACCCGATGGAACCAGCAGCTGATCGCCGAGGCCACCGGCCTGCTGGACCGCGCCATCGCGTTGCGCGCGCCCGGCCCCTACCAGGTCCAGGCGGCCATCGCGGCGCTGCACGCGCAGGCCCCGGACTACGACCATACGGACTGGCGCCAGATCCGGCTGCTCTACGACCGGCTGCAGGAGCTGACGCCGTCCCCCGTCGTGCTGCTCAACCGGGCCGTCGCCACCCGATACGTCCTTGGCCCCGAGGCCGCGCTGGCCGAGATTGAGCCGCTGGCCGAGGAGCTGGATGGATACCGGCTGTTCCACGCGCTGCGGACCGGCCTGCTGACCGGGCTCGGGCGCGACGACGAGGCCCGGGCGGCCAACGAGCGGGCGCTCGCGCTGGCCGGCAACCCGGCCGAGCGCGAGCTCCTCGCCCGCCGTCTGTCGTTCTTACGCCCCCGACCTCACATCTCCACGACGGGCCGGACCTCGACCGTCATCCAGCCGCGGTCCACGCCCGGCCAGGTCTTCGCGATCTCCACGGCCTCCTCGATGGTGTCGGTCTCGAGTATCGAGAACCCGCCGAGCGCCTCCTTGGTCTCCATGAACGGGCCGTCGGTGACGCCGCTGGCGCGGACCGTCCTGGCCGTGGCGGGCGGCGCGAGCTGATGCCCGCCGTCGGAGAGCTTGCCCGATCCGCCGCCGCCCTTCTCGTACCAGGCGCCGATCTCGGCGTACCAGGCCTGGCCTTCAGCCTCGGTCATGTTCCGGGCCGCCTCGGTGTCCAGGAGCAGAATGACGTACTTCACGCTTGCCTCCAGTACTTCCCACGAAGATGCCGGGTGGCATCTGAGTACCCATTCCACGAACGGCGCGGTCCCGTTTCCGACACCCCGCCGCTACGTCTTCTGCCCGCTCGCGGCGAGCCTCGACTCCATGGTCAGGATGGCCTCGTAGCGCCGCCGGATATCGGCCCGGTCGCAGGCTTCGGGGACCGACCGGTCGCTGGCCCGCTCGATCATGGCCGCCTGATCGAGCAGCACCCGGCGCTGCCCGTCGCTCGTCGTCTCGGTCATGATCCTGGCCAGCGCCTCGAGCTCCCGGATCATGATCGCCGGCATCCCCATGCTGGATTCCCTGATCTTCTCGAACGAGCGCTGCACCAGCCGGTCGTAGGCCGGCTCGGCCGAGATGACCCGGATGAACCCCTGGCTGTCTCGGTACACCCGAGCTGGATGCCACCGGGTGACGATCTTGCACAGGTTCTCGCCGAGCCAGTCGATGCAGGTCATCGCCGTGAAGGTGTCGTTGACCGCGGCAGAAAGCGCGCGGATGGCGATCTCGACGAGCTGGTCGATGCCGAACGACACGTCCTGGGTGAGGGTCCGGTACGGGCCGATGGCGTGCGCCCGCCCCAGTTCCCGCTGCATCACCGGCGCCGCCTCGGGCGGCCAGACCATGGCGAACCTATGCCCGGCCACGATGAAGTGGCCTGGCCTATGCTCCAAGCTGATCACCGCGTCGGCCCGGCTCGCCAGCCTGACCAGGTTCTGGTGCTTGATGAACTGCACGTACCCGCTCACCGGGGCCAGCACCGCGCCCCCGCGCGCCTCGGCGCGGGCCAGCAGTTCGACCGCGGACGGCCCGCTCTCGAGCTGCGTCTGGCCGATCCCGCCGCTGCCCTGCTCCTCTATCGCGTCGGTCAGGTCGGCGGCGATGCTCGCGATCACCTGCGGCAGCTGGATGGAGATCGAGGTGTGGTGGATGAAGTAGATGAGCACGCCCATGTCGACGACCGTCAAGCCGATCGTGACGGTCACGCTGATGTGCGGCACGAAGTTCCCGTGCGACCCGGTGCCGACCGAGACGAGCACCAGCACCGAGTAGACGAAGGTCGCTACGAACGTCCCCAGGGTCAGCTGGGTGCCCCTGTCCCTGATGAAGTTCCGCAGCATCCGGGGCCCGAACTGGGTCGACGCGAGGGTCAGGACCACCAGGATGATGGAGAAGACGACGCCCACCACGGTGATGACGGCCGCGGCGATGGTGGTCAGGATCTGCCGCGCCGCGTCCGCGCTCCCGCTGATCACCCAACTCGGCAAGCTGAAATCCCCGCGGTAAGCGGCCCGGTCCGCCGCCAGCGTCCCCACGAACAGCCCGATCGCGGCGATGACCTCGAGCGATGGCACGAACCACAAGCTGGTGCGGAGCACCTCGCGGCGCCAGTGCGACGCGACCCCCGATGAGAAAACCCCACGGTACATGGCCGGCTCCCCGAGCTTGATCATGCGCCGACCAGACTTCCCGGCTCACCCCTTCGCCCCCCATTATGCCGTGTGAGCACTTCGTTAGCTGCACGTGAGTTGCGTGCAGGCCAGTCGTGTCCGGCCCGCGGCCAGGGTTGCCCCCGGGTGCGGTGCTCCGCCTTCCGTGCGACCGTGGTTGCGGTAGCTACGAGAACGGCTGGAGGAACCTGATGGGACAGAGCTTTAGCCTGGGCCGGATCAGCGGCATCCGGATCGGCGTGAACTGGAGCGTGCTGCTCATCGTGGTCCTGCTGGCCTATGGGCTGGCGGCCGGGCAGTTCCCCGCCGAAGCCCCGCGGCACCCGGAGGCGGAATACGTCGTGGCTGGCGTGGTGACCGCGGTGGTCTACATCGGATCGCTGCTCGCGCACGAGCTGGCCCATTCGCTCGTGGCGCGGCGTAACGGGGTTAAGGTCGAGGACATCACGCTGTGGCTGCTGGGCGGAGTGTCCCGGCTGGAGGGTGAGTTTCCCGATCCGGGAGCCGAGTTGCGCATCGCCGGCGCCGGGCCGCTGTCGAGCCTGCTGCTGGGCGGGCTTTTCCTGCTGGTGGCCTGGCTGGTAGCGGCAGCCGGGGCGCGAGGGCTGGTCGTGGCGGCGCTGGCCTGGCTCGGCGGTATCAACATCCTGCTCGCGGTGTTCAACGTCATCCCGGCCGCACCGCTGGACGGCGGACGGCTGCTGCGGGCGGTGCTGTGGAGCATCACCAAGGACAAGGTCAAGGCCGCGATCTGGTCCGCCCGGTCCGGGCAGGTGTTCGGCTGGATCCTGGCCGTGATCGGCATCTATCTCGTGCTGGCGCAGCGCGACTACAGCTGGCTGTGGTTCATCCTGCTCGGCTGGTTCCTGATCAGCGCGGCCAGCGCCGAGAACAATCAGGCGGTGCTGCAGGGTCAGTTGCGCACGGTAGCCGTGCGGCAGATCATGACCGCTAACCCGGTCACCGTGCCGGCGTCGACCACGGTGGCCCAGTTCCTGACCGACTTCCTGCCCTGGCACCGGTACTCCGCCTTCCCGGTGGTGGCCGACGGCCAGACGGTGGGCCTGGTGACCGTGCACCGGATCAACCAGGTGCCCGCGGCCGAGCGCGGCCGGGCCACGGTGCGCGACGTGGCCTGCCCGCTGTCCGAGGTGGCGCAGGCCAGCCCGGACGAGTCGGTAGCCGACGTGCTGCCCAGCCTCAACGAGTGCTCGGAGGGCCGGGCCTTGGTGCTTGACGATGGTCACCTGGTCGGGATCGTGTCCCCATCTGACATCAGCCGCGTCCTGCAACGGCTCACCCGCAACCCCGGCGTGCCCGGGTCATCCCAGCGCTGAGCCGTCTCCCCCAGGCCGCGAAGGCCTGTCCGCGAACCACGGTCAGGCTCAAGATGATCTTGAACAAATTTTCGTTAATTGATAGTCGGGCTGGTGTTTACGTGCTAAACTAGACGCACAAGATAGCTCTCCGCACGGGGGTGGCGGATGACCCAGGGACCAGGCCCCGGCCGCGTGCCGGATGGCGACGAGCCCGAGCCCGATCGCGACGTCGACGGCTCCGGGCCGCTGCCCGCCGGGAGCGAGCCGGAGGGCGTCGGCTGGGTCCCGGTGGATGACTGCGAGTGTCCGGACGATGAGCCGCAGGAGCCGGAGCAGGGCCTGTTCGTGTGCCTGCCCGCCGAGGAACTGACTCTGGCCGGGTTCGCGCAGAACGGCCGGGCCGACACCATGGCCCCGGGTGCGCTGCTGGCCACGTTGCTGGAGGCGGTCGCCGGGGAGGGCGGGTCGGGGCTGGCGGGGCTGTCCGATGACCAGCTGATCGGGATCATCTCCGGGGCCCGGCGGATGGAATCCCGCGCCGCGTGGACGCTGATGGCCGGGCTGGCCGAGCTGGCCCGCCGCCGCCCGGCGGTCGAGCCTGCGGACAGCGGAGCGGCCGGGTTCAGTGACTTCGCCGCGGATGAGGTGGCCGCCGAGCTGCACCTGACCAATCAGTCGGCCTCGGACCAGATGGCATATGCCTGCACGGTGGCGGAGCGGCTGCCGCGCTGCTTCGCGGCGCTGTTCGCCGGGCGGATCCATCCGGTGCACCTGCGGATCATCGGTGATGAGACGGCGCTGCTGTCCGCGGAGGACGCCGCGGAGGCCGATGAGGTGCTGGCCGGGATGGCCGGGTCGCTGACGTTCGGGCGGCTGCGGTCCAAGGCGCACCAGCTGGTCCTCAAGCTGGACCCGGAATCGGCCCGGCGGCGCAAGGAAGCCGCCAAGCGGGACGCCCACGTCCGCTACTACCCGGAGCTGTCCGGGAACGCGGGGATGATCGCCCAGGAGCTGCCGCCCGATGAGATCCTCGCCTCCTGGCAGCACATCGAGCAGCGGGCGCTCGACCTGCGCGCCGCCGGGGTACCGGGCACCCTGCGCGAGCTGCGCGTGCACGCATTCCTCGACCTCTTGCAAGAGCGGGACAGCCGCCTGGTCCCCGCCGACCCGGGCCCAGAGGAGGCCGGCCGGCCGCCCGGACCAGACCGTGACCGCGGCCCTGACGGTTCGCAGGACCAGACCGGCCGCCCGGCAGGACCGGGCGGCGAGAGCGGGCCGGGTGAGCCAGGCGGCGGCCCGGGCGGGGATGGCGGGCCAGGCGGCCCGCGGTATCCGGACAACGGTCCGGGCGGGTCCGGCGGCACAGGTTCTGGGCCCCCGCGCGGCCCGCGCGGGACCGGTCCGGGCGGCTGCCCCCTCCGGGCCCGGCAGGACGGGCCGAGCGTGGCCGCGCTGGTGAACATCACCGTGCCGCTGGCTACCTGGCTGGGCCGGTCCGATACCCCGGCCGACGTCGCCGGGTACGGGCTGGTCGACGCCGAGGACGCCCGGGACCTGCTGGCCGCGGCAGCCCGCCACCCGCACACCCGGTGGTGCGTCACCGCGGTCCACCCCGACGGCACCGCCGCCGCGCACGGCTGCGCGGCCGGCCGCCACCCGCCCCCCGGCCCCGCCGACAGCGGCCGCTCCCCGGGCCCCGACCCGCCACCCAGCATCATCGGCCCCACCGGCTCGGCCACCACCTGCGACTGCGCCGCCGGCCCGGACCCGCCGCAGGGCATTGCGCCCCGGGACTACCTGGCTAGCCTGCGGATCCGGATCGCCCCGATCGCCCGCGGCCACTGCGACCACGCCCGGGCCGAGGCCGGGTACCGGCCCAGCCGCGTCCTGCAGCACCTGGTCAAGGTCCGCAACGCCCGGTGCACCGCGCCCGGCTGCGGGCGGCCCGCGGCCCGGTGCGACCTGGACCACACCGTGGCCTGGGACCAGGGCGGGATCACGTGCGAGTGTGACCTGGCTCCGCTGTGCAGGCATCACCATCGGTGTAAGCAGAGCCAGGGATGGAAACTCGAACAACCGAGCCCAGGCATCCTGGTCTGGAACACCCCGGCCGGACGCACCTACGCCACCAGGCCCACCAGCTACCCGCTCTAACCCCGGTGGACGCCACGGGGAAATGAGCGGCGCTAGAGGACCGTTGGTCTTTCGGGCGTAACCGCCGCACACGGCGCGCGTCGCAGGCATCGCCCCGAAGGGTGGCATCAGTTGACTGGTCCAGGCGGCGGCACCGCCAGCGACGTGACATCGGGCCGGGAATGGCTCGCCAGCCTGCCTGCCGAACTTGCCGCGCAGCGCCGCATCATGGCCGCGCTGGTGGAGTTCTGCGAGGCCACGCCGGTGGTGTCCTCGCTGTGGGTCGGCTGCTCTCTCGGCCGCGGCGCCGGCGACGCTCTATCGGACATCGACGCGGCCCTGGGCGTGGCCGCCGAACGCGGCGAGGCAGGCGCCGAGCCGGTGCTGGCCGGTCGGCACGATCTACCCGTGGCACGGCCTGTCGCAGGTCCTTGACCACGATCCGCGGGACCTTCCGCCGGGCATCGAGTCGACCGTCGCCGGGCTCGACCGTGCCGATCTGCGCCGCCCAGCGGTACCCAGCCGAGCTGCCCTCGGCCATGGCCGATTACGTCACCCGCGCCCTCTCTCAGACACCCTGACCACCGGCGCCTGACCTCCGGAGCATGGGCTGGGAGCGTCGTCCGCACGGCCAGGTCGTAGGTCGGCCACCCGTTGATCGTTCAGGAGCAAACGGCGCAGATCGAGAGCCTACTAGTTGTATGACGCAACGGTAAACGAGCTGCCACTTGGCGTGACGGTGACGACGGCAACGTGCTCCGCCCCCGACGGTCGGTAGAACACGTCGCAGGTGTACTCGTTCCCGGCCGACTGCTTGCAGTCGGCTTCTACCTCGAGACTCGCGTGTTTCGTCTGGACGACCCAGTCCGTGATGGCCTGGTCCAGCTGGGCCAGGTCGTTGTAGTTGGGCGCACCTGACGCTGCCGTGGTGGGCAGCGCCGACGTTGCGGGCGTCGGTGCGGCCGCAGACGTAGACGCCGGAGTCGCTTGCGGCGTCGCCGGGGCCGTACCTCCTATCCAGCCGCCGATCACGTAGCCGCCGCCCCGGAACACCCGATACGTGTACGTGAAGGTGGGGAAGCCACGGCCGGCGATGACCATGCGGCTGAAGTAAGGTCCTGGACGCGGGCCGCCGCGATACCGGACGTCCGACAGCGTCACCGTGACCTTGTAAAAGTGCTGGTCGGACGTGGTGCAGCACGGGCCGGTCCGGTCGTAGTAGGTGGCGCTGCTGGTCACGGCTGTGCTGCCGGTCCAGCGAGCCCAGTGCATGTCGGTGACAGCCGCGCTGCCATCCGCGAATATGGCGAAGCCTCCCGGCCGGACCTCGGGCAGGTTCCACACTGCGGCGTCGCCGCCGCCAAAACCGTAGAGCACCGGCGGGTTGGGTGCCGCGGCCGGAGTCGCGTGCGCCGGGCCGCTGGACCGGTGCGAGATGGAAGCGGCCACTGCGATGCCTGCCGCGCCTGCGACCACGATGCCGGTCATGATCACTGCCTTGGCCATGCTGATCCGCGGATGCGGGAGACGGCGGCGCAGCTTCACCCGGTGTACGGCGCTGCCCTGTACGGCGGGCGGTCCGCCTGAGGGCCAGAGCGCGGCCAGCAGCAGGGCCGCCCCGGCCAGGTTGGACCGGCCGCGGTCCTCCCAGTCCGGGCCGTAGGCGCGTCCGGCGACCGCGCGCAGCTCGGCGACCAGCGCGGCACCGTCCGCGGGGCGGTGAGCGGGGTCTTTCGCCAGCCCGGCGGCCAGCAGCGGGCGCAGCGGCGCGGGGACCGCCTCCAGCGGCACCGGCGCGGCCAGGTGCTGGTACAGCAGCTGCTCCGCGGTGTCGCCGGCGAACGGTGGCCGGCCGGTCAGGCACTCATAGAACGTGGCGGTGGCCGCGTACACGTCGGTGGCCGGGCTGGCCGGGCTCCCGGCGAATTGCTCAGGCGGCGCGTACGCCAGCGTGCCCGCCGGGACCGCCGCCTGCCCGGACCGCGCCGCGATCCCGAAGTCGGTCAGCTTGCTGGCCCCGGCCCCGTCGATCAGCACGTTCTCCGGCTTGTAGTCCCGGTGCACCACCCCCCGGGCGTGCGCGGCGGCCAGCCCCAGCAGCGAGCCCTGCAGCACCACCAGCGCAGCCTCCGGCGTGGTCTGCCCGTGCCGGGCCAGAATCTCGCGCAGGCAGACCCCCTGCACCAGCTCCATCACGATCGCCGCCCCGGCCGAGGACTCCACGTACTCATACAGCCGGACCACGTTCGGGTCATCCAGCGCGGCCAGCACCGCCGCCTCCGCCCGGAACAGCGAAGCGAACTGCGCATCGGCCAGCAGCTCGCGGCGCAGGTACTTGACCGCCACCAGGACACCCGAGGCGTCATGCCGGGCCAGCACCACCTCGCCGAACCCGCCCGAGCCCAGCACCTTCACCTCGGTATAACCCGGAACATTCCACTGCGCCACGCGAATCGGTCCCCCCTCGGGTACCACCCCCCGGCCGTCCTAGCGGCCAGTCACACGTGCTCAGCTACGCGGAAGCGCGCTTCTTCCTGAAGCAGTCACGGACTCTCGCGACCGCGGTGCCCCCTTAAGCCTCTGCACAACCGAACACCTGAGCTTGACCCTAGAACCATCCCCGGGTCAATGTCCGGGGCCGAGCCGGCCCGGCTGATCGCAGATTTGGTGCGCTGGCTGCCGCGCTCCCCACCGGCTCCGCGGCTGCCCGCGCCGAGGCTGGGCCAGTCAGCGCGGCGACCGCGGCCCGCTCAGAGCGGCAATCCGGCTTCCAGCACGCCCAGGGCCATTTGGCACTGTCAACCGCGAACCCGGCCGCGCGGCATCCTCGCGTCGGCATCCTCACGTCGGCCCGCGGCCACAGGGCGCCGGCCGGAGCCGCCCTGACGCCTCGGAACACACCTGAACAGCACGAAACCGGGGCCCGGCCGGTCATGACGCGACCAGGAACCCCGGTTTCACGTGCCCGCGCCTGGGGTCCAGCCCGGCGCGTCAGGTCAGCCCTGGAGCGCCGTCAGCAGGTCCGTGCCGACCGGGACGCCGAGGCCCGAGCAGGCGTCCCAGCCGGGCCCGGCCGAGTAGGCGCCGTTGTTCCCGCTGGTGATGTCCCGAAATCCGGACACGTCCACCCCGGGGGAGATGCCCGCGTACAGGGCCGTCTGGATCAGGCCGAACCGCTGGCCCGTCGCCTGGCCGAGCCGGGCGATCAGCGCCGACCACAGCGGTGCGACCGCGCTGGTCCCGCCCACGACCTGCGACTTGCCGTCGGACATGATCTGGTAGCCGGTGGTCGGGTCGGCGTTGCCCGCCACGTCAGGCACGCCGCGCCCGCCGGTCCCGCCCGAGGAGGAGTCGCCCGAGGAGGAGCCGCCTGAGGAGGAGCCGCCCGCCCTGGCCGGCACCCCGGCGTTGGCCTGCCAGGTCGGCAGGCTGAACTGGTCGCTGACCCCGCCGCCGCCCGCGCCCTCGTTCGAGGCCGTCTCGTTCCAGACCACCTCCGAGCTGATCACGCCGGTGGACGGGTCAGCCAGCAGCTTGGTCCCGCCGCACCCCAGCGCGTGCGGGCTGGACGCCGGGAAGTCGCAGTGCGCCTGGCCGTCGTTGACGTCGTCGCCGCTGCCGTTGTCCCCGGCCGCCACGCACACGGTGATGCCCAGCGCGGCCGCGTCGGCGATCGCGGAGTCCATCGCCTGCCGCCCCTGGTCGGTCCAGGAGTCCTCGGACTCCCCCCAGCTGATCGAGATCGCGATCGGCGCCGGGCTGGCCTGCGACGCGTCGGAGATCGCGTCGACGAACCCCTGGTCGCCGTTGTTCGGCGCGAAGTACACCAGCTGGGCCGCGCCGGGCGCGACCGCCCCGATGACCTGGATGTCCAGCGCGACCTCCACGTCGGCGCCGTTCGGGTCGGAGCCCGGCGCGTTGGACGCCCCGTCCACGCTCACCGCGGTGATCGAGGGCACCGCTATGCCGAGCCCGCCGAAGTAGCTGGTGAGGTCGCTGGTCGAGAAGCCGCCGCCCAGTTCGATGACCGCGATCGTCTGCCCGGCCCCGGTGGTCCCCGCGGGGAACTGGTAGACGTCGGCCACCTGGTTGGGGTAGTACGAGGTGCCCTGCGGCGCGGCCGCCGCATGCCGGAAGTGCGGCCGAGCCGTAGGCCGGGTGTCCAGGCCGAGCACCGCGGTCACGACGCCGTCCAGCGCGGCGGGCACGTACAGCGGCCCCTCGCGGTACCGGTGGGTGACCGGGCGACCCAACGGATCCGTGCTGGTCACCTGCTGCAGCGTGGTGCCGAACGTGCTGGAAAGATCGGCCAGCGTCCCCGTCACCTTGATCCGCCGGCTAGCCGGCTGAACCCCGGTCACCTCGAGCCCGCGGGCCTCCATCGTCTGGATAACCAGCGCCACGTCGGCGGGGTCGGCGCCGTATCGCTCCGCCAGCTCGTCGCTGGTCAGAGCGCCAGGCCCGGCGATGACCTCGTCCGGGAGCTCGGCCCGCCGCCTGAGCACGAGCGTCACTTCGGCCTGCGCCGAGGTGTCCAGCGGCCCGGTCGGCGTCGCGTCAGGCAGCGGTGCGCGCTCGCTGCCCGGCAGTCGCACGAAAGATTCAGATCCATCCGGCATCGTTTGCTCCTGCTCGGTTAGGTGCCAGGGCTCGACTGACGCCCCTTGAGGCGGATTCTGCCTTGCCCGGGCCGCGAGCCACCGCTCGTTCGGAAAATAATCATTAAGCCGAACGAGCGGTGGTGACTCCCCAGAGATCAGCCATCGCGGCTTTTATCGGGAATGCCGGTTTTCACGGACAGTGATAATTTCTGGTTTCCCGCCGGGTTAGAAAAAGGAATGCACGGCGTCGATCACGCGATCGTCCTCGTTCACGATAACCGGGACGCGCCATTTGTCGAGCGTGGTGCAGGGATGTGAGATGCCCAGGCTCACCACGTCGCCGGGCGCCAGGGCGGCGTCTTCCGGCAGGCGCAGGTAGGCGTGCTGGTCGTTGAGCTCGGTCACCCGCCAGCCGGCCAGGCGGTCGGCTGCCGTCGCGCCGCAGCGCCCGCAGCGGGACCGGGAAGCCCGCGTCGAAGCCCACGTCGCGCCGGCCGGCGCTCAGCAGCGCCAGGCCGGGCTCGGGACGCGACAGCACCTGCGCCCACAGCTCCAGCGCGGGCCGAAGCGCCGGCGCGCCCGCCGTGCCGCGCGCGGCGGGGGAGACCCGGGCGTAGAGCCCGTGATCATGGGTCAGGTAGCAGCCGCTGCGCAGGACCACGGTGACCGGGGCCTGGCCTGGCGCGGTCAGCTCACGGGTCACGACGTCGAAGTACACGCTCCCGCCCGCGGTGACGATGAGCTCGTCCCGGCCGACCCCGGCCGCCGCCACGGCGTCGGCCAGCCCGCGGAGCCTGCGGCAGAAAGCGGCCACCAGGGTCAGCGTCTCCGCCTGCGTCTCGCCGCGCAGGTACCCCTCGTACCCGGCCACCCCGGCCACGGTGAGCGTGCCCGTGGCGTCCGCCGCCTTGGCCACCTCGAGCGCCTGCTCGTCGGTGCGGCAGCCGGTGCGCCCGTCGGCGGCCCCGATCTCGACCAGGACCGGCAGGGCCCGGCCGGCGCGGTGCCGCCCGAGCGCGCGGTCCAGGATCTGGACGCCGTCCAGGCTGTCGACGTAGCAGTACGCCTCGAAGCCGGGATCGCCGGCGAGCTCGCCGGCCAGCCAGGCGATGCCCGTCTCGTCGACGAGCTCGTTGGCGATCAGCAGCCTCGGGAAGCCGAACGCCCGGTACGTCTGGAGCTGCCCGATGCTGGCCACCGTGATGCCCCAGGCGCCGTGGGCGAGCTGGAGGGCGGCGAGCTCGGGGGACATGGCGGTCTTGCCGTGCGGCGCCAGCGCGACGCCCGCCCTGGCGCACCAGGCGGCCATCGCCGCGACGTTGTTCCGCAGCGCCGCGTCGCGCAGGGTGAGCAGCGGGTAGGTGAAACCCGCCGCGTGCAGCGGTGGCCTGGCCGCGGCCAGGCTCGCCGCGCTGACGCGCCCCGCGACCCCGGGCGCCCCCGGGTCCCGGCCTCGGCGCGCGGCCAGCGAGCCGAAGCCCTTCTCCGTCGGCTCGATCGGGCGCTCGCTGAGCGCGCGGAGGCGCTCCGCGACCAGCGGCGGCAGCCGGTGCCTCACTATGACCTCGCATTCTGGAAACTTTGGGTGACCGAATCCGTACGACTTGTTGCGGTATATGCCGCCGCTGGGTCATGATGAAACTCGCTGACCACTACGGACCACGGACGACAGGGCCTGGACGGAAGGGTCGCAGTGACCGGTAATGTTCCGCCGCGTGCCACGTTCCGCGACGTTTTCGCGGTGCGCGAATTCCGCGCCCTGTGGTTCTCCATGGTCCTGTCCGTTGCGGGCGACCGCCTCGCCCTGGTCGCCCTCACCCTGCTCGTTTATGGTCGCACGAGGTCCCCGCTGCTCGCCGCGGTGGTCTACGCGGCCGGCTACCTGCCGTGGGTGATCGGCGGCCTGTTCCTGGCCGGAGTGGCCGACCGGCGCCCGCGGCGCACGGTGATGATCTTCTGCGACGCGGTCCGCGCCGTCCTGGTCGCGGCCATGACGGTGCCGCACGTGCCGATCGGGGCCCTGGTGGCGCTGCTGTTTGCGACCAACACGTTCGCGCCGCCTTTCGAGTCGGCGCGGGCCGCGATCACCCCCGACATCCTGCAGGGCGAGCGGTACGTCCTCGGCACCGCGGTGATCCAGACGACCTTCCTCGGCGGCCAGGTGATGGGCGCGGCGGGCGGCGGGCTGGCCGTGGCCTACCTCGGCGTCCGGCCCTCGCTGGTCATCGACGCCGCCACGTTCGTGCTCTCGGCCCTGTTCATCGGCCTGGGTACGCGCGCCAGGCCCGCGGCGCAGACCGAAACCGACGCGCAGTCGCCGTGGGCACGGATGCTGGACGGATTCCGGCTGGTCTTCGGCGACCAGGCGCTGCGCACCCTCCTGCTGCTCGGCTGGCTGGTGTTCTTCTACACGATCCCGGAGGGGATCGCCGCCCCGTACGCGGCCAGGCTCGGCGGGGGTCCCATCGCGACCGGCCTGGTGATCGCGTCCACGGCGTTCACCACGACGATCGTCACGCCGCTGTTCACCCGGTTTGTCCGCCCGCGCCGGCGGCTCGCCCTGATGGGGCCGCTGGCCGTGCTCACCTGCGTGGCGCTGCTCGGCACGGCCCTCCGCCCGGATCTGGCCGTCTCGCTGCTGATTTTCTCGCTATCGGCTGCGTTCGCGATCTATCAGATCGCGGCCAACACCGCCTTCGTGGTCAGGGTTCCGAAGGAACGGCGGGCTCAGGCGTTCGGCATCGCCAACATGGGGGTGATCGTCGGCCAGGGGACCGCTTTCGTGGCCGCGGGCGCCGCTGCGCAGATCTTCAGCCCGGCGGCGGTCATCGCGGTAGGGGGAGGCCTGGGTGCGATTTCGGGTCTGGTCTTGACGCTCAGGTGGCGCCACCTCTCGCCACCCGGCGGGCGTCATGCGGCGGGACGGCATCATCCCGGTCTCGCCGCGACTAGAAGGTCAGTGCCGCTACGCGGATCTGGCTAGCGGCTGGGGGGTCCGCTTCATGTCCACGTGTCGCGCATCGCGAGTCTTCCCCTCTCTGGGTAGTGCCTGAGTGGACTCGGGGTGGATATATCAACCCCAGGTGACACGCATGGCCTGCCTCCCTCCCGGCGGCATTTGGGTGTGCGAAATGATCCCGGCGCCAGCACGCCCGGTAATCGTGGCTCGTCAATCACCATTTAGCTCCTCTTTGCGGCACGATGTAGGCGATTGCCACTCAATAGTGCCCAAGATGGCCTAGATGGGTTAAGGTAGCTATACGGAGCTAGTCCTTTACGGTGAGCTTCCGACTAGACAGTAGACAGTCGGGTCCCATCCGGAACGGTGGATCATGCAAGCCTCGTCTATCACGTACCGATTGCTTGCGTGCGTAGACGTCCGGGACTGGGCCTGGTGGCAACTTCCCTGGCTGCTGCGCGGTTACGTGGGCCTCGTGCCGGTCACCTCCATCGCGCTCATCGGCTACGCCGCGTCCCAGACCACCTGGCACGCCGGCGACCTGGTGAAGTTCATGCTGCTGCTCGGCTGCGGCCTGATCTCCGTCGCGGCGACGCCGCGGATCGCCTACACGCAAGGCGCTCTGGTCAGGGACTTCATCACCGTGTGGGTGCTGCCGATAGCGATCTTGCTCCCGCCGGTCTACGCGATGGTGGCGCCGATCCCGCTGCTCGCCATGACCCAGTGGGTGATCCACCGCGGGGTCATCCACCGCCGGGTGTTCACCGCCTGCGCCATGGGCCTGGCCTACGGCGCGGCCTCCCTGGTGTTCCGCGCGTTCCCCGCGTCGCTGGCCGGCGCCTCGCTCGGCCGGGGCTCGCACGTGCTCACCTGGACCCTGGTGGTGGCCGTCTGCGAGATCCTGGGCGGGCGAGGGCACAACGCGCTCATCGTGCTCGCGGTCAAGATCTCCGATCCCACCATCCGGCTGGCTGACCAGGAGCTGAGCCGCGAGGCGCTGCAGGCCGACTTCGCCGAATTCGACCTGGGCGTCCTGATCACCGTCGTCGTGGCGGTCAACCCCGTGCTGGCCATCTTCGCCGTGCCTTCTGTCCTGCTGGCCAGGCGGTTCATCATGCACGCCCAGCTGGTGGCGCAGTCCCGCATCGACACCAAGACCGGGCTGCTCAACGCCTCGACCTGGGAACGAGAGGCGACGGTGGAGATCGCCCGCGCGGTGCGGACGGGCAGTCCGCTGGCCCTCGCGCTGGTCGACATCGACCACTTCAAGCTGGTCAACGACACCTACGGTCACCTGGCCGGGGACAAGGCCCTGCGCGCGGTCACCGACGCGCTGCGCAGCGGGCTGCGCAGTTACGACCTGGCCGGGCGGTTCGGCGGCGAGGAGTTCGTGATCCTGCTCCCGCAGACTCGCGAGGTCGACGCGCTCACCGTCGCCGAGCGCCTCCGCTCGACCATCGCCGCCATGTCGATACCCGTCGGCGATGACGACGCTGGGCGGTTCATCAGGCTCACGATCTCGGTCGGCGTCGCGGCCCTGGACGGCGAGCGGCGCGAGCTGACCGACATGATGGCCGCCGCCGACTCGGCCCTGTACTACGCCAAGGAAACCGGGCGGAACAAGACCCACGTGATCGCGGCCCGCCAAGCCTCCTAGCCCCAAAGAGCTAGCCCCGGCCCCTGGTCGCCCCGCGCCGCCCGGCCCCGCCCGGCCCGCAGCTCTGCTCGGCGGCCGAGCCCCGCCGCCCAGCCTCCGCTCCGCCGCTCCGCCCCAAGCTCCATCCCTCCAGTCACATCACCCTTATTACTCCCGCTGGCACCTCGCTCCAGTCGATGGTTGGGGCAACCAACCAGAAGAACTGTTAGCAAGCGGCAACCATCGGTTTGACAAACAGGCGCGAGTCGCGCGGCTTGGCACGCCAACTGCTCCCGTGTGCGCTATGCTCGGGGCCTGCGTGGTAAAATCCGCAATTCTTGCCCGACATCGGGCAAGAATTGGGTCTCTGACCATAGCCGACCCTGGGAAGTGCCGATGCCTGACCAGTCGCCGCCGGACCTCGTGCGCTACCTGGCCGCCTCCACGGACCTGCCGCAGGCCACCGCGGTCCGGGTCATCGCGGACGTCATCGCGTACTTCAGCGAAACGATCGAGGAGTTCGTCCGCAGGCGCCATACCGAACTACAGCACCGGCAATGCAAGAACGACGAGATCTGGCCGGTGATCGCTTTGGAACTACGGCAGCGGAGGTTCCCCGCACCCGGCCTGTCGGAACGGCAGCTACGCCGAATTGTTTACAGATAGTCATGAGTTTTATACAAATAGTGAATGGGTGGGACGGGAGGGGTTGAGGTGTGCGGAATTGTCGGGTACATCGGCCGGAGGGATGCCGTCCCGGTCCTGCTCGAGGGCCTGCGGAGCCTGGAGTACCGCGGCTACGACTCGGCCGGCCTGGCCGTCATCCACCGGAACCGGCTGCAGGTCATCAAGACGGCCGGCCGGGTGCAGGATCTGCGCGACCGGGTCAGTGACCGGACGAAGGCGACCATCGGCATCGGCCACACCAGGTGGGCGACGCACGGCGAGCCGAACGACACCAACGCCCACCCGCACACCGACACCGACGGTCGCATCGCGGTCGTGCACAACGGCATCATCGAGAACGCCGAGCAGCTGAGGGACGCCCTGGCCGACCGGGGCGTCAAGCTGGCCAGCGACACCGACACCGAGGCGCTCGCCCACATGATCGCCGCCGAGGCGGCCGGCGACATCCCGCTGGAGGAGGCGGTCCAGGCCACGCTGCGCCACGTGGAGGGCACCTACGGCCTGGTCGTCCTCGATACCAGGAATCCGAACGAGCTGGTGGTGGCCCGCAACGGCAGCCCCATCGTCCTGGGCATCGGCGAGTCGGAGATGTTCGTCGCCTCCGACGTGGCGGCTCTCGTCCGCTACACCAAGCAGGTGGTATACCTCGACGACGCCGAGGTCGCCACGGTCCGCGCCGCCGACTACCGCGTCGTGCCCCTGGACGGCTCGCTTCGGCGAGCGGCCGGCGCCAGCAAGGTGCCCACCACCGTCGAGGCCGAGGCCGGCGACTACGAACTGGGCCCGTACGAGGATTTCATGCGCAAGGAGATCCACGAGCAGCCTGATGCCCTGCGCCGCGCCCTGCGCGGCAGGCTCAACGACCGGTTCGCCACCGCGAAGCTCGGCGGGATCAACCTGGACGCGCGCGAGCTCAGGTCAATAAGGCAAGTGAAGTTCCTCGGCTGCGGCTCGGCCTACTACGCGGGCCAGATGGGCGCGGTCCTGGTCGAGGAGCTGGCCCGGATCCCATCCGACGCCGAGCCCGCGTCGGAGTTCAGGTACCGCAACCCGGTCGTGGACCCGGACACGCTCTACGTGGCGGTCAGCCAGTCCGGCGAGACGCTGGATACCCTCATGGCGGTGCAGGAGCTGAGGCGCAAGGGCGGCCAGGTCATCGGCGCGGTCAACGTGGTGGGCAGCGCGATCGGGCGGGAGTGCGGCCGCGGCGTCTTCCTGCACGCGGGTCCGGAGGTCGCGGTCGCGTCTACCAAGGCGCTGACCAACATGGCGGCCTCGTTCGCCATGCTCGCGCTGCTGCTCGGCCGGGTCCGCGACCTGTCCGCGGCGTCCGGCCAGCGGATCGTGGCCGGCCTGCGCGCCCTGCCCGGCCAGATCGAGCAGATCCTGGCCCAGGAGGACCAGATTGCCGAGGTGGCGCACCGGTTCGCCGACGCCGAGCATATGTTCTTCATCGGGCGCGTCCGCGGCTGGCCGGTGGCCCGCGAGGGGGCGCAGAAGCTCAAGGAGGTCTCCTACGTCCACGCCGAGGCTTACCAGGCGGCCGAGCTGAAGCACGGCCCGCTCGCCTTGATCAACTCCTCGATGCCCAGCCTGGTCGTCGTGCCCGACGACGAACTGCTGTCAAAGAACATCTCCACGATCGAGCAGATCAGGGCCCGCGGCGGCCCCGTCATCGCGGTGACAAGCGCCGAGCTCCCCCGTACCTGGCCGACGCGGTAATCCGCGTCCCGGCCGGCGAACCCGAACTCGACCCCCTGCTCCTCAACGTCCCGCTCCAGCTCCTCGCCTACCACGTAGCCGCCAAACTAGGCCGCGACATCGACAAGCCCCGCAACCTAGCCAAAAGCGTCACCGTAGAGTAGCCAACCCCAGGACAGGCATACGGCGGCGCACCAGCCCTACGGCGAGTAGCCGCGGGGGCGAAGCGCCCCCGCGATCGCGCGGCCCGCGAGGGGCCTCCGGCCCCTCCGGCCGCGTGATACTACGGCGAGCACCGCAGCCGGGGCGCGAAGCGCACCGGGGGGTTCGGGGGGTCGCCCCCCCGGCCAGCTCAGTGCAGCGTCTCCCAGGCTTCAAGGGGGACCGGGCCGCCCGGCAGGGGCTGCTCGCACCAGACGACCTTGCCGTTCGGCGTGCGGCGCGCGCCCCAGCGCTTGGAGAGCTGGCGGACCACCTGCAGGCCGCGGCCGTTCTCGTCCTCCCCGCCGGCCTGGCGGAGCCTCGGCAGCGCGGCCGAGGTGTCGAGCACCTCGCAGACCAGCGCCTTCTCGTTGACCAGCCGCAGCGTGACCTCGCCGCGCGAGTACCTGACCGCGTTGGTCACCAGCTCGGAGACGAGCAGCTCGGTGGTGGGGATGAGCTCTTCAAGCTCCCAGCGCCGCATCGGCTCGGCGATCACCGACCGCGCGTGCCGCACCGAGGTCAGCCTGGGGGCCAGCGTCCACTCGGCGTAGTTCTCCCGCGGCAGCCGACGCAGCCGCGCGATGAGCACCGCGATGTCGTCGCGCTGATGATCGGAGTACACCCCGTCCAGGGTGGCCTTGCACAGGTCCTCGAGCGGGCGCGTCGGCGAGCCTGGCCCGAAGATGTCCCGCAGCCGGGCCAGCCCGTCGCTGATGTCCTGGCCCTTGTTCTCCACCAGGCCGTCGGTGTACAGCACGAACAGGCTGCCGTCCTCTATCTGGAACTGTCGGCTTTCCACCTCGCCGTCCCCGATGCCGAGCGGCGGAGCGGGCGGGACGTCCAGCAGCTCGTTGCTGCCGTCCGGGTGCACGAGCAGCGGGGGCAGGTGCCCGGCCACGGCGACCTCGCAGTTGCCGCTCACCGCGTCGAACACGGCGTACGCGCAGGTGGCGAAGTGCGGTTCCCGTTCGCCCAGGGTATGCATGAGCTCGTCGAGCTGCTGGAGCGATTCGGCGGGCGGGAGCTCCAGCATGGCCAGGGTGTGGATGGCGGTGCGCAGCCGGCCCATGGTGACGGCCGCGCGCACGCCGTGCCCGGCCACGTCGCCGACGACGAGCGCGACTCGCCCGCCGGGCAGCGCGATCGACTCGTACCAGTCCCCGCCGACCTCGATGAGCTTGCTGCCGGGCAGGTAGCGGTGCCGGACCTCGACCGAGGAAGGGGCGGAAAGCCCGGTCGGCAGCATGCTCCGCTGCAGGGTCAGCGCGGTCGTGTGCTCCCTGCTGTAGCGGCGGGCGTTGTCGATGAACACGGCCGCGCGGGCCGCGAAGTCCATGCCGACCTCGATGTCGTACGCGTCGAAGCGGCGGAACCCGTCCTGGCGGGTGCAGGCGAAGAACCCCAGCAGGATGCCGCGCGCGACGAGCGGGAGCATCAGCATCGAGGCGTCCGACAGCAGCTTGGACACCGGCCTGCGCCGCCATACCTTGGCGATCTTGGCGGCCTGGCTCTCGCTGATGTTCGTCTCGAGGACCGGCTTGCCGGTATCCATGCACTGGAAGTACGGCGTGTGCGCGGGGTAGCGGAGGATCTCGCCGGTGGGGAACGCCGCCTCCCAGGCCGGATCCTTCCGGTCGTGCAGCAGGGCGATCCGCCGCAGCGGGAGCGCTCCGTCGGGGCCGTGCGCGGGCAGCTCGTCGTTGCCCATCAGGGTTTCGAGCAGCAAGAGCTCGGCCACGTTGCAGAAATGCGGTACGAGCGCGTCCATCAGCTCGCGGGCCAGGTGGTCGATGTCGAGGGTGTCGCCGATCCTGGTGAAGGTGTCGTCGAGCATGTGCTTGCGCATGACCGCGGGATCGACGAACCGCTCCGCCCGCGGCACCGGGATGCGCAGCATGGCGAGCGCGACCAGGCTGGTCCCTCCGGCGCGCATCGGGTAGACCGTCACCACCGCCTCGGCCTGGTGGCCGTCGCGGGTTTCGATCGTCAGCATCGCGCTGCCCTCGCGATCGGAACGGATCGCCTCGAGCAGCCCGTTGACCGCGGCGACGCTGTCGGCGGACCGGCCGGTATGCGAGTTTCCCTCGGCGCCGACGGTCAGGTCGATCAGCTGGGCGCCGAGCAGCTCGTCGGCCGGGCACGCAAGGAACTGCGCCGCGCTGCGGTCATGCTGGACGATGCGCCCGTCGTAGTCGATCCCGAGAATGAGGGTGCGCACCGACGCGCCGAGCGCCAGCGGGGCGGCGTCCGCGCCGATATCCGCCGCGACGGTCTCGGATCCATGGCCCTGCCCGGTCCCGTTGCCCGAGGCATCCTGGGGCGGCAGCACCTGGGCAGCACCGAGCGGGACACCGCTCTCAGGGATGTTTGCCCCAAGAGCGCTGCCCTTGGCGGACATGCCCGATGTCATGCGCCGTCTCCTGATGGCATCACTGGCTGCGCTCATGTCAATTATGGGCCATGGACGCCGCGTTCAGACAGCTCTTCCAGTGACTCACTTTCAGCCTCAAAAGAACCATTTATATCTGATTGACCTAATCAGGGTAATGGTGTGAGCGTCTGGTTGCTCGGCGAATCGGCAGAAATGCGCGACCATCTTCAGCCCAGGCGGGCCACGGCCAGGGCGGCGGCGAGCAGCATGACCGCCCAGGACGCGGCCCGCAGCGCCTGCTCCAGGGGCTGGATCAGGACGTCGGCGGTGACGGGCACGACCCGGCCGTCGCCGAAGGTGATGCTTCCCTCGACGAGCTCCGCCCGGCGCCGGATGTTCCTGGCCGGGGTGCTCAGCCGACGCTGGGCCGAAGACAGCGCGAACGCGCCGAGCGCCGCCAGGACCGGGGCGACCGCCAGCGTGCCGGCCTGCGCCACGTAGGCGGTCAGCACGGGGAACGCCCCCCAGCCGGCGGCGAACCCGAAGTCGGTGTGCATGACCCCGCCGAACAGCTCCGCGTTGTACGCGATGACCAGCACGGGCCCGGCCACCATGAACGGGATCAGGGTCCAGCCGACCCGCGATACGCCGGCTACCCCCAGCGCGAGCGCGCCGGCCAGTCCCGCGGCTACCACCGCGACCAGCACAGGTGCCGGGATCCGGGTTCGCAAAGGCCGGCCGCGCAGCTCGTCAAGCGCGTGCGCGGCCAGGCCCACCGCGAGGAAGAACGCGAGCACGGTGGCAATCAGCCGGCTGGTCTGGACGCGCGGGGCGAGCGCGGCGCCGATGACCGAGTAGGACAGGTGCCACAACGTGTACGGCGGATGCAGCAGCGTCCACCAGTCCCGCCATCCTCCCGGGCGGGCCGCGTAGTACGCCGGACGCTCTATACCCCTGGGGGGACGACCCCCCGGGACCCCCCCGCTCACGGGAGGGCTGCCCGCCCCCCCGTTCCCCCCTGGCCCCCCTGGCCCCCCGCTCACGGGAGGGCTGCCCGCCCCCCCGTTCCCCCCTGGCCCCCCTGGCCCCCCGCTCACGGGAGGGCTGCCCGCCCCCCCGTACCCCCCTGGCGCGTGCCCCACATCACCAGGCCGCCGCCGAGGCTCATGACGCGGGTGCCCACCTCGGTCAGCCCCGCCTTCTGCCACGCCTCGACCGTCCAGGCGACCGGATACTTGCGGTAGTGCGCGGAGATGTTCGGGCCAAGGAAGCGCCCCACCTCCAGCCACTCACGCCCGCCGAGCAGCAGGCCTCCGGCCGGCAGCAGGAACCTGGTGTACGCCCACCAGGCGGGCCGCCAGAACGCTCCGGTCGGCACGCAGAACTCCAGGCTGGCCATTATCCCGCCCGGCTTGAGCACGCGGGCCAGCTCGGTCAGCGTGGCTTGCGGGTCGCTGACGTACCTGAGCAGGTAGGTGAACGTCAGCGCGTCGAAATAGCCGTCGGGGAAGGGCAGCCGCTCCGCCCGCCCCGCCACCAGGCCCACCCGGTTCGCCACCCCGGCCGCGGCCACCCGCCGACGCCCGAGGCGTAGCATCTCCTCCGTCAGATCGACCCCGACGATCCTCACCCCGCTCTCCGCCCCGGTACGCGCCGCTAGCTGCAGCGCGACGCCGGCCGTGCCCGAGGCGACGTCGAGGATCACGCCGTCCACCGGCAGGACGCACCCGACCATGGCGGACCGCCACTGGCCGTTCTGGCCGAAGGAGAGGACCTCGGCGAGGCGGTCATACCGGGCGGGCAGCGGGGCGAACAGGTCACGCGCGAAGCGGTTGGGACCCGAAAAGTCGGCGGGCATGGGGACCTCTCCGGCGGGGGGCGGGACGGGGAAGCGCGGGGCGTGCCCGACTCCACCGTACGCTTCAATCCCGGGGCAGGGCGCTCCTGATCTTGTCCGCGTAGGCCTCGGCCTGGGCGGCGTTGTCGTAGTGCTGCCGCGGACCGAGCCAGAACCGCAGTCCATCTCGCCTGTTCCTGGGGATGACGTGCAGGTGCAGGTGCGGCACCGACTGGCTCACCACGTTGTTGATGAGGATCATCGAGCCGTCCGCGCCCAGGCCGTCCTCGACGGCGCGCTCCAGCCGCTGAGCCGTCAGGAAGAACTCGGGCACCTGGCCGGCGGGCAGGTCGCTGAGCAGCTGTACGTGCAGTTTCGGCACCAGCAGGGTATGACCGCGGAACAGCGGCCGGTGATCGAGGAACGCGATCAGCCGATCCGTCTCCAGGATGATCACCGCCTTCTCCTCGCCGCGGATGACGGCGCAGAAGGCACACGAGGCTGGCATCAGCGCGAGCCTATCGGCTGCCCGACAGAACGTGGGCCAGCAGGTCCGCCGCTGACTCCTGATAGCGCGCGGGGTACTGGTGCGCCATGCACAGCGACCATACCGCCGCCTCCAGGTCCCTGGCCCGGCCGAACAGGCCAAGGCTGGCGGCCGGGGGAACGGCCGTCCCGGTCAGGGTCGCCACTCGCGCCACGACCGGCGAGGGCGCCAGGTGCACCAGCAGGTTTCCCCTGGCCGACAGGACCCGCGCCTGGTCGGCGGGCAGCCGCTGATCGCGGGCCACGGCGAGCGCGGCGTCGAGCGCTGCCGCCTGCACCGCGTCCGGCGTGACCCGCTGAATGTCCTGCCCTTACGAGTTCTGGCTGACCGTGACGTTCTGACCGGTGGCGGTGATCATGAGTCCGCGCTGGGTGATGCTGAAGCTCTGAATCGACACTCCGTCTGGGAGCTTGGGGATCGTGATCGTGAAATTCGCGAAATTGCCGAGGACCGACGCCGGTATCCCGCCCGCGTTGATGACCTGGATGTTGATCTTATTTGGTCCCGTCCGGGTGACCTGGGCGACGGCCGAATCGCTGATCGGGCCGATGCTGACCGTCGCCTGGATCTTGTTCGGGCCGTCGGGGCCCAGCGTGATGCCCTGCGGGATCCCGCCGGCGTTGCCCAGCGCCGTGAACGTGATCAGCGCCGAGGCGGTGAAACTATCGATCGTCGCGCTGCTGAGCCCGTGGATATGCATGCCATGCGCCGTGGCGGTCAGGCTGGCGATCTCAAGCGGCCCCGTCGTCTCATCGGTCGCGCTGACGTTCACGGTCTTGAAGTCGCGGGCGGCCAGCTGGGTCAGGAACGGGAACCCTGGGATGGAAACGTGCGGCTTGCCGGACAGGCCCACCGAGGACTGGAACTGGCTGGCCATCGCGTTCTCGGTTATCGCGAGGGCAACCCGGTCGCCGACCACGAGGACCAGGACGATCACGATCAGGGTGATCCACGGCCATCGCCTGCGCCGCCTGCGGATCGGAGCCGGAGACCCCTGGCCGTAGGGTGCCTGCGCCTGCCAGGCGGGCGGCGGCGTGTCCTGAGGCCCTTGTGCCTGCCAGGCGGGCGGCGGCGGACTTTGCGGCGGGCTTTGCGGTGGCTGTTGCGCCTGCCAGGCGGGCGGCGGCGGGCTTTGCGGTGGCTGTTGCGGCTGCCAGGCGGGCGGCGGCGGGCTTGGCGGTGCCTGCGGCTGCCAGGCGCGCGTCGGCGGCTCCTGAGGTGCTTGCGGCTCCCGCCACTGTGGGCTGGGGCGGGTGGGCTCCTCGCTCATGGCGTGCCCGCTAGCGTCGTGGCCACGGTAGCCACGCCAGCACAATAAGTATCCGCCACGACCATAATCCACCCCTGAAGTGCCGCCTAGTGAGGAAAAGGATAGCTGTGAGTCGCACACTGCATGGCGTGCGGCCCGGCTTTGAGACGATGTGCTTGATGCTCCAGTATCAGGGTCTCCGCGACCCAATGTGTCAAACGCGCCTGACTACCTGAATCGTGCAGCCGATTCCCGTTTACGGCAAGCGGCCCTACACTCTTGACATGCCACCCGAGCATTCCGACTGGTCCGACCAGCCGCCGCAGGCCGGGCCATCTCCAGCGGGCCTTGCTCCGGCCGGGCTCGCCGAAGCCGCGCCGCGTTCCGCAGGACCGGCCGGCGGACCAGCCGTGCCCAACCTCGTCGTGCGGACCAGGCGCTCCGATCACACCCTGCACGCCGGTGCCACCTACAGCATCGGCCGCGACACCGCGTCCGACATCGTAGTGCTCGACTCGCGCGTGTCGTGGCGGCACGCGGTGATACGGGTCGAAGGTGACGGGTGGCTGCTGGAGGACACGGGCAGCACCAACGGGACGTTCGTCGGGCTGCAGCGCGTCAACCGGGTCCCGATCGTCCACGATTCCGTGGTCCGGCTGGGCAACCCGGAAGACGGGCCGATCCTGCGCTTCATCCTCGAGGCGCCCTCGGCGGCCCAGTCCGGTCCCGGCCTGCCAGGCTCGGCCCAGCAGCAGCCTGACGCCCCCGCCAGGCCGCAGGTCCCGCCGGCGCCGGTGCGCCCGGCCGATCCGGTCAGGCCCGCCGAGCCCCCCAGGCCCGCCCAGCCGCTCAGGCCCGCCCAGCCGGCCGATGATGCCAGCGTCCTCTGGCCGGGGGCTCCCGCGGACCCGCCGTCCATGGCGCACCCCGCTCCTTGGTGGGCCCAGAGCCCGCTCTCCGAGATCGCGCCGCGCTTCCAGGACGCCGTGCCGCAGGCCGCACCGCCGCGCCAGCCTCAGCCCCAACCTCAGCGCCAGCCCCAGCCCCAGCCCGCTGGGGAGCCCTCCTGGGAAGATTCCATCGTCTGGCGTGAACCGGCGCCCCAGGCTCCGGCCGCGGACGGCGGCGTGTTGCCGAGCGTCGACCGGCGTCCCACCATGCGGATGCCCCTGCCGACCAAGGCGCTGCGCATCGGCCGCGTCCCCGACAACAACGTCGTCCTGCCGGACCTCGACGTCTCACGACACCACGCCGAACTGCGCAAGTCCCCCGCGGGGACCTACGAGATCGTCGACCTCGGCAGTCACAACGGCACCTACGTGAACGGCCGGCGGGTGGCCTCGGCGGTGATCGGCGAGGACGACATCGTCAGCATCGGGCACTCGACGTTCCGCCTGGCAGGCGGCGAGCTCAGGCAGTACGAGGACGAGGGCCTGATCACCTTCAAGGCGCAGGACCTGGTCGTGCAGGTGGGGGGCGGCAAGATCCTGCTCAACCACGTCTCGTTCCCGGTTCCGGAGAAGTCCCTGCTCGGCGTCATCGGCCCCAGCGGCGCCGGCAAGTCGACCCTGCTCGGCGCGCTGACCGGGACGCGCCCGGCGACCACCGGCACCGTCCTGTACGACAACAGGGACCTGTACTCCAACTACGCCGAGCTCAAGTACCGCATCGGCCTGGTCCCGCAGGAGAGCGTCCTGCACACGCAACTGACCGCCCGCCGCGCCCTGCAGTACTCCGCCGAGCTGCGCTTCCCCGCGGACACCACCACGGCCGAGCGCGACGCCCGGGTCGACGAGGTGATGGGCGAGCTCGGCCTGACCAGGCACGCCAACACCCGCGCCGACCGGCTGTCCGGCGGCCAGCTCAAGCGGGTCAACGTAGCGCAGGAACTGCTGACCAAGCCGTCACTGCTGTTCCTCGACGAGCCGACGTCCGGCCTTGACCCGGGCCTGGACAAGTCGGTCATGGAGCAGATGCGAGACCTGGCCCACGAGGGCAGGACGGTCGTCGTGGTCACGCACAGCGTGGCGAACCTCGACACCTGCGACCGGCTGCTCGTCCTGTTCCCCGGCGGCAAGGTGGCGTACTACGGGCCGCCCAGCGAGGGGCTCAAGCACTTCGGCCTGCCCGGCTGGGCCGAGGTCTTCCAGGCGTTCGAACGCTACCCGGACCGTGACTGGGCCGGTGAGTTCGCCGCCTCTCCCCTCTACCAGCAGTACGTGGTGGACAGGCAGCGCCCAAGGCCGGCCGCGAGGGCCGCGGGCCCGGACGAGCCTGTCATCCCGCCGGAGCAGCGGCGCGGTGCGCTGCAGCAGCTCAGCACCCTGACCCGCCGGTACATACGGGTGATCTCGATCGACCGCGGGTACCTGCTCTTGGTGGGGCTGATGCCCCTCATCCTGGGCGCCCTCATTTACTCCGTGGGTGGCAGCCAGGGCCTGGCGGGCACCAACAACACCACCGTCCAGCAGGTCCTGCTGATGCTGGTCATCTGCCAGTGCCTGGCCGGCGCCGCCAGCTCGATCAGGGAGCTGGTGAAGGAACGCCCGATCTACATCAGGGAACGGTCGGTCGGCCTGTCGTCCGGCGCCTACCTGTTCTCCAAGCTGCTCGTGCTCGGCGTGATCAGCGTGGCGCAGTCGGTGATCCTCGTGGTGCTCGGGGTGGCCTTCAGGAAGCTGCCGGCCCACGGCGCGTTCTTGCCGGGCCCGCCGCTCGTCGAGTTGCTGATCGGCGTCGCGATGCTCGGCCTGGCGTCGATGTGCCTGGGCCTGCTGGTCTCCGCCCTGGTGAGCACGGCGGAGAAGGCGATGCCGGTCCTGGTGCTGCTCACCATGGTCCAGGTCATCTTGTGCGGCTTCGTCACGCCCCTGAAGAGCGGCACACCACTGTGGTACCTGGCCTGTGTGGCCCCGGCGCGGTGGGGATTCGCCGCGGTGGCCTCCACCACCAGCCTCAACGTCATCTCTCCCCTGGGCAGCACCACCGATCCGCTGTGGGCGCACAGCGCGAGCCACTGGCTGGTTGACATGGGCGTCATGATCGGGCTCGCGGTGTTCTTCGTGCTGCTCGCCGCGCTGCGCCTGCGCAGCCTCGGCCCGCGCCGCCGCAAGGCGTAACGCCCGGAGGCCGGAAACTAGGCTGGCGGGGTGAGCGAGCGGATCCTCCAGGCCCGGGACCTGCTGCGGCGGTTTCCGCTGATCGACGGCCACAACGACCTGCCCTGGGCGCTGCGCGAACGGGCAGGCGGCGAGGCGAGCCGGGTGCGCCTGACCGCGCCGGGCACCGACGCTGGAGCGGCCGCGCCCGGCGATCCCGCCGTCGTCAACCTGGCGGCCCCGGTCCCGGACCTGCACACCGACCTGCCCAGGCTCTCGGCGGGCGGGGTGGGCGCACAGTTCTGGTCGGTGTACGTGCCAGCCCGGCTCGCGGGGGATACCGCCGTGACGACGGTGCTCGAGCAGATCGACCTGGCGCGCGCGATCATCGCGCGCTACCCGCAGGCGCTGGAGCTCGCGCTGACCGCCAGCGACGTGGAACGGATCGCCGCGTCCGGTCGGGTGGCCTCGCTGCTCGGCGCCGAAGGCGGGCACGCCATCGCCGGATCCCTCGGTGTGCTGCGGATGCTGTACGCGCTCGGCGTCAGGTACATGACCCTGACGCACAACCGCAACGTCGGCTGGGCCGACTCGGCCACCGATGACGCAGACGCGGGCGGGCTGACCGATTTCGGCCGGGACGTGGTCCGCGAGATGCAGCGCATCGGCATGCTCGTCGACCTGTCGCATGTCGCGGTTTCCACGATGCACCATGCGCTGGACGTGACGCAGGCCCCGGTGATCTTCTCGCATTCCAGCGCCCGCGCGGTCTGCGACAACCCGCGCAACGTGCCCGACGACGTCCTCGCGCGGCTGGCAGGCAACGGCGGCGTGTGCATGGTGACGTTCGTTCCCGGCTTCGTCTCCCAGGCGTCCGCCGACTGGCTGGCCAGCCTGAAGGCCGAGGCCTCCCGCCGCGGCCTGGACCCGAGGGATTTCGGCCAGCTGTTCAGCATCAGGTCCGAGTGGCAGGCGGCTCACCCCCAGCCCGAGGCCACGCTGGCTCAGGTCGCGGACCACATCGAGCACATCCGCGCGGTCGCGGGCGCCGGCCACGTCGGCATCGGCGGCGACTTCGACGGCACCCTCGACGTCACCGTCGGCCTCGAGGACGTATCCGCCTACCCGGCCCTGTTCGCCGAGCTCCTGGCCCGCGGCTGGACCGAGTCCGACTGCGCCGCCCTGGCCGGCGGCAACCTCCTGCGCGCCCTGCGCGCCGCCGAGTCCTTCGCCGCCCGCGCGCAGTCCTGAGCCTGGCGGCCGGGCTGTCCTGCCGGGGTTAGATCAACGTGCTCAGGTCAATGGTGATGCTTACCGGCTCGGTAACGGTCATCTTCCCCGAGTGCGCGCCTGCGGAAGCATAAGTGCTGGTGGTCGGGTCCAGTCGATAGCAGAAAACGGAAAGGACGCTTTCGGCGGGGTCATGTTCCACCCGCCAGTAGCGCCTGATCCCGGCGGCCGCGTATTCGGCTGGCTTGTCGGTCTGATCGGTGGTCACCGAGCCTGGCGACATGACCTCTACTACCAAAACGCAGTCCCGCGGCCGCAGCACCACGTCATCGGGCAGCGAGGCATTATACACCACGACATCGGGGCGGCGGTTCAGCAGGGGGACGTCACGCAAACGAAGGTCTACATCCGTGGACACCGCGAGCCCAGGACCACAGGCCGCCTCCAGCGCATTGGCCAGCCGACGACCGATATCTTGATGCAGGCGACGCGGTGCAGCGCTCACGATGATGGCTCCGTCAACGACCTCGATCCGGCGGCAGATCTCCTCCGGCAGTGCCTCATACTCCGCAGCGCTCAGACCGTCGAGCAGGTCCATCCAGTCAGGCAAGGCAGTCACCGGAACCTCCCTTCGCCGTCCGGTGTCAGCCTAACGATACCCACGCACAACTGCACATCGCGGATCGCGTAGGCATCGAGGTGCGCATCCTCGCCGGGCAGGGCGCCGTGATCACGGTCATCGCACTGCGATCATGACCGACCAGCGACGGCGACGTGAAAGTGGCCATTACCCTGGGCAGGTGGGTCAGAGCGAGATGGCTGTTCCGGGTGCGCGGTCACAACCGCGTGATCGCGGGCGGGTGTTCCGCTACGAGTCCTTCGTGACAGACGCTGAACGAGGCCTGCTGACCTGCCGTTACTCGCTGGACGGCCGCGAGTTCACCGAACGCCACACGCTGGCGCCCGGCCCGCGCTGGCGCAGTCGGCCGGCCCAGGCCGCCGCGCGGCTCGTGTTCCTGCTGGCCGGCGTCTCGTACTACAAGACCGCCGCCCCTCCGGTCATCGACCTCGGCCAGACCCCGCTGACCGGGGAAGAGCTGGCCTTCCTCCGCGCGTTCTACACCGAAGGCCTGGCCGAGTTCGCCTGCCGCAACGAGCTGGACGTCTCGACGCTACGCGTCGAGGCCGTGCTGACCCCGGAGGGGCTGAGCCAGCCCCGGGGGGACGACCTCCCGGGATCCCCCCGCTCTCTTTCCCGGGGGGACCCATCCCCCCGGCCCCCCCTTGGGAAGGGCTCTCCGCCCCCCCGTACCCCCCCGAGGGCGCTGGTGCCGTTCGGGGGCGGGATCGACTCGATCGTGGTGGTGGAGCGGGTGCGGCGGCTCGCGGACGCGGCGCTGTTCGTGGTGAGCAGGCCCGGCGACTCCTTCGACGCGATCGAGGCGCCGGCCGCGGTGAGCGGGCTGCCCGTCGTGCGCGCCGAGCGGGAGATCGACCCGCAGCTGCTGCGGTCTGCCGAGCTCGGCTTCCTCAACGGGCATGTGCCGGTGACCGGGATCCTGTCCGCGATCGCGGTGCTGGCGGCGGTGCTCGATGACCGGGACGCGGTGGTGATGTCCAACGAATGGTCGGCGTCGATCCCCACGCTTGAGTACCAGGGCCGACCGGTCAACCACCAGTACTCCAAGAGCGAGGCGTTCGAGGCCGGATTCCGCGACGTGCTGGCGCAGGCGGGCCCGCCGATGCCGGAGTACTTCTCCTGGCTCAGGGACCGGACGGAGCTGTGGGTCGGCCGGGAATTCGCGGCGCTGCCGCAGTACCACGGGTCGTTCCGTAGCTGCAACAAGGCCTTCTACAGCGACCGCGCGCGCCGGCTGGATCACTGGTGCGGGCAGTGTGATAAGTGCTGCTTCATCGACCTGATCCTGGCCCCGTTCCTGCCCGCCGGGGCGCTGCGGCAGATCTTCGCGCCCAGCAGGGAACCGCTCGAGGACCCCGCCCTGGCCGCCAAGTTCCTGGCGCTGCTCGGCGCGGGCGCCAAGCCGTTCGAGTGCGTCGGCGAGGTCGGCGAGTGCCGGGCCGCGGTCCTGCTGGCCGCGCGGCGGGACGACCGGGACCAACGGACCGGCTCGGTCCTGCTGAAGGACCTTGCCGCCGAGGTGGCGAGCTGGCCCGACGCGCCGTCCGAGGAGGAAGCCGCCGCCATGCTGCGGCCCGTCGGCCGCACCTTCATCCCCGCCGCGTACCGATGACCGGTCCCCGCCCGAAGCTCTCCTGGTCCGACCTGGCCGGCGCCCGGGTCGGCGTCTGGGGCACGGGCCGCGAGGGCCAGGCGAACCTGCGCAAGCTGCTCGCCATGGGCGTCGAGCCGGTCCTGGTGGACGATCATCCCCGCGACGATGCGGAAGGCCGCCCGGTGCTCGCCACCGGCGACGGCGGCCTGGCCGCCCTGGAGCGCTGCGACGTCGTGGTGAAGACGCCGGGCCTGAGCCGGTACCGGCCCGAGGTGGCGCACCTGTCCGGCCTGGGCATCCCGGTGGTGGGCGGCCTGGGACTGTGGCTCGCCGAAGCCGACCTGCGGCGGGTGGTGTGCGTGACCGGAACCAAGGGCAAGAGCACCACGGTCTCGGTCATCGGGCACCTGCTCACCGGTCTTGGTTACCGGCCCCTGGTGGGAGGTAACATCGGCGTCGTCCCCTACGACCCCGCCGAGCCCACAGGACCGGGCGAGCCCGACTACTGGGTCATCGAAGTGTCCAGCTACCAGGCCACCGACCTGCCCTGCGCACCGCCCGTCGTCGCCGTCACCTCGCTGCACCCGGATCACCTGGACTGGCACGGGGGAGTGGAGCAGTACTACCGGGACAAGCTGTCCCTGTGCTCCCAGCCGGGCGCCGAACTCACGGTGGCCAACGGCGACAGCGACCTGCTCGCCGAGCGCGTGGGGCTGCTCGGGCCGCGGGTGGAGTGGGTGTCCGCGGACGATGATCCCGGCGCGGACTGGATGGAGCCGCTCGGGATGCTCGGCCGGCACAACCGAAGGAACGCGCTCATCGCGCGCCGCAGCCTGCTCGCTCTGGGCGTGCCCGGGGCGCGCGACGACGCCATGCTGCACGCCGCGGCGGCCGGGTACCGGCATCTGCCCAGCCGGCTCGCGCCGGTCGGCGCGGTCGCCGGGGTCACCTTCGTCGACGACAGCCTGTCCACCAACGTGCTGCCCACCCTGGCCGCGCTTGACTCCCTGCCGGGCCGCCGGGTCGCGCTGATCGCCGGCGGCCACGACCGCGGCATCGACTACGCTCCGCTGGCCGCCGGCGTCCTGGCCAGGGACGCCCCGACCTTCGTCCTGACCCTCCCCGACAGCGGCCCCCGCATCCACGCCGAGATCGAGCGGGCCGCGGCCGCCGCCTCATCCGGACCGGAAGCCGCATTCGCGGGCGTGACCGACTGTCCCGACCTGGAGGCGGCCGTCGCGTCTGGGTTTGCCTGGGCCCGCCCGGACGGAGTGGTCCTGCTGTCGCCCGCCGCCCCGAGTTTCGGGCGGTTCCGTGATTACCGCGACCGCAGCGAGGCCTTCGCCCGCGCCATGCGCGCGATCCCTGACGACCAGGCCAACCCGTAACGACACCCGCAACGCCCGACGCGGCCTCAGCGCAAAGCGGTCTTCGTGCCGATCACCGTGCGCAAGCCCGGCGGCACCTCCGCGCCGGCGAACGACGTCCCCACCGTCGCGTCCACCCCGTGCTCGAGCAGCAACGCCGGGATCAAAGCGGTGTCCGCCAGGACGTTCTCGTGGCGCTCGCTGCCGCGGCGCCAGGCACCGTGACCGTCGGGCACGAACGTGGTGATGTCCCTCACGACCCGGTCCGGGGCCAGCCGGGAGAACCCGGCGATGACGGCCCAGTCGGGGCCGGTCCGGCCGACGTTCCCCTCACCCGCGCGGATATCGCCGTAGTCCAAATCGCATACGTCGATCGCGAGCACCCCGCCCGGCCGCAGCGCCCCGGCCATGGCGGCCAGCGCCCGGTCGATGGCCGCGGCGTCGGGCAGGTAGCTGATCACGTGCCCGACCGATACGATCGCGTCCGCCGCGGGCAGCGGATCGTCCGGGAGCCTGAGCCGCCGCAGGTCCGCCTCCCCGCCGAGCGCCTCCCAGGCCAGCTCCAGCATGGCCGGGGCGGCGTCGGTCGCGATGACCTGGTACCCCGCGTCCAGCAGGTGGCGCGTCAGCGCCCCGGCACCGCAGCCGAGCTCGAGCACGAGCCCGCTCCCCACCGGCGCGAGGAGCTCCAGGATGCCCGGGGCGCAGTGGTCGGCGTACAGGCCGTACCCCCGGGCGTGCACCAGGGCGAGGTCATGCTGGTAATAGTCCATGCGAGAGCCCCTGTTCAGTCGGCGACGGTGATGCCCAGGTGGCGGGCCAGCAGCGGGGCGAGCCCGACCAGGTGGACGGTGTCGATCATGGCGCCGCGCAGCGAGTCGTACCCGGCGGTGATGCCCAGCTCGGCTCCGCGCAGGTCCACGTCCGTGCAGGTCACCTTCGTGAAGTCCGCCCCGGTCAAGCTGCAGCCGGGGAAGCTGACCCGCAGCAGCGTCGCGCCGCCGAAGTCCGGGTCGCGCAGCAGGCAGTTCTCGAACCTCACGTCGGTGAGGGTGCCAGCGCGGAAGTTCACCGAGTCGAGCTTGCCGTCGCGGAACGTGACACGGCGCAGCCCTGCGGAAAAGACCGGAATGCCGGCCAGCGCGCAGCCGGTCAGCGTCACGTCCTGCCAGCCGGTTTCGGCCAGGTCAGTGGCTACGAACCTGACCTCGGCCATAGTGACGTCCGTGAACTGGGACTTGCGCAGCCGGCCTTCCGCTGAACGAGACGTTGCGGAACGCGCAGTCCAGGAAGTGGCAGTTCCCCGCGATGGCCTCGTCGAACGCGGCATCGGCGAACAAGACGCCCTCGTACGGCTCCTCCGCCTCCAGGTCACCCTCGTACCGGATGAGTTCACGCGGGGACCGGCCCGCCTTCGGGTTGCCAGCCATGCGCTCGACTGTACGAGAAGACACGCGAGAAGAACGCCGCGCCCCGCCAGATTCCCGCCGTGGGGCCCGGCCCGTGGCGTAACCTCGCTCCTGGCGGCGACACGGGTTCATTCCGGCCCACGTCATGACAGTCACGACATACCCGGCCGACCATCAGGGCCGGCAGGCAAGGGGTGGGCCATGAACGCAACCGAGCCCGTGGTCCGCACCGCCAGCGGGCTGGTCCGGGGTCGCAGGGCCGGACCCGGTGACATCGCCGTCTTCAAGGGGATCCCGTTCGCCCGCCCGCCGGTGGGCGAGCTCAGGTTCGCCGCGCCGCACCCGCCGCGGCCCTGGGACGGCGTCCGCGAGGCGGTCGAGTTCGGCCCGCCGCCGCCCCAGTCCGCCTTCCAGCTGACCCCGGTCCCCGGGCCCGCGCCTGGCGCCGACCCGTACGACTGGCTGACGATCAACGTCTTCTCGCCCGACCCCGGCGCGGCCGGGCTGCCCGTGATGGTGTGGATCTACGGCGGCGCCTACCGCGCTGGCTCCTCCAACAACCCGGGCTACGACGGAACCCAGCTGGCCAGCCAGAACGTCGTGCTGGTCACGTTCAACCACCGGGTCGGCGTCGAGGGCTACGCCTACCTGCCCGGCGTGCCGGCCAACCGCGCGCTGCTGGACCAGATCGCGGCGCTGCGCTGGGTCCAGGAGAACATCGCCGCCTTTGGCGGCGACCCGGGCCGGGTCACCGTCTTCGGCGAATCCGCCGGAGCCGGGGCGATCGCGGCCCTGCTGGTCATGCCCGCCGCGGCCGGCCTGTTCGGCAGGGCCATCGCGCAGAGCGTTCCCGGCACCTTCTTCTCACCCGCCCTGGCCGCCGAGGTGACCGCCGCCATCGCCGAGCAGGCCGGGCTGCCCGCCGACGCGACCACGGCAGACTTCGCCGCAGCCGACCCGGCCGCCCTGGCCGCCGCGTCCGACGCGGTACGCCCCGGTGACCACGTCGCGCGGTGGGGGCCGGTGGCCCGCACCCGGGTGCCGTTCTCCCCGGTCGTGGACGGTGAAGTGCTGCCCTGCGCGCCGTGGCGGGCCGTGGCGGCCGGCGCCGCCAGGAACATCGACCTGATCACCGGGCACAACCGCGACGAGTACCGGCTGTTCACGACGGTCTACGGGATCCGCGGGAAGATCACCGACGAGTGGGCCGCCGACGCCCTGCGCGCCCTGGCGCCGGGCGCGCACGGCGAGGCGGCCTACCGGGCCGCCTATCCGGGGGCGGACGCCGAAATGCTCTATGAGCTGGTCCTTTCCGATTGGCTGTTCCGGATGCCGAGCCTGCACCTCGCCCAGGCGCACGCTGCCGCGGGCGGCCGGACGTACCTCTACGAGGTCACCTACCAGACTCCGGCGGGCAGGTTCGGCGCCTGCCACGCCGTCGACGTGCCCCTGGTCTTCGGCGTCCACGCCGGGCTCGGGCGGCTGCTGTTCGGCCCGGAGCCTCCGGCCAGCGCCGTGACGCTGGGGAACCTGATGCGCGCGCAGTGGGCGGCGTTCGCCGCGGACGGCGACCCCGGCTGGCCGCAATACACCCCGGGCAGCCGGCTGACGCGCATCTTCGACGACCCGCCGGACGTCGCCCGCTACCCCGAGCAGGCCTCCCTGCACCTCTGGGACCAGCACCGCTTCGGCGTGATCGACCTGAACCCGTAAGAGCCCGTAAGAGCCCGTAAGAGCCCGTAAGACCCTGTGAGACCCCGCGAGACCCCGTAAGAGCCGGTAAGCGACCCGGATATCCTCGTGGCCTAGCCTCACGAAAGGGTTGCCGTGCCGATCTACGCCCTGGGCGAGTACGAACCGGACATCGACGAGTCGGCCTTCGTCCACCCCAACGCCGTCGTCATCGGCCAGGTGCGGATCGGCCAGGAAGCATCGGTGTGGCCGTGCGCCGTGCTCCGCGGCGACCACGGCCTGATCGAGGTCGGGGCGAGGACCTCGGTGCAGGACGGAACGGTGGTCCACACCACTCGCGACTGGCCGACGCTCATCGGCCCCGACTGCGTGGTCGGGCACAACGCGCACCTGGAAGGCTGCGTGGTCGAAGCGAGGTGCCTGATCGGCTCGGGCTCCGTCACGCTGAACCGGGCCAGGATCGGCACGGGCGCGATCGTGGCCGCCGCCGCCCTGGTGCCGGAGGGATTCGAGGTACCGCCGGGCGCCCTGGTGGCCGGCGTTCCCGCCACGATCAAGAAGACCGGCATGCCCACCGAATGGGTCGAGGGGTCGGTGAAGTCGTACGTCGAGTCCGCGCGCCGGTACCGGGCCGAACTCCGGCGCCTGAACCCCTGATAGGGCCCCCGCGATGATCGACGGCCTGCCGGTGGTGGACGCCCACATGCACGTGCCGCGCCTGAGCACGGTCAGCCCCGCCTGGCTCCAGTGGGCCGCCGACTACGGCAAGGATTCGGGCTGGCGGGACGTGTTCGGGCCCGCCGGCAACCCGGTCCCGGCCCGCCTCGACGCGCTGCTGGATACCCAGGGCATCGACGTCGCGCTGCTGTTCGCCGAGTACAGCCCCCGCGCCACCGGGATCCAGCCCGCCGAGGACCTGCTGCCGATCATCGCGCACCACCCGGCCAGGTTCCGCCTGGTCGCCAACGTGAACCCGCACCTGCACCAGCCGCCCGCCGCCGAGGCGGCCCGCCAGCTCGACCTGGGCGCGGTCGCGGTCAAGGTCCACCCGGTGCACGGCGGCTTCCGCCCCGACACCCGTGACATGTACGAGGTCTACGAGCTGTGCGCCGAGCGCGGCGTGCCGGTCATCGTGCACACCGGGCCGAGCATCTTCCCGGGCTCACAGCCTGAGGCGGGCGATCCAAACCTCATGGACCCGATCGCCGCGGACTTCCCCGGCGTCCCGTTCGTCCTCGCTCACGGCGGACGCGGCGGCACCTATGCCGACGCGGCCCGCATGGCGCTGGCCAGGGACAACGTCTCGGCTTGACCTGGCCGGGCTCCCGCCCAAGCGCCTGCCCGGCTACTACGCCGGCTTCGACCTGCCGCTCCTGGCCCGCAAGTGGATCTTCGGGACCGATTGGCCCGGCGTCCCCGGCGTGGCCAGGAACGCCCGCGCCATCGCGGCGCTGGGCCTCCCCAACGCCGTCCTCGCCGCCGTCCTGGCCGGCAACGCCGCGCAGGTCTACCTCAAATCTTTATGCCGAACGCGCGGTGGTGCCCCTCCCGGGCCGCCTCCCGCCTCCCGTGGGCGGCGTCCCGCGGAATGGCGCAGGCGCTTCAGAAACCCCCCGACTCGGGCGTTTGAGTGTCGCACGTCACTTGCTGGGGATCGCAGGTGTAGGTGGGATAGGGACTGGGATTTCCCGGGCTGGGTGTCGGTTGGGGCCCTGGGTTAGATTGCGTCGGAGCTGGCGACACCGGCGTCGGCGAGGTGGTTGGGTGCGCCGAGCGCGAGTGTCGTGCGGGTGGCGTGTTGAGATGCTCTTCGATGGTGACCAGGCCCGTGGCCCAGTGCGCGAGCCGGGTGGCGCTCGCTCCTGTTGCCGGAACAGTTGCTACGTACCCGACGGTGACGGTTCCGTGGGCCGGCACCCGTAGGTACCACTCCACGACCAGATCCCTCTTGACTACCCGGACCGACCTGGGGCTGAAGCGCACTGTTTGCACTGTGCTCGCGATGCCCGCCGGGATACTGTCCTGGAACCAGGCTGCTATGGGCTTGCCGGTAGCGCTGCGAGCGGTGATCGTCTCCGTCAGCTGTGAGCCCTCCCTGCCGCCCAGGGTCCATCGCCGCTCGACGAGCAGGCCCGTCTTAAGCAGTTGCGCCGGGAAGGTGTAGGAGGCGGTCAGCTGTGGTTCGGTGGTTCGCGGTGCGCTCGACGGCGAGCGCGCGATGACCAGGCCGGCCACGACGCCAACGACCGCGATAACCGCAGCAAGACCAACGGCGGCCGGCCGCCAGCCAATCCGCGGCCGTCGCCGTCCGCCACGGGCCCCGCCCCGCCCACCGCGAGTTCCGAGCGCCGGACCCTCCGCTTGGACGGCCACCTCACTAGGACCGGGATACCAGCTATTGGTCTCTGTCACGGCGCGACTGCGCATGGCCGCCGAGTCCGGGTGCACGGAGAGGGTACGCGGTGCCTGCTGGTGGGCCGGCGCATGACGAGCCCCGGTGCGGTGGTGACCGACCGGCGGGATGAGTCCCACACCGGAGTCATACGGCGCCAGGCCAAGGGTCTCGCGCAGCGCGTCGGCGAACTCCCGGCAGCTGGCATAACGATCCCGCGGCGCCTTGGCCAGTGCCCTCGCCAGGACGGTGTCCACGGCAGGCGGATGACCGGGCCGCCGTGAGCTCAGCGCCGGCGGTGGCTCCGACATGTGAGCCCAGATCACCGCCGTGACCTGATCGCGCGGGAAGGGCGTCTCACCGCTGAGGATCTCGAACGCCGCGCAGGCCAGCGAATACTGATCAGCCCGCCCGTCCACCGGCTTGCCTTCCATCTGCTCCGGTGCCGAGTAACCCGGAGTCCCGAGGAACTGCCCCGATATGGTCGGTCCGGCCGAGGTCATCACGCCCTTGCTGAGCCCGAAGTCTGACAGGTACACGTGATAGGGCCGCCCAGGCCGCACATCCACCAGCATGTTCGCCGGTTTGACGTCACGATGCACCAGCCCCGCACCGTGCGCGGCGTCCAGGGCCGAAGCCACCGGAGAGATGATTGCCAGCGCGCGCCCGGCAGAGAGCGGCCCGGTCGTCCGGACCAGGGTCCGGACGTCACCGCCCGGCACGTAGCGCATGGCGATGAACAGCATCCCATCTGCCTCGCCGGCCTTGAATATCGGGATGATATTCGGATCATCAACCGCCGCCGCCGCCCGAGACTCACGGATGAACCGGTTACGGAACTCCTCATCCGCGGCCAGTGCGGGGTCCAGGATCTTCAGCGCCACCTGTCGCTGAAGGCGCTCATCGCGCGCCAGGAACACGACCGCCATCCCGCCCGCGCCGATCTGCCGCTCCAGCCTGTAGCCGGCGACCTGCGAGCCCGCGGCCAGGCCAGCCGACAGTGCGCCGACTTCAGCCGGGAACTTCTTGTTCACCATGCCTCCAGCGCCCGACAGCTGTTCCGTGCCCCCCCAGGTACCTAGCCGCCAAGGACGCCCGGAGTATCTGGATGCCGTTCGATTATGCCCGTTGCAACCGCTGTGCTTGGTGCTGTTCGCCCTGTACTGCTTCACCGGGGAGTCAGCGCTTGACGGTGCGGGATTCTAGGCCAGGCTCGCCGGGACCCTGGCTACCTTCGCCCCATGCACGCGAGCCGCAGGCCTGCCGGGCCGGCGCTTCGGCGAGCCGCGTCAGCCGAGCTCGTCGCGGGCGGACGCGAACGCGGCCACCGCGACCTCCAGGTCCTCGCGGGTGTGCGCGGCGGACAGCTGCGTCCTGATCCTGGCCTTGCCGACCGGGACCACCGGGTAGCTGAACCCGATCACGTAGATGCCCTTGCCCAGCAGCACGTCGGCCATCCGGCTGGCGCGCGCCGCGTCCCCGATCATCACCGGGACGATCGGGTGGTCACCGGGTAGGACGTCGAAACCGAGCTCGGTCATCCGCGCGCGGAACCAGGACGTGTTCTCGCGCAGCCGGGCCCGCAGGTCGTCGCCGCCCTCGAGCAGGTCAAGCACCGCAAGCGAGGCGCCGACCACTGGGGGGGCCACCGAGTTGGAGAACAGGTAAGGCCGGGAGCGCTGGCGGAGCAGGTCGATGATCTCCTGGCGCCCGCTGGTGTAGCCGCCGCTCGCCCCGCCCAGCGCCTTGCCCAGCGTGCCGGTCACGATGTCCACGCGGTCGGTGACGTCGTGCAGCTCGGGCGTGCCGCGCCCGCGGGCGCCGACGATCCCCACCGCGTGCGAGTCATCGACCATGACCATGGCGTCGTAGCGCTCGGCCAGCTCGCAGATCTCGCCCAGCGGCGCCACGTAGCCGTCCATGGAGAACACGCCGTCTGTCGCAATCAGCCGCCGCCTGGCGTCGGCGCTGGCCTGCAGCTGGGCTTCGAGGTCGGCCATGTCGCGGTTGCGGTAGCGCAGCCGCCGGGCCTTGCACAGCCTGATCCCGTCGATGATCGACGCGTGGTTCAGCTCGTCGCTGATGACGGCGTCCTGGTCGCCGAGGATCGTCTCGAACAGCCCGCCGTTGGCGTCGAAGCACGAGGAGTACAAGATCGTGTCGTCGGTGCCGAGGAAGCCCGAGATGCGCCGCTCGAGTTGCTTGTGCACGTCTTGGGTACCGCAGATGAACCGGACGCTGGCCATGCCGTAGCCCCAGCGGTCCAGCGCCTCCTTGGCCGCCGCGACCAGGCGCGGGTCGTCGGCCAGGCCCAGGTAGTTGTTCGCGCAGAAGTTGAGGACCTCGGCGCCGTCCCCGACGCGGATGCTTGCCTCCTGCGGGCTGACGATGACGCGCTCGGTCTTGAACAAGCCATCCGAGCGGATCTGGTCAAGCTCGGCGCGGATCTGAAGCTGTGTGTCTGCGAACAACTGCGACTCCTCGCGATCGTCCTGTCAAACATCGGTCCAGGTGAGGACGACCTTGCCGCACTGGCCGCTGCGCACCGTGGCGAAGGCCTGCTCGAAGTCGGCGGCGTCGAACCTGTGCGTGATCACCGGCGAGATGTCGAGGCCCGACTGGGTCAGCACCGACATCCAGTACCAGGTCTCGAACATCTGCCTGCCGTAGATCCCCTTGATCGTGGTCATGTTCATGACCAGGTGCGCCCAGTCGATCCCGAACTCCTCGGCCGGCAGGCCCAGCATGGCGATCTTGCCGCCATGGGTCATGGAGGCGAGCATGCCGCGCAGCGCGGCCAGGCTTGCCTGACATCTCGAACCCGACGTCGAAGCCCTCGCGCATGCCAAGCTCGCTCATGGCGTCGGGCAGCGTGGTGCTGGCGGCATCGACAGCGAGCGTGACGCCCGATCCTACGCGCCAGGTCCAGCCGGTACTCGGACACGTCGGTGATGACGACGTAACGGGCGCCCGCGTGACTGGCCACGATCGCGGCCATGATCCCGATCGGGCCGGCCCCGGTGATGAGGACGTCCTCGCCGAGGATCGGGAAGGTGAGCGCCGTGTGCACGGCGTTGCCGAACGGGTCGAAGATCGCGGCCACGTCGAGGTCGATGTCCCGCCGGGTGCCGCCACACGTTCGTCGCGGGCAGGGCGATGAACTCGGCGAACGCGCCCGGGTGGTTGACGCCCGATCCCCTTGGTCCGTGCGCACTGGACGCGCCGGCCGGCCATGCAGTTGCGGCAGCGGCCGCACACCAGGTGCCCCTCGCCGCTGACGAGGTCGCCCCGGTACAGGTCGTGCACGTCGACCCGGCCTCGACGACCTCGCCGACGAACTCGTGCCCGATGACGAGCGGGACAGGCACGTTCGCCTGCGCCCAGCGCGTCCCAGTCGTAGATGTGCAGGTCGGTGCCGCAGATACCCGTCCTGAGCACCCTGATGAGGACGTCGTCCCGGCCGATCGCCGGGATCGGCACGTCCTCGAACCTGAGGCCGGGCTCAGCCCGCGCCTTGACCAGAGCCTTCATCCGCCGTGTGCTCCAGGGTAGCGATGAAACCGGAAGGCTTCCGATGGGCGCTCCCGCCAGGCGCCGACGCCTCCGGCTGGCATGACCTTACCAGGGCCGCGGCTATGGGTTTGCGTACCTACGCGACAGCGGGCATTCTAGGGCGCGTAACAGGCGGAGCGCCCGGATGCCGGGCGCTTCCCGGCACGGGGAGATGAAGACGTGGCTGAGGCACCCGGGCTCATCGAGGCGCGCGAGCTATTCAAGCGGTTTGGCGACAAGGTGGCGGTGGACCACCTGTCGTTCACCGTCGAGCCGGGCCGGGTGACCGGTTTCCTCGGCCCGAACGGCGCGGGCAAGTCCACCACGATGCGGCTGATCTGCGGCCTGGACCGGCCGCAGTCCGGCACGGCGACGATCGGCGGCCTGACCTACGCCCAGCTGCCCAGGCCGCTGCATACCGTCGGCGCGCTGCTCGAGTCACGGTCGCTGCACCCCGGCCGGAGCGCCCGCAACCACCTGCTGTTCCTCGCCGAGACCCAGGGCTTCCCCGCTCGCCGCGTCGATGAGGTCCTCGAGCTGGTCGGGCTCACCGCCGTGGCCCGCAAGCGGGCCGGCGGCTTCTCCCTCGGCATGACGCAGCGGCTGGGCATCGCGGCGGCGATGCTCGGCGATCCCGCGGTGCTGCTGCTCGACGAGCCGGTCAACGGCCTGGACCCGGAAGGCATCCGGTGGGTCCGCACCTTCATGCGGCAGCTCGCCGCCGACGGCCGCACCATCTTCGTCTCCAGCCACCTGATGAACGAGATGGCGGTCACCGCCGACCACCTGATCGTCATCGGCCGGGGCAAGCTGATCGCCGAGTCGAGTACCGAGGACTTCATCAAGCGCAGCTCGGAGCGGTCGGTACTGGTCCGGACGCCCCAGGCGGACCGCCTGGCCAAGCTGATCACCGAGGCGGGCGGCGTCATCGAGCCCGAGGCCGCGGCCCCGGGTAACGGGGGCGGCGGGGCGACCGCCGCCGACGGCGCCGCCGGCCTGATCGTCACCGGCCTGGAGGCCCCGCGGATCGGCGAGCTGGCCGCGTCGGCGTCGATCGTGCTCTACGAGCTGACGCCCAGGCTGGCCTCGCTGGAGGAGGCGTTCATGGAAATGACCGCAGACAGCGTCGAGTACGGTGACCATGCCTCCAGGGCCGCGCGAGGCGCGGAACCGGCATCCCAGCCAGCCGAACGGAGCATGCGATGACCACCGCGCCCGCCCCCGCCGCACCCGTGCTGGCCGCCCGCGCCGCACCGTCCGCGCTCGGCTTCGGTCGGCTGCTGGAGGCGGAATGGACGAAGATCCGCTCGGTGCGGTCGACGCTCTGGTCGCTGTTCGCCTTCGTGGTCGTGGCCATCGGGTTTTCCGTACTGGTCGCGGCGGTCATCGCGCACGACTGGAACACGCCGGGCAACCATCCCAACCACCTCAGGCTGCTCACCGACCCGACCGAGGTGATCTACGGCACCGGCTTCTTCCTCGGCCAGCTCGCCCTCTGCGTGCTCGGCGTGATGGTGATCACCACCGAGTACTCCACCGGCGCGATCCGCGCGTCGCTGCTGGCCGTGCCGAAGCGGATCCCGATGCTGGCCGCCAAGGCCGTCGTGTGGGGCGGACTTGACCTGGTGGTCAGCGCGATCACCGTGTTCGCGGTGTTCTTCCTGTCCACCTCGATCCTGCACAGCCACGTCTCCGTCACGCTCGGCGAACCGGGCGTCCTGCGGGCGACCATCGGCGGGATCTTGTATCTCGTCGTCCTCGGGCTGTTCGCGCTCGCGATCGGCAGCCTGGTCCGGCACACCGCGGCCGCGATCCTCATCGTGCTCGGCCTGGTCCTCGTCGTCCCCCCGCTGATCAGCCTCATCCCGGGAACGATCGCCAACCACGTCCACGGCTACCTGCCGACCGTCGCGGGCGCGCTGGTCGCCCAGACCACGCAGGAGTCCGGCGACGTGCTGTCCGCCTGGCAGGGCTTCGGCGTCTTCTGCCTGTGGACCGCCGTGCTCCTGGTCGCCAGCGGCTGGCTGCTCGTCCGCAGGGACGCCTAGCTAACCTCGTCCACAGGGAAGCCGGGCTCAGACCAGTCGCCTGAGCCCGGCCAGGACCTGCCGGAGCACGTCCAGGTCCGGCCCGCGCGGCGGGTCCATGCTTTCCCGCGTGCACGGGATCACGGCCGGGTCGGCCCGCTCAGCCAGCGACTCTGCGCCCGATCGGCGCTGCGGCAACAAGACAGGCGCCTCGTCGGCTACGGTACATACGCCATCCTTTGTCTCCCCCACCACCTGACCCATCATGCCGTACCGCGCCGCGCCGTTGGGTCATCCCGCCTCACAGGAACAAACCTGTAACTCGGTGGTCTGGCCGCCGCCCGCCGCCCGTTTCGGTGCGGCGGGACCGGTGACCCTCCTGGCTGGCATACGATCGGCGCACGTGCTTCGCGTCGCGAGGCCGAAACTAGCGGTCCGCGGCGCACGTTGTCCTTGATATCCGCATACCGTGCACCGAGCAGAGACTGGGCGCCGTGGACCTGGATGTGAGCTACGCGACCGCGATCGTGGCGGCCGTCCTGCTTGGCGTCGGGTTCGTGCTCCAGCAGTACTCCGCCGAGCAGGAGCCCGAGTCCCGGTTCCTCCGCCTGCGCATCCTGACCGACCTGCTGCGCAAGCCGAGGTGGCTGCTCGGCATCGGGTGCATGGTGGCGGGCTACCTGTGCGCGGCCTGGTCGATCGGCCACCTCGAGCTGACGCTCGTGGAGCCGATGCTGACGACCTACCTGGTGTGGGCGCTCGTGCTGGCCGTGCCGATGTCCAAGCAGCGGGTCAAGGCGGCCGAGGTGATCGGCGCCGTCATCCTGATCGGCGGCGTGACCCTGCTGTCGGTGTCGCGGTCGATCACGCCGATCGGCCTGGACTTCGGATCCTTCTCGCACTGGTACGCCGCGGCGATCATCGCGGGCATCGCGGCGCTCGCCGTGCGTATCGGCCACCGCCGCCAGGGGCAGGTGCGCGCCACCCTGACGGGCGTGGGGGCAGGCCTGGTCTTCGGTATCCAGGACGCGCTGACCAGGCAGACGCTGGAGATCCTGCAGGGGAACTCGTTCACCGCCCTGTTCAGCACCTGGGCGCCCTACGCCCTGGTCGGCGCGGGCATCGTCGGCATCTGGCTGATGCAGAACGCGTTCAGCGCCGCCCCGCTGCACGCCTCGCTGCCCGCCATCGCGGCCGGCGAGCCCATCGCCGGGATCGCGCTGGGGGTCGTGGTCTTCGGCAACCGGGTCCAGATCTCGCCGGGCCTGCTCGCGATCGAGGCGAGCGGCATCGCGGCGCTGATCGTCGGGGTCATCGCGGTGGCGCGCTCGTCGGCCTTCAGCGGATTGCGGAAGGTGACGAAGATAACCGATCTCCTGCCCGACCACATCCTGCCCGGGCAGGATTCCGCGCCTCCCGGGCCCCCGGATGACGCAAACGGGCCGCCGGGCAACGTGATGCACGTCAAGGCGCACGGTGACCTGGCCGACCGCCAGCCCCCCGGCGCCTCAGCCCGCCGTGGCGCGCCACGGCGCCAGGTTCACGGCTCCGCGTCCGGCGGCGAGGGCGGCTGAGCCCGCAGGCTGTCGAGCACACCCGATCGCGGCCGCCCCCAACCTCCGGGTGAGGCCCGGAGCGCGCCGCGGTTCAGGATCGCCTCCAGCGCCGCGCTCACGCTCCCCTCGGCCGACATCATCTGCCTGACGACCACGATCATCGTGGGCAGCGCCCAGAAGTCCCCGCACACCCACAAGATGGCCGCACCGAGTTGCTGGTCCGCGAGCGGCGGCAAGCTGACCCCGGGAATGTGGTCGTAGACCGAGTACACCGAGCCCGAGGCGAAGATGCTCAGCGCCATCGCGATCCCGATCATGACTACGTTGGTGGCAATCAGCGCGGCCGCCCGCGACAGCAGCGGCATCCTGCGGCGGAACGGCGGCGACGGAATGAACTGCAGCCAGAACAGCACCCCGGCGGCGACGAAACTGCCCTGCATCAGCCAGAGGTGTACGGCCTGGTTGCGCTCCGCCAGGTCAAAGGGCCCGGGCAGGTGCCAGACGATCATCGCGGCGTTGAACAGCCCCACCGACACCCACGGCCGCACCAGCAGCGATCCCAGTGCGCGCAGCGGCCCTGACCAGCCTGAGGCGGGGCCGTCCCGGGTCACGCCGCGCCCCGACCCGCTCGGCAGCGCGTCACGCAGCGGCTGCCACGGCGCCCCGGCGACGATCAGCGTCGGCACGGCGAACATGAGCAGCAGGTGCTGGATCATGTGCACGAAGAAGTAATCGTAGGACCAGTAGTTGATCGGCGACTCCACCGCGATCAGCAGCACCACGAGCCCGGCGTAGAAGCACAGCGACCGCAGCCTGCGCTCGCGGGTGCGCTCGGGCCCGGACCGCCTGGCCAGCCGCCACAGCCCGACCTCGTGCCAGGCGGCCACGACGATGGCCAGGATGAGGAACGGGTCGTAGGACCAGTGGCCGGTGAGGTAGCTCATGGGGCCCCCTAGCTCGAGGAGCCGTATTCGATCGGCACGTTGATCACCTGGACCCGCGCCCAGGCCCCTGTCGTCGGCGTGAGCTGCCATACGGTGAGCCTGGCCCCCGCGACGGCCAGCGCGTCGTACCCGCCGCCGGCTCCCGGCGCCAGCGCCTGGGTCCCCGCCGGCAGGGCCGGCAGCGCGCGCCAGGAACCCCCGGTCCGGCTGATGATCTCCGCCCGGCCGCCGCTGAGCAGCACCCACGCGCTCCCCGCGGGGCCGAATCCCGACGCGACCACGGCGCCCGTCGCTACCGGCGCCGATACCGTCCACCCGGTCGCGCCCGACCAGGCCGCGAGCAGCGCCGTCCCGGCCGTCATCAGCGCCGCGGTCCCGCCCGGCGCGCTGGCCAGCCCGAGCACCTGCACCTGATCCCCGGCGAACGCCGCAGGCAGCGCCAGGCCCGGCCGCCTGCCACGTCCCGCCGCTGTCCGCGAAAACCCCGGCCACCCCCCGCCGGGCGCAGCTGCCGGCCGCCATCGGGGTGTCATCAAGGCCGAACGAAACGGCGTTCACCGCCACGAGCCCGCACGCGTGCCCGGGGGCCGACACCGCGAGCGCGCCCAGCGTCGTCAGCCGCGACCACTGCCCGGCGGTCGCCGCCGCGGCGGTGGCCGCCTCCTCGATGCTGCCCTCGCGCAGCAGGGCGAGCACCTGCCCGGAGGGGGCGACGGCCAGCGCGTCGGGCACGTCGGCGAGGTCGGCGTCGAGCAGGCCCGGCGTCCAGTTCTTTCCCTCATCAACGCTCGCCGCCAGCGGCGAGAACGAAAGGCCCTGGCTGGGCCGGAACCCGACCAGGAGCGACGCGCCGCCCGCGCCGTCCGTAACGACCAGCCCGCCGTTGTCGGCCACGCCCTCCGGGGTGACCAGCGTCCAGCGGCTGGCCCCGGTCGGCCGCACGAACAGCTGCCAGAAGTTGTCATGCGAGCCGGCCGACCCGCCCATGACCGTGACAGCCCAGGTGCCCTGCGCGGTGACCAGCGAGGTGGACAGCGGGGCGGTGACGACGTCGAGGGCGGGGGCGGCGCCCGTGGCGCTCTGCGACCCGCACCCCGCGGCCACGCACGCACCCAGGACCGCCAGCCAGGCTCGCGGCCGCACACGGTCAGGTCCTCCGGTCATGAGTCGGCCAGCGCCTGGCGGGCGTACTGGCTGAGCAGCACGGAGTACGAGGACTGGGTGCTGGTGGTGCCGGGACCCGGGTCGTCGGTCAGTTCCGCGCGGATGTTCCCTGACCGGTCGATGACCACGGCCAGGTCGCCGTGCGCGATCATCGCGCCGGCGGGCAGGTCCTGCACGCCGAGCCCGTACTCGCTCCAGACCCGGCCGAGCTGGCTGACGAACCCCGTCAGGTACAGCCAGTTCGTCACCGAGGCGAGCCCTTCCTGCCGGTCGAAGGCCCGGGTGAACTCGACGGCCCGGTAGATCGGGTTGGCCACGATCGCGACCAGCTCGACGTCGGAGTCCTTCGCCCCGAGCAGCGCCCCGGCCTGCTTGAACTCCTGCCCGATGATCGGGCAGTCGGTCGTGCACACCGGGTCAAGGAAGGTCATCAGCACGACCTTGCCACGCAGGCTGGCCAGCGAGACCGTCGCGCCGTTCTGGTCCGTGAGCGTGAAGGCGGGAGCGGGCTCGTCCATCGCCTCGCTGCCGCCCGCGATGGCAATGGCCAGGATCGGGTCCGCGGTCCGGTTCGCCGCCGCCACGGCCATCGGCGCCGCGCCGAGCACGATGACGGCCACCGCCGCCAGCGCCGCCACCGACCGCACGCTCGCCGTCGCGAGCCGGCCCCCCAGTTCCCGCGGCGTCCACGCGCCCCGCCCCCCGCGTCGCCCGCCACCAGGAGACCCCTCGGGACCCGCGCCCTCAGGATCCGCGCCCTCGCCACTCACAGCAGAAAGCTCGGAAGCCCCGATCACCTCGCCAGCCACAGCAGCCTCAGGGACCTCTTGCGGCGCCGGGGCGAGCGCGAGGTAACCCGCCGAGAACAGCAAGATCAGCGGGATCATGCTGTTCGGGTCCGTCCCGAACCCGCCGAGGAAGCCGAGGTCCTCGACCAGCACCCAGTCGGCCAGGCAGAACACGACGCCGAACCACACGGCGTACCGGACCAGCCGCGGATTCCCGGTCAGGAAGACCCCGCCCATCGCGGCCAGCACGATCACCACAACCAGGTTCACCGCGAAGCCGTTGCTGGCGGCAAACGACCCGAAGCTGGCCAGCAGCGAAGAAAGGAAGTGCGGCTGCGAGGTCGTGGACATCTGCTGCACCATGCCGGCCAGGGTCCCAGGCTGGCCGCCTATGACGCCCTTCCAGTAGCCGCGTCCCGGCCAGGCCTGCAGGACCGCCATGCCGATGAAGAACACCCCGATGCCGGCCAGCAGCAGCCGCCCGAGCCGCGGGCTTCGCCAGGAGTCCTCCGGCAGAGCGATCAGCGCCCCGGCGACCACGTAGATCAGCACGGCCCCGGGCGCCCCGGTCAGCCAGCTCAGACCGGGCGCGAAGATCCCGCCGAACGACTCCCCGAAAACCCACACCACTAGTCCCCAGGCCGCGCTGGCCAGCCCGGCGAGCCTGGACCAGGGCCCGCGGGCGGCGACGATGAGCCAGACGCCGAGGCCGATCTGGATCCATACCGAGGCGGCACCGGCCTGGATCGGGTGGTAAGACCAGATGGTGCCGCCCCAGTTGACCAGGTGCTGGACCCAGCGCGGTGACGCCGCCGCGATCGGCTCGATGACCTGCGAGGCCAGCCCCCCGGCCATCTTCGGCTGGGCTTGCAGGAGGCCGTCGAGGATCCAGATCGTCCCGAACCCGATCCGCAGCAGCCATCGCCCCCTGGCCTCCTCCGGCCCCCGGCCGCGGCGTCCCCAGCCGGCCAGGCTCGCCGACCGCTTCCCGGTCACCCAGCCGCCGCGCAGCGCCCCCGTGGCCTCGCCCCGCGTCGCGCCAGCGCCGCTGGCCACCGGCTTCGCGGCTGGCGTGCTGAGCCGCCAGGCCCGCGCCGTCGCCCAGATGAGCCAAAGGAACGCGATGACCAGGAGCGCGATCGCGCCCTGGTGGAGCAGCGCCGACCTGAACGCGGAAACCAGCGTGGGGTCGGCCGGATTCAGGCCTGAATTCATCCCGGGCACGGAATCCGCTCCTCTCTTAGCCCGTCTGTGGGCTTAGCGTCCGTCCGCATCGTGGGCGCGACGAGTTCGCGTGCGGCCAGGCCCAGTACCCCTACAGGGTAGTGCGTCATCGCCCGCACGGACGTGCCCGGGCACCAACATGAGCAAGATGTAATAGCTCGTCACGGATCGACCGATTCAGCCTGCACGGCAAGACCCTCACCAGCGGTCAGGGGAGTGGCAGCCTGTCGACGCTCCCGCTCACCGACAGGGTGTACCACAGGCCCATGTCCTCGGCCTGGCCGGTGGCCTGCCCGGGGGCGAAGTCGCCCTGCCAGAGGTACAGCGGCCACCGGTTGTAGGTGACCTGCAGCGCGCCCCCGGCCCGGCGGGTGGTCCCTAGCAGCGCCGGGTTCACGCCCGGACCGGCCAGCGGGCGGCGCACCCCTCGCGGGAGGACCAGCGGGGGCCACTGCACTGCGCACAGCCCCGTGCATACCGAAGGGCCCTGGTGATCGGGGACGTAGATATACAGCGTGAAGCCGCGGCTGTCGGTGATGATTGCGCCGAGGCTGCGGACGAACCCGGACCGCACCTCAAAGGTCGGGTTCACGGCAGCCGGGTGCCCTGCCCCGCACCCGGCCAGGCACACGCTCGCCGCACCCGGAAGCAGTGTCAGCATCAGCGCCGCGACTAGAGCCCGCCCCCGGCGGCACGCTTCCCGCCGCCTGCGGAACCTCGTCCACGGCAGGGTCGCCAGAGCCCGCTGCCCCGTCACGGGGTGCCCGGGGCGGTGACAGGAGCGTCGATGGTCACGGTGCCGGCGTGCCGGAAGGTCAGGGTGAGCGGCACGGCCGTGCTGGTCTCGAACGGCGCCGGGTCCTGGAGGATCAGGTCATCACCGAACGGGCTCAGGGTGAGCGTCCCGTGGGCGGGGACGACCAGGTCGGTGACGACCGTCCTGGAGGAACCGGGGCCGCTGCGTTCGGTCAGAACGACGCGGCCGGCGATGGGGCTGGTGGCGGCGATGAGCTCGTCGGGGGTACCGCTGAGGTTCCTGATGGTCAGGAAGGTGGTCGCGGTGCCGATCGAGGCCGCCGCCTGCGGAGTGAAGGCGCGCATCGGGACGGCGGCCAGGGTGACCTGGAGCCTGACCCGGGTGAGGGTGCCGGCCCCGCCGCTGGCGACCCAGGCGGCAAGCAGCCCGGTCAGCACTACGGCGCAGATGACCGGGCCGGCGGCGGCCCGGAGCAGGTCACGTAGCCAGGCCCGGCGCTGCGGGTTCAGCGCGGGCGGGGTGGCTACGGCGGTCACTGGACGGCCTCCGTCACCCGCGGCCCGGGCGGCCGGCCCGGGCGAGCCTGCCGCCGCAGGCCCGGCTGTCGCCGGGCGTGAAAACGCCGCAGCCGCAGGCTGTTGGCGACGACGATCAGCGAGCTGGCCGACATCGCGATCCCCGCGAACAGCGGGTTGAGGTAGCCGAGGGCGGCAAGCGGGATCGCGACCAGGTTGTAGCCGGACGCCCAGGCAAGATTGCCGCGGATCACCGTCATGGTGGCGCGGGCCAGCTCGATGGCCGAGACGATGCTCAGCGGATCGCCGCTGACCAGGGTCAGGTCGGCCGCGCCGATGGCCGCGTCGGCGCCGGCGCCGATCGCCATCCCCAGGTCGGCCTGGGCCAGGGCGGCGGCGTCGTTGACCCCGTCGCCGACTAGGGCGACCGCCTCGCCCGCCGACTGCAGGCGCCGGACGGCGTCGACCTTCCCCTCCGGGCGGACCTCGGCGCAGACATCGGCGGCCGGGATGCCGAGCTGGGCCGCGACCGGCCCGGCGGCGCGGGCGCTGTCGCCGGTGAGCAGGACCGGCCGCAGGCCCAGGTCACGGAGGCGGGCCACGGCGTCGGCCGCGTGCGGCTTGAGCTGGTCGGCGATCACGAACGCGGCCCGCGCCTGGCCGTCCCAGCCGGCCAGGACTGCGGTCCGGCCCGCGTGCCCGGCGTCCCGCACGGCCTGCTGCAGCAACGGGGGAACGGTGAGCGACAGCTCGGCGAACAGGTGCGGGCTGCCGACCGTGACCTCGCGGCCGTCGACGACGCCGCGCACGCCTGCGCCCGGCAGGGTGGCGAATCCGGCCACGGGGGGCAGCTGGCCCAGGCTTGCGGCAGCCCGGGCGATGGCCTGGCCGACCGGGTGCTCGGAGGCGTCCTCCACCGCCCCGGCCAGGCGGAGAGCCTCACCAGCCGGGCCGCGCCCGGCGGCATCCGGGACCCCGGCCGGGATGATGTCCAGCACGGCCATGGTGCCGGTGGTCAGCGTGCCGGTCTTATCCAGCGCCAGGCGCCGGATCCGGCCGGCCGACTCCAGCGCCTGGGCGCTCTTAACCAGGACGCCCAGCTCCGCGCCGCGGCCCACGGCGGCCAGCAGCGCGGTCGGCGTCGCCAGCCCGAGCGCGCACGGGCACGCCACCACCAAGACGGCGACCGCCGCGCTCCACGCCGCCGCGGCAGGCAACCCCGACCCCAGCCAGAAGCCGAGTGTGGCGACAGCCAGGGCGATCACGCACGGGACGAACACTGCGGCGATCCGGTCCGCCAGCCGCTGCGCGCTGGCCTTGGTCGCCTGCGCCTGGCTGACCAGCACGGTGATCTGCGCGAGCAGCGTGCCGGACCCTACCTGGGTCGCCCGCACCACCAGCCGCCCGCTCATGTTCACCGTGGCCCCGGTCACCGGATCGCCCGGGCCGACCTCGGCAGGCATCGACTCCCCGGTGACCAGCGACGTGTCGACGGCCGAGCCTCCCTCGACCACGACCCCGTCCGTGGCGATCTTCTCCCCTGGGCGGACCACGAACAGGTCTCCCACGGCGAGCTCGTCGACCGCGACCCGCCGCTCGGCGCCCTCGCGCAGCACCGCCACCGTCTTGGCGCCCAGGGCCGCCAGCGCGGCCAGCGCCGAACCCGACCGGTCACGGGCCCGCGCCTCCAGGTACCGGCCCGCCAGCACCGCCGTGGTCACCCCTGCGGCGGCCTCCAGGTACAGGGTCTGCCCGCTGGCCTGGCCGAAGGTGAAAGCGAACGACATCTTCATCCCGGTCATGCCCGCGCCGCCGAACAGCAGCGCGTACACCGACCAGCCGAACGAGGCCGCGACTCCGAGGCTGACCAGGGTATCCATCGTCGCGGCCCCGTACCCGAGCCCGTACCAGGCGGCCCGGTGCAGCGGCCAGGCCCCCCAGGTCGCGACCGGCGCGGCCAGCAGCAGGCTCACCCACTGCCAGCCGGCGAACTGCGCGGCCGGCACCATGGCCAGCACGATGACCGCCGCGGCCAGCGGGACGCAGACCGCCAGCCGCCGGGCCAGCACCCGGGTCGCCGGGTCGGCGCCCGCTGCCTTGTCCTGCGCGGGCGGGGCCGGCCGGGCCGCGGTGTAGCCGACCGACTCGATCACGCCGACCAGCTCGCCGACGTCGCGCCCCCCGGTGCTGGCGAAGTAGGCCCGCCCGGTGGCGTAGTTGACGGTGGCCGCCACGCCGTCCAGCCGGTTCAGCCGCCGTTCGATCCGGGCGGCACACGATCCGCAGGTCATCCCGCCGACGACGAGCTCGGCCCCGGCCATGGTCCCGGTTTGCCTGGTTCCGGTGCCGCTCACGAATGCCCGCCCCGCAGCCGGACGGCGGGCGGGACCTGCCTGGCCGCCAGAGCGGCCCATGTTCATGCCGCCCATGCCGCCACCGCTCATGCCCGGGTAGCTGACCTGGGAATGCGAAATCGTCACGGGGCCCAGGTGAGATCCGGCCACGTGGGCGCCGAGGAAGATCGCCGCGAGCAGGATCACGAACCCGACGAGCTTGGCCTCCCGGATCACCGGCTCACCTCGCCGACCCGCAGGTACCACGATGACGGAAGGTTACCCGGATGACACGCCGGCCTCGACACCCCGGCCGGAACATGAACCAAATGTCATCTCGCCTCTCCGGGGACGGTCATCAGGGCTACACCGTACTCCGGGCGCTAGCCTGGGCCGACGCGGGGCCGCCGGCTCGGCTACGATCATTATCGTGTCAACTCGCTCCTTTGCGGTCACGGGCATGAGCTGCGAACACTGCGCCAGCGCGATCCGCGCCGAGATCAGCAGGCTCCCCGGCATCACCGCCGTCGACGTTGACGTCACGGCGGGCACCGTCTGCGTCACCGGCGACCCGCTTCCCGGCGACACTCCACTGCGTGAGGCCATCGAGGAAGCCGGTTACGAGTTCGCCGGCTAGGCCAGGGCCAAGCGGATCACCCCACCGCGCCTCTTGGCGGGATGGCCTGGCTGAGTCAACCCCGACGACCACACCTCCAACGTCTCCCTGGTCAGCTCATCGCGCAGCTGCCAGCACGGCCTGCCCGCAGGATCGCTCCGCAGCACGCCGACCGCCCATGGCTGCGCGCTGACGCATTTACAGTAACGTCCGCGCCGGTCTTATTTCTCCGATCGAGGCTAATACCCTAGCCGGGTTCTCCGAATACCCTCCCTAGGTTTATCAAATACCTCTACGGGGTTTCGCGTCCCTGCGGGATATGCCGATCAGGGCCTATCCTACCTGCATGTTGCCCGCAATAAGGTAACGGAGCAATATTTTTTGTTGCTAACTCTTGAACCACGGAAAACCGGCCTTTAGTATTTGCGGCATTCCCGGATGGACGGAGCGGCAGACTCCGTCGGTCCGCGTCCCACTTGAGATCTGTTTCCGATGACGACCATCCAATACGGGCGTCCGGGCCAGGAACGCGAGGAGAGCCGGATGAGCGAGATCGCGGCCGTGGGAACCCGTCCCGCGTGGCGGGCCAGGCTGGGCACCTCGGCCGAGGTGGTCAGGGGAGCCCCCAACGTCAGGCGGCGGCTGCAGCTGGCGCTGGCCGGGATATGGCTGCTCGTCGGCCTCTTGCAGTACCAGTCCTTCATGTTCTCCAGTGGTTTTCACCAGATGCTGGCAGGAACGGCGGCCGGGAACCCGGGTGCTGTTGCCAGCCCGATCACCTGGAACGCCACGCTCGTCGCGCAACACCCCGTGCTGCTGAATTCGATCTTTGCTACGATCCAGGTGCTGCTGGCGATCGGGATCGCATGGCGGCCGACGGTCCGGCTGGCGCTGGCCGCCTCGATCGCCTGGGCGCTCGGCGTGTGGTGGTTCGGCGAGGGGCTCGGGATGGCGCTGACCAGCAGCGCGAGCCCGGTCAACGGTGCCCCGGGCGCCGTGATCATCTACGCGCTGCTCGCGGTGCTGCTGTGGCCGTCCGACCGCGACAGGGCGGCGCCGTTCACCGCGGCGCGCGCGGTGGGGGCCCCGGTCGCGCGGGCGCTGTGGCTGGTGCTGTGGCTCAGCCTGGCCTACTTCGCGCTGCTGCCGGGCAACCGGGCGCCGCAGGCGCTGAACGGCATGATCGCGGGCATGGAAAGCGGCGAGCCCGGCTGGCTGGCGGCCCTCGACCGGGGCGCCGCCTCGCTCGTCGCCCACCAGGGCCTGGCCGCCTCGATCGTGCTGGCCGCCGCCCTGGTGATCATCGCCGCCGGCGTGTACCTGCCGCGGCCGGCCGCCGTGGCCACCCTGGTCCTAGCCATCGTGGTCGCCGCGGTGATCTGGGTATTCGGCGAGGCCTTCGGGACCATCTTGGCCGGCGGGGCCACCGATCCCAACTCCGGGCCGCTGCTCATCCTGTTGGCGCTCACCTACTGGCCGGTCAGGACCACGGTCGCGGCGCCGGCGCGCACCGCCCCGGCCCCGGCCGGTCTCGGCGAAGGGACGGTCGCATCATGATCCCCGGCTGGATCCTGGACGTCTTCGCCGCGGTCATGCTCGTGGTCGCGGCGGTGAGCGCGACCCGCCTGGTTGTGGCGCGGCCATGGCGGCAGGGGGCGCAGCAGGTGGCCCTGGCCGACATCGACATCTCGCACCTGCTGATGGCTATCGCGATGGCGGGCATGCTGGTCGCGAGCCTGCAGACGCTGCCGAACGGCGCGTGGTCGGTGATCTTCGCCGTGATGACCGCCTGGTTCGGCTACCGGGTGATCCGGGACACCCAAGTCAGCGGCGTCCGCGCGCTGGCGGGCGGGCACTGCGCACCGCACCTTATCCATGCCGCGGCCATGCTGTACATGTTCATGGCCTTCACGGCGCCCGTGGCACATGGGTCGGGCGGTATGGGTGGCATGGCCGGCGGCATGAGCGGCATGGGAACCCTGCAGCTGCCGTTCCTGGCGTTCGTCTTCGCGCTCCTGCTGATCGGCTACAGCATCTGGGACATGGACCAGCTCTCCGGCCCCGGCGCCAGCGGGCACTACAGCCTCGCCGTGGCTCGCGTGGCGCCGTCCGGCGCCGTGCTGGTCGGCGTCGCGGCCCCAGGTGGGGCCGGACCGGGTGCTCACACCCTCTCTGCCCTGCCCAGCGACCAGGGCAGAGCAACCGTGGCCGCCGGGTCGGCCGTGACCGGTCAGACGCTGCCAGCGGGCGCCGCCAACGCCAACGGCCCGGGGGGCAGTACGGGCCGGGGCGTCCTCGCCCCGTGGGTGGCAACCAGCTGCCGGATCGCGATGGGCGTCACCATGGCGTTCATGCTGCTGATCATGATCTAACGGTGCCCCCCTGGCCGGCCACGTGCCGGGATGTCGGCGGGCGAACCGGGTGTCAGCTCTCCGGCCGGGCGGGACCCAGGCCCCAGGACGCGGCGGCGAACATGGTCAGGACGAATAGCACGAACGTGATCGCGTGCACGCTGGTGCAGTACAGGCAGATGCTCCCGATGAGGAATAGCTCGGCGTAGAGCAGGTACAGCACGAACCCCATGCCGACGACGAGCGCTCCGATCCTGATCAGGTGGATCTCGCGCCGGGTGGCCCGCCACGCCCACGGGCTCATGATCGCGACCATGAACAGGTAGAACGCCAGCCCGAGGACGGCGACGGGGATGCCGAACACGTACGACTGCGCGCTGGTGGTCACCTTCGTGCAGTCCACCAGCCCGGCGGTCTCGGAGCACCCGGCCAGCGTCGACTGCGTGAAGTGCGCGATGGTGAGATACGTCGACACGCCCAGGCCGGCCAGGGCCAGCAGGAACGTGGTCAGCCGCAGCCACGGCGGGACCGCCGGTCCTCCCGACAGGAGGTCGGTCAGCGTGCCCTTGACCTTCGCCAGCATCCCGTCGCGCGGCGCCTGCTCGCTCCTCGGCTTGAGGGTCCGCGCCTGGCCGTTGGCGCGGCCCGCGCCGTTCCGGCTCGCCGCGCCGTCCCTGCCGGTCTTGACCGTGGCGCCGGTCTTGACCGCGGCGCCGGTCTTGACCGCGGCGCCGGTGTCGGTCGCGGCGGCGCCTTTGGTGACGGGACCGGTCTTGACGGCCGTGCCCGGTCTGGTCGCGGTGCCGCCCTGGTTGGCGCGGCCGGCTGCGGCGTTGCCGCTCCGGGCCGCGCTGGCCCGCGCGCGGGCGTTCCTGGCTCGGCTTGACTTCGACGCTGTCATCCGGGCTTGCCTCCGGTGCTCTCGCGGCTACTGGGCCTGACGCCCGATTTTACCCGGGCCAGGCCAGCGCGCCAGGGATCAGATCTGGCTCTGCAGGGACTGGATGTTGCTGGTGCACACGGAGGCGGGCGTGTTGCCGGTGATCCCGCAGATCGCCGCCGTGATGTAGTTCGCCAGCCCGTCGATCGCCTTGGCGACTGTGCTGTTCGGGTTCGACAGATCGGCCCCGACCTGCTCCCAGGTCAGCCCGGCCAGAATGCCCGGGTCGTAGCTGGCCCCCGCGATCAGGTACTTGTTGCCGAAATCGACGAACGGGATCGCGCCCTGATCGCCGGCCGGGACGTTCGGCGGGACGTCGTACTTGGTCAGCAGCGCGTTCTCCGCCTTGGTGGGCGTCTGGAGGGGGTAGTAGTAACTGTTCTTGGTGTCCGGGACGTTGGTGTACGTCTCCACGTGAGTGAACGTCAGGTACTGGCTGGTGTACGTGGCGTGGAGGAACGTCCAGCTCGGCGTGTTCGGGTCCGGCTCAGACTCACCGGCCCCGTTCGCCTGGGCGGAGTGCACGGTACCAAGGCCGGTGAACGTGCCGAACCTGCTCAGCGCCACCACCAGCCCCCAGCGCTCGGCCGCGCAGTACGGGCAGAACTCGGCGCCGATGTAGAGCATCTCGGGCTTGCCGTTCTCGGTCAGCGCCGGCCCCTTGATCGTCAGGGGCAGCGCGGTGACCTCGCCGCTCCCCGAGCCCACGGCGTTCAGGGTGCTGGCCGGGACGCTCGTCGTGGTCTTGATGAGCGATGCCAGGGCCGAGCCCGTGGGGCCGTTGGGGGTATTGTCCGTCCCGGGCTTGCTGGTCAGCTTGACCACGACGAAAACCACGACGACCACCAGGACGACGAGGATGCTGCCCGACGCGATCAGGATCCGCCTGCGCTGCTCGGCACGACGGGCCGCCGCCTGCTGCGCGGCGATTTTCTCCCTGCGGGAGCTTTCGACCTTGGTTCTGCTTGCCTTGCCCATGCTCGCTTTATCCAACCCTTGTCAGGCCAGCGGCGGTCAGGCCTCACCCGCTGGTTTCCTTACCCGCGCCTGCGCGCGGGAGTAGCCCGTCATCCCGGTACCGCGCTCTATGGTAGGCGTTCTGGAGCACTTGCGCGCCCGAGCGCGGCGACTGGGACCGGCCTATCCGTCGCTGGTCACTGCGCGGCCGGGTGCGGCCCCTCCGCTGGCGTCCTGGGCCGGGCGCGCACCCCCAGGTAGGTGGCCGCCGCGACGCCGAGGTACGCCACGTAGACCATCAGTTGCAGCGGGGTGGGCGCATCGCTGTAGCCGAAGAAGCTGTGCAGCACGTCCCCGAGCGCGCTGTTCTCCGAGAGCAGCCTGGCCGAGTGTCGGCCGGGGTCGGCTGGGGTAGGTCAGCGAATCTCTAGAGAATCTGGATTTTTTCTATATGGCCGCAGCAAATCTTGTAAGCTGGGCAAATGTGTTGCCGCCCAGGTGGGGGGCGGACTGCGGTGACGGTCTCGTGAGCGGAAGGTCGGCGAAGCCCTGGTGTTGCGCGTCGGCGTGCTTGGCCCGGTGGCCGCCTGGGAAGGCGATCAGGAGCTGCACCTGGGCCAGCCCAGGCAGCAGGCGGTTCTCGGCATCCTGGCCATCCGCGCCAACCGGGTGATATCCCGCAGCGAACTCATCGACGCGGTCTGGGGGCACGACGCCCCGCCCAGCGCGGAGGGCGGGATCTACACCTATATCGCCGGGCTCCGCCGCATCATCGAGCCTGGCCGGTCCGCGCGCGGGCAAGGCCGCGTGCTGGTCTCGACCGCGGCGGGCTACGTGCTGCACCTGGTACCCGGCCAGCCGGACGCCGTGGCCTTCGAGCAACACCTGGGCCGGGCGCGCCAGCTGCGCAAGGGTGGTGACCTGGCCGGCGCGGTGAGTTCGCTCGACGCCGCGCTCGGGCTCTGGCGCGGTGTCGCGTTCGCCGGGGTACCGGGGCCCTTCGCGGAGACCGAGCGAACGCGGCTCGGCGAACTGCGCTCGGCGGCCACCGAGGAACGGGCGGACGTCCTGCTCGCACTCGGCCGCCACGAGGAGGTCGTGCCCGACCTGACCGCGATGGTGGCGGACCAGCCCCTGCGCGAACGGATGCGCGGGCTGCTGATGATCGCGCTGTACCGCAGCGGCCGGCAGGCCGAATCCCTGCGGGTGTTCCAGGACGGCAAGCGCGCGCTGGCCGAGGAACTCGGCATCGATCCCGGCCTGGATCTGGCCCGCATCCACCAGCAGATCCTGAGCGCGGACCCGGCGCTGAACCTGGCCGACGGCCCGAACACCGCGAGCGCGGCCGACGGCAACTCCGGCGCTGCCGGTGGCCTGGGCGGCGCGGGCCGCCCCGACGGCGCAGGTGACCCGGACGGCACGGCTCGGGCAGGCACGACGAGCGCGGTGCCGCCCCCGCGCCCCGGCGGACCTCGGATTCCGGACGGACAAGGCGCCGCTCGTGGGCCGGAATCCGGCGCGGGCCACCCGGCGACACGGCCCGGCGAGCAGGGCGTTCCCTGGCCGGCCCAGCTTCCGCTCGATGCGCATGGCTTCGCAGGCCGCCAGGACGAACTCAGGATGCTGCAGGCGATGCTGCCGCCGGCCAGGCGCCCGCGGGCAGGCGACTCCGTGCCCGTCGCCGTCATCTCTGGTACGGCCGGGGTTGGCAAGACCGCGCTGGCCATCCGCTTCGGCCGGCAGGTGGCCAGACGCTTCCCGGACGGCCAACTGTACGTCAACCTGCGCGGCCTGGACCCGGGCCAGCCGGCGATGGAACCTGTCGTGGCGCTGTGGTACCTCCTGGCCGGCCTGGGCGTGCCGCCGCACCGCTTCAGCACCAGCACCGAGGAACGGGCGGCCATGTACCGGAGCCTGGTCGACGGCAAGCGGATCCTGGTCGTGCTCGACAACGCGACCAGCGCCGCCCAGGTCCGGCCGCTGCTCCCCGGCTCGCCGGGCTGCCTGGTGGTCGTGACCAGCCGCAATGAGCTGGCCGGGCTGGTGGCTGCGGAGGGCGCGGCACTGATCACGCTCGACGTGCTCAGCCACACCGAGGCGCGCGAGATGCTGGCCCGCAGGCTCGGCCGGGACCGGGTCGCGGCCGAGCCTGAGGCGGCCGACGAAATCGTCGAGGAATGCGCCAGGCTGCCGCTGGCGCTGAGCATCGCGGTCGGCCGCGCCGCGGGCCGGGCCGGGCATCCGCTGGCCGACCTCGCGGTCGAACTGCGGAACGCCAAGCGCAGGCTGGACGCGCTCGAGGCGGGCGACGTGGCCACCGACATGCGGGCGGTGCTCTCCTGGTCCTACGACCAGCTCAGCGAGTCGGCGGCGCGCATGTTCCGGCTGCTCGGCCTGCACCCGGGCCCGGACATCTCATCGTCGGCGGCGGCCAGCCTAGCCGGGATGCCCCGGGCCGAGGCGGGCGCTGCGCTGCGTGAGCTCGCCAGCACGCACATGATCGCCGAGCAGGTGCCCGGCCGCTTCACGTTCCACAACCTGCTCCGCACCTACGCCGCCGACCTGGCCGAGCGGTCCGACACCGAGCAGGACCGGCACGCCGCCGCGCACCGGATGCTCGACCACTACCTGCACACGGCGCTGGCAGCCTCGCAGCGGTTCAGCCCGTTCCGGTCACCGCTACGGCTCGGCCCGGCCCAGCCCGGTGTGCTGCCCGGCGACATGGCGGACAAGGAGCAGGCGATGGCCTGGTTCGATGCCGAGCACCCTGTCCTGCTCGTGCTGATCCGCTACGCCGCCGACTACGGATTCGACACGCACGCCTGGCAGATCCCCTGGTCGCTCGGCCCGTTCTTCAACCGGCGCGGATGGTGGCGCTCGTATGTGGACAGCCAGGAGACCGCGCTGCGCGCCGCGCAGCGCCTTGGCGACAACCTCGCCCTCGCGCACGCGCACCACCTGCTCGGCCACGCGCAGGCGCAGATGGGCGCCTACGACGCGGCCGACGCGAACTTCCTGCGGGCGCTGGACATGTTCCGGGAGCTGGAAGATCGGGCCAACGAGGCGATAGTGCTGAACGGCATGGCCGGCATGCTGGAGAAGCAGGAGCGCTACCCGGAGGCACTGGCCGTCGCGCTCGACGCGCTGCGGATGCTCAAGGCCGCCGGGCACTGGTGGACGCAGGCCACCCTGGAGAACGGGGTCGGCTGGCTGTATGCTCACCTGGGTCAGTACGACCAGGCGCTGGCCCACTGCCAGCGGGCCCTGGGCCTGCACCGGGAGTCCGGCCATCGCGGTGGCACCGCGGATACCATGGACAGCCTGGGCTTCATCTACCGGCACCTGGGTGATCTCGTCCAGGCCAAGGCCTACTACCGCCAGGCCATCGACGCCTACCGCGAGATCGGCGTCCCCTTCGGCCAGGGCCACTCGCTGAACGGGCTCGGCGATCTCCTCGCTGTCGAGGGTGACCTCGACGGCGCGCGGGAGGCCTACCGCGCGGCCGCGGCGATCCTCGACACCCTCCCGCATCCGCTAGCCGACGAGATCCGCGCGAAGCTGGGCGGCCTGGACCTTGGCGCTCCGGATCCGGACAGCAGGCCCGAGGCTGCCACCACCGCTCGTTCGGTATAAAGGAACGAGCTACGGGGCTGATCCTCGCCCAGTTCAGGGGACCGGAGGGGCGGACGCATGGATACTGTCAGGGCGCTGCTGGCCGAGAACATCCACCCCGACGCGTCCGCTCGGCTGGCCAAGGAGGGCTACGAGGTCGAGAGCCTGTCGCGGGCCTTGGGCGAAGATGAGCTCATCGACGCCCTAGACGGGGTGAGCCTGCTCGGCATCAGGTCAGGCACCTGCGTCACCGAGCGCGTCCTTGACGCCGCGCCGGACCTGGTCGCGATCGGGGCGTTCTGCATCGGCGTCAACCAGATTGACGTGGCCGCCGCGAGCAGGCGCGGGGTGGCCGCGTTCAACGCGCCGTTCTCCAACACCCGCAGCGTCGTCGAACTCGCGCTGGCCGAGATCATCACGATGGCGCGGCGGCTGCCGGAGAAGAACGCGCTGATGCACGCGGGCACCTGGGACAAGTCCGCGGCGGGCGCCCACGAGGTCCGCGGGCGCAAACTCGGCATCGTCGGCTACGGCAACATCGGCACGCAGCTGTCCGTGCTGGCCGAGAGCCTGGGCATGTACGTGTACTTCTACGACATCGCCGACAAGCTGGCCATCGGCAACGCGCGGCGCTGCTCGACCCTGGCCGAGCTGCTGGAGTCGGTGGAGGCCGTCACCTTGCACGTCGACGGGCGCGACGGCAACCGCGGCTTCTTCGGCGAGGCCGAGTTCGCCGCGATGCGCCCGCGGTCGCTGTTCCTCAACCTGTCGCGCGGGTTCGTGGTGGACCACGCCGCGCTGCGGCGCGCCATCCTCTCCGGGCACGTCGCCGGGGCGGCCATCGACGTGTTCCCCGAAGAGCCGAAGGGCCGCGGCGAGGAGTTCGTCTCGGAGCTGCGCGGGCTGCCGAACGTCATCCTGACCCCGCACATCGGCGGCTCGACCGAGGAGGCGCAGCAGGACATCGGCGAGTTCGTCGCGGGAAAGCTGGCCGACTACATGACGTCGGGCGCCACCTCGCTCAGCGTGAACCTGCCCGCCATCGCGCTGCCCGCGGTGAGCGGCACGCACCGGCTGGTCCACCTGCACCAGAACGTGCCGGGCGTGCTGGCCTCGATCAACCGGGTGCTCGCCGAGCACGGCGTCAACGTCGAGGGGCAGCTGCTGCGGACCAGGGACGATTACGGCTACGTGCTGACCGACATCGGGTGCCAGTACAGCGCGGACGTCCTCGCCGAGCTCCGGGCCATGCCCGTCACTATCCGCCTGCGCACCCTGCGCTCGCCCTGACCCGAGGCCTGCTGAAGCATCGCCCCAGCGAGATCGATGGCAAATCGTGACTCTATCGCCTGGATAACGATGCAGTACCGAACTTAACCTTCGGCTAACTGACCGGTCGGCTCGACTCGGGGTCGGCACGTATGTGCCGGGTGGGCGAGCCGTAGCCGGTTGGGGGACTGCGACCCAGTGCCCCCGTGACGGGCGGAGCGGATCACCGGCGAACTTCGACAGAAGGGTGATACGCGCATGACCCCAACACGGTTCAAAGGCGCCAACCGCGCGCGGAGGGAGGGTCGACGCAGCAAGGCTGCCTGGGCAGCCGTAGCGGTTGCCGTTCTAACCGCGCTTTCCGCCTGCAGCAGCAGCCATAGCTCGACGAGCAGCAGCACTACTAACTCGCCGGGGAGCGTCACGGTCCCGGGCGGGATCGGCGTGGTGCCGCAGGCGGCAGCCAACAGCCCGAAGAAGGCCGGGACCATCACCTGGGCGATACAGCCGGGAACCGCCCCGAACTGGATCTTCCCGATCGTGCCCGGCGCGTCCAACTCGGTCTTCAACACCTTCACCTTCAACCAGGAGATGTGGCGGCCGCTGTACTGGGTCGTCAACGGGACCGATCCCGAGGTATACGCGCCGATGAGCATCGCCGATCCGGCGGTGTACAGCAACGGCGACAAGACCGTCACGGTCACGCTGAAGAGCAGCTACAAGTGGTCGAACGGCCAGGCCATCACCGCCAACGACCTGCTGTTCTTCATCAACATGGTCAAGGCCGCGATCAAGGAGTCCCCGGCGAACTGGGAGGGCTACGTGCCCGGCCACTTCCCGGACAACCTGGTCAGCACCTCGGAGCCGAACGCGAGCACGCTGGTGCTGAACCTCAGCTCGCCGGTCAACCCGGGCTGGTTCACCGATAACATCATGGGCAACCAGGGACCGTTCACCCCGATCCCGAGCACGGTGTGGGCCAAGGAGTCGGCCAGCGGCGCGATCATCCCGCCATCTGGGTGGACCCCGGCCGCCATGACGAAGATCTACAACTACCTGATCACCCAGGCCAAGTCGCTGAGCACCTACGCGACCAACCCGCTGTGGCAGGTGGTCGACGGACCGTACAAGATCTCTGCCTACAACCCGACCACGGGCGCGTTCACCATGGTGCCGAACGCCACCTACGGCGGGCCGCACGTGACCCCGCAGTCGAGCTTCCAGGGTGTCCCGTTCACCTCCAACACCGCGGAGTTCAACGCGATCAGGGCCGGCGCCGTCGACGTCGCCTACGTCGACTACAACGACGTCCCGCAGCTGCCGGCCGTGCTGCGCCTCGGCTATAGCTACTTCGGCGAGCCGGACTACGGCCTTGAATTCGCGGCGTACAACTACAAGGACACCACCGGCGACTTCAACAACATCATCAGCCAGCTCTACGTCCGCCAGGCGCTCGCGCACCTGGAGGACGAGCAGGGCTGGATCACCGCGTTCATGCACGGCGCGGGCGGGGTTGCGTACGGGCCGATCCCGGCCTACCCGCAGAGCCCGTTCCTGCCGACCGACGCGGCGACCGACCCGTACCCGTTCAGCGTCTCGTCCGCGGTGAGCATCCTGAAGGCCCACGGCTGGACGGTCAACCCCGGCGGGACTGACGTGTGCTCGAGCCCGGGCACCGGCCCGTCCAATTGCGGGGCGGGCATCCCGGCCGGCACGAAGCTGGCGTGGAACTACATCTACAGCACCTCGCCGGCGCTGATCGGGTACCAGGCCACCGACTTCGTGTCCAAGGCCAACCAGGCCGGCATCCACATCACGCTGTCCAGCAGCAACTTCAACTACATGATCGCCAACTACCTGGATCCGTCCGCGCCGGCGAACGTGAACAAGTGGGCCATGGAGGACTTCGGCGGCGAGACCGACGAGCCGTACGCGACCACGTTCGGCCTGTTCAACACCGGTGGGCCCGCCCAGGTGGGCGATTACAGCAACCCGACGGCCGACGCCCTGATCAACGCCTCGATCTCGGGCGGCAACCCGTCGGCGGTCAAGAACGAGGCGTCGTTCCTGACCATGAACCAGCCCGTGCAGTTCCAGCCCAACCCGGACCTCATCTGGGCCTGGAAGAACACGCTGTCGGCGGTAATGCCGCAGGCCTGGGAGAACCTGACCCAGTACTACGCCACGCCGGAGTTCTGGTTCTTCAACTAGTAACCATCCGTCACGCTCAGGGGCGGCAGCCGACAGCGGCTGCCGCCCCCTTTGGCGTCCGCCTGCGCACCCCGCGCTCGCCCTGACCAATGGATCGGGACCGCACAATTCGCCCGGGCGGGGCTTCGTGCCGCGGGGGCATCATCCGGAACCTGACCCCCGAATTACGGACCGGATTCACCGTTCGGTGACCAAATTGTGACTTTTTTGCGGGGATAACGATGCAATATCGAACTTACCGTGGCCCTAACTGACCTGTCGGCTCAGCCGAATCGGCGCGTGTGCGCCGGGGAGGAGAGCCGTAACCAGGTTGGGGCACGGCCACCCATTGCCCCGCGACTGTGGCGGAGCGGATCACCGGCGAACTTCAAAGAGAGAAGGCGAGAAGCTCATGACCTCAGGACGGACCACGAGCGCCATCAGCGCAGGGAGGGAGGGCCGATGATCAGACACCGGAGCAAGGCTGCCGTGGTAGCGGTAGCGGTTGCGAGCCTCACCGCCCTTGCCGCGTGCAGCAGCAGCAGCAGTAGCAGTAGCAGTACGTCGACGACTACTACGCCCGGGAGTGTCACGGTGCCGGGCGGGATCGGCACGGTGCCGATCGCGTCGGCTAGCGGCCCGAAGAAGGCCGGGACGATCACCTGGGCCATGCAGCCCGGCGCTACGCCGAACTACATCTTCCCGGTCGTGCCGTCGGCGTCCAACTCGGTCTTTAACAACTTCACGTTCATCTGGGAGATGTGGCGGCCGTTGTACTGGACGGTGTACGGGACCGATCCCGAGCTGTACCCGCCGATGAGCATCGCCAACCCGGTGGTGTATTCCAACGGCGACAAGACCGTCACGATCTCGCTGAAGAGCAGCTACAAGTGGTCGAACGGCCAGGCCATCACCGCGAACGACATCTTGTTCTTCATCGACCTGGTCAAGGCCGCGATCAAGGAGTCCCCGGCGAACTGGGAGGGCTACGTGCCCGGCCACCTGCCGGACAACATCACGAGCATGACCGAGCCGGACGCGACCACGCTGGTGATGAACCTCAACTCCCCGGTCAACCCGTCGTGGTTCACCGATGACATCTTGGGCCAGGGCCCGATCATCCCGCTGCCGAGCACGGTGTGGGCCAAGGAGTCGGCCAGCGGCGCGATCATCCCGGCGTCCGGGTGGACCCCGGCCACGATGACGAAGATCTACAACTACCTGATCACGCAGGCCAAGTCGCTGAGCACGTTCGCGACCAACCCGCTGTGGCAGGTGGTCGACGGTCCGTACAAGCTGTCCGCCTACAACGCCACCACCGGCGGGTTCACCATGGTGCCGAACGCCACTTACGGCGGGCCGCACGTGACCCCGCAGTCGAACTTCCAGGGTGTCCCGTTCACCTCGAACACCGCGGAGTTCAACGCGATCCGGGCCGGCGCCATCGACGTCGCCTATGTCGACTTCAACGACGTCCCGCAGCTGCCGGCGGTGCTGAAGCTCGGCTACAGCTACTTCGGCGAGCCGGACTACGGCCAGACGATGGCGGCGTACAACTTCAAGGACACCACCGGCGACTTCGACAACATCATCAGCCAGCTGTACATCCGGCAGGCGCTCGCGCACCTGGTGGATGAGCAGGGCTGGATCACCGCGTTCATGCACGGCGCGGGCGCGCCGAGCTACGGGCCGATCCCGGCCTACCCGCAGAGCCCGTACCTGCCGGCCGACGCGGCGACCGACCCGTACCCGTTCAGCGTCTCCACCGCGGTGAGCATCTTGAAGGCGCACGGCTGGACGGTCAACCCGGGCGGGACTGATGTGTGCTCGAGCCCGGGCACCGGCGCGAGCAACTGCGGGGCGGGCATCCCGGCCGGCACGAAGCTGGCGTTCAACTACATCTACAGCACCTCGCCGGCGCTGATCGGGTACCAGGCCACGGACTTCGTGTCCAAGGCGAACCAGGCCGGCATCCACATCACGCTGTCGGGCAGCAACTTCAACTACATCATCGCCAACTACTTCGACCCGTCCGCGCCGGCGAACGTGAACAAGTGGGCCATGCAGGACTTCGGCGGCTTTACCGACTCGCCGTACGCGACCCAGTTCGGGCTGTACAACACCGGCGGGCCCGAACAGGTGGGCGATTACAGCAACCCGACCGCCGACGCCCTGATCAACGCCTCGATCTCGAGCGGTAACCCGTCGGCGGTCAAGAACGAGGCATCGTTCCTGACCGAGAACCAGCCGGTGCAGTTCCAGCCCAACCCGGACGTCATCTGGGCCTGGAAGAACACGCTGTCGGCGGTGAACCCGCAGGCCTGGGAGAACCTGACCCAGTACTACGCCACGCCAGAACTCTGGTACTACAACTAGTAACCCTTAACCGCGCTCGGTGGCGGCAGCCCTGGGTGGCAGCCGCTGCCGCCACCGAGCGCCAACCCAGCACTACAGCGGCGTCACGTACGCCCCGCTGATGCCCCCGTCGACCAGGAACGACGAGGCGGTGATGAACGAGGCGTCGTCGCTGGCCAGGAACGCCACTGCGGCCGCTATCTCCGCCGCCTCGGCGAACCGGCCCATCGGGATGTGCACCAGCCTGCGCGCCGCGCGCTCCGGGTCCTTGGCGAACAACTCGCGAAGCAGCGGCGTGTTCACCGGGCCGGGGCACAGCGCGTTGACCCTGATCCCCTCCCGCGCGAACTGCACGCCGAGCTCGCGGCTCATCGCCAGCACCCCGCCCTTGGACGCGGTGTAGGAGATCTGCGAGGTGGCCGCCCCCAGCACCGCGACGAACGAGGCGGTGTTGATGATCGAACCCTTGCCCTGCCGCTGCATGTGCGGGATCACGTGCTTGCAGCACAGGTACACCGAGGTCAGGTTCACCTGCTGCACGCGGTGCCACGCCTCGAGCCCGGTGGTCAGGATGGAGTCGTCGTCGGGGGGCGAGATGCCCGCGTTGTGGAACGCGATGTCGACCCGCCCGTGCTGCGCCACCACCGACTCGTACAGCCGCCGGACGTCGTCCTCGCTGGCCACGTCGGCCGCGATGAACTCGCCGCGGGCCTGCTCCGCGGCCGCCTTGCCGGCCTCCTCGTCGATGTCGACCGCCACCACCAGGGCCCCCTCGGCCGCGAGCCTGCGGGCGGTGGCCAGGCCGATCCCGCTGCCCGCCCCGGTGATGACCGCGACCCGATCCTGCAAGCGCTGCATGGGCTGGCTCATTCCTGTGTCGAGATGAAGACGTTCTTGGTCTCGGTGAACGCGTCCGGGGCGTCGGGTCCGAGCTCGCGGCCGAGCCCGGACTGCTTGAAGCCGCCGAACGGCGTCCAGTAGCGCACCGACGAGTGCGAGTTGACCGACAGGTTGCCGGTCTCCACCGCCCGCGCCACCCGGATCGCCCGGCCCACGTCACGCGTCCAGATCGAGCCGGACAGGCCGTAGGGCGTGTCGTTCGCGATGCGAACCGCGTCCGCCTCGTCCTCGAACGGCGTCACCGTCACCACCGGCCCGAACACCTCCTCGGTGTACGCCGGGTCGTCCGGCGGCACCGGGGCGAGCACGGTCGGCGGGTACCAGTACCCCGGCCCGGCGGGCGCCTGCCCGCGGAACGCCACCGGCGCGCCCTCCGGCACGTAGGAGGCGACGTGCGCGCGGTGGGCGGCCGAGATCAGCGGCCCCATCTCGGTCGCCGCCGACGCGGGGTCACCGACCGCGACTCCCTGCACCGCGGGCTCGAACAGCTCCATGAACCGGTCGAGCACCGAGCGCTGGACCAGGATCCTGGACCGCGCGCAGCAGTCCTGCCCGGCGTTGTCGAACACCGCGTACGGCGCGGTCGCCGCGGCCCGCTCCACGTCGGCGTCGGCGAAGACGATGTTGGCGCTCTTGCCGCCGAGCTCCAGGGTGAGCCGCTTGATCTGGCGCGCGCACCCGGCCATGATCGACTGCCCGACCTCGGTCGACCCGGTGAACACGATCTTCCGCACCGCGGGGTGGTCGACCAGCCGCTGCCCCACGACGCTGCCCTTGCCTGGCAGCACCTGGAACACCCCCTCGGGCAGCCCGGCTTCCAACGCCAGCGACCCGATCCGCATGGCGGTCAGCGGGGTCAGCTCGGCCGGTTTCGCCACGACGGTACAGCCGGCGGCCAGCGCCGGGGCCATCCCCCAGGACAGGATGGGCATCGGGAAGTTCCACGGCACGATCAGCCCGACCACGCCGACCGGCTCGTGGAACGTGACGTTCAGCCCGCCCGGGACCGGGATCTGCCTGCCGGACAATCGTTCCGGGGCTGCTGAGTAGTACATCAGCACGTCGCGGACCTGCCCGGCCTCCCACCGGGCCGCCCCGACGGGATGGCCAGACCCGGCCACCTCCAGCCCGGCCAGCTCCTCGGACGCCGCATCGACGGCAGAGGCGAACGAGCGCAGGAGCCTAGCCCGGTCCCCGGGCGAGACGGTCCGCCACGCGGGCCAGGCGGCCGCGGCGCGGGCGATCGCCTCGTCGGCCTCCTCCGCGGAGGCCTGCGTCACCGTGGTGACCGGCTCCTCGGTGGCAGGGTTGAGCACGGTGAACTCGGTCATGCGGGCTCCTCCCGGATTACAGGCGCTCGAAGCAGCGGCGCAGCTCCCAGTCGGTCACCGCGGCGTCGTAGGCGGTCAGCTCGACCCGGGCGTAGTTGGCGTAGTGCTCCACGACGTCCGCGCCGAACGCCTGCCTGGCCAGCCCGCTCTTCTCCCACAGGTCAAGCGCGTCGCGCAGGGTGTGCGGCACGCGAGCCGTGGTGTCGGTGTACGCGTTGCCGGTCACCGGCGGCTCGAGCGGCAGCTCATGGTCGATGCCGTGCAGCCCGGCGGCGATCATCGCCGCCACGGCCAGGTAGGGGTTCACGTCGCCGCCTGGGACGCGGTTCTCCACGCGCAGCGAGTGCCCGTGCCCGACCAGGCGCAGCGCGCAGGTCCGGTTGTCCGGGCCCCAGCGCACCGAGGTGGGCGCGAAGCTGCCGGGCACGTAGCGCTTGTAGGAGTTGATGTTGGGGGCGTAGCACAGCGTCAGCTCGCGCATCGCGTCGAGCTGCCCGGCCAGGAAGTGCTCGCCGAGCCGGGACAGGCCGAACGGCCCGTCGCCCGCCATCACCGCCGTGCCGTCGGTGCCGCGCACCGACAGGTGGATGTGGCAGGAGTTGCCCTCGCGGGCGTTCGGCTTGGCCATGAACGTGATGCTCGTGCCCTCCTGGTCGGCGATCTCCTTGGCCCCGGTCTTGTAGATCGAGTGGTTGTCGCAGGTGGTCACCGCGTCGGCGTAGCGGAACGCGATCTCGTGCTGCCCGAGGTTGCACTCGCCCTTGGCCGACTCCACGTACAGGCCGGCCCCGGCCATCTCGTTCCTGATCCGGCGCAGCAGCGGCTCGATCCTGGCCGTGCCCAGGATCGAGTAGTCCACGTTGTACAGGTTGGCCGGGACCAGGTCGCGGTAGTCCTTGGCCGCCGCCTCCTCGTAGGTGTCCCGGTAGACGATGAACTCCAGCTCGGTCCCGGCCAGCGCCACCAGTCCGCGCTCGGCCAGCCGCGCGGTCTGCGCCGCGAGGATCTGCCGCGGCGAGGCCACCACCGGCGCGCCGTCCAGCCAGGTCAGGTCGGCGATGACCATGACCGTCCCGGGCTGCCACGGGACCTGCCGCAGCGTGCTCATGTCGGGCACCATCACGAAGTCGCCGTAGCCGCGCTCCCAGGACGACATCGCGTACCCGTCGACCGTGTTCATGTCCACGTCCACGGCGAGCAGGTAGTTGCAGCCCTCCGAGTAGTGTTCGGCGACCTCCTCGAGGAAGAACTCCGCGGACAGGCGCTTGCCCGCCAGCCGGCCCTGCATGTCGGTGAAGGCGAGCACGACGGTGTCGATCGCCCCCCCGGCGATGTCCTCGCGCAGCCGGTCCAGCGTCAGCCGGCCGCGCCGCGCCCCGCCCGGGCCGTTCCCCCCGCCCGGGCGGTCCGCTCCGGCCGGACCGCCCGGCCCGTCACCGTGACCGTGCCCGTGCCCGTGCCCGTCCGTCATGTGGACGTCAGTTCGCGCTCGATCGCGGCCAGTTCCTCAGGCGTGCCCTGGACCTTGGGCCCGGTGAACCAGTGCCGGGCCGAGAGCCACCAGGTGAGGCCGGCGTACCCGATCACCACGGCCACCGCGATGCACGTGTAGTTGAAGGTGCTGTACCCGATGGGCCCGAACTGCGGCAGCATGAACAGGAAGAAGATGAACACCACCCAGACCACGGCTATCCAGCCGATCACGTAGCTCCACCGGCCCAGGTGCCACGGCCCGCGCTTGAAGCTGCTGCCCTGCCGCAGCCGCAGGAACGTCGGGGCCACGTAGGCGACGTACAGGCCGATGGTGGCGATCGCGGTCACGGCGCCGTAGGCCGCGGAGTTCCACAGGTAAGGCAGGCCGAGGATCAGCGCGCCGCCGGCCGCCAGCCAGATCGCGTTGGTCGGCGTCCTGGTCCGCTTGTTCACCACGTGCCAGATCCGCGAGCCGGGCAGCGCGCCGTCCCGGGAGAACGCGTAGATCATCCGCGAGTTCGCGGTGACCGACGACATGCCGCAGAACAGCTGCGCGCCGATCGCCACCAGCAGCAGCAGTTCGGCGCCGGTCCGGCCGATCGCGTCGATCCAGATCTGGCCCGGGGCCACGACCGCGGTCGCCTCACCCAGGTAGTTCGACTTCTGGATCGCGAACGTGATGCCGATGACCAGGATCCAGCCCGCGATGAGCGAGATCAGGATCGACATGACGATGCCGCGCGGGCCGCTGCGCGCGGCGTTATGCGTTTCCTCGGTCATGTGCGCCGAGGCGTCGTACCCGGTGAAGGTGTACTGGGCCATCAGCAGGCCGATCGGCAGGATGTACCACCAGCCGATGTGGAACCCGGACAGGTTGTGCAGGTCGGTGAACACGTACTTGGCCGACTCGTGGTGCGCGCCCGCCTTCAGGCCGAAGATCATCACGGCGACGATGAGCAGCACGCCGGTGATGTGCCACCAGACGCTGACGTTGTTCAGCAGCGCCACCAGGCGGATGCCGAACTGGTTCAGCAGGCCGTGCAGCAGCAGCACGCAGGCGTAGATCACGATCGTGTGCCAGTGCGTCGACACGCTGAAGTTGAACCACAGGCTGAACAGGAAGTTGATGAACAGCGCCGCGCCGAAGTCGATGCCGGCGGTGATCGCCACCTGGCCCAGGAAGTTGAAGTAGCCGGTGAACCAGGACCAGACCGGGCCGTGCCGCGGCGAGAGCTTGGCCGCCCAGTAGTACAGGCCGCCGGCCGTCGGGAAGCTGGAGCAGACCTCCGCCATGGACAGCCCGACGAGCAGGGTGAAGATCCCGACGATCGGCCACCCCCAGACGATGATCGCGGGACCGCCCTCTTCCATCCCGAAGTAGAACAGGGTCAGGCAGCCGGACAGGATCGAGATGATCGTGAACGAGACGGCGAAGTTCGAGAACCCCGACATCCGCCGCAGGAGCTCCTGCGCGTAGCCAAGCTCGTGGAGGCGGCGCTCATCGTCGCCCGCCGCGGTCGCAGCGGCTATGTCGTCGGCCATGCGATCTCCCTACGGGAAGCATGCACAATATGGCTGGAACTGGTCCATTGAATGAAGGTATTCACGCACTGCCCCAGCCAGCGTGTCAAGAGCCCATGCGACCCACCCCGCGGCCGCCGCAGGCGGTCGTGGGGCCGAGGGGGTTTGGGGGGAACGGTTTCCCCCCAAGATCGGGGGGATTCTGGGGGGTCGTCCCCCCGGGCTAGCACCTCACCTATAACACCTCGAGGAATCCGCGCAGCAGCGCCGCGGTCCCCGCGACGTGCTCGGCCATCACCTTGCGGGCGCGCTCCGGGTCGCCGGCGAGGATAGCCCGCACGATGCTCGCGTGCTGGACGTTCGCGTGCTCGAGGTTCCGCTCCAGCATGGGGATGGCGTTCAGCAGGTCGACCAGCCGGACCCGGGCCTCGACGACGCTGGCGGTCAGCTGCGGCGAGCCCGCCGCGGCCGCGATCGCCAGGTGCAGCCGCGTGTCCGCCTGCCGGTAGCCGGAGGGGTCGCACTCGGCGATGGCCGCCAGGCACTCGGCCAGGCTCTCCCGCTGCTGCCTGGTCAGGCTGGCCCGGGCCGCCATCTCGGCCGCGCCGGTCTCCACCACCCGCCGGAAGGTCAGCGCGTCGTCGAGGTCGCCGCCCATGTCGCGCGCGGTGCGGGTGAGCTCGTCAGGAACCAGCGGTTCGGGGGTGCGGATGATGAACGTGCCGCCGAACCTGCCGCGCTTGGTCTCGACGTAGCCCGCCGCGGCTAGCTCGCGCAGCGCCTCCCGCAGCGTGATCCGGCTGACCCCGAGCCTGCGGGTGAGCTCGCGTTCCGGGGGCAGCCTGTCGCCCGGCGCGTAGACGCCTAGCTTGACCCCCTCGAGCAGCCGCTCGACGGTTTCCTCGAAGGCGTTCCCCGTCCGCACCGCGCGGAACACCGCGGTGATGACGGCGGGGGACCCTCCCGGCACGGCGGTGACTCCTGATCAAGCGATGCTGTGTGCACTGCGCACACAGCACTTAACGCAAAATTAGACCATAGGCGCAAGTACTTGCGCCCGCTGGGCCGCCCGTTCCGCCGCGGCGGTAATCAGGGCGCCGAACACCCGCAGGTCATCGCCCTGCTCGGGATGCCACTGCACGCCGAGCACGAATCCGGAGAACCCGTCAAGCGCGGACGGGCCGGCCTCGACCGCCTCGATCATGCCGTCCTGCTCCCAGGCGACCGCCTGGAGCCCGTCACCGAGCAGGTCGACAGCCTGGTGGTGGCGGGTGGGCACGTCGTAGTAGGTGTCCTCGGCCACCTCGAAGTACCCGTCCTCCGCCCCCGGGGCCAGGATCCCGGCCAGCATGCTGCCCGGGCTGACGCGGATCTTGTGCGCGCCGAAACCGACCTCCGGGCCGCCGTGCCGTGCGTGCCCGACCAGGTCCGGCACGTGCTGGTGCAGCGTGCCGCCGCGGGAGATGTTCAGGACCTGCATGCCGCGGCAGATGGCCAGCAGCGGTACGCCGAGCCGCAGCGCGCTGCTGGTGACGGCCAGATCCCATGCGTCGCGCACCGGCACCGGCAGGTGGGTCAGCGGGTGCCGCGCCGCGCCGTACCTGGCCGGGTCGACGTCCGGCCCGCCCGCCACGATCAGCCCGTCCATCCCCGCGACCGTCGCGCTGGCCTCCTCGTCGGTCCCGCCGGGCGGCAGGAGCACCGGCCGCCCGCCGCTGTCACGTACCGCGTCCACGTACGAGTACGGCAGCAGCGCCGCCCGGGTTGCCCAGTTACGCCAGGCAGCCTCGTCGTCGTAGGTGGCTATGCCGATGACCGGAGTCATGAGTTCCCCTTTGAACTGATCTTCCGCAGCCCCAGCTACCCAGGAAAAACCCAATCATGCCGAACGAGCAGTGGTTCCTGGTCACCATCCGTGATCACGGCCCCTGTGGATGACGGATGGCTTGAAAGCGGGATTGAGAGCCAGGTTAGCAGCGTTTCTTCCGGTATTCCGGGACATGATCCAAGTCACGCCCGGTGTCTACCGGATGATCCACTGTATGACCCCGCTCATTCCTTCGCATACAAAATAAAAAACTGGTCACTCAGAGTACTTTGTAGGTTCTCGACCGGGTTTGCCTGATCTTGGGATGATCGGCGAACCGCGGCCTTCGGGCCGCGACCGATTCTGCCGGGCCCGGGCGCCCGCCGTCGCCACGCGAACGCGGCCGTAAGCGCACCGTCATGATTGCTCCTTAGCGGCTGTCCTGTTGGCTGGTTGTTGTCAGCCTGCCGGATCGCGATGCGGTGATCAGTCACCTAGCCGACGCGGTTCGTGTCGGCTTACCGACACCGGCGCCGGGGCCGGCGGCACGGCCAGCCGCGAACGCCGCAGAGTTCACCCCCGGCCCACCCATTCCAGGCTCGGATCCGGGATCCAAGCCCGACCCGGGCCGTTTAACGAGTCGGGTAGATTCCAGGCGGAGGTGGGACGGCGATGGCCATCGTGGTGCTGGTGCTCTGGCTGTTCACCGCGGGAGCCGGGTTCTACCTGCTCATCACCAGCACCCTCGGCCGTGCCCGTTCCGCCACCCCATCAGCTTCCGCCACTCTAGTCACACAGGCCGCTCCGGCCTCTTCCTCACCGTCCCCCGCTGCGGCGCGATCGGTCTCGGTCGCACCCGCCGCGGGATCATTGTCGCGGCGGGAAAGGCGGCGGGCGACGGGCGACCCGTTCGCTCCGCCTTCGCTGATCGCGTCCAGGCAGGCGCCGATCGTGCCGGACCTGCGGTCGGTGGCGGAGTTCGCCCACCCGGCGTGCGCGATCAGCGGCCTCGGCTTCTGGCTGGGCTTCACGCTGGTTCATTTCCGGGTGCTCGGCTGGATCGCGTTCGGGCTCATCGTGGCCACGGCCTGCATCGGGCTGGCCTGGTTCGCGGCCAACACCCGCGCCGCCAGGCGCAGCGGCGCCGGCCAGCCGGCGCCGTCCTTCACCAGCCGCCTGATCGTCGTGCACGGCGGGGCGGCCGCCGTCACCCTGACGCTGGCGGCGCTCACCGTCCTCGTGATCCGGGGCTGATCCCCTCTTCGTGAGCCTCAACGCCGTGATGGCCAGTGCCCGCGGCGCGCTTTCACGGATAGGAGGGAGACGAGCGATCATGAGCCCGGGAGCGTTCACGATGTGAAGGCTCATGATCTAGCGCTGCCGCGTGGCACTGGCCACTTACCTAGGAATACGACCGAGAGTGCGCTGCGGCTCACGGACCGCAGCGTACGTAACCACCACGTAAGAACTTCCTCGCGCGGCCCGGGCCCGCCATGCGGAGGACGATCGGTGGGTACGATCATCCCCGGGGCGGAGACGGCAAAGGACCTCGGACGTGGATGAGGCGGGCAGTAAGCCGGCGGGCCTGAGCAGGCGGGAGGTGCTGGTCGTGCTCGGCGCCGGCGCGCTGGTCGCTGAACAGCTCCTGGTCACCGGCTCATCGTCGCCCGTCGGTGCCGCAGGCCGGACGCCCGCGAGCCCGTTCGGCCGCGGCAACGTGAGGCCGCAGCCCGGCGGCTACGCGCCGAACGGCACCGCCGGGCGGGCCGCTGCCCTGCCCTTGTCGGCCGTGGACCTGCTCGCCAGCTCGTTTAGCCAGAATCAGCAGAGGAACACCGCGTACCTGCTGTTCCTTGACCCGGAGCGGATGCTGCGGTCCTTCCGGCTGAATTATGGCCTCGCCTCGGCGGCGCAACCCTGCGGCGGCTGGGAGCGGCCGGTGTCCCAGGTGCGCGGGCACACCACCGGGCACCTGCTGTCCGGGCTCGCGCTCACCTACGCGAACACCGGTAACGACGAGGCCCTGGCGCGCGGGCGGTACCTGGTGGACCAGCTCGCCATGCTGCAGGCCCGGGCGCGTCAGGCGGGGTTCCACCCCGGCTACCTGTCGGCCTTCCCCGAGGTCTTCTTCGACTGGCTGGAGCAGGGCAGGCCGGTGTGGTCGCCGTACTACATGATCCACAAGTACCTGGCGGGGATGATCGACCAGTACCAGCTGGCCGGGGACGCCCAGGCGCTCGACGTCGCGGTCCAGCTCGGCGACTGGGTGGACTGGCGCACCGCCCGGCTTCCTTACGCGCAGATGCAGATGGTCCTCGGGACCGAGTTCGGCGGGCTACCCGAGGCGCTGGCCAACCTCTACACGATCACCGGCTCGGAACGGTACCTGGCCGCCGCGCAGCGTTTTTACCACGCGCAGGTGCTCAATCCGCTGGCGGCCGGGGTCGACGCGCTGGCCGGGCTGCAGGCGAACGTCACCACGCCGAAGATCATCGCGTGCGTCCGGATGTGGGAGGAGACGGGCAGCGCCACCTACCGCGACATCGCCTGGAACTTCTGGGACATGGTGACCGCGCACCATATCTACGTCATCGGGGGAGCGGGCAACTACGAGCATTTCCAGCCGCCCGGCGCCATCGCCAGCCAGCTGTCCAACTTCACCTGCGAGAACTGCGTCAGCTACAACCTGCTCAAGCTGACCAGGCTGCTGCACTTCCACCAGCCGACCCGGACCGACCTGCTCGACTACTACGAGCGCGCGCTGTTCAACCAGATGCTGGGGGAGCAGGACCCTCGCTCGCCGCACGGCTTCAACTGCTACTACACCGGGCTGTCGGCGGGCGCGTTCAAGCGCCAGCCGCTCAACTACTTCCCCCACGGCAACCCCGGCGTGTACGCGACCGACTACGACACCTTCACCTGCGACACCGCCACCGGCCTGGAGACCCAGGCCAAGTTCGCCGACACCATCTACACCCGCGGCACGGACGGCATCTCCGTCAACCTGTTCATCCCCTCACAGGTGAGGTTCGGCGCGCTGGTGCTGCGGCAGGCGACCGGCTTCCCCGACGAGCCGGTGACCCGCCTGTCCGTGGTCTCGGGCACCGCCACGATGACGCTGCGGGTCCGCGTGCCGGGCTGGGTGGCGGGACCGCCCGTGGTCACGCTCAACGGCGTACAGGTCCCCGGCACCCTGCCGGCGCCAGTGCCGGGGTCCGGGCGGTGGATCGCCCTCCGGCGCCAGTGGCGCCCCGGTGACCTGCTGGAGATCACGCTGCCGATGCGGCTGGCGTTCGAGCCCACCCCCGACTACCCCGGCGTCCAGGCGGTGACCTACGGCCCGGTCGTGCTGAGCGGCGTCTACCCGGCCGACCCCGGCCCGCTGACCCCGGTCCTCGACGTCGCCTCCGTCCAGCGGACCGCAGCCGCGCCGATGACGTTCGGCGCCGTCTCCGGCCGCAAGCCGGTCACGCTGATCCCGGTCGCCCGCGCCGCCCACGAGTACTACTCGGTCTACTGGCAGACGGATTTATGCCACCAGCGCGCCTGCCCCGCACCCGTTTCTACAAGCCGTTTTCTGCGCCGGACAGTAACCCGGCGGCATTCCACGCTGCCGTGAACCGGATCCACGACCTGCTCGCGGTCATCGAGCGGCTGGCCCAGGCCGGTGGCTCCTGGCCCTTCGGCGAGGAGGAGTTGCCAGCGTTCCTCCTGAATCTGCGCGTTTCGGCTAGGGCGCGGATGCATGCGGTGCGGGCGGGGAGCGTGCGCTCGGCGCGGCGGTCATGAGGCCACGTCGTTCGTCTCGGGCGGCATCCCAAGGGCGCTCCCCCTCGCCGCGCCCTTGGCAGTTCCCTCATGGTTTCGCGGGCACGCTTAACACTCACTTCTGCTCCCCTGGGCGCCGCTCACGTAAGCGGCCACTTCTTCCCCGCAGTGCTCGGCGATCATCATCACTAGGGCCTCAGCCCAGTCCCCGATGTCCTCCGCAACCTTCCCCAGGGCGATCTCCAGCGCCTCGGTCTCGTGCTCTAGCTCGGGAAACTCCAACTCTGGGTGCAGTTGCCCGGTCCGCAGCCGCCCGTGGGCATCCAGGGCTTCTGCCAGCTCGTCGCGAGCCATCAGCACCGGGCGCCCGTTATCAGCGGTCCAGGGGAAGGAGTCATCGATGCGGGACAGGATGCCCCGGGCCCGGGAGATGAGTAAGCCAGGGACTTCCGGCGTCGCGGCGTCGCGGTCCCAGCTTCCGGGCGGGACATGGCAGTATCCGTTAGTGACTGTCATATCACTAAAAGTATGGGACCGGTGACGCCGCTGACGGGTGATCCAGATATCTGGCACAGTCCAGTCAGCGGGCAGCGCGGCAGTAATACTAGAACACATGACCGGTAAGCGACCAGAAGCTGACCGGATTCTCGTCGCCCGGCTTTCGGGTACGGCGAAGCGGCATGCCCGGTGGCGAGAGCTGAGCGCCGAGGAGGAGGCCACCGCGGTGGCCGCGCTCCGTGAGTTCCCGGCCGGGCGCGCAGACCTGCTCGCCGAGGTCGCAGGCTGGCCGAAGGCACCGCCGAGGGCCAGCTGGACGAGCCGCGTGAACGCCAGGCCGCAGGTCTATGCCGCGCGGCCGGGGCCGACCCGGAGGCGATCCCCGCGTGGATCGAGGAAGGGCGGCGCCGGCGGGCAAACGCGGGCAGTCCGCCGTTCTCCAGCGGCCTGCATGGCGGCCCAAGCCGTAGCCCATGAACTCGCTTACAAGCTCGGTCTTCCGAAATTCGACATAGGGTGGTCCTGCGTCGTACCCCGCCTTCGGCGTCGGCTTCACTGTCGGCGGTGTAGTGGACGTGCTGGCGATCTCGCTGCTGAACCAGGTCCTCAACGGTCCGGGTCAGGAACAGCGCACCCTCAACCGCGCAGTACAGATCCTGATCTACTCCGAGGAAAGCGACAATGCCCGGACGGCGGCCCGCAAGCTGCCGGAAGCCCGCGAAGACGACATTGACCCGCTGCTGCCATGGCACTCCGGCTGATCGGCGCAGACCCGGATTCCCCCAATAACGGGTCCCCCACCGTCTGGGTCGACGAGGAAGACCAGAGCATCGTGATCCAGGGCTGGAAGATCGTCATTGCTGCGGCCACGTGCTGGACGGCTGCTCCCATGATTCCCGAGGAGGCGGCTGCTGCCACTGGTCTTGCTGTGGTTGCCACTGGCCGGGCGGCGGCTGCCACTGGCCCGGCGGCGGCTACTGTGGGTACGGCCCCTGATCCGCAGGAGAGTAGGGCTGGTACCCCTGCTGAGGGGGAGGGGGGTAGGGCTGGTACGGCTGCTGAGGCGGATATGGATACCCCGCCGCCCGCGCCTGCAGCTCGTACTGGCGTTGCGCGTCGGCCATCTTCTCCCTGGCTCCGCGGGACGCACGCGATGACGATCAGCCCTATGAGGCCGATCAGGAACCCCAGCCAGAAGCCGAGCGCCGGGCGCCCTTTGTACCTGCCGATGGCGAATCCGATCAGGCCGAAGCAGATGGCCACCCCGAACAAATAGCCGAGTTGATCAGCTGTCATGTCCGCTCCCTTCCCCCGCTGCCATCATGGCGCGCGCCGGGGCAGCGGAATAGGGCCAAGGCCTACCGATGCCGCACCATTGCCGCGGAAACGCTGAGGGTCGCCATCCTGCGCGAGGATGGCGACCCTCCTACCGCGTGTGCTTAACCGCGGGCTACCTACACGGCACCGGCTTCGGTCAGCACGGGAACCGTGACCGGAACCGGAACATCGGCCGGCCGGTAAGCCCGGCCCGCTGCGAGGTCTGCGGTCCGCCCGGGAACCTTGGCTGCCACGGGAACCGGAACATCGGTCGGCCCGTAAACCGGGCCTGCCGCGAGGTCTGCGGCCTGCTCGGGAACCTTGGCTGCCACGGGAACCTCGGTGGCCAGGTGAGCCTCGGCCGACACGGGCGCCACGGTCGGCGCGAGGTTCGGCGCCGGGGCGCTCTGCCGGGTCCGCAGGGTTCGAACGGCGATCAGCACGCCGGCCAGCGTGGCGATCGCGCCGGCCAGCACGGCGCGATCGGCGCCGGTGACGAACGCGCTGGCCGCGGCCTGCAGCAGGGCCGCGCCGTGCGCTCCGGCCGCGTGCGCGGCCGCCGCTGCCGCGCCCATCGACCCGGCGGCGGCGTGCGCGCCGGCTAGGTGCGCCATCCGGCTGGCGAACACCGACGCCGCGATGCTGCCGAAGACCGCCACGCCCAGGACGCTGCCCATATTGCGGGTGGTGTCGTTCACCGCCGAGCCCACCCCGGCCATCGTCGGCGGAAGCTCCTGCATGGAGGCCGAGGTCGCGGCCGACATCGACAGCCCGATCCCGGAGGCGATGATGACCATGGCCAGGACGTAGTGTCCGTATCCGGAGGTGGCCGAGGCGGTCGCGAACACCGCCAGCCCGGCGGTCACCGCGGTCAGGCCCAGCGCCACCGGGACCACCGGTCCGGTCCGCTTAGCCAGGGACGCGCCCAGCGGACTGAAGATGGCCAGCGCGGCCGCGGAGGGCAGCGCGCGGACCCCGGCAGCCAGCGGGCTGTAGCCGAGCACGAACTGGTAGATCTGCGTGCTCAGGAACACCACGCCGGACAGTGCGAAGAACATCACGGTGATCGAGACGCCTGCCCCGGTGAAGCGCGGGTTCCGGAACAGATGCAGCGGCAGCATCGGGTGGTCGCTGCGCGCCTCCCAGGTGACGAATAGGGCGAGCAGGACGACCGCCGCCGCGGCCAGGCCGAGGGTGGTGACGGACAGCCAGCCGTTGCCGGGGGCCTCGATGATCGTGTAGGTCGCCACGGTGAACGCGGCGACGGACAGCGCCGCGCCGATCAGGTCCAGGCGCCCGGACTGCGGCGCACGCGACGCGGGGATCAGCCAGCGCCCCGCGACCAGCGCGACCGCGACGATCGGCAGGTTGACCAGGAAGATCGAGTCCCAGCTGAAGTGGGTGAGCAGCCAGCCGCCGGCCACCGGGCCGATCGCGACGCCGAGGCCGCTTACCGCCGACCACAGGCCGATGGCCTTGGTGCGCTCGGCCGGGTCGGTGAACACGTTGGTGATGATGGACAGGGTGGCCGGCATGATGAAGGCGCCGCCGACGCCCATGACCGCGCGGGCCGCGATGAGCTCGGCGGTAGTGTTCGTGAGTGCCGCGGCCAGTGACCCGGCGGCGAAGATGGCCAGCCCGCCGGCCAGCGCGTATTGCCGCCCGTAGCGGTCCGCGATGGCTCCCGCCAACAGCAGCAGCGCGGCGAATGTGAGCGTGTAGGCATCGACGATCCACTGCAGTCCGCTGCTGCTCGCGTGCAGCTGCCTGCTGAACGTCGGCAGCGCCACGTTCACGATCGTGGAGTCGACGACGATGATCAGCAGGCTCAGGCAAAGCACCCCGAGGGTGTACCAGCGGCGGGCATAGACGGTGCTCGCCTGGGCCCGTGCCGGGCGGGGGACTTCCTTGGTGGCGAAGGTCGCGGCCATGGTGATCTCCATCTGTACGTCCGTAAGGCTACATCTGTATTGTCAATCTGACTGTACGAGCGTAGCCTTACGCGTGTCAACTAATTTTCAAAGAAAAAGTTCAGCTGTAGCGCAACGGGTGTAGTCTTAAGCGGTCGCGGCGCGTGGCCTGACCGGGACCACCCAGGAAGGAGGCCGGGATGCCTGCGAACCGGACGACGGGACGGCAGGAACCCCGCAAACAGCCACCCGTGCCAGGGGGGCCCGCCCGGCAGCGGAATCCGCGCGGCCAGGGTGAACGGCTGCGCGACGACATCATCGAGGCCGCCAGCCGCCTGATGGCCGATCCCGCCGCCCCGCTGACCCTGCGCGGTGTCGCCCGCGAGGCGGGTGTCGCCGCGACCTCGGTCTACCTGCACTTCGCCGACATCGAGTCCTTGGTCCTAGCGGTCGCGGAGCGCCGCTTCGGCGAACTGGTCCAGCTCCAGGACCAGGCGCAGGATTCAAGCGCCGATCCGTGCCAGCAGGTGCGAGCCGGATGCCTGGCCTACTGCGAGTTCGGGCTGGAGCACCCGGGCCAGTACCTGGTGATGTTCACCAATCCGCTGCTGCTGCCCGACACTTTGCCTGCCGAGGAGTTCCCTGGCCGGAAGGCGTTCCAGCGCCTGATCGAGGCGGTGGCGAAGTGCACCGGCATGGAACCGGAGAACCCGGAGGCGTCCCGAACTGCGCAGCTCATCTGGCAGCAGTTGCACGGCATCGTCAGCCTGCGCATCTCGCGGCCGAGGTTCCCCTGGCCGCCGCTGGCCGAGACGGTCACCGAAGCCGTCGACCGCCTCCTGGCCGGTGCTCCCCAGGCTGGGCCGGGCGTAAGACCGGTGACCAACACCGTGAGCGTATGACGCTATATGGGCCTTAATTGAGGCACCGCAGCCCCAGGTATGCTGCCTACAGGGACCATCTGGTCATGGTTCAGACGGTAGGCGTCAGCGGAGGCCGGGGTGCACATCGTAGCGGTGCTGCTTGTCATATGGCTGATCATCGGCGCCATCGCCGCCGGGCAGCGTGGCTATTACAGCGGACCTATTAGCAACTGTACCGAGGCCGGCACGATCGCTGTGACGATCCTTGCCGGTCCTCTCAACTACATGGGCGTGAACCCGAAGGTCAACTGCACCGTGACCGTGCCGCAGCCGAGCAAGTAAGTGACGGCCTACCGAACGATGGTTAAACGTGCGGCTACCACCAACTGGTTGACCGCGTAGGTGATTCGCTCGGGCTAGAAGCTGAAATGACTCCGCTAAGAGCCGACGCCCCGGCCGCGCTCGGTGGTTCCGAGACATCCCTCGTTACCGAATGAGAGACCTTTCCGCGGAGACGCCTTACGCAACTGCGCGGGGAGGGTCAGGTCAGTGAATTTCGGTGTACTGGCTGCGGTCCAGCTCAACGACGTTGGCGTAATCGCTGCCCTCTGGCTCTGCTACGTCGGTGTACTGGCTGCCGTCCAGTCGCACGAAATGGAGGCTGCTGCCCCGGGAGAGCAGCTTGCGCAGGTGCCGCATTCCGCTCATGCCCGCGAGCGCGACAGCTATGGCGGCAGCGAGGACCGAACCGCCGAACAGCGCGAGCCCGCCGACGACGTGCCCCAGCATCATCATGACCACTGCGGCCAGCAGGGCCACCGGCACGGCCGCCACCAGCCCCAACGCGAGCAGCGTCACGGCAATCACGGCGTTGGCCGACCTGCCCGGCGTCCGCTCCACATACCAACCGGTCATCACGTTCACCTCTCAAGGCCCGCAGCCCCGTCAAGGACCCTGGCTCACTCAGATAACACGATATGTCGTGTCCCCCAGGTCAACGCGCCTCTCGATCAGAATCATCCCGTCACCGTCTGACGCGCGCGATGCGGCATGACACCATGTCCGATCGCTGTCATCCTAGGAACGAGCTTCAGTCCCTGGGAACGACTCCCAGAGAGCTTCGGGATCGGCTGTGTGTAAACGTGCTCAGTGGCGGCGACGATGAACGCACTTGGTCGCAGCGGTATAAGGCGAACCTGGAGAAGCTGGCATCCGGGGATCTCGTCCAGGTCGTTGAGGTAGTCCGCGATCTAGCGGGCCGAGAGGCCAGTCGCGGCTTGTCCGCTGCCGAAAAGCGGATGCTGGCCAAAGCGCGCCTCATCCTGCTCCAGGAGGGCTGACGCGCAGCCGTGGAGAATGGCTGCCACGTCCGTGATGTCCTGCGGCTGTTTGACCAGCGCCTGTCGCTGATGCTCACCAAGGATGGGCCGCAATTCTCCAACTGGGACCAGGACGCCACCGCGATAACAGACCGCTACAGTGAGCAGGCCCCGGTCACGGTGGCCCGGGAACTGGCCACAGCCGCTGGCGTTATCGCAGCGCACTTCGAGAGCCTTGCTCCGGATCAATGGCAACGCACCGGCAGCCGCAGCGACGGAGCCCACTTCACCGTCGAGTCCTTTGCGCGGTACCTCGTGCATGATCCGGTCCATCATCTCTACGACGTCACCGATATCCGGCACACGACCCAGCAGTAACACATTCGGTGGCATTATGCCCGGTGATCAGAGATCACATCGCCCCTCGGGTTCGGCATAATACCTGATCATGCCTGTGATCGAGGCGCAGCGCGCCTCGATCGTGGTGCCTCGCGATCACAGGCGTATCAACCAAATTCGAGTGGAGGGATCGCATGGTGGTCCAGGCTCGGTCCAGGTTGGGCTCAGGCAGCGTGCGGGGCTATTTCCACGATGAGGTCGGCGTCGAGGGCGATGCTGATCCGTTCCAGTAGCGGGATGGTGGGCGTCATGGTCAGCCAGGACTGGGCACGCACGTTGCGTTCGCGTGCCGAACCGGCGACCGTGGGCAGTCAGAACTCGCGGCCTTGTCGGATGCAGGCGGACATGGCCGCGTGTGGACGGCCGTCCGGGCGGCATGAGCCGATCACGGCGAAGGCGCGCCGGTCCAGGTAGTCGGCCAGCTGGCGGGCCGAGAGCCTGCGTTCGGGCAGGTAGGGGTGTTGATCTTTCCTACGATCGATACTCCGGCACAACAGAATATAACTATTGAGCTTCCCGCTTTTCAGGAGTTCTCTCACTCCGAGAACACTTCCTGGAAAACGCTCCAACAGCCCAGCTCACACGCATCGACGCTGCTGACAACCGTTTTCCCTGCCTTTAACCCGGCGGGAGCTGGCGGACGCGCTCACCGGCCGGTTCCGCGACATCCACGCCTTCGAGATCAGCACGCACCTGCGGCTGATCGACGCGATCAACGACGAGATCGCCCGCCTGGACCAGGCGATCGGGCAGCAGCTGGCGACGGTTCCCCGCACCGCGCCGTGCTGCACCGCCTGCGGGCTGGCCGGCGGCGGGCACGCCCCCGGCTGCGCCGAACAGGGGACGACCCCGCTGAGCCTGGCCGGGCGGCTGGATGAGATCACCGGGATCGGGCAGGGCAACGCCCGGGTCGTCATCGCCGAGCTCGGCACCGGCCCGTCAACGTTCCCCGCCCCCGGGCACGCCGCCGCCTGGGCCCGCCTGACCTCCCGCACCATGCAGTCCGGCCAGACCGCCAGGCCCGGCCGCACCGGCAAGGCGCAACCGGTACCTGCGCGCCGCGCTCGGCCAGGCCGCGATGACCGCGGCCAAGACCGATACCCGGCTGGGCGCCATGTACCGCCGCATCGCCCGCAAGCGCGGCAAGCAGAAGGCCATCGTCGCGGTCTCCCGGGTCATCTGCGAGATCGCCTGGATCCTCATCTGCGACCCCGGCGCCCGGTACGAAGAACCCGGACCCGGTTATTACAGCCCCCGCAGCCCCGCCCGCCAGACCCGGGACAAGATCCGCGAGATCGAGCGCCTCAACCCCGGCAAGAAAGTCATCCTCGTCGACGCCAGCCCCGAAGCCGCCTGAAGCGCGCAACCCAGGGCAGCCACTCCGTTACTCATAACACTCTGGGGTGTCACGCCACCTACGGTAATTCCCGCAAGCCACGCGCACCCCTCGCAGCCATACCGCCCGAGGGCAACTAGTTGCCGCCCTCCATCGGGTTAGTTTCCGGTCAGAAGGTCAGCCGCGCTGGTCTTATTCGCCGTGGTTCGTGAACATCCGCAGAGGACCGGGCCAGAGCGCAGCGCCAGGTCATAGACCGCGCTGACCTGGCGTGAACCCCATCCGCAGAGTTGGAAAGCGGGTATGTCTCCCCCTGAGGGCCCTCCGTAGCCGAGCTCTCCAGCCCCGTGTGGGTGCTCCGCGTGACGTGCCTAACTCTCATCTATGGGGACGGGGCTGCTGAGAAGGTTGCGAGCGGCGTTGGCGTAGGCCATCGCGTTGGTGTGGTCAATGTTGAAGACCAGGGCAAGGTGGAGCGGGTCGGCGCCGGTGGCCAGGGCTTCGGCCAGGATCCGGTCGCGCCGGATGTGCTCCAGGGAGATGCCGCGCTGGTCCCTGCCGAGGTAGTCGGCGAGGTAGCTGGCGGGCCCGGTGCCCAGGGCGCTTTTGCGCGTGATCAGGACGTGCCGGTTGGCGGTGCCGGGCCAGGTGGCGTGCCGGTAGTCAAGCCAGGCCAGCAGGGCGTCGCGTGTCGGCTGGTGAGCCCCGGCCGAGGGCTGCCCCGGTCGAAACACGGTACCGTCCCGGTCATGGCCACCAAAGCCGAGCGGCGCGCTGCGCGCGAACGCGTGGGCGCCTACCACGAATCGCAGTTGGCCGAACTTCTCGGCCACGTCGCGGCAGAGATCGACCGCTACCGCGTCGGCGAGATCGACGCCCATGCCGCAGATGAGACGATCCACCACTACCACCGTGCCGCCGCAGAACTGTGGAAGTTCTGCTTCGCCCGAGGCGGCGGCGCTCACGCCGAGTTCATCGCCGACCTCCTCGACCGCATGACCGCCGACGCAGAAACCATCGACTGGTGGGAACGCGCCGCACCGCGACGACACCAATGACCCAACCGTGCTGCGCTCCCCGGGCGGGGGTGCCGGGGTCTGTCACGGACCGTGGCCACGCCTCACGACGGCTGAGCGCGCTGACCCGCCGATATGATCGGCTGTTCAGCCGCCGTGCCGGGCGGCGGTGCCGCACCTAAGGGATCGTTATGGACCTACCTCTCAACGAGAGCTGAGCGCCCGCGGAAGGGGCCAGTCGTCGCGGACCAGCGTGAGTTCCCAGCCGGCCCCGGATCGGGCAGCCGGGCCATGTTGCGGCCTAGGCCGCGGCATCCCACAGCTCGGTGCGGTATGCGCCGACGTGGGCCGCGATGCTGGTCAGCGCCGCAGCTGCGGGTAGCGGAGGCAGTCGGCGTCCGTCCCGCAGCCGGATGGCGATCTGGCCGGCGGCGGCTTCCCTCTGGCCGATGACTGCCTGGTAGGGCACCAGCCTTGAGGATCTGATGCGGCTGCCCAGAGTGCCGAGTTCGGGCCCGGCCATGCGGGCGCGCAGCCCGAGTTCGGCGGCGTGGCGGGCGACCGAGGCCGCGGGCAGCAGCAGCGCGTCGGTAACCGGCAGCACCACGAGTTGCTCGGGCGCGAGCCAGTCGGGGAAGGCGCCGCCGTGCCGCTCGATCAGGTGCGCGACCGCCCGTTCCATGCTGCCGACGATGCTGCGGTGCACCATGACCGGGCGGTGCCTGGCTCCGTCCGCGCCGATGTAGTCCAGGTCGAACTGCCCGGGCTGGTAGAAGTCAACCTGGATGGTGGACAGGGTCGCCTCCCGCTCGGAGCTATCGGCCACCTGCACATCGATCTTCGGCCCGTAGAAAGCGGCCTCCCCCGCGCCGGCCTCGTAGGCCAGACCTGCATCGGCGAGGATCCCGGCCAACATGGCGGTTGCCTGTTCCCACATGTGAGGGCTGCCCACGTATTTGCCTTCGGTGCCGGGCAGCGACAGCCGGTACCGCACTGGCTCGATGCCGAGCGCGGCGTAGGCCTGCCGGATCATCGCCAGCGCGGCGCTGGCCTCGCCCGCTGCCTGGTCCGCGGTGCAGAAGATGTGCGCGTCGTTCAGCTGCATCGCCCGTACCCTGGTCAGCCCGCCGAGCACCCCGGATAGCTCGGCCCGGTACTGCCCGCCCAGCTCGGCCAGCCGCAGCGGCAGCTCACGATAGCTCCGCCCGCGGGACCGGTAGACCAGCGCGTGGTGCGGACACAGGCTGGGCCGCAGCACGACCTGCTCCCCGCCCAGCTCCATCGGCGGGTACATGCCGTCGCGATAATGCGACCAGTGCCCGGATATCTCATACAACTCGCGCTTGCCCAGCACCGGCGAGTAAATGTGCTGGTAGCCGGCTCGCCGCTCCAGTTCCCGCACGTACTCCTCCAGCGCGTGCCGGACCGCGGCGCCCGCAGGCAGCCAGTACGGCAGCCCAGCCCCGACCAGCGGGTCGGTGCCGAACAGCCCAAGCTCGCGGCCGAGCTTGCGGTGATCGTACATAACGGCCTCCTCGACCATGTAACCGGGCGGGCGACCCCAGGCAAACCAAAGCCCCGGGCACTCGCCCCGGGGCTAATGAGCAAAGACAGCGATCAGCGCGCCGGGACCGGCTCCGGCGTCGTCGTCATGCCAGCACGCTGCATGCCGTTCACCGTAGCACCCGGACTCTGATCGACGCGCATGAGTTTCCGCCTGGCGGTGCCAGAGCCTGCCCGTCGGACAGCAGCCCAATCATCGCGCGGGGGCGCAAACGGCTATCACTAGGATGAGACTGGCCTCGCCGGTCGGCGGCTGTACCACGGCGAAATGCTTGTGGTCGGGCGGCAAGATCCTGGTCGTCTTGTGACGGGCCGCCTGCACCACGGTTGATGCGCCGGTTAGCCCTCGCGGCTGTGCAGGCGCCTGGCCTGCACGGTGGTCGGCGGCATCCCGGTCCGCGGCTGCCGGGCCGAAATCACTCTGGCCGTTGCCTAACGGGACTCGCATCCGGTGGAGCGCATCGTGGGATCGGACCCTGGCCGACCGCTGGGCAGCGGCGTGGCGGCCGGTCAGGGTAGCGGCTTGCCGGGGATCACCGTGTGGTCGCGGGCCGCGGGGATTGTGGGCGGGCCGGAGCCTGGGTGGCGAGGGCGGCGATCTCGTCGAGCATCGACGGCCAGAGTTCCCGCGGCAGGTCGTGGCCCATTTCCGGGTAGATGACGAGCCGGGCGCCCGGGATCGCGGCGGCGGTCGCCCGGCCGGCCTTGACGTTGATGATGGGGTCCTGGCCGCCGTGCAGGACCAGAGTGGGGATCCGCACTGCGGCGAGCGCCTTGCGCCGGCTGCCGGATGCGCTGACCGCGGCTCGCTGCCGGAAGTCGTCGGCCTCGGTGCCGGGGTCACGCTGGTAGGAGCGGCGGCCGATGTCGCGGATGAGGTCCTCGTCGATCGGGTAGCGCGCAGTGCCGGTGAGCCGCCTCAGGGCCACGGCCGCCTCGGCCGCCTCCTCGGGGCCTTTTACTGGCGTGCCGGCGATCTGCATCAGCTTGCGCATCGTGGAGATCTTCGGCATGGTGCCGATCCGGGCCGAGGGCGTGGACATGATCGAGGTGAGCGTGCGGACGCGCGGCGGGTGCCGGATGGCCATGGTCTGGGCGATCATGCCGCCCAGGGAGGCCCCGACGATGTGGGCGGAATCCCGGCCCAGCGCATCCAGCACCGCCGCGGCGTCGTCGGCCATGTCCTCGAGCCGGTAGGGCGCGGCGGCATGACGGATGAGCGGCTTGAGCCAGCCGGGGTTCCCGGCTTCGGTGAGGTGCGTCGACAGGCCGGCATCACGGTTATCGAAGCGGGTCACGCAGAACCCGCGGCCGGCGAGGGCCGCCACGAACGCGTCCGGCCATATCAGCATCTGTATCCCGATGCCGCTGATCAGCAGCAGCGGCTCGCTGCCAGGTATGGATCGCTGGCGGCGGGGAACCGATCGGTCGGCCGCTCGGCGACGAGGAAGCAATCGACACATTGACCCGGCTGCTCTTGTACGGCCTCACCGGCAGCGGCAGGACCCCGGAGGACGCCTGTCAGCCCGGATCGCCTCGCGATCGTTCCACTGGCGCGCGGTGACCGGCCTGCGGGCCGACGCCGCCATCCGCCATGCCACCCCGCATCCGAACAGATAATCTGCGCGCAGGAACCCGCATATGCCTATTGCCTCGGTAGGCATTCCTATTCGATCTGAAATTGTTCGAGCTAATTACAATATGGCCGCCTGCCACGCTACGTGACCGTGAGGAGCGCTCACCGAGCTATTGTGGCCCACCCGGATCGCGGTCAACGACGTGACCTGAGCTACCGGTTACAAGAAGGTCGTCCATGCCGAGATCATCATCGCCAACAAGATAACTCAGCCCAGCTCACCTGAATCTTTGCACGTCACTGGACTTGTACAGTCATCGCAGCAGTCATGCTGCCGTGTACCGGGTAGTGCCGTCTTGTTTGTATTATCGGCGCGTTGATCTCTTCTCCGACCAAAGTTCCGGCAGACCAGATTGGGCTATTGAACTTCCGCTTTTCAGGAGCTCTATCATCCCGAGAGCATTTACCTGGAAAAGGCTCCAACGGGGCTAGGCTCAGTTTGCATCGCCGTTCAGGTACCGTCACGTTTCCGTGTCTTTACCGCTCGTGCATCAGGTGCGCCGGTAGAATCCGGGCGTGCCGTATCGTCCGCGATTCTGGTGGGGATAGGCGGGGGACCACCAGCCTGGGCACGTGGTGGGTTCTGTGCGGCTCCAAGAGCTGACGCTGGTCGAACCGCAAGGAACCGGCAGCAGTATTCCACAGCTCTCCCTGGCTGGGGACCGCCATATTCCTGGGCGCAGTCCTCGTAGTCCTAGCGGAGGGCTCTTACCAGGAATCCCGAGCCCTTGAACGGGACCGGGAAGGCAGGCTGACGGCGCTGCGGAATGATCACCGGGCCGAACTGGCCGAACAGCGCGCAAAGGATGCCGAACAGCGCGCAAAGGATCAGGCCGCGATCAATGCCGCGCTTACGGCGGCTGCCGTCGCCCAGGCCGGCGGCAGTGCCAGCCCTGACCCCGCCGACTGGAACGCGTACGCCGACTACTACCCGCCCGGCATCCTGATGTTCAACCTGAGACACAGGCTGGACAATCTCGCAGCCGCGTTCGCTTTCAGTGCCGTCCGGTGCGAGGTCACCGACCCGGATGGTGTCCGCAGGGAAGCCGGGGACCGGAACATCAGCAGCGTGAAGGCCCTGTTCACGGCGCGGTACAACCCTGACAACTTCCCCGGCGCGCCCCCGGTGCGAAGCGGCACCTACCGCTTCGATGGACAGGCCAGGGTGCCAAGGGGACTGGCTCCGGATCGCCCAGGGTTACGAGGACCGCCGACCGAGGCAGCGGCCAGCTCTCCGGTAACCCCCTAACGTAGAACCCCATGCCCTGCGAGATCTCCGCGAGGCCGTCCGCCACCAGCAGGCGCAGGGCCTTGCCGGCCGTCGTGCGCGCCACGCCGAACTCCTGCACCAGATCGTTGATCGACGGGAGCCGCGTCCCCGGCGCGTACCGGCCCGCATCGATCCTCTCGCGCAGGATCGCCGCCACCTGCCGGTAGGGTGCCACGGCCGACTCGTAGTTGATCACGCACTCATAGTGCATGACCTGCGCAAACATACGTCAACAGTATCAGCCCATAGAAGACCATAGGCTACCGTGGTACGGTCGGGACATGATCACTGGAGGCGAGCCCGAGTTTGTCGACCAGGTTCCGCGCCGGCAGGCGTACGAGGATGCCCACCCCGAAGTGGAGATCACCTATCACGGGCCTTACTGGAAAGCCGTGGTAACCGAGGAGGCCGGGCAGACCACGGTCACGCGGTATGAGTTGAAGGACTTGCTGGACAAGCTCGAAGAGGCCGACCGGGAGCGGTGGGCGCGCCGAGCGCGTCTTTGACTTTGACACTCCCGTATGCGACCGTAGATCTATGCCTGACCGCTCAAGGAAGAAGCGCCCGGCCGACCTGAACCGGCTGGCGTTCTCCATTGTCGCGGACGCCACCAGCGAGGAACCCGAGCCTGACCCGTACGAGGGGAAGAACCCGGCAGCCGTGGAGCTTGGCCGTCAGGGCGGACTCAAGGGCGGTAAGGCGAGGGCCGAGAAGCTGACGCCCGAGCAGCGGAGCGAGATAGCTAGACGGGCTGCGAAAGCGCGCTGGCAGCGCCGTTCGGGCTAGAGGGCGCGTGGTCTGGCTCTGACTCGCCATCATCCCTGTAAACGATGTCGAGGATGTTCTTGGCCGCGTCTAGCCAGAGCTTGCGCTGCTGCTGGGTGTAGCGCTCAGCCTTCGGCCGGCAGCTTGGCCACTAGGCTCTGCATCAGTGTCTGGCATCTGTACCGCCTCCGCTTGAGACACCTGCGCCGGCTCCTTGCGCTCAGGCGTACCGCCACCCCCGGTCGTGAGGGTGCCGCGCCCGCTTAGGATGGTACCCGCCGCCGCGCCGGGATTAGCGGAACTGGGACGGATCAGCCGGTCACGGCCTGACCGGAAGTAGCCGGCGGTCTCAGCGCTTGCCAGGAAGACCTGCCGCGCCTTGGTAACCCTGCTGGGCGAGACGCCCAAGCGCTCAATGTCAACGTCGATGTCCCTGATCATCGGCAGCTTGCCCCCGTCGGCTGCGTATCGGCCATACAGCGCCCGGTAAAGCGGCACGTGCAGGAACGCCTCAGCCAGCGCGTCCGCCTCTGTATCGGGCGCGGCCACGCGGCGCCCGAGATCGGTGAGGCTCGCCTCCCTGCTCACGGTCTCTATGAGACCGAACATCTGCCCGGCAGCCGTCTTGCCGCGGAATGCGCCGCTGTTCCTCTGCTGGCCGAGTGCGGCAGCCAGATCGTCATACCGCATCCTGCCGCCGCGCCTGTCGAGCAGCCGGGCCAGCCCGGCTGCGTCCTTGAGCTGGCTGATCGGGAAAGACTCTTCCGGTCGATCGCTGCTCCTCGTGCGTCCCTGTATAACTGCCATGATCTCTCCCCAAGGAGCCGTCTGGGGGCAGTTTACAGGGGCAGCATTACGCCTATCGCACTCTGGGCGTCAAGTCGGAGGACTTTTTCAGCGACAGAGGGGACTCAGTCCTTCGTGTCGTTGCCTCCAGTCACGTCCCCAGCCGGCTGACGCTTCCGTCCGGAGGTGGGTCTATGAGATGAACCGCCCCAGGAGGGCCTACGGGCCTAGGAATCCACAGCCCTCCCTGGGGCACCACGTGCGCGTAGTTCAGTGGATAGAACACCGGTATCCCAAACCGGAAGTCGCGGGATCGTGCCCCGCCGCGCACACGCATGCCCATTCTACAGGCACTTCTACAGCAGAGGGGGGATTGACGCCCCGAAAATGTCAGACCTCTCAAGCATAATGGTCAGTATGGTGAACCGGCTGAGCACGGAGCGCCGGGCGCAGGTCATCGGCTGCCTGACCGAGGGCAACTCGATCCGCGCCACCGTCCGGCTCACGGGCGCGGCCAAGAACACCATCGTCAAGCTACTGCTTGACCTGGGCATCGCGTGCTCGGACTACCAGGACCGCAAGCTGCGGAACCTGACCTGCCAGCGCGTCCAGGTGGACGAGATCTGGTCGTTCGTCGGGGCCAAGAAGGCGAACGTCAAGCCCGAGCACAACGCCGACTACGGCGACGCGTGGACCTTCGTCTGCATCGACGCGGACACCAAGCTGGTTCCCTCGCTGGTACGTCGGCCAGCGTGACGCCGACGACGCGTGGATAGTCCTGAACGACCTCAAGGGCCGGCTGACCGGCCGGATGCAACTCTCCACGGACGGGCACCAGATGTACCTGAGCGCCACCGCCGAGACGTTCGGCGAAGACCTCGACTACGCGATGGTGGTCAAGAAGTTCAAGGCGCAGCCCAAGCCCGAGAACGTCAAGTACAGCCCGGAGCTGGTCAAGTTCGTCACGATCAAGAAGGTCAGCGGCGCGCCGGACCCGGCGCACATCTCCACGTCCTACGTGGAGCGGCAGAACCTCACGATCCGCATGTCCATGCGGAGGTTCACCCGGCTGACCAACGCGTTCTCCAAGAAGCTGGAGAACCTGACCGCCGCCGTGTCGCTGCACTTCATGTACTACAACTTCGCCCGCCCGCACCAGACGCTCACCAAGCGGTGCGGCGATCAGGACCACGCCCGCGATGGCCGCCGGCGTTGCCGATCACGTCTGGTCACTGACCGGGATCGCCGCCCTGCTCGACGGAAAGGGGTTCAAACTGAACCAGGAAGTAACTCCGCGCCGACGACTCGGTGCGGCCGACTAGCGCCACGGGAAGGAATTCCGTGCTGATCATCACACATCGGCGCACCCCGCGACCACCGGAAGCGCGATGGGACCGCCGGTCGGACGCTCTCGGTAACGATGTAATTGAGCCTCTGCTGCGGGGCTTGTCCTGGTGTCGCCCGCCTGAAGTAATCTCCTTGCAGGGTCTTGAGGGCTTGCCAGGGGGTGGGGCTTGTGGATCGGCTGCAGGCCGGCGACCCCAGTCAGATCGGTGCGTTCTGGCTGCTTGGCCGCCTGGGTGAGGGCGGCATGGGCAGGGTGTTCCTCGGCGAGTCGCCCGGCGGGCGCAAGGTCGCGATCAAGGTGGTGCACTCGCATTACGGGAAGGACCCGGAGTTCCGGCGCCGGTTTGCGCGCGAGGTGGCCGCCGCCCGCCAGGTCGGCGGCTTCCACACCGCCGCGGTGGTCGGCGCCGACCCCGATGCGGACCCGCCGTGGATGGCCACCGCCTACATTGCAGGGCCGTCCCTGGCCGAGGCCATTGCCCAGCGCGGTCCGCTGGATGAGGCAGGAGTCCGCCAGCTCGGTGCGGCGCTGGCCGAGGGCCTGGCCGCTATCCACGACTGCGGCCTCATCCACCGGGACCTGAAGCCCGGCAACGTCATCCTGGCCGACGACGGGCCGCGCATCATCGACTTCGGCATCGCCAAGGGCGCGGACGCCACCGCGCTCACCGGGTCCAGCGCGGTCATCGGCACGCTTCGCTACATGTCCCCGGAGCAACTGAACGGCCGTGAGCTGACCCCGCAAAGCGACGTTTTCGCCCTGGGAACGGTCCTCGCCTTCGCCGCGACCGGACACGACCCGTTCCAGGGGCCGACCATACCGGCCGTTATCACCCGCATCCTCAACGACCCGCCCGACCTCGACCCGCTCACCGGTGATATGCGCGGCACCATCGGCGACTGCCTGGCCAAAGATCCCGGCAGCCGCCCGAGCCCGGGCGACCTGCTCGCGCGCTTCAGCGACCGCGGAACGCACGACCCGACCGTGATCGCCGCGCCGGTTCGCGCACCGGATCCAGTCGCTGCGGCAGTTCCGTCCCCGGAACCGCAGCCGGCAAAGGCGGGCAGATCAGCGCACACGGCTGCGCAGGAACCGTCCTTCGAGAGCACCGTAAACGCAAGTCCTGTTATCCCCCCGGGCCGCACCGACCCGCCGGCAGCACAGGCAGACCGCCTCCGCATCGCCGGCCAACTACTCGAACAGGGCAAGGACGAAGCTGCCGCGAATGCCTACCGTTCCGCCTTGGAGCTCAACCCGACCCTCGCGTCTGCACACGCCGGACTCGGTTTTGCCTTGTACAACCTGAGCCGCTACCGGGAGGCCGAGCAAGCCCTTCGCGAAGCGATCCGCCTCGACCCCACCAGCGCCCGGGCCTACGACGTGCTCGGCGACGCGCTTGGCCAAACGGGCCGCTACCCCGAGGCTGAGGGAGCCCATCGGGAAGCGATCCGCCTCGACCCCACCAATGCAGAGGCCTACGGTGGCCTCGGCGACGCGCTTGCCAACCTGGACCGCGACCTCGAAGCCGAGCAAGCCTACCGGGAAGCGATCCGCCTCGACGCCACCAACGCCTGGGCTCACCGCGGGCTCGGCGGAGTGCTTGTCAGCCTGGGTCGCGACCGCGAGGCCGAGGAAGCCTGTCGGGAAGCGATCCGCCTCGACCCTACCGAGGCCTACACCCACTCCGTGCTCGGCGACGCGCTTGCCAACCTGGACCGCGACCGCGAGGCCGAGCAAGCCTACCGGGAAGCAATCCGCCTCGACCCCACCGAAGCCTATTTCCACTGCGGCCTCGGCAGCGCCCTTGTCAGCCTGGACCGCGACCGCGAAGCCGAGGAAGCCTACCGGGAAGCGATCCGCCTCGACCCTACCGAGGCTGGGGCTCACCGAGGGCTCGGCGACGCGCTAATCAGCCTGGGCCGCGACCGCGAAGCCGAGGAAGCCTACCGGGAAGCGATCCGCCTCGACCCTACCGAGGCTGGGGCTCACCGAGGGCTCGGCGACGCGCTTATCAGCCTGGGCCGCGACCGCGAAGCCGAGCAAGCTTACCGGGAAGCGATCCGCCTCGACCCTACCGAAGCCTATTTCCGCTGCGGCCTTGGCAGCGCCCTTGTCAGCCTGGGCCGCGACCGCGAGGCCGAGGGAGCCTATCGGGAAGCGATCCGCCTCGACCCCACCAACGCATTGGCCCACCGTGGGCTCGGCGAGGCGCTGCGCATGCAGCGCCGCTACCACGAGGCCAAGGAAGCATACCGGGAAGCAATCCGCCTCGACCCCACGGACGGCTCGAGCTATATGGGACTCAACGAAGTCCAGCGCGTCCTGAAGCAGCGCCGGTAGGGCGAGACCGTTACCAGAAAGCAGGCATTCTACCTGCGCCGGAAGAACGGCTCGAGCGGATGCTCCGGGACGCCCTTCTACGATAACCCAGTTATGTGCAGCCCGACCACACCGAACCCGCACCCGAAAGCCGCGCATTAGGCGGTTCTATGTGCGGAACCTTCCACGGGATGGCCACACTCCGTGACCGCTAGCGCTCTCCCGCCCGGCTCGCACAATATCGCCCGAGGGCAATCGATGCCGGTGACGGCATCCGCCGGGTAATGCGGCAGCCTGCGGAGGGCTACCCCGAAGGGACACCGAGCACTTCGGGATGGGCCCGGCGGTAGTGCTCGGTCAGGACCTCACTTAGGCGGCCGGGCCGGTACGCCACGGTGCGGTGGCAGATCTCGCAACGGGTGACCGGCAGTTGGGTAACGGTCACAGGGAAATGGCGGGAAGGTGACTTATTCATTTGCCTCCATGATGCCACCCCAGCCGGAGTGATCTTGACCTAAGCATGTACCACACGCACTCCGCGCGGCATGAGCGGTAAATCAGTCGAGTTCCGTTGCTGGTTCATCTACGGTGGCACCGACAGGCCAACCTGGCGGTAAGGGCCGGCACCGGTTGTCCCCGCGAGGGGTTCAAGAAGGCCAGGAAGTAGACCCGGGCCGACTGCCAGTCCAGCCTGCAACGCGACGTGAGCGGTAAATCGGTCGACCTCGGTGCCCGGCTCACCTACCGGTGGCAGAGACTGGCCGACCTGGCGGTAAGGGCCAGAGACCGGTTGTCCCCGCGAGGGTTCAAGAAGCGTCAGGAAGTAGACCCGGCCTGGCCGCCAGTCCAAGTCCGCCACGCGGCAAATGAGTACATCCAAAGGCTCTGACGAGATTGCCTCGTGACAGCACCACACGGATACGGCGCCCTGGCGGCTGGACCGCGGCCCGGGCAGATGCATGACAGCAAAGTCGGCCAGGCTGACAATGGCCTGCCCGCCATGCCGCGACCGAGGCATATGCCTCGCCTTCGCCCAGCGCGTGGTCCAGGTCCACATCGGCCAGGCGCATTACCCGCACCGCGGTCGTCTCGATAACCGCAACCGGGCTCCCGGCGGAGTCGACCACAACCTGGCGCAATCTGGGGACCGGCAGCGGCTCGTTCTCGCGTTCGTAGTCCGCGACCAGGCTGGTTGTGGTGGTCTTCTCACCTGCCAGGATCGCGGCGACGAGCTGATCGCGCAACGGTCCCGGGAAGGCGAACTCCACGATTGGCAGGTCGCCGGCAGGCATGGCGGCAAGCCTACAGACCGCGACCGCTCGAGATCCGCCGACTCCCCGCCCTGACTGCGGCAGAGGAGTACGCGGCTGAAGGCGATAAACCCTCGCTGTGCACTGGCGTTCAGTTCGCTGCGGCGGTTCGAGCGCCCGCGCCCGTGCGTTTGGGAATCGGGAGACCTGATCTTGATCGGGCGTGTTCGCATCCGCGCAAATCCCGACGACTCCGGGTCGGCGTCGGCCGCCACAAGAAACCTGCGGACAAATCGGTCTTATCCGGTAGGATGGCGCCGCTGCTGAATATGGCCGTGTGAGCCCTGACAAACCAACGTGCGGGTTAGCGCCCGCCGATGGCATCAAACCGGTGTGGTGGTACTCCGCGAACTATGTAAGCGCCGTGTGTAGGAGTCGGCTTGCGATGAACCACGTAACCGATCCTTCCTCCTTCGGAAAGTTCGACCGGGTTAGGCAAGCTAAGCCGTTGACACGAGCCTGGCCAATGCTGCTAAATGATCGCATAGCCGGGTTCAGGCTCGTCGAGCGTCCTGCTGCAGCCGGGGCGGCGAGACGAGGCGACTAGCGCACAATTTGGGTGGGGATCGTCGTGCGCAATCGGACGTCGCGTGGAGTGCCAACCGCTTCCGGGAGGGAGCGAGGACGTGTGCTCCTCTATTGGCCGTGTTAAACCGGGCGGATCTCGTACCTGGATTCAATACCTGGCAGGGTGGTCGCTCATGACAAATCAACCTAACGTTCCCTACGGTGATCCGTTGGGCCCTGGCAAGCGGTCCGTAGCGGTAGGTAGCCATAGAGGGCCAAACCGCACAGAAAAGGCCGTACTAGACCAGCCGCGTGCTACCGCCGGCAGTCAAGCTGCACGACATGCTGCCGCGCGGCATCGTTGGGTAGCGGTCCTGCTTACCGTCGCATTGGCGGGCGCGCTCGTGGCGTGCAGCTCCGGTGGCCATTCTGCAAATGTAGCAGCGACGCAGTCCACATCGGCACCAGCGGCCCTTCGGACCCTATCTGCGCCTGCGACGCCGCAGCCCGCTTCTGCGCCAGCGACGCCGGTGTCTAGTGGCCCGGCGCTGGCGACTGACGTCGAGGATCTTCAGGAAGCCGCTGATAGCGAGCCCTACGATACGGAGGGCGTTGCGCAGGTCAATGGCGTTTCCTACCCGGATTCCCTCGGTGCGCAATTCTGCTTCGGCTCGAACGAGCGGAAGTGGACGTACGTTCTTGGCCGCAAGTACTCCTCACTTCAGGGGACGATCGGGCTGAGTGACAATTCGGTGTCGGCTGCCGAGATACGGTTCCAGATCCTTGCCGACGGGCGGCTGGTGTACTCCAAGGATCTCCAGGTCGGGCAGAGCGCAGCGCTCAACGTGCCGGTCACTAATGTGCTCCAACTGGAGCTCGACACAATCCTGCTCACGCAGGCTGGTGGGTGTGGCGCTGCCACTGGCGAGTGGGCCGACATGCAAGTCGTCGGCCCATCTGCGCCTGCGACGCCGCAGCCCGCTTCTGCGCCAGCGACGCCGGTGTCTAGTGGCCCGGCGCTGGCGACTGACGTCGAGGATCTTCAGGAAGCCGCTGATAGCGAGCCCTACGATACGGAGGGCGTTGCGCAGGTCAATGGCGTTTCCTACCCGGATTCCCTCGGTGCGCAATTCTGCTTCGGCTCGAACGAGCGGAAGTGGACCTACGTTCTTGGCCGCAAGTACTCCTCACTTCAGGGGACGATCGGGCTGAGTGACAATTCGGTGTCGGCTGCCGAGATACGGTTCCAGATCCTTGCCGACGGGCGGCTGGTGTACTCCAAGGATCTCCAGGTCGGGCAGAGCGCAGCGCTCAACGTGCCGGTCACTAATGTGCTCCAACTGGAGCTCGACACAATCCTGCTCACGCAGGCTGGTGGGTGTGGCGCTGCCACTGGCGAGTGGGCCGACATACAAGTCGTCGGCCCATGAAACCCTACGCGGTACGTGAGTCTGTCATCGTTGGGAGCGATCTATCAGCGTTGACGGCGGCCATCAAGGGACATGTGCCAGGCACACCGGGAGCGTCGTCGGTCGTGACGGGTGACCGAGCATCGCCGACAGGCCCATCACCGGCCCGTAGACGCCGAACGCCCGGCCCATCTCGTGGGCCTCGAACAGGTCCCTGATCAGCCCGAACACCTGCGGCAGCATGATCGCGGCCGCGGCGCCCTGCGCGGCCCGCGCGGCGATAAGCTCGCCCGCCGTGCCGGCCGCGGCGCAGGCGGCCGAGGCCGCCACGAACAGGGCCATCCCGGTCAGCAGCACCCGCTGGCGTCCGAAGATGTCGCCGAGCCGGCCGCCCGTGAGCCCGCGACCGCGAGGAACTCCCCGGCCCGCCGCCCGGATGGCAGGAACTCAGCGACCGCTGGATCCCGAAGAACGCCGCCCAGCCGACCTGAGCCGGGCCGGGGCCGACCTGAGCCGGGCCGGGGCCGACCTGAGCCGCGCTGAGGCCGATCCGAGCCGGGGCTGAGGCCGGCGTAAGCCGGAGGCCGAGGCCACGCTAGGCCGGGCCGGGCTTGGTCCTGGTCGCGGCCCGGGCGCGCCGCTTGCCCTCGTGCATCGCCTGCACCCGGGCGACGGGGATCGCCCGGCCCTCCTCCACCAGTTCCTCGCTCAGCGCCTGCGGCCCGGGCATCTGCTCGGCCCACGGGTCCCGCCCGTCCAGGAGGGCCGCGGCGGTGCGCACCGTGAAGTCGGCGGGCGTGACGGAGTCCAGGTCATCCCACCCGACCGGGAACGAGACGGGCACGCCAGGCCGCGCCCGCGGGCTGTACGCCGACACCACCGTGGCCCCGAAGGCCCTGGTCGAGTCGAGGAAGACCTTTCCCTCCCTGTCGTCCTTGATGAACGCCGTGGTGGCCAGGGCCGGGTCGAGCCGTTCGGCCCGCGCGGCGATGGCCCGGGTGGCCGCGGCGGCTTCCTCGGCGCTGGCCGCGATCGGCACGTACACGTGCAGTCCCTTGGCCCCGCTGGTCTTGACCGCGCCCGCCAGCCCGGCCTCGGCCAGCGCCTCCCGGACCAGGTGGGCGGCCGCCACCGCGAGCCCGAAGGCACCGCCGGCCGGCGGGTCGATGTCGAGCACCAGGTACGTCGGCCGGTCCATCTGGCCGGCCAGGCCGAGGGACGGGTGGTACTCCACGGCGCGCTGGTTGGCGAACCAGATCAGGGTGCGCCGGTCGTCGCACAGCGCGTAGCGCACGTAGCGCTTGGACGAGTCGGCCCACAGCGTCATCGTGTGCATCCAGGCCGGCGCGTAGTCCGGCACGTTCTTCTGCATGAACGGCGGCTGCCCGGCGCGGACCCTGATCACCGACAGCGGCCTGTCCCGCAGTTCCGGCAGGATCGCGCCGGCCACGGCGTCCAGGTAGTCGACCAGATCCCGCTTGGTCGCGCCCGCCCCGTCGAACAGCGTCTCATCGAGATGCGTCAGCTCTACGCCATCCCGCTCTGGCGTGGTCATGGCACCCGTATACCCGGTTCCGCGCATGAGCGCCAGGGCCCGGCCGGGGGAAACGCCCCGGCCGGTCGCCCGGGGGCAGGTACGCAGGGTGAGCCTTCACGCGCCGCGCTACTGTGTGACCGGAACCAAGCGGCGGGAGGAACCGATCATGGCGTTCAGCGGCTGGCCTGAGGAAGCGCTGGATTTCTACGACGGGCTCGAGGCCGACAACTCGAAGTCCTACTGGACCGAGCACCGGGCCACCTACGACCAGAAGATCCTGCGCCCGATGACCGAACTCACCGAGGAGCTGGCCGCCGAGTTCGGCGAGCCGAAGATCTTCCGGCCCTACCGGGACGTCCGGTTCAGTTCCGACAAATCCCCGTACAAGACGCATATCGCCGCGGTGATCGGCCACGCGGGCTACCTCCAGCTGTCCGCCGAGGGCCTCGGCGCGGGGCCGGCATGTGGGAGATGAACCCGGAGCAGCTGGCCCGCTACCGCGAGGCCGTCGCCGACGACGCCAAAGGCACCGAGCTCGAGCAGGTCATCGCGAAGATCGAGAAGGCCGACATCACCGTGCACGGGCACGGCGTGCTCAAGTCCGCGCCCCGCGGCTACCCGGCCGACCATCCCCGCGTGGCGCTGCTCCGCTATAAGGGCGTGACCGCGTGGAAGCAGTGGCCGGTGGAGCCCTGGCTGGAAACCGCCGACGCCAAGGAGCGCATCGTCTCTTTCCTCCGAACAACGGTGTCGCTGCGGTCCTGGCTCGACACTCACGTGAGCCGGTGATGGAGCGGTACCGGAGCGTGCCGTGAGCGAATCCGGCGATTCCCTCCGCGTGTCGGACGCCGAGCGCGACGTCACGCTGCGGACCCTGGGCGAGCACGCCGCGGTCGGGCGGCTCACCCTGGACGAGCTCGAAGGAGCGAGCCGGGCAGGCGCTCACCGCCAAGACGCGCGGCGAACTGGCCGCATTGACCAGCGACCTGCCCCAGCAGGCGACGCAGGACCCGGCGGTCCCCAGGGCCCGCAAGCCGGTGCGCTGGATGGTCGCCATCATGGGCGGCTCGCATCGGCGCGGGCGGTTCCGCGCGGTCGGCAGCGTCAACTCCGTCTCGATCATGGGCGGCGACGAGATCGACCTGCGCGAGGCTGAGATCGAGGGCGGCGAGCTTACCCTCAACATGTTCGCGCTGATGGGCGGCGCGACCGTGTACGTCCCCAACTCCGTCGAGCTGGAGGTGAGCGGGTTCTCGCTGATGGGCGGTAACAGTGAGCTCGGCTCGCAGCGCAGCCCGCGCCCCGGCGCGCCGGTGATCCACCTGCGCACCTGGAACGTGATGGGCGGCGCGACCATCTACCGGCTCCCGCCGCAGGCGCGCGGCCTGCCGCTGAAGCAAGCCCGCCGGCTGGCCAGGGCCGCCAGGCGCGGTGAGCTTCCGCCCAGCCAGATCACGGACTGACCGGATCCGCCGCCGGCGGGCCCGGCCACGAGGCCAGGATGCCCCGCACGTACGCCTCCTCGGTCTGGTAGACGTGCGCCGACTTGACGATCATCAGCAACCGGCCTACAGACCGCCCGAGCTGCCCGGCCACGTGGTGGTTTTCCCGGGTACCGAAACAGGGGTAAAAGCCTTCGCGATCCTGAGATCGCGCGTCGTGACCTGCGCAGCCGACAGAAAACCGGTTGTGTGCGGGCCGGCGGCGACGTGACGATGGGGCATGGTGATGGTGCGCGAGGTGGCCGAGGCGGACTGGCAGGCCCTCCGGGACATCAGGCTGGAGGCCCTGCGGGAGGCCCCGGAGGCCTTCGGGTCGACGTTCGCGCGGGAAGCCGCCTTCGGCGAGGCCGACTGGCAGCGCAGGATCTCCCGCGGCGGCAACTTCCTGGGCTACCTGCCCGAGGCCAGCGCGTCCGAGCCCGTCGGCCTCATCGGCGGCTACCAGGAGGAACCGGAGGCCATCGAGCTGGTCTCCATGTACGTGCGCCCGATGGCCAGGGGCCGCGGGGTCGGCGAGGCGCTGATCGCCACCGTGATCGACTGGGCCGCGGCGCGGAACGCCGTGTCCGTGCACCTGTGGGTGACCGAGACCAACAAGCCCGCCCGGCTGCTCTACGAGCGCTGCGGATTCGCGCTGACCGGCGAGCGCCAGCCGCTGCCCTCCAACCCGGCCCTCGGCGAAGTCGGCATGGCCCGCCCGCTCCGGCCGGGCTTGGGCACGCCGGTCACGTCGTGATCCGTTCAGGGCTTCCTGTTTTTCATGACCGTGGCCCAGACGACGACCACGATGGCCAGCACGATGATGAAGACGTAGGAGACCGGAAAACCGAGAACGCCGTCGTTCCCCATGACGCCGCCGTTAGCCAGCGTCGCTGCGCCCGCCATGGCCGGAGCATAACCCCCCGTACCAGGGACCAGCAAAGCTAGCGCGGCGGCAGCTAGGAGCCGAACTCCGCCCGGACCCCCAGCAGCCGCACCGGCCGCCGCCCATCGAACCGCTCGAGCGCGTCGGCCGCCGCCCCCTCGATCACCGCGGCGTCCGAGCTGGGCGAGGCCAACCTCACCCCGTGCGTCTCGGTTATGAACGGCGCGTACCGTACCTTCACCACCACCCGGACCGCGGGCCGGGGCTCGGACGTCAGATCAATTGCCAGCAACCCGGCGATCCGCCGAACCTCCGCCTGCACCCGCGACCAGTCGGCGATGTTCTGCTGGAACGTCTCCTCCTTCCCGTGCCCGCGCGCCACGTACGGGGAATCGTCGACGTCGGCGTCACCCCGCCCCCGGCCGAGCAGCACCAGCCACGGCCCCGTCATGGGGCCGAACTCGGCCGCCAGCGCGTCCGGGTCCGCGGCCGCCAGGTCGGCCACCGTGGCAATACCCAGGCCGGCCAGCTTCCTGGCCGTCTTCGCGCCGATGCCCCACAGCGCGTCGGTGGGCCTCCCGCCGAGGACCTCGAACCAGTTGGCCGACGTCAGCCGGAACACCCCCGCCGGCTTGCCGAACCCCGTGGCGATCTTGGCCTGCAGCTTGTTCTCGCCGATCCCGACCGTGCAGTCCAGCTGCGTCGCGGCGCGTACGCTGGCCGCCAGCGACCGCGCGAAACCCTCGGGATCGGAGGTCTCGACGCCCACGAACGCCTCGTCCCAGCCCAGCACCTCCACCACCGCGCCCGAGGACCGCAGCACGTCCATCACCGCGTCCGAGACCTCCTCGTACGCGGCCCGGTCTACGGGCAGGAAGACCGCGTCCGGCAGGCGTTTCGCGGCCGTCCGCAGCGGCAGCCCGGAGTGCACGCCGTGCTCGCGCGCCTCGTACGACGCCGTGCTCACCACGCCCCGCTTGGTCGGGTCGCCGTCGCCGCCCACCACGACCGGCCGCCCCCGCAGTTCGGGATGGCGCAGGACCTCGACCGCCGCGATGAACTGGTCGAGGTCCACGTGCAACACCCACCGCCTCACGCCTCAGTCTTACCCGGCCAGCGCGCCGTTGATGATCATCCACCCACGCGTAAGGCTCGAAGGCTTTCTGCCGATGGACCCTTTCGCTACGATGAGGACAGTCAGCCTGGCGTTCATCGACGCGCCCGAAAAGGGCGAAGGGAGATCGCCGCCATGAGCTACGGGTATACCCCCGACGGTGAGCAGGACAACAACCCCGGCGGACCACCACCGCCGGACTTCGGGGCACCTCCTGGTTACCCAGGCCAGGCCGGGGCGGCAGGCCCGCCCGGCTGGGCACCGGGACAGCAGGTACCGCCCGGCTACGGTCCGCCCACGTACGGCGCTCCCATGTACGGGCCGCCCGGGTACGGCCGCCCACGTATTACCCGGCCGGATACGGCCCGCCCATGTACACCCCGCCGGGAGGACCACCGCCGTCTGCGTACGGGACCTGGGCGATAAGCGCCATCGTCGGCGGCGTCCTGTTCAGCCTGCTCGTCGGCCTGCCCACCGCCATCGCAGGCCGGGTCTACGGCACGAAGGTCAACCGGCTGTGGGCGAGCGGTGACGTGCAGGGGGCGTACAGCGCGTCACGCAAGGCCCGGGGCTGGCTGACCGCCTCGACCATATTCGACCTGCTCGGGCTCGTCCTGGTGGCGTTCCTCCTCTTCACGCACTCGTCAAGCGCGCCGGTGTACCTGAAGCAGTCGACGGTGGCCCCGGCCTCGGTATCGGTGGTCCCAGCAGCTCAGCAGCCCGTCCAGACCGGGATGATGTCCGGGTGTCACGGTCACATGGGTGGCCCGTAAGGCGGTCCCGGTTCGAGGAACCACCGCTCGTTCGGCGTAATGGTTTTGATCTGCCGCGACGGCGGCGGCCACAATGATGTGTGCTCCTGACCATCACCACGACGCGCGAGCCAGCGACCGACCTGGGGTACCTGCTGCACAAGCACCCGGACCGGCTGCAGGCTTATCCGACCGCGGCTGGTCAGGCGCACGTCTTCTACCCCGAAGCCACGCCGGAGCGCTGCACGGCCGCGCTGCTCCTCGAGGTCGACCCGGTGGCGCTCGTCCGCGGGCGCGCGGGCGCCGGCCCCAGGAACTCACGCCCCGAACACCGCGACGGCGAGCTCGCCCAGTACGTGAACGACCGCCCGTACGCCGCGTCCAGCATGCTCGCCGTGGCGCTCAACCAGGTCTTCCGCACCGCGCTGGCCGGCCGCTGCGACGCCCGCCCGGAGCTGGCCGCCGCCCCCATCCCGCTGGCCATCAGGGTCCCCGCGCTGCGCTGCCGCGGCGGCCCGGAGCTGGCCCGCAGCCTGTTCGGCCCGCTCGGCTGGACTGTCGAGGCCATCAGCCAGCCCCTGCAGCCAGCAGAATGGGGCCCCTCGCCGTACCTGGACCTGCGCCTGGCCGGCGACCTCCGCCTCGCGGACGCGCTCAGCCACCTGTACGTCCTGCTGCCCGTGCTCGACGACGCGAAGCACTACTGGGTGTCCACCGAGGAGGTGGACAAGCTGATCCGGGCCGGCGGCGACTGGCTGGCCGGCCACCCGGCCAAGGAGCTCATCACCCGGCGGTATCTGTCGCACCAGCGCAAGCTCACCGCCTCCGCGCTGGCCCGCCTGGCCGACGCCGACGACACCGAGCCCGAGGAACTCGACAACGCCGTCACCGACACCGACGCCGAGGACGACCACGAGGAAAACACGGCCAAACCCCTGGCTATCCAGCGCCGCGAGGCCATCCTGGCGCTCCTGAGGGAACGGGGCGCGCGGCGTGTCGGAGACTTCGGCTGCGGTGCGGGCGCCCTCACGAAGGCCCTGCTGGCGGACAAGCAGATCAACACCGTCGTCGCCATCGACGTCTCCGCCCGCGCGCTCCAGCTCGCCTCCCGCGACCTGCGCCTGGACCGGATGCCGCCGCCTGCGCGCGAGCGGCTGCAGATCTTCCAGTCCGCGCTGACCTACCGCGACGACCGGCTGGCCGGGCTGGACGCGGCCGTGCTCATGGAGGTCATCGAGCACGTCGACCCCGAACGCCTGCCCGCCCTCGAGCGCGCCGTCTTCGGCTTCGCCGCCCCGGCCACGATCGTGGTCACCACCCCGAACGCCGAGTACAACGTCCACTTCGAGACCCTCCCGCCCGGCGCGATGCGGCACCGGGACCACCGCTTCGAGTGGACCCGCGCGGAGTTCGCCGCGTGGGCCGCCCGCGTCGCGGACGCCTACCGCTACCAGGTCGCCTTCCGCCCCGTCGGCCCCGAGCACCCGGACGCGGGCCCGCCCACCCAGCTCGCCGTCTTCGACCGGCGCCCAGCGGACGGGCAGGCCGGGCCGTGACCGCCGAGCTCACCGCGCCTCGCGAGCTGGCCGTCCCCGAGCTGAGCCTGGTCGTCCTGGTCGGCGTCACCGGCTCGGGCAAGTCGACGTTCGCCCGCGCGCACTTCAAGCCGACCGAGGTGATCTCCTCGGACTACTGCCGCGGCCTGGTCGCCGACGACGAGAACGACCAGTCCGCCACTCCGGCCGCGTTCGAGGTGCTGCACTTCATCGCCGGCCAGCGCCTGGCCGCCGGGCGCCTGACCGTGGTCGACGCGACGAACGTCCAGCCCGAGGCGCGCCGCGGGCTGGTCACGCTGGCCCGGGAGTACGACGTGCTCCCGGTGGCGATCGTCCTGGACCTCCCGGAGAAGGTGTGCGCGGAACGGAACGCCGCCCGCCCCGACCGCGACTTCGGCGCGCACGTGATCCGCCGGCAGCGCGGCCAGCTCCGGCGCAGCCTGCACGGGCTCCAGCGCGAGGGCTTCCGCGTCGTGCACGTGCTTCACACCCCCGAGGAGGTCGACGCGGCCACAGTCACCCGGACCGCTCTCTTTAACGACCTGCGCCACGAGCACGGTCCGTTCGACGTCATCGGCGACGTACACGGCTGCCTGGCCGAGCTCGAGCAGCTGCTCGGCCAGCTGGGCTACGCGATCGAGCGCGACGCCGCGGGGCGGCCCGTCGCGGCGCACCACCCGGACCGGCGCGCCGTGTTCCTCGGCAACCTGGTCGACCGCGGCCCCGACACCCCGGGCGTCCTCCGCCTGGTCATGGGGATGGCCGCGGCCGGGGACGCCCTCTGCGTGCTGGGCAACCACGAGGCCAAGCTGCTGCGCGCCCTGCGCGGCAAGAACGTGCAGCGCACCCACGGCCTGGCCGAGTCCATGGAGCAGCTCGCCGCCGAGCCCGAGGAGTTCCGCGCCGAGGTGGACCGGTTCATCGACGGCCTGATCAGCCACTACGTGCTCGACGCGGGCAGGCTGGTGGTCGCGCACGCCGGCCTCATCGAGCGCTACCAGGGCCGTGCGTCCGGCCGCGTCCGCGAGTTCTGCCTCTACGGGCAGACCACCGGCGAGACGGACGAGTACGGCCTGCCGGTCCGTTACCCGTGGGCGCAGGAGTACCGCGGCCGCGCCATGGTGCTGTACGGCCACACCCCGGTCCCGGAAACCGAGTGGCTGAACAACACCATGTGCCTGGATACCGGCTGCGTCTTCGGCGGCCGCCTCACCGCCCTTCTTTATCCCGAACGAGCGGTGGTATCAGTCCCCGCGGCCCGCGTCTACCATCCCGCGGCGAAGCCCTTCCCGGCGGGCGCCCCGTCCCGGTCGCCGGATCCCGCCAGCGCGCGCCGCGAGCCAGACGTCCTGGACATCGGGGACGTCTCCGGGGCGCGGGTGATCCAGACCGCGTACCTGTCCCGCCTGAGCGTCCGCGAGGACCACGCCGCGGCCGCGCTTGAGGTGATGAGCCGGTTCGCCATCGACCCGCGCTGGCTGCTGTACCTGCCCCCGACGATGAGCCCCGTCGCGACCTCGCCGCGCGACGACCTGCTCGAGCACCCGGATCAGGCCTTCGAGGCGTACCGCCGCGACGGCGTGACCGAGGCCCTGTGCGAGGAAAAGCACATGGGCTCGCGCGCCGTCCTGCTCGTGTGCCGGTCCCCGGACGCCGCGCGGTCGCGGTTCGGCGTGCCCGAGCCCGACGCTCCCGGCGCGGTCTGGACCAGGACAGGCCGGCCGTTCTTCGCGCCGGAGCGGACCGCCTTGCTGATCGAAGCGGTGCGCGCGGCCGCCGAGCAGGCCGGGTTGTTCGGCGAGCTGGGTACGTCCTGGCTCCTGTTCGACGCCGAACTCCTGCCCTGGAACGTCAAGGCCGCCCAGCTCCTGCGCGACCAGTACGCCGCCGTCGGCGCCGCCGCCCGGGCCTCGCTCCCCGCCGCCGTGGCCGCCCTGGAGCAGGCCGCCGCCCGGGCGCAGACTCCAGACCTGGGCGCCCTGCTGGACCGGACCCGCGCCCGGCTGGTCAACGCCGAGGCGTTCACCGCCGCGTACCTGCGCTACTGCTGGCCCACCGAAGGCCTGGCCGGGGTGCGCGTCGCCCCGTTCCAGCTGCTCGCGTCCGAGGGCGCCGCCCACCACGAGCGACCGCACGCCTGGCACCTCGCCGTGGCCGACCGGCTCGCCGCGGCCGATCCGGACCTGATCGCCACGACCCGCCGCATCGCCGTCCGGACTGACGAGCCGGACTCTGTCGCCGCCGCGACCCGCTGGTGGGAGGACCTGGCCGCGGCCGGGGGAGAAGGCATGGTGGTCAAGCCCGCCGCGAACCTGACCCGCGGCCCGCACGGGCTGGTCCAGCCGGGCCTGAAGGTCCGCGGGCGCGAGTACCTGCGCATCATCTACGGCCCGGACTACACCGAGTCGGCCAACCTGGCCCGGCTTCGCGAGCGCGGGCTCGGCCACAAGCGCTCGCTCGCCCTCCGCGAGTACGCCCTGGGCCTGGAGGCGCTGGACCGCGCGGCGCGCGGCGAGCCGCTCTGGCGCGTCCACGAGTGCGTCTTCGCCGTCCTGGCCCTGGAGTCCGAGCCCGTCGACCCGCGCCTGTGACGCTCCGGTGCGTCACTCCGTGGCGAACCAGCGGTCCGCGAGCGCGCCGAGCGTCGGGCAGTCCGGCTCGGGCAGCCTGCGCATCCACCAGGCCAGGTTGGCGTACCTGTGCAGGAGGGCCCAGGCCAGCAGCCGACGGCGCAGTGCGGGGCCGAGCTGGTCGCGGGGGTAGCCGTAGGCGGTCAGCGTCCGGGCCAGGAAGGCGCCGTCGCCCTCGGCGACGAACGCCCCGACGGCGGCCCATTCGTACTCGCGGTCACCGCGCATCGCGGGTTCGAAGTCGATCAGCCCGGACAGCCGCCAGGTGCCGCCCGGGTCTTCGGTGACGAGCAGATGCTCGCGCATGACCTCGGTGTGCAGCAGGACCGGTGCCTTGATCGGCAGCCCAACCTGGTCGAGGAAGCCGGGAATCTGGTCCGCCCACGCCCGCGGCAGGCCCAGGCCGAGCTGCTCGCTCACGACCTCCGCGCGCTGCCGCGCCACGAAGGCCGGCCAGTCCTCGGGCCACCAGCCGGCGATCTCGGGCGGCGGAACCTCGTGCAGCGCCGCGATCGTCTCGCCGAGGTCCCCGGCCAGCCGGTCCCGTTCCCCGGCCGGCACCCGGTCCCACACCGTGTCAAGCGGGAGGCCAGGCAGCCGGCTCATCAGGATGTACCCCCACCCGTCCTGCTCTCCCGCCGCGTGCACCCGCGGCGTCGGGGTCGGCAGCCTGCCCTGCACGGCGGCCAGCACCTCCGCCTCGATCCAGTAGGCCGGCCAGCCGGCCACCGGCGGGAAGAGCTTGAGCACGAGGTCGCCTACCGCGTACACGGGCCGCGAGCCCGCCGCATACCTGTTCAGACCCGCCGGGTCGAGGTCCAGGCGGGCGGCGAGCCGCTCCAGGCCTGGCCGGAGTGCGGGCTCATCCCGGCCCAGCGCGGCGAAGGCTTCCTCGGATGCCGCAGGCGGCAGCGCAGCCACGGGACCCCACGGTAGATACGGCAGAGCCCTGCCGCAACCGGATATTAACCCGAGCCCGCCCGGCTGGCAGGACGGTAAAGTGCCGACCGAGACGCCGCATCCTTGGCTGCCGACCCGGTGAGGATGCTGCCGAGCTCGGCCAGCCGCGGGGGGTACGTACGGCGAGAAAGGACATCACGGCTTCGGCAGCGCCAGGCGTGCCCGGTCAGACGAACAGCGGCTCGGCCATCGTCCGTTCGGCCAGCGCGCCCATCGCTGCGTCGTCCGGCGCTGCCGCGTACCGGCTGGCCGCGTCGAGCACCTTAGGGAGCAGGTCCACGTCCCCGACGCTGTTGAGGAACACCCCGGGGCGGCTCAGCGCCCACCACACCGCGAGGTCGATGTCGTCCTGCTGTTCGAGGGGCTCGTACCAGGTCGCCCGGGTGTGCGGCAGGCCCGCCCAGGGACGCAGCGCGATCGCCTTGATCGTCTGCACCGCGACCCGCCGCTCGCGGCAGGTCTGGTAGAGGGCGTCGAAGTTGCCGGCGTAGTACGGGTTCTGCATGGTGACGAAGTTGTAAGGGAGCAGCACCGAGTCGAAGTCAAACCGCTCGAGGCTGCGCCGGTGTGTCGCGGCGATCTGGCTGCCGTGGCCGGTCACGCCGATCCAGCGGATGAGGCCCCGCTCCCTGGCTTCGATGGCGGCCTCGAGGGCCCCGCCAGGGCTCAGGGCGGTGTCCCACTCGATCGGGTCGGCCAGGGAGTGCAGCTGCCACAGGTCAACGTGGTCGACGCCCATCCGGTCCAGGGACCGGTGAAGTTCCTCGCGGGCCCCGGCTGCGGTGCGGTCGTCGCCTTTGGTGGCCAGGAAGAACCGGCCCGGTTCGCGTTGCAGCCACGGCCGGATGCGCACCTCCGCCTCGCCGTAGGACGAGGCCACGTCCAGGTGATTCACCCCGTGAGCGAGCAGGACGTCCAGGGTCTCGTCCGCGACCCGCTGGGAGACCTGCGCGAGAGCCGCCCCGCCGAAGATCACCCGGCTGCTGTGGTGGCCGGTCCGGCCGAACTCTGCCTGTTCGATGGGCACGAGACCTCCCGGAGAACCTTGAGCTGAATCTGAGCGTACAGCCGATCACGGGGGCCCGGACAATGGTCGTGTGACCCGCGAAGTCGCTGTCAGCGTGGAGACGGCCTGGCTGGTCCAGGCGGAGGTTGCGGCGTCGGCGCCGATGGCGCCGAGGATCGCCAGGCCGATCGAGGTGCCCACCTGGCGGGAGGCATTGAATACCCCTGACGGGGAGGCGGCCGCCTCAGCCGACGCCATTCGGGAACAAGTAGCCGGCGCTCGGCGCCACGCGAGGCGGGCGAGTCGCGTGCACTCAGATCAAAGGCGAAGTCCGTCCTCGAGGCATGCCATCGACTGGTCGATCGTCTCCGCGACATCTGACGAGGGATCGTCGGCGATCGCGAACATCGCGGCCATCGCCGCACCGACGACTGCTCCGGCGAACGTACGGACCGATACGTCGGTTGGCGAGCGCCCGGTCCGCTCCGCGATGATCTCGGCGAGCAAACCCATCGCCGAGGCGAACTGGTCGAGCATCGCCCCGCGAAGCTCGGGCACCGACAGAACGAGGAGCATCCGGTCCTGCTGTACGGCGCGGTCGTCGTCACTTATCTGCGCGAACGCCCGGGCGAACGCAGCGCGCAGCGCTTGGATCACGCTCAACTCCCGCGGCTGGTCGCGAAATGCGGCGACGATCACCGGGTCGAACTCGTCCGACAGCACGACATCGGCCTTGGTCGGAAAGTAGCGGAAAAAAGTGCTCGCGGAGACCTCGACCTCCTCGATGATCTGCTGCACGGTTGTCGCGTCGTAGCCCTGCTCGCGGAAGAGCCGGAGCGCGTGGGACTGGATCGCAGCACGCGTCCTGGCCTTCTTTCGCTCGCGAAGTCCAGTTGGCCGATGATCAGACATCGACGGTGGCTTCCTCGGTGACCGCCTTCTCGTCGCGCTGATCGGGAAGCTTCACACGCGGCAAGAAGACGAGCGCGAGGAGGACGCCCGCGAACGCGATCCCCGCCGACACGCTGAGCGACGCGTCCATGCCGTGCACGAACGCCAAGTGCACCGACTGGGTGAGGGTGCTCGACCGAAGCGCGTGGGCGACCGCGTCGCCGCCGAACACGCTCTGACGGACGGCTGTGGCCGCGGCCGCCGGCAGGGCAGCGAGGTCGAGCCGGGCGACGTAGGCCGAGGCGAGCACGCTGCCCAAGACCGCGGAGCCGAGCGGCCCACCGACCTTGTTCAGCGCCTGCAGCACTGCTGAGCCGACACCGGCCTGGTCTTCCGACATTTCGGCCAGAGCAGTTGATGACGTGGTCGCCATCGCGATACCGAGGCCGAAGCCGCAGATCGCCATCCACGTCGCGACGAACCCGATCCCCGAGGAAAGGCTCGTCGTCGTGCCGAGGATGAGCCCGGCCCCGATCGTCGCGAAGCCGAGGGCGACGGTCAGCTTCGTCCCGAGGACCTTGGCGATCATGCTTGCGGGCAGCGCGCCGATTAGGAGCCCGCCGATGAGGGGCAGAAGGCGCACCCCCGAACCCATCGCGGTCGTGCCGAGGACGCCCTGGAAGTATTGGGGGAGCGTGAACAGCACGCCGAACATCGCGAGGATCGCGACGGCAGCAAGGACGACGCCCCACAGGTACGCCTTGGAGCGAAACAGCGCGAGGTCAAGCAGCGGCTGGCCGTCCGGACGGCGATTGAGCAGGCGCTCCCATATGAAGAAGCCGACGATCACGACGAGCCCGCCGGTGATGAGCAGCCACGCACCGAGATTGCTCCAGCCGTACTCGCCGGCTTCGATCAACCCGTAGGTGACACCGACGAGACCGGCGACCGAGAGCATGATGCCGATGGGGTCGAGCCCAGGGGGGTGTGCCGCCCGCGAGTCGGGTACGAGGATCGCGGTGGCGGTGAGACCGATCAACGCGACGGGGACGTTCAACAGGAAGACCCAGCCCCACCAATAGTTGGTCAGCAACCAGCCACCGAGGATGGGCCCGATCGGCAGCGCGACGAAGTTCGCCGCCGCCCAGACGCCGACGGCCTTGGGCCGTTCCTCTTCGCTGAACAGCACGGTGAGCGCCGAAAGGGCCATGACGATGATGCCAGCACCGGCGATGCCGAGCACGACCCGTGCGGCGATGAACTCGCCAACCGTCCTCGAATACGCGCACGCCGCAGAGCCCGCGCCGAACAGAGCGAGCGAACCGAGCATAATCTTCTTCCGCCCGTACCGATCGCCGAGCAATCCGAGCGGCAGCATCGCCGCGGCGAGCACGAGCAGGTAGCCGGACGAGAACCACTGCAGGTCGGACTCCGAGGCATGCAATGCCCGAGCGAGCGTGGGGAGGGCGACGCTGAGCACTGTGCCATCGAGGCCGACGGCCAGGACGGCGAGCGTGAGCCCGCCGAGGGCCCACCACCGCCGTGAATCAGTCTCAGTCATGACAGTCACCTCTAAATAAGAGTTACAATAAACTGATTGTAACTGTCAGATCGTTGAAGTCAACCCCGCAGTCAGGATCCGCGAGCGGAGCTGGTGACGCACGAGTGCTATGCCGCGACAGAACGTCTCCGCACGCCAGAACAGATGTTCTGCGCTGCGGGACCCTCAAATGGCTATTGGTTCGATAGACATACCTATACGGCAGGGAGGATTTCTCGGATACCCTGCCGTGTTCTGCGCTCGTTCATCAGTGGCATAGCGTGACGGGCTCAGGCGGCTTACGTTGAGTTTCCGTTTAATCGCTGGGACCGGAACTGGCCCAGCCTTCCCGGTTCCAGCCCGGCCGGGAGGTGCCCGATGACCACTGCCGCCCCATCCACCGCGCTCGCCACGATCCAGCCCGCCTTCACCGACGCCGAATGGCCTCGCCCTCGCCGGGTATCTGGCCGGCCACCGCGGCCTGTGCCGGGCAGTCACGTGACTTACGGCCTATCATCGCGCTATGACGGCGACGGCGGTCAGCGTGCGCCCGGCGGCGCGCGCTGAGGTCAGGTTGCTGGCTGATGTACTGGCTAAGGCGTTCTACGACGATCCGCCGTTCATGTGGATGCTGCCTGACGACAGGACCAGGCACGCGCGCACGCGAGACATTTTCGCCACGGTGATTCGCAAGGAGGCGCTGCGGCACGGGGCTGTGGATGCCGCCTGGGACGGCGATTCGGGCGCCATCGCGGGCGGGGCCATCTGGTTTCCGCCTGGCGCCTGGCCGTCGCCCGCCCTGCGGCAGCTCCGTGCGCTGCCGGGGTATGCCCGTGCGCTGGGGCGAAGACTCGGTCCTGCCTCCGGCCTGCTGACGGCGCTGGCGCGCGTGCATCCCAGATCGCCGCACTGGTACCTGTTCGCGGTCGGCGTGGACCCCGCGCTCCAGGGGCAGGGCGTGGGCGGCGCGCTGCTGCGATCCGGTCTCGCCCGCGTCGACCGGGCAGGCACGGCCGCGTACCTGGAGTCCTCCAAGACCGGGAACATCCCGCTATATGAGCATTTCGGCTTCGGGGTGGCGGAAGTCCCCCCCTTGCCGGACGGCGCCCCCGTGGTGACTCCCATGTTCCGCCCGGCGCGCTGATGGCGCCCGTCTGGCCTGACCGCGATCTGGGTGCCATGGACCTGCCCGCAGGACTGCGCGCCAGTCCACCGCATGCGCTAAACCAGACGATATGCGCAGGCAGGAGCTGCCGCCGTCGCTGTCATAGATCCGTTCATAGTCGGCAGGGAGGCACAGGGAGGCTTCTCATCGCCAGTCACGCTGCGGCGCCGGCCGGTAGGCGCATTGGCTAGATGAGCGGCATCAGGATCTGATCCACGGTCTCGGTGAGCAGCTCAACGGGAGCCGGTGAGCGCGGCTAGCGGTGACACCCAGTTGGCATGCCAGTCAGGCCTGTTCCGGCGGCTCGGCCGGACTAGGGCCACCGGACGCCTCGGGGGCCGGGGCGATCTTGTTCAGCCATCACAGCGGGCACAGCGCGCCTCGCGGCTCTGCCCGTGCCGACTCATGTGGCCGGCCAGCCTCACAGCGTCCGGATTCGGCGATCTCGCACCACGACGCAGGTCGGCGTTAGCCACGCTATGCTGTCGGTCCTGGTCACTCATCGCGCGCGGGATCCGCCGATATGAGCGGCTTGCCAGCGGTCGGTGCCGCCGTCGCGTCGAGCGCAGATGGGGATCTTCTGCGCGCCTGCGGGCCAGTAAGGAATGCGCTCAGCGGGCCGCTGGGCAAACGAGGTCCGGAGCGAGTCTGCTGCCGCAATTTTCACGTCGTAGCGGCCAGGCCGCGGGGTAGGCGGGACCGTAGGCCCCGCGTTGGGTACGCGGTGGCTAACGTCGGCTGTATCGGTCGCGGGCCATTTTCCGCAGCGCCCGTTGTCCTTCGGCCGGCGGGCTCCTAGCGTGGAGCGTGCCGGTATGTGTTGCCGCCTGGGGGTGCTATGAGATGCAGGGCGGGGACGTCTTGGCTGGCCGGATTGGCCGCTGTGCTGGCCGGATCGCTGCTTGCGGCGGTCTCGCCGCTAGCGGCGGCGGTCGCCCCGG
>CAWKCG010000016.1:0-85351 GCA_963847965.1 uncultured Actinomycetes bacterium
CGTGACGAAGGCGACCAGGCGCTGGACAACTACGTCCGCGCGCTCATCCGGCTGCGCGCCGACCACCCGGTCTTCCGCCGCCGGAGGTTCTTCCGCGGCCAGGCCCTCCGCGGCGGCCGCCGGCGGCTGCGAGACATCGCGTGGTTCACCCCGACCGGCCAGGAGATGACCGGGGAGGACTGGGATGCGGCATTCGCCAAGTCGCTTACCGTGTTCCTGAACGGCCAGGCGATCAGCGAACCCGACCGCCGCGGGGAGCGGGTCTCCGATGACTCCTTCCTGCTGCTGTTCAACGCCAGCGAGCACGATCTGGTGTTCGCGATCCCACCTGGCCGGTACGGCCAGCGGTGGACTACCGTGCTGGACACCGCGCTGCCGCGGCCAGAACTCGACAGTGCCAGCACCGTCAAACCGGGAGACATGACGACCGTGATCAACCACTCGCTCCAGTTGCTGCGCCGTGGCTGACCCGGCGGGCGCCGCGGCCGCCGGGATCCCTGTCTCCACCTACCGGCTGCAGCTGACGCAGGGCTTCGGGTTCGCCGCCGCGGCCGAGCAGGCCGACTACCTGGCCGCCCTCGGCGTGACGCACGTCTACCTCTCGCCCATCCTGCAGGCCAATCCCGGGTCCCGGCACGGCTACGACGTGGTGGACCATTCGCGGGTCTCGGATGACCTGGGGGGCGAGGACGCGTTCCGCTCGATGGCGGAGGCGTTTCACCGCTATGGCCTCGGGGTGGTCGTCGACGTCGTGCCCAACCACATGGCCCGGCCGACACCCGAGTCGCTCAACAAGCAGCTGTGGTCGGTGCTGGCCGACGGCAGGAGATCGCGGTACGCGCACTGGTTCGACGTCGACTGGGCCGCGCAGGACGACAAGCTGCTGATGCCCATCCTGGCCGGGCCGCTCGAGAAGTGCCTGCCCAACCTGGTCATCGACACCGCCCTGCGGTCACCGGACGGCGACGGGCACCGCGGGCCTGTCCTGCGCTATTTCAACCACGTCCTGCCGCTGCGCAACGGCGTCGCCGACCTGCCCCTCGGCGTGCTGCTGGCCCAGCAGCACTACCTGCTCGCCGACTGGCACGACGCGGCCACCGAGCTGAACTGGCGGCGGTTCTTCGACATCGACACGCTCATCGCGATCAGGGCCGAAGACCCTGGCGTGTTTGCCGCCACGCACGAGGTCTTGCTGCGCCTGTACCACGAGGGGCTGATCGACGGCCTGCGCGTCGACCACCCGGACGGGCTAGCCGACCCCGCCGGCTACCTCGCCAGGCTGTCCGAGGCGACCGGCGGGGCCTGGGTGGTGGTGGAGAAGATCCTGGCGCATGCCGAGGACCTGCCCGCCTGGCCCTGCGCCGGTACCACGGGTTACGACACGCTGGCCCTGGTCGGCGGGCTGTTCGTGGACCCCGCCGGGGCCGCGCCCCTGACCGAGGAGTACGTCAGGTTCACCGGCGGGAGCCAGGACTTCGCCGAGGTGGCGCGGATCGCCAAGCGCGGCATCGCGGACGCCACGTTCACCGCCGAGCTGTCCAGGCTCACCCGGCTGTTCGCCCGCGCCGACTACCCGGCCCTGGCCGACGTCACCGGGGCCGACCTGCACGACGTGCTGGCGGAACTGCTGGCGGCGTTCGGCGTGTACCGGGCGTACGTGACCCCGGGCGAACCGCCCCCCGACTCCTCGGTGGACGCCGTGACCGCCGCTGCCGCACTGGCCCGCGAGTACCTGGACCCGAGGCTGCACCCCGCCCTCGACGCGGTGTGCACGGCGGTACTCGGCCTCGGCCCCGCCGCCGGTGACGTAGCGCGGCAGGCCGCCCGCGATGAGCTGGTCGTGCGGTTCGGTCAGACCACGGGCCCGGTGCTGGCCAAGGGGGTGGAGGACACCGCGTTCTACCGGTGGCCGCGGCTGGTCGCGCTGAACGAGGTGGGCGGCGACCCGGACGTGTTCGGCGTCAGCCCCGAGGAGTTCCACGCGGCCGCGGGACGCCTCGCCGTCCGGTGGCCGGCCACCATGACCACGCTGTCGACCCACGACACCAAGCGGCAGGAGGACGTGCGGGCGCGGCTGGCCGTGCTGGCCGAATGGCCGCAGGAGTGGGCGCACCAGGTCGCCGAGTGGCATGGCCTGGCCTTGTGGCTCACCGACGGCGCGGTGGCCCAGGCCACGGAGCGGGCACCGGATCCCGACCTGGAGTACCTGACGTGGCAGACCCTGGTCGGCGCCTGGCTGGTCGGCTCCGAACGCCTGCGCGGGTACCTCAGGAAGGCCATGCACGAGGCCAAGACGCGAACCTCCTGGACCATGCCCAACGCGGCGTACGAGTCGGCGGTGCTCGGCCTGGCCGATGCCGTGCTCGCCGACCCGGAGCTGACCGCGGGCATCGCCGGGTTCGTGGCCAGGATCGCGCCGGACGCCAGGGTGAACTCCCTCGGTGCCAAGCTCGTCCAGCTCACCATGCCGGGGGTCGCCGACGTCTACCAGGGCTGCGAGCTCACCGGCCTGTCGCTGGTGGATCCGGACAACCGCAGGCCGGTCGACTACACCCGCCGCAGGCGGCTGCTCGCGGCGCTGCGGGCCAACCCGGACCACGTAACCGGCCTCGACGCGGAGAAACTGCTCGTCACCACCCGCGCGCTGTGGCTGCGGCGCGACCATCCAGACTGGTTCGCCGGCGGGTATACCTCACTGGCGTGCGAGGGCCCGGCCGCGGAGCATGCGGTCGCCTTCCTGCGCGGCGAGCACGCGGTCACCGTCGCCACCCGGCTGCCCGCCGGGCTGAGACGGCGCGGCGGCTGGGCGGATACCGTCCTGCCGCTCCCCGAACTGCACTGGTGGGACGTGCTGACCGGGACCAGGCACGCCGGGCTGCGGCCGCCGCTGTCCGAGCTGACGTGGCGCCTCCCTGTCGCGCTGCTGATCCCGGAGCGGATCTACCTGGCCGAGCAGGACCAGCAGGCGAACGGCACCGCCGGGTGACCACGTTCAGCGTCTGGGCCCCGGCCGCGGGCCAGGTCGAGGTTGAGGTCGGGGGACGGCGCTACCCGATGAGCAGGGAGACGGCGGTGCCGGGGTCCGGATGGTGGGGCACAGCCGTGCCGGAGGTCGCGGTCGGCATCGACTACGGGTTCAGGCTGGATGGCGGAGACCTCCTGCCCGACCCCCGTTCGCCGCGGCAGCCGTTCGGTGCTCAGGGCCCGAGCCGTACCTATGATCACTCCGCGTTCCGCTGGACGGACCGGCGCTGGCGCGGTGGCCCGCTCCACGGGTCGGTGATCTACGAGCTGCACGTCGGGACGTTCACCGCCGAGGGCACCTTCGACGGCGCCATCGGGCGGCTTGATCACCTGCGCGATCTCGGCGTGCACACGGTCGAGCTGATGCCGGTCGCGGCGTTCCCCGGCCGGCACGGCTGGGGGTACGACGGGATCAACCTGTGGGCGGTGCACGAGCCGTACGGCGGGCCCGACGGGCTGAAGCGGTTCGTCGACGCCTGTCACGCGCGCGGCCTGGCCGTCCTGCTCGACGTGGTGTACAACCACGTCGGCGTCGGCAACCGGCTCGGCGCGTTCGGGCCCTACTTCACCGAGGCGCACGTGACCCCCTGGGGTCCCGCGGTAAACCTCGACCAGCCCGGATCCGACGAGGTCCGCTCGTTCCTCATCGGCAACGCGCTGATGTGGCTGCGCGATTACCACCTGGACGGGCTGCGGCTCGACGCGGTGCACGCGCTGGAAGACCATCGCGCGCTGTACCTCCTGGAAGAGCTCGCGGCCGAGGTGCAGGCTCTCGCGGCCCTGCTGAACCGCGAGCTGGTGCTCGTCGCGGAGTCCGACGCCAACAACCCGAGGCTGGTCACCTCGCGGGAGGCCGGCGGCTATGGGATCACCGCCCAGTGGAGCGACGACTTCCACCACGCCGTGCATGCGGCGATAACCGGCGAACGAACAGGCTACTACTGCGATTTCGGGTCGCTGGCCGCGCTGGCGAAGACCTATACCAGGGTGTTTTTCCACGACGGCATCTGGTCCGCCTTCCGCGGCCGGACGCACGGGCGCCAGGTTGACGTGTTCCGCGTGCCGGCCCACCGCTTCCTCGGCTACCTGCAGGACCACGATCAGGTCGGCAACCGGGCCGCCGGCGACCGGATCTCCGCCACCCTGCCGGCCGACCTGCTCAAGGTCGGCGCTGGCTTGGTCCTGACCGGGCCGTACACGCCCATGCTGTTCATGGGCGAGGAGTGGGGGGCGGACACCCCGTGGCAGTACTTCACCGATCACACCGACCCCGGGCTGGCGAAGGCGGTCGCGGAGGGACGCAAGGCCGAGTTCGAGGCGCACGGCTGGAACCCGGCCGACGTGCCCGACCCGCAGGACGAGGGGACCTTCCTGCGCTCCAAGCTCGACTGGGCCCAGCCGGAGCGCGACCCGTATCTCGGCATCCTCGCCTGGTACCGGGAGCTGATCGCGCTCCGCCGGGCCCGGCCCGAGCTGACCGATCCGCGCCTGGACCGGGTACGCGCCGACTACGACGAGGACGCGCGGTGGCTCATCGTCCGGCGGGGGCCGCTGCGGATCGTAGCGAACCTCGGTACCGCGACCGTCCGGCTGCCGCTCGGGCAGCCCGGCGTGGCTGTCCTGGCCGCTTCCAGCGCCGAGGTCGCGATCCAGCAAGACGTGGCGGTGATCCCCGCCGCCGCCTTCGCCGTCATCGAGACCGGGAACCTCCGTCCCGCGCCGGGCTAGGCCGGGCTAGCCGAAGCACTGGCCCTCGCCGCGGTAGGTCGGCACGGCGGTCACCTCGTCGCCGTGGATCACGTGGTACTCCTTGAACCGCTCGGCGAGCTCGCCGGCCTTGGCGTGACGCAGCCAGACACGGTCGCCCGGCCGAAGCTGATCGGCGGCGGCCCCGCGCACCGGCGTCTGGACCTCCCCGGCGCCTTCGACGCTGGTGAGGGTGAGACCCGCCGGCAGGAACGGGCGCGGCAGGCGGTCCGGTGTCCCGGTACCGGATGCGATGTAGCCGCCGGCGAACAGCGTGGCGATGCCCGGGCCCGGCCGCCTGACCACGGGCAGCGCGAACAGCAGCGCCGCTTCGGGAGTGAACCGGCGGTACGCGTCGAATAGCGTGGGGCCGACCAGCCCCGAGCCCGCCGTCAGCTCGGTCACCGACGCGTCCGCCGCGGTCGACTCCAGGCTGCCCGTTCCGCCGCCGTTCACGAACTCCAGGCTGGTCAGGGCCTGGATCATCCGGACCGCCTCAGCCCGCCGCCGGCTCAGTTCCCGGGCCGAACGGTCCTGGATGGCCCTGATCAGCTGCGCCCTGACCGGATTCCCCGGCGGCGAGTCGCCCAGCCCGGCGATCTGCCCCTCGTAGCCCATCACGCCCACTAGGCGGAAGCCCGGCCGCTGCACGATCGTCTCGGCGAAGCCCGCGGCCTGCTCCGGCGTAAACAGCGGGGAACGGCGAGTGCCGATATGGATCAGCGGCCTGCCTGCCAGCGGGCGCCAGGAGACGTCGAGCTCCAGGCAGACCCGGATCTCCGGGTGGTCCGCGCCGAGGGCCCGGTCCACCACGTCCAGGTGCGCGGGCGAGTCGACCATGATCGTGACCTGCCGCCTGGCCAGGTCATCGGCGGCCAGGGCCCGGATGGCCCCGGCGTCCACGGTGGGGTAGGCGACCAGGACATCGTCGCTCGTGCCGTTCGCGTGCAGCCAGAGGGCCTCGGGCAGCGAGTAGCACATGATGCCCCGGTAGCCGGGCCTGGCCAGGGTGCGCTCGATCAGGTACCGGCACCTGACCGACTTGGTGGCCACCCGGATCGGGTGATTCGCGCTGCGGCGCACCAGGTCGGCGGCGTTGCGGTCGAACGCGTCCAGGTCGACGATGGCCAGCGGCGGGTCAATCCCGGCCGTGAGGCGGTCGTACCTCGCCCGCAGGGCTTCGGGCGTGGGCCCCCGACGCGCCTGCTCGGCGTGCCCTGCGAGCCTGCCCCCCTGGTCGACTGACATGCTCGCACAGTAGACCGCAGCCGGGGAAATATGAATACTGTCCCGGGGGATCGTCCCTTTGCGCCTGTCCCGCCGCGTCCGCCCAGAGTCACCAACCAGTCACGAATTGTCTTACGGCCGTCTTACGCGCCGAACCTTGCGGTTGAGGGCACCGTTCCAGATGTGGCCGACGTGGTTGTAACGCGACGGTCTATGTCGCTGATGAGGCACGCCACGTGGCTCGTTCGGCGGGCATCCGGCGACCTCTACCATCGGAAGCTGGTTCTAGATGACGCTGGACATGGACATAGCCGCGGGCGAGCGGACCGAAGCGGCCCGGAACCTGATAGACCGGGCGCAGAACGGCCCCGTCGACCTGGTCACCTTGACGGCCCTCGAATTGTGCTCGCTCGGCGGCCCCGCGCACCCGCTGTTCGACGAGATGCCCGCTCGTGCCTGGACACGCCTGGGACGGCCGCAGCGCAGGCAGGTCACGGATCAGGCGACCCAGGGCCTGGTCAGGCGGGGCCTGCTGATTGACACCACCTCCCGGACTAATCCTGAGCAGCCGATCGAGGCCTGCGCGTTGAAGCCGGAGCTCGGCCTCGTGGTGGCCGCGCGCTGCCACCCGGCGTTCGTCGTCATAGTCCGGGCCGAGGACCACCACCCGCGCACTCTCCGGTTGTTCGCCCTGGGGAACGAGGCCGAGCCGGCGCGGGGTTTCGTGCTCGAAACACCCGGACTGCCGCTGAACCCTGAGCGCCACTTCGCGGAAGTCGGGAAGCTGGGGCCGCTGGGCTGGTTCTACCGTTACGTCCTCGTCTCGCGGGACATAGCGGCGGACATCCTGGCGCAATGGACGGTTTCCCCGCCCTTGTGGCCTGGTGCGCCCGTCTCCTTGGGGTGGCTGGTGTCCGCCTGGTATCCAGACCGGAAGAACCCGGCCGGATATCGTCTGAGGATCCGGGGGGAGGGCACCAGGGCCTGCCTGGATGGTCCCGCCCATGGCGCCCCGGCCCGCTGCGACGTCGAAGGGCTCCGCGCGGTAATGCTCGATCTCCTTATCCGCCCGCCACGGTGAAAATCCCCGCGGTCCGCGCACTCCGCCGCCCGCTTTCACTGGCTCATCGCGCTCCTTCCGCATAATCGCGGGTCAGAGGCCATGTACGCGGTTCGGAAATATGAATACTGTCCCACCATGCGCAATTCTCCTGGGCGGCGCGGCCGTCCGGCTCCGGCGGGCGGTTCGTGGCAGAACTGGGCGGGAACCGCGACTGCGACTCCGGCGCGCTGGTGCCAGCCGCGGACCGAGGCCGAGATCTCGGCTGCGGTCAAGGACGCGGCCGCGGCCGGACTCCGGGTGCGGGCGCTCGGCAGCGGGCATTCCTTCACGCCGGTCGCGGCGACCGATGGCGTGGCGCTCGACCTATCCGGGTGGACCGGGATCGTCGCCGCGGACGCGCGGACCGGCGTGGTCACGGTCCGGTCCGGGACCACGCTGCGGGCGCTCAACGCCGCGCTCGACGGGCTCGGGCTGGCCATGGCCAACCTCGGCGACATCGACGTGCAGACGCTCGCGGGTGCCCTGTCCACCGGAACCCACGGCACCGGCGCCCGGCTGGGTGGCCTGGCTACCCAGGTCGAGGCGTTGGGCCTCGTCCTCGCCGACGGCTCGCCGGTGACGTGTTCGGCGTCGACGCGGCCCGAGTTGTTCGCGGCCGCGAGAGTCGGCCTCGGCGCGCTGGGCGTGATCAGCACGGTCACGCTGCGGTGCGTCCCAGCGTTCCGGCTGGCCGCGGACGAGCGCCCGGAACTCGTTGACGAAGTCATCGACCGGTTCGACTCGCTCGCGGGCGCAAACGATCACTTCGAGTTCTACTGGTTCCCTTATGGCCGCTACGCCCTGGTCAAGCGCAATAACCGGCTGACGCCCGGCCACACCGCGGCACGAAACGTGCCTGCGTCCAGGCCGCTGCCCGGCTGGCGCAGGTTCTGGGAATTCGAGGTGATGGAAAACGCCGGCTTCGGGGCGCTGTGCCGGCTCGGCCGGGCGGCGCCGCGGCTCATACCCTCGCTGAACAGGTTCTCCTCGGCCGCGCTATCCACCCGGTCCTACACCGACGCCTCCTATCGGGTATTCGTGACCCCGCGCCGGGTGCGGTTCGTCGAGTCCGAGTACGCCGTTCCACGTGAATCATTGGGCGGCGTGCTCGCCGAGTTGCGCCGGGCGGTTCCTCGCCTGGCCGATCCCGTGATGTTCCCGGTCGAGGTGCGCGTCGCCGCCGCCGATGACATCTGGCTGTCCACCGCTTACGGCCGGGATACCGCCTACATCGCGATCCACCAGTACGTCGGGCTGCCTTACCAGGCGTACTTCGACGCGTTCGAGTCCATCGTGGCCGACGTGGCGGGCAGGCCGCACTGGGGCAAGATGCACTCTCTTGATGCCGAGCAATTGCACGCGCTCTACCCGCGGTTCGACGACTTCCGGCGCGTCCGCGCCGAGGTCGACCCCGAAACCAGGTTCGGCAATTCCTACCTGGACCGGGTGCTCGGCCAGTCATTACCAACTGATGACGAGCCGGCCCGGCCCCGAACCGCGCGTGACCATCCAGCCGTAGTCCGGTTAGCGGCCAGTGCCTGCGGCCGACGTGAAAGATCACGGCCTGCCGGTCATTAGCGCGGTGACCGACAGTCCCCTGATCACCGCCTTCTTTCACGGCAGCGGTCGCGGCGCTGGTCGCGTGAATGAGCGGGTGGTGGCGATGCGCGGAACGGTGCAGGGGTTCGGGCCGGCCCTGGCGGCGAACGGGTTGGCGGTCATGGCCGGGCTGATCCGGTCGGGTGGCCCGGCTCCGGGCCTCCGGCTGGCGGCTAACACCATGAGCCAGGTACCGGGAGTCGGCTCCGACGTGAGCAGGATCGCCTTGGTCACCATCGCGGTGGCCGCGGTGGCCGCGTTCACGGTGCTGCAGGTCATCGCGCGGTCGCGCTGCCGACGGGACGGCGGGCCGCCCGACTGGCCCTGGTTACCGGGCCTAGGGGGTGTTGGCGTCGGCGGTTCTGGAACGACTCGAGGCCTACCGGATCACCGAAATCCCGCGGCGGCCCGACGCCGACCACGCGCAGGTGCCCGATCACCAGCGGGACGACCCAGGTCGGCCGCAGAGGGCCGCCGCGCTCGTCGCGGCGTACCACGCTGGCGCCGGTTCGGTGGATGACGGGAAGGGAGCGCTCGCCTTCGGCTGGGTGCGGCACCACGCCGGCGGCCCGGTCCAGTTCCTCGCGGCCGGCGCTGGCCTGGTCGGAAGCGGGAAGGAGGACGTCTTCCTCACTCTGCCGGCCGGGGCCAGGGCCCGGTCGCTACCCGGCGGCACCGTAGCCGCGCTGCTGTCAGAGTTGCCCGGCTGGCGTGCCATCGGCGGGATCAGCGACGGTATCCTGCCGGACGCCGAGCGCCGCGACGAGCGCCAGGGACCCTCGCTGGAAGAATGCCTGCTGGCCACCTGGCCAGGCCCGTTCGGCTGGCTGTTGCTGGCTGAACCCCTGGGGACCGGGGAGATCCAGGCCCTCGCCGACGAGATCGCGCGCCTTGAGCAACGGTCCGCAGGCAACACGGACCGGTTTCCCGAACGGGTGATGGAGACTCGCCGGCTGCACCTACGCCACGCCGAGGTGCTGAAGGGGAGGTCAACGGGCCTGTGGCGGGTGCGGCTGCTGGCGGGAGGCAGCGACCAGGACGCGGCGTCGCGAGTGGCCGGGCTGCTGTGCGCATCTGCCGACCTGTCCGGCCTGCCCTACGCCATCGCGCCCGCTCGGCGTGCCGCGGGCCGCCTGGGCGAACTCCTGGCCGATCCCGGTCCGGCCCCGGCCGGAGGCGACGGGGTCCTCGGCTATCCGTTCCTGGCCGGCACCGACCTGCTTGCCGCCCTCGCCAGGCCGCCCGAGCGCGAGGTCCCTGGCCTGCGCCTGGTGCTCCACCCGGACTTCGACGTCACCCAGGAGCCGGGCGCGACGCCCGCGATCACCGTGGGCGAGGTCCTGGATAGAAATCACCGGCGAGCAGGCCCCCTGATGCTGCCGCTCGACTCGCTGAACAGGCACGTCTTCGTCTGCGGCGCCACCGGCGCGGGCAAATCGCAGACCGTGCGCGCGCTGCTCGAGGCGGCGACCCGGGCCGGGATTCCATGGCTGGTGGTAGAACCCGCCAAGGCCGAGTACCGGCTGATGGCCGCGCGCCTGGCCTCGGCGGGTGCGGGCGTGGTGCGGATCAGGCCGGGCGAGTCGGACGCGATCGCGGCCGGGCTGAACCCGCTTGAGCCTGCGCCGGACGGCGCGGGCCACCGGTTCCCGCTGCAGACTCACGCGGACCTGGTCAAGGCGCTGTTCATCGCGTCCTTCCGGGCGGAGGAGCCGTTCCCCCAGGTGCTGAGCGCGGCGCTGACCAGGGTGTACCAGAACGCCGGGTGGGATCTGGCGCTGAGCGAGACCATCGCGGCCGACCCGGATCCCAGCTACCCCACGCTCACCGACCTCCAGCGGGCCGCCGAGAGGATCGTCCAGGAGGTCGGCTACAGCCAGCGGGTCACCGACGACGTGCTCGGCTTCATCAAGGTGCGCCTGGCGAGCCTCCGACTGGGCACCACCGGCCGGTTCCTCGAGGGCGGGCACCAGCTCGACTTCGGCAGGCTACTCGCGGCGAACGCCGTCCTGGAGATCGAGGACGTGGGAGACGACAGCGACAAGGCGTTCCTCATGGGCACCGTGCTGATCAGGCTGGCCGAGCACCTGCGGATGGCGCACCGGGCGAGGCCGCCCGGCCCGGCTGCACTGCGTCATCTGACGGTCATCGAGGAGGCGCACCGCCTGCTTCGCCGCCACCAGGCCGCCGACGGCGGCGGCCCGGGGGGCGCGGCGGCGCACGCCGTGGAGATGTTCGCCGGCCTGCTCGCCGAGATCCGGGCCTACGGCGAGGGCCTCATCATCGCCGAGCAGATCCCCGAACGCCTCGTGGCCGACGTCATCAAGAACACGGCGGTGAAGATCACCCATCGCCTGCCCGCGGCCGACGACCGGGAAGCCGTGGGCGCCACGATGAACATGACCGCGGCGCAGAACCGGTTCCTGGTCACGCTCAAGCCAGGTGACGCCGCGGTGTTCGCCGACGGGATGGACTACCCGCTGCTCGTGCGCATGCCCGACGGGACCAGCCGCGAGGCCGCGGTCCAGGCCGCCACCGCTACCCCGGCCGGGGTGGTTAAGCCGCGCAGCCCGACCTGCGGCGCCGACTGCACCGGCCGGCCGTGCACGCTGCGGGATATGCGCCTGGCCCAGCGCGCCCTCGGCGAGTACCCGGGCATCAGGCTGTGGGCGGAGTTGTCGGTCCTGGCGCACCTGACCGGCTGGCCGATGCCGGTGCCCGGGACGACGCTCCTGTCCCTCATCCAGATGATGCCGTCCCGGCTGCGGGATTGCGCCATTTCTCATGGTGTAGACGCCGCGATCGGTGTCCGGGTACCCGTCATCGCCAGCCGGGTCAGCCCGGTCGGCCTCGCCTCGCACGTCAGCACCGCGATCAGGTCCAGGGTGTCCCGCGGCGCCTGGCTATGCGAGCAGGAAGAGCCCGCCTGGCTCGCCCCCGCCTACCAGTGGACGCTCGTCCTGGACGCGCTCAAGTCGGCCGACACGAAGAGCCCCGGCGCCGGGCCGCACCCGCGCAGCGCGGAATGGGAAGCGACGTACGGGCGAGCGGTCACCGGCGATACCTGTGCGCGACAGGCCGGAACCGTGCAGCGGTGGCATGACAGCGCGCAACGCGACGCCTTCGGTGTCCGGGCGGTCGCGTTCGGCGTCGACCACCCGTCGGCCATCGAAGCGTCCGTCGGCGCCAGAGCTGACGACGGTGATTTCGAAGAACGCCTGACCGCACACCTCGACCAGTTCGTCGACTGCCGCTGGCCGCGGCTGTACCTGACCGCGGGCGCACCTGCGGATCCCGCAGAGCGGCGGTAGCGGGCATTGTCCACAGGGCAATCCACAGACGTGTGCATGAAATTGCCGAGGGCCGTATGCATCCTGGGTCATTGCGAGCGGGGTTATCCACAGCGCGGGCCTGTGGAGAACCCGTTCAGGACAGCGGCAGCAATTCGGGTAGCTGGCCCGCGGGCGTCACCGGCCGGGAGCGCCACCCCCAGCGGCCGGAAACGCACAGCCAGACCAGCGCCACGGCGGCCGCGAGGCGGATGCCCGGCGTCAGCCACGTGCCGTTGAACTGGCCGACATCGTACAGCCAATGCGGTTCGGCGGGACTCTGGACGGCCTGCGCGTAGATGGTCGCGCCCGCCAGCAGGCGGATCATGACCACCCAGTCCAGGCTCGACGCCGAATACAGCGCCAGCAAGCTGATGGCCATCACGTCGTACCAGGGGCGCTGGAAGGCGGTGAAGAACAGCCAGGCGAGGCTCAGCGCCAGCGCCGGAGTCACGGCGGGCAGCCCGGGTACCCGGTCGGGCATGCGCAGCAGCGCGAGGATCGCGGCGGCGCCGAACAGCAGGTACGCGACCAGCGCGAGATGCGGCGGCACGCTCGACACGCTGAACTGCGTATACCCCAGTACCGGCCGCCAGAACAGCTGGTACATGGTGTCCCAGGTGATTCCGGGGCTGCGGGTGATCAGGATCTTGATCGCGGGCAGTCCCGCGGCCAGGTAGGAGGGGACCACCACCACGCCGAATCCGGCCGCGGCCGCCGCCAGGGGCTTGACGGACCGGCGGCAGGCCCACGCCACGGCCGCGGCGAACAGGACGTACTCCACCTTGATGCCCGCCGCGACGCCGGTCAGCAGGCCCGCCAGCGCCGCGGCGCCGACGCCGATCTGCCCGCCGCGTGCCCGCAGCGCGGCGACACCGAGCAGCCCGAACACCGCCGCGAGCCCGTCGATATGGCCGCCCGCCACGATCTCCCAGAGCAGCAGCGGGTTCACCGACCAGAGCAGGTGGGCCCGCATGCGCATGGCCTGGTCGTGCCTGAGCAGCCGGTCCAGGGCCGCGATCACCGCGCAGAAGGCCAGCGCCTCTTCCAGCTTCAGCCAGAAGGTGATGCGGGCCAGCGACGTCCCGCCGAGCTCGGCCGCGGCCCACTCCGCTCCGGTGGCCACGGGACCGTACACCGATACCGTGGTCGTCCAGCTGGACGGGATCTCGGAGAACGGTATCTGCCTGCCGATCGGGTCGCCGCTCCGCTCCAGCTGCAGCGGCGTCATGACGTACGGGCTGTGCCCGATCACCGCCATCCGCCCGTTCGCCGCGTAGGAGATAGCGTCGGTCGAGCCGGCCGACGGGAGGACGGCAAAGACCGCCACGGCCAGGCACGCGAAGGCTACGACCGCGCGGACCGGCGGGCGCGCGCCACGGTCGACTGCGACCAGGCCGGCGATCACTCCCGCACAGCCCAGCGCCATCGCGGCCCACAGCAACACCGTCACGAAGGTGGCCGTGAGGTGGAGCGAGTGGTGCCACCACGGCAGGCCGCTCGCAGCCGGCAGGGTCGGCACGGAGACGTTCGGACCCGCGGCCGACAGCAGGACCATGATCAGCACCGAGGCGCTGATGGCCGCGGCGGCGAGCCAGGCGGCGAGGCGGGTCAGCTCGCGCGAGCCCGCGGCATCGGCCCGAACCTCGCCGGGCGTTCCCGCCCCGCTTGCCTGGTTAGCCATCCGCCCGCCTGCTGGTCCTGATCGGTGTCGCGGCACTCGTGGTCCGTGCCTAGACGGTACCGGATCACGGCGCGAAGATCCTGCCCGCCGTCAAACGCAGGGCGCTGGCGGAGGCGGTCCGGCCTGTTCCCGGGTGTGCTGACCCGCCCGGTTAGCTGCGGGACTTGGTTGCCCGCCCGTCGGCCCCTGAGCCAGCAGCCGCATCGCCGTTAAGTTCACTGCCCCCGGCGGATTCGTCTGGCGATGATTCCGTCGCCTTCTCGGCTTCCGCCGTGGCCCTGGAGTAGCGCTGCCGTATCGCGACTGCGGCCGCCGCGCCGCCGACGGCCACCGCCGCCCCGATGCCGAGCAGCCAGCGCCAGCTCAGCATCGCGCGGACGCCGGTCCTGGCTGACCGGGTTGCCTCCGGCCGAACCTGGCCGGCCGCGGACCGCAGGGCAGAAGCGACCCTGGGCGCGACGGAGGCGGTGACCGCGTCGGCGGCGTCCTCCAGGCGCGGCGCGGCCCACGTACGCGCCCCGTGAACGCCCTGGCGGACGCCCTGAACCGCGGTGGTTCCCGCGCGCTTTCCCATCGGGACGGCCTGCGCGGCTACATCCTTGGCCCGAGCGCCGATGATGGCTGGTGCGTCGGCGGTACGGCTGGTCTTGATGGGGGACACGGTAAGCCTCCTAAGGGTAATCCGTTCTAACGGGCTTCCCGCCCCGCCGTGGTTCAATCATCATGCGCGGCCGGTACGGTGATGATTGAAGGAACTTTCCGCGACGAAGGGTCCGGCCACGCGGCCGGACGAGGAGTCATACGAATGACAGAAACGCTGACCGCGACGTTGCACACTAGCCAGGGGCAGGTCGTCATCCGCCTGCTGCCCGACCACGCACCGAAAACCGTGCGCAACTTTGTGGAACTGGCCGAGGGTGGCAGACAGTGGACCGACCCGCGCACGGGCCGCGCGACCACGGGCAAGCTGTATGACGGGACCGTGTTCCACCGGGTCATTCCCGACTTCATGATCCAGGGCGGGGACCCCCTCGGGACCGGCCGGGGCGGACCCGGCTACAAGTTCGCCGACGAGATCCACCCCAACCTCGTCTTCGACCGGCCGTACCTGCTGGCGATGGCGAACGCCGGGCCGGGGACCAACGGTTCGCAGTTCTTCATCACGGTCGGGCCCGCGCCCTGGCTCAACGGCAAGCACACCATCTTCGGCCAGGTCATCCAGGGCGCTGACGTGGTGGACGCGATCAGCCGCGTGAAGACCGGCAGCCAGGACAGGCCGGTGGAGGACGTGACCATCGAGTCGGTCACCGTGGACCGCGGCGACGCAGCCGGCCGCTGATCGGACCAGGCCGTGAGCACGCCCAGCGATCCCGGATCGGGCCAGCCGGGCCCGGCGGGGGGAGCTGCGCCGAAGGTCCCCACCTGTTACCGTCACCCCGGCCGGGAAACGTACGTCTCCTGCGTCCGGTGCGGGCGGCACGCGTGCCCCGACTGCATGCGCGCGGCCTCGGTGGGCCAGCAGTGCGTGGAGTGCGTGAACGAGGGCGCGCGCGGCACCCGGCGGGCCAGGACGGCATTCGGCGGCCGGCCGGCGGCCGGTGCCGTGGTCACCTGGACGCTGGTCGCGATCAACGTGGCCGTGTTCATCGGTACCTGGGTTCGCCCGGGCATCGTCAACGATCTGGAGATGCTCGGGTACGCCACGTATCCGGGTGGCGGCGCCGTGCACGGCGTCGCCGCGGGCGAATGGTACCGGCTGATCACGTCCGCGTTCCTGGCCCCGGCGACCGGGCTGAGCGACGGCCTGGGCTGGCTGGACATCCTGTTCAACATGTGGGCGCTGATCTTCGTCGGGCCCGCCCTCGAGCACCTGCTCGGCCGGCTGCGCTTCCTGTCGGTGTACCTGCTCAGCGCGGTCGGCGGCTCGGTGATGTACTACTACCTCGCGCCGTCGAATGCCGCGGCCGTGGGAGCCTCGGGTGCCATCTTCGGCCTGTTCGGCGCCTGGTTCATCGCGTACAGGCGCCTGCGCCTCGATACCCGCGGGATCGGCATGCTGATCGCCATCAACCTGGCCCTCAGCTTCTGGCTCCACAACATCATCGCCTGGCAGGACCATGTCGGCGGGCTGCTGACCGGTGTGGTCCTCACCGCGGCCTACGTCTACGCGCCGCGCAAGAACCGTACGGCGCTGCAGGTGCTCGCCACCGTGGCGATCATCGTCCTGCTCGCCGTGGCCGTCGTCGTCAGGAACGGACAGCTCACCAGGCTGGGCCTGTAAACGATAAGCGCCACGTGGTCGCAAGGATCACGCCCGCGATGATGAACACGAAGCCCACCACCAGGTTCCACGCCCCCAGGGCTGACATGCCAGCCACCGAACCCTGGGTGAGGTAGTACACCACGATCCAGGCCAGGCCGATGACCAGGCAGGCGACGATGGACGGGCCGACCCACGGCGGGCTGACCTTCCGCTTCTTCGACTTCGGTGGCGGCGGCGTGTAGACCGTCCTCTTGCGGACACGCGACTTGGGCACGACGGCCTCCTGGGTAGCAAACCTGTCGGGGGGGTTCGGGGGGCGTCCCCCGGACAGCACTGTGATGCGGAACCTAAGCGTAGCCGCTCGGTGCCGCGTCTGCCGCGATCCGCGTTCCTCCGCACCACGGTGCGACGCCGCCCGGTCAGAATCCCCCGAACCCGCCGCTGGCGGTCGGGCTCGGGGTGGGTGACGGCGTGGGTGACGGCGACGCGGCCGGCTGAATGTAGATGACCACGGTCGATTGGGCCGCCTCCGGGGTGTTGGCCCCGGGATGCTGCTGCCACACGGTGCCAGGCGCGGTTCCGGCCGGTCCGGCCGCCATGATCTGATCCACCTTGAAGCCGTCGTTCTGCAACTCGGTCACCGCGCTGGCCACGGGCAGGCCGACCACGCTCGGAACGGTAACCCCGCCGGATACGAAGATGGTCACGGTGGATCCCGGGGCCACGCTGGTGCCGCCCACCGGGCTCTGGTTCACCACCGTCCCTGACGGCTGGGTAGACGTGGCGTCGGTCTGGATTTTGACCTGGAACCCGTCACTCTGCAAGGCCGACTGGGCGTTGTTCTCCTGCTGGCCTTCCACGTTGGGTACCTTGACCGGGGCCGCGCCCGTGGAAACGTACAGCGTCACGACGGTGTGCGCGGCCACGTTGTCGCCCTCGGCCGGGTCAGAGTCGATCACCCGGCCCTTAGCGACGTTGGAGTTGGCCTGGTAGACCACGGACGGGACCAGGTTCGCGCCCTGGAGCTGGGACTCGGCCATGGCGACCGTCTCGTTGTTCACGAGCGGCACCGACTCGTTCTTGCCCCCGGCCAGCAGGTAGTAGGCCACCCCGATGACGACGGCCAGGACCAGCACCAGGCCGATGACCCACGGCAGCCACCGGCGTGCCCCGCCGCCCCGCCCGCGCCGGCCGTAGCCCGCGCCGGCGTACTCATAATCCTGCACCGGCGGGATCTGCGATGTCCGGCCCGACGCCATCATCGTGTCGGCGCCCATCCGCTGGGTGGACGCGAACAGGTCGGCCCGGGTCGGTGCCGCGGCGGAAATAGGCAGGCCGGAGGCGGCGCGCTGCAGGTCGGCACGAAAATCGGCGGCCGTCTGGTACCGGTCAGCAGGCGGTTTGGCCATCGACTTCAGCACGACCGCATCCGCCCACGGCGGCACGTCCGGATCCACCTGGGACGGCGGGATCGGGTTCTCCCTGACGTGCTGGTAGGCGATCGCGACCGGCGAGTCGCCGGTGAACGGGGGCCTGCCGGTGAGCAGCTCGTACAGCAGGCATCCCGCCGAGTAAAGATCGCTGCGGGAGTCCACCCGCTCGCCCCGGGCCTGCTCCGGCGACAGGTACTGCGCGGTCCCTATCACCTGGGCGGTCTGGGTCATCGTGGCCTGCGCGTCGCTCATCGCGCGGGCGATGCCGAAGTCCATGACCTTGACGTCCCCGTTGCGGGTCACCATCACGTTGCCCGGCTTGATGTCTCGGTGGACGATGCCGGCCTGGTGGCTGTAGTCAAGGGCGCGCAGCACCCCGTCGATGATCTCGAGCGATCGGTCCGGCAGCAGCCGGTGGCCCTCTTGCAGCAGGTCGCGCACCGTGCGGCCGTCGACGAACTCCATCACGATGTACGGCACCGGGAGGCCGGTCGCCATGTCCTCGCCGGTGTCGTAGACCGCCACGATATTCGGATGGTTGAGCGAAGCTGCCGACTGGGCCTCGCGGCGGAACCTGGCCTGGAATATCTGGTCCCTGGCGAGATCGGCGCGGAGCGTCTTGATCGCCACGATCCGGTCAAGCCGTATGTCGCGCGCCCGGAAGACCTCGGCCATGCCGCCACGCCCGACGATGCCGTCGAGTTCGTAGCGGCCGCCGAGGAGCCGGGGCTGAGTCGTGTCTCGCACTATGCCAAACCACCCTGCGCTTGTGCTGTTTGTCGGACTTTCAGTACTTCTATGTCGTCGTCGAAGTGTTCGTCGGCGTCGGCGTCGGTGTCGTCAGCGACGGGGAAGGGCTTGCTGTCGGTGAGCTGCTCGCCGACGCGGTCGGGCTGGCCGACGAGGGCGAAGGCGTCGGGGACGGTGTCGGTTTGGTGGTCTTGGTCGGCTTCGGGCGCCCCGTGGCGGGAGGCGACGTAGCCGGTTGTGTGAACACGGTACTAGGTGAAGCTGAGGGTGTGCTGGGACTGGTCGTGACCTGCGAAGGCGTGAGGGTCGCCGAACTCAGCTGGCCTACCGGGTGGCCCCTGTCCCGGCTGGCGTGATCCCCGATATGCCCGCTGAGGTAGAGGCCCGCCGCGACCGCCAGGGCGCACAGCGTCGCCGTCACGCTCGCCGTCAACACCCGGCGATGGCCACCACGGGGGCGCCAGTCTCCGTTTCCCGCGCGTCCTGGATCCAGGTCGTCCCCGCCGGCCAGGGCGGACGACGTTCCGGGCGGCGGGCAGGTCCCCCCTGGTCAGCCCGAGGTGGTCCGGGGGGCCGGGGGGGCCGCCAAAGGCCAGGGCGTCACGCAGCATGTCGGCGCGGTCGGCGACCACCCGCACGCTGGCGGGGCGCCGGTCGGGCGTCTTGCCGAGCATGTCGTAGACCAGGTCGGCGACCGGCTGCGGCACGTCGGGCGGCAGGGGCGGCACCGGGGCGTGCTTGTGCGCGTAGGCGATCGCCAGCGGCTCGTTGGCCCTGAACGGCGCGTGTCCGGCCAGGCACTCGTACGCGACCACGCCGAGCGAGTAGATGTCGGAGGCGGCGGTCACCGGGGCGCCGGTGGCCTGCTCGGGCGAGACGTACATGGCCGTGCCCATCACCATGCCGGTCTCGGTCAGGTGTGACGCCTGGGCCGCGCGCACCGCGGTCGCGATCCCGAAGTCCGTGATCTTCGTGACACCGCCCGCGGAAACCAGCAGATTGCCCGGCTTGATGTCGCGGTGCACGATGCCGGCCTGGTGAGCGGCGTCGAGCGCGCGGGCCGCCTGACTGACGATGTCCAGGGTGGCGTCGGGGGAAAGCCTCCCGGCCCGGGCCAGGATCGCGGAGAGCGGTTCCCCCCTGACCAGCTCCATGATCAGGTAGGCGCCGCCGAACTCGGAGGACTCGCCGTAGTCGTACACCCGCGCGATGCCCGGGTGGGACAGGCTCGCCGCGTACCGCGCCTCGGCGCGGAACCTGGCCAGGAACGCCTCATCACCCGCCCGCCCCGTGGGCAGCAACTTCACCGCGACGGCCCGGTTGAGCAGCTGGTCCTCCCCGCGCCACACCTCGCCCATGCCGCCGGCCGCGATCCGGTCGGTCAGCCGGTAGCGGCCGGCCAGCAGGTAATCGGTCACGGTGTCCTCAGGAAAGCCTTTATGACCTGGACAGCGATGGGTGCGGCCGCGGTGGCGCCATAACCGCCACCTTGAATTATGACGCCCACGGCGATCTGCGGGTTGCTGAACGGCGCGAAGCAGGTGAACGCGGCGTCGTTCAGCCCGGTGTTGTTCACGCCGTTCTGCGCGGTGCCGGTCTTGCCCGCGATGACCAGGCCGCCTTCCGCGTTCGAGTTGAAGTTGTACCCCGTGCCGTCGGGGTTCTGGACCACGGCGAGCATCATCTGTCCCACGTCCCCCGCCACGGAGGCCGAGACCGGCTGGCTCAATATGCTCGGCGTCGTGGTCTGCACCGTGCTCAGGTCGCTGGCGGTCACCTGCTGGACCAGGTACGGCCGCATCAGCACGCCGCCGTTGGCGATCGCCGCGGCGAACATCGCTTCCTGCAGCGGGGTAACCGTGTCGCTGAACTGGCCGATGGCCGAGTAGGCGGTCAGGGCCTTGCTCGGCGGTATCGCGTAGTTGCTCGCGGCCACGCCCAGCGGGATGGTCAGGTTCGGGTTGTTCATGCCGAACTTCTCGGCCATGGCGTTCAGCGCCGCCGGACCGAGATTCTCGCCGATCTGGCCGAAGGTGGTGTCGCACGACTGGGCGAACGCCGTGATCAGCGGCGCCTGGCCGCTTCCGTTCCCGCACACCTCGCCGTCGTTGTTGATGAGCACGTGGGTGGTCTGCGGGAGGTTGAGCATGGTCGGCGAGGCGACGCTGGTCTGCGTCGTGTCGTTCGGATTCTGGGTGAGGAATGCGGAGCTGGTGACGATCTTGAAGGTGGAGCCGGGCGGGGAGGTTTCCTGCAGGGCGCGGTTCAGCAGCGGCTGGGTGGGGTTCTTGAGGAGCGCCTCGTCGGCCGCGTTGAGCTGGCTGCCGTCGTGGGTGGTCAGGACGTTCGGGTTGTAGCTCGGGTAGGAGGCCATGGCGAGGATCGCCCCGGTCTTCGGGTCGATCGCCACCACCGCGCCCGGCTTGCCGAGCGCCGCGAGCGCGTCGTAGGCCGCGATCTGCGCGCGGGAGTTGATGGTGAGCGTGACGGTGGCGCCCTTGCGCGGCTTGCCGGTCAGCAGGTCGATGAAGTTCCGCACCGTCAGCGCGGAGCCGCTGCCGGACAGCAGCGAGTTCTCCAGGGCCTCGATGCCAGTCTGGCTGTACAGCGTGTCGTACCCGGTCACGGGGGCGTACACCGGGCCGTCGGTGTAATACCGCTGGTACTTGATCGCGTCGTTGGGGTCGCTGCTCGCCCTGGACGCCGCGATCGTCACCCCGTCGATGGTCAGGATGCTGCCGCGCTCGTACTCGTTCTGCGCCGCGTAGAACGCGCGGGAGTTGCCCGGCTCGTTCGCCAGGCTGGCGGCCTCGAAGCCCTGCAGGTAATTGATGTTGATGAGCAGCAGCACGAACATCACCAAGATGGCGATCGATATCCGGCGCAGCGCGCGGTTCACCTGACCGTCACCACCTGCGTCAGCCCCTCATCCTGGATCGGCCGCGGCGGCGGGCGGCGGGCCGTGTCACTCAGGCGGACCAGCAGGGCGATCAGGATCCAGCTCGCCACCAGCGAGGATCCCCCCTGGGACAGGAACGGGGTGGTGATCCCGGTGAGCGGGATGAGCCTGGACACGCCGCCGACGATCACGAAGACCTGCAGCGCGAGCATGAACGAGAGGCCGCCGGCCAGCAGCTTGGAGAACGGGTCCTTGACCATGACCGCGGTCCGCATCCCGCGCTGCACGATCAGCCCGTAGATCAGCAGGATGGCCATCAGCCCGCACAGCCCAAGTTCTTCGCCGAACGCGGTGACGACGAAGTCGCTCTGGACCAGCGGGGTGATGTAGGGTTGGCCGCCGCCGAGGCCCTTGCCGAGCAGGCCGCCGCTGGCCATCCCGTACAGGCCCTGGTCCGGCTGGTAGGCGATGGTGCTGGGGTTCGTCCCGCTGAACGGGTGCAGCCAGACGGTGAACCGTTCGCCGACGTGGCTGAACAGCTTGCTGGCCGCGAACGCGCCCGCCACGAACATGATGAACCCGAGCAGCAGCCAGGACGTCCGGGACGTCGCGATGTACAGCATCGCGACGAACAGGCCCATGAACACCGCGCTGGTCCCCACGTCGCTCTCGAAGACCAGCAGCATCAGGCTGGCCACCCAGATGGCCAGGATCGGCCCGAGGTCGCGGGCCCGCGGCAGGTCGATGCCGAGCACCCAGCGGCCGGCCAGGGCCAGCACATCCCGCTTGGCGACCAGGTAGCCGGCGAACGAGACGGCCAGCGCCAGCTTGGCGAACTCCTCCGGCTGGATCGTGAACGTGCCGAGCCGGATCTGGATCTTGGCGCCGTAAACCTCGCTGATCCCGGCGGGCAGCAGCGCGGGCAGCGCCAGGAGCAGCAGCCCGAGGGCGCCGAGGGTGTAGGTGTAGCGCTGCAGGACCCGCGGCTCGCGGATGAGGATCAAGACCGCGACGAAGCACCCGACGCCGATGGCGGTGTAGAGAATCTGGATACCTGTCGCGGCCGGGGTCAGCGGAGCGCTGAGCAGGTTTCCCTGCGCCGCCAGCCGGTACGTCATCACGACGCCGAGGCCGTTCAGGATGGCGGCGAGCGGAAGCAGCAGCGGGTCGGCCCACGGGGCGAACCTGCGCACGGCCAGGTGACCGGCGAGCATGATGACGACGAGCGCGACCAGGTATTCCGCCATCGAGGCCGCCAGCCTGCCCTTCAGGCTGTAGCCCACGTTCGCGAAGGCGAAGGCCACCAGCGCGAAGCCGAAGACGAGCATGATCAGCTCGGCGCCCCGCCTGCCCGGCGCCACCGGCACCAGCGGGTTGTCCGGATCAACCGCCGGCGTGGGAGCGGTGATGCTGCTCATCGGGGCCGCGCGGGGTCTGGACGGTTGGTCATAGGGCCGTGCCCGTCATCCAGAGTGCCCGGCGGCGGTCGTGGTCAGCGCGCTGGGCGCGATGCCGAACGCCTGCGCTGGCTGGCACGTGGAACCCGGGGCCTGCGGCTGCGGGCCCGGCCCGGGGATGTCCTTGATGTCTTTGATCGGCTCGTGCGACGCGCGGGCATGGGCCAGCTCAGTCTGGTACTTGTCGTCCCTGGTGACCCAGGCGGCCAGCGCGCGGTACTGGCTGTCGCACTGGTCGACGGCGGTGCGGATGGTGGCCACGGCCTGCTGGACGTGGGACAGGCTGCCCATGGTGTAGGCCGACGTCACGGTCTGCTGGTAGTTCGTGGGCACCTGGGCGAGCGGGATCCCGGTCGGCTGGTATACGCGGGACAGGGTGATCCACAAGACCTTGGTGGGGCTGGGGATGCCGCGGTAGATGACGACCTGCCCATTGCTGTCGGCGAGGTAGTACTGCCCCTGGGTCGACTGCACGGCGATGTAGCCGCCGCCGCCGACCACCGCCACGAGCACGATCAGCGCGGCCGTCACGATCGGCCAGCGCCGGCGCGGCCGGGAGCGCCTGGGCTGCGCGCGGTGGCTGCGCCGGGCCCGGGCGGTCCCCGGGGCCGTGCCGTTCTCGGTCGCCACCGGCAGCGGGAAGGTCCCGGAGAGCCCTGGGTCCAGGCCGTCATCGACGATGAAGATCTGCGTGCCGGTCCGAGGCGGACGCAGGTGGTCCTCGTCGGGCTCGAATGTGCCGAACGGGTCCTCGCCGTCGGCGCCCAGCCGCAGGCTCGCGGCGGCGCCGGCGAGCAGCGGAGAACTCGGCAGCGGCAGCCGGTTGGTGGCCGTGTCCACGACGTCGGCCACGATGCAGGTGATGTTGTCCGGGCCGCCGCCGGCGATCGCGAGCTCGATCAGCTCGCGGGTGGCGGCGTCAGGATCATCCACCGCCTCCAGCGTGTCGCGCAAGATCTCGTCGCTGACCACGCCGGACAGCCCGTCCGAGCAGATCAGGTACCGGTCACCGGGCCCGGCGTCATGCACGGATATATCGGCCTCGGCCGGCGACCGGCCGTCCAGGGCCCGCAGCAGCAGCGAGCGCTGCGGGTGGGTGGAGACGTCCGCGGCGCTGATCCGGCCCTCGTCGACCAGCGACTGGACCAGCGTGTGGTCTTTGGTGATCTGGTAGAGCTCGCCCGCCCGGAGCAGGTACCCCCGCGAATCCCCGATGTGGCACACCGCCGCGTGACCGTCGGACCATAGCAGCGCGGTCAGCGTGGTGCCCATGCCCTCGATGGCCGGATTGGCGATGATCCGCTCCTGCAGCCGGGCATTGGCGGCAACCACCGCCAGTTCCAGGGCCTTGACCATGTCGCCGGGCGGCTGCTCAGCGTCAAGCTCCGCCATGGAAGCGATGGTCAGGGAGCTGGCCACCTCGCCGGCCGCGTGGCCGCCCATCCCGTCAGCCACTGCGAGCAGGCGCGGCCCCGCGTACGCCGAGTCCTCGTTACCCTCACGGAGGAGGCCGACGTCGGAGCGTATCGCGTAGCGGAGTACAAGTGTCATCTGCGCAGTTCCAGAACGGTCTTTCCGATGCGGATCGGCACTCCAAGCGGAACGGGCGTGGGCCTCGTCACCTTCTGCCGGTCCAGGTAGGTGCCGTTAGTCGAGCCGAGATCCTCGACGATCCACTGACCGTCCTGCGGGAAAATCCTGGCATGTCGGCTTGAAGCGTAGTCGTCGTTGAGCACGAGTGTGGCATCATTCGCGCGCCCCAGCGTGATCTGCTGCTGAGCGAGATCCAGGCTGGTGCCTTTGAGCGCGCCGGCCGTCACGACCAGGATGCGCGGCGAGCCCCGGCCCGCGCGTTGCGGCCTGGCCGGGTGGGTCTGGCGCGCCGGCCGGAGATTCTGGGCCTGGCGAGCGCGTGCGCGCCGGGATCCCGTGGCCGGGCCGCCGAGCAGGTCCGTGCGCACCACGCCGATGGCCGCTATCACGAACAGCCACAGCGCCGCCAGGAAGGCAACCCTGATGATCGTGAGGGAAAGTGCGCTCATCTGCGGCTACGCCCCTGGACCTTAATAGCTGCTGCCTGAGTACCCACTGCCCTGGCCATCCTGGTTGGTCGGCGGGTCCTGATGGAAGATGAGCGTGGTCCGGCCCAGCGAGATGCGGGTGCCGTCGCTGAGCGTGACCCGCCTGACCGGCTGGCCGTTGACGAAGGTGCCGTTGGTAGAGCCCAGATCCACCAGGACTACCTGGTCATTCTCCACCCGCAGCTCCGCGTGGTGCCGTGACACGCCCGGGTCCACTAGGCGCAGGTCGCAGTCCGTTCCCCGGCCGAGCAGGGTCACCGGCGTCTGCAGCTGGTAGATGTGCTGAGCGCCGTCACCGTCGGGACGACCCGGGGTTCCGGGAGTTGAGACAAGCAGCCGCGGTCGGCCGGGGAATCCACGTCCCGGGGTACGCGGCAGGTCGCTGGCCGGAAGCCTGATCTCGCCGCCCTCGATCGTCGAGCCGCGGATGACGCCCGACCTGATCCTGAAGGTGCCGGTCACCATGTCCGGAACGCCCTCGAACCGCATCCGCACCGGGCCGACGAAAGAGTAACCCTGTTCCTTGGCGTAGTCCCTGGCCAGGTTGGCCAGCTCGACGCCCAGGGTTTCGGCGTACACGTCGAGGCGGGCATGGTCGCTTTCTGCGAGTTCGACGACGAAGTCATTCGGCACCAAGGTGCGACCCTTCGCCACAATGGCGGCGCGCTCATCCATTTCCCGCTGCACCGCGCTGGCCACCTCGACCGGCTGCAGTTCGGATCTGAAGGCGCGCGCGAAGGCACCCTCTACCATTCCTTCAAGCCGGCGCTCGAAGCGCTGCAGAACTCCCAACGTGTCACCTCCCTTCCCGTCCCATCCCCCGATGGTATCCGGGGCGCAGGAGCGCTCGCGGTCGTGCTAACCTACTCGTTGCCCCGGGCGGGTGGCGGAACGGCAGACGCGCACGGTTCAGGTCCGTGTGTCCGAAAGGACGTGAGGGTTCAAATCCCTCCTCGCCCACTATTACCTTTTATGCACTCGTTTATTCACCGTGTCCCGGATGTAAGGGCACGACTATGACCGGGCAGCGGGCGTGGCGGGCCAGCCACCCGGCAACCGAGCCCACCACCCGGTGCCAGATGCGCGTCGGCGCTCCGATCACGAGCGCGTCGGCACTGAATTCCTCGGCGGCCGCGGCGAGTTCCCTGGCCGGGCTGCCCCTCCGGGTACGGACGTGGACATCTACCTCGGCGTGCCCGGTCACCTGGTCGAGTTCGTTGAGCAGCCACCGCTCCAGCGCTTCGGCATCGCGCGGCACGCCCACCACCTGCCCGGTCAGCGGCTCGCAGTAGATCCCTGACGAGCACACGTACACGACGAGCAGGGGCCTGCCGAGACGGCGGGAGAGGCCGGCCGCGTACGCCAGGGCGTTGCGGCTTGACGCCGAACCGTCGTACCCGGCGATCACCGGGTGCTGCAGCCTGAGCGCGGGCACCGCCGGCCCGGTCAGGGGAGCGGGCTCGGGGGTCCTGGGATCCGGTCGGCCATGCCGGTCCGGCTGGCCCGGTTCTGGCTGGCCCGGTGACGGGCTCGACTCTGCCTGATCCATACTCCGCGTCCTAGCGGAAGACCGTTTCCCCAACCGTCATACCGTGATGGATGCCCCGGATGGGCGGCCTTATTCGTATTTGGAGAGCACTATAGATCAGCGCAGGCCCGTATGGTGGCTACTCGTGGACGCCCTGCTGGCCGAGCTGACCGCGATCGCGGGCGCGGAGCACGTACTTACCGATCCTGACGTCACCGCCGGGTACGCGACGGACTGGACGCGCAGGTTCCGCGGCGTCGCCCGCTGCGTGGTCCGGCCCGGTGACGTCGATCAGGTGACCCAGATCCTGCTCGCTTGCGCGCGTCACGGCACGCCGGTGGTACCGCAGGGCGGCAATACCGGGCTCGTCGGCGGCGGGGTGCCCCCGGCCGGAGGGGCCGTCGTCCTATCCGCCAGGCGGCTGCGCAGGCTCGACCCGGTGGACACGCTGGCGGCGCAGGTCACGGCCGGCGCAGGCGTGACCATCGCGGAGCTACGCGCGCACGCGGCCAAGGCCGGCCTGGAGTACGGCGTGAACCTCGCGTCCAGGAGTTCCGCGACGGTCGGCGGCACGATCGCCACCAATGCAGGCGGCGTTCAGACGATCAGGTACGGCCGGACCCGGGCGCAGCTGCTCGGCCTCGAGGCGGTGCTCGCTGACGGCTCGGTGGTCAGCAGGCTCGGCGGTATCCAGTCTGACAACACCGGCTACGACCTGACTCAGCTCCTGGCGGGCAGCGAAGGCACCCTGGGGGTCATCACCGCAGCGCGATTGCGGCTGTGGCCCGCCGAGCCGCCCACCCTCACCGTGCTGGCCGGCCTGCCGGGGATCGAGGCGGCCGTCGCGGTGGTGGCCCGGATGGTGTCGCTGCTTCCCGGGGTCCGGGCCGCCGAGTACTTCGAGGCGGCGGGCCTGGCCCTGGTGCGCGCTCACACCGGGCTGCCCGCCCCGCTGGGCCTCGATTACCCCGCTTACCTGCTCGTGGACGCGGCAGCCGCCCAGGATGATGCCGAACGCCTAGTGGTGCTCCCTGAGCTCACCGAGGCCGCGGTCGCGATGGACACCCAGGCCCGTGCCGGGCTGTGGGCCTACCGGGAACGGCACACCGAATCGATCAGCGCGGCGGGCGTTCCGCACAAGCTGGACGTGGCGCTGCCCACCGCGCGGCTGGCCGCGTTCCGGGCGGAGCTCGACGACGTGATCGCCAAGGCGGACGCGCGCGCGATCGTGTTCGGCCATATCGGCGTCGGCAACCTGCACGTGAACGTGCTCGGCCCCGGACCCGACGACGATAGCGTCGATGAGGCGGTGCTGCGGCTGGCCGCCGAGCACGGCGGCACGATCTCGGCCGAGCACGGCATCGGCCGGGCGAAGGTCGCCATGCTGCACCTGTCTAGGTCCCCCGAGGAGATCGCGGCGATGCGCGCCATCAAGCGCGCGCTCGACCCCGCGGGCCTACTCAATCCAGGTGTGCTGTTCTAGCCTCGGGGGGACGACCCCCCCAGACCCCCCCGCTTGGGGGGACTGCCCGTCCCCCCAAACCCCCCTGGCCCCCCGAACGCACCCGGGGTGGCACGATGTTCACGTGGTCGCAGAGCAAGCTGGGATTACCGGCAGCCGTACCGACGCGACGGCCCGCGCGGTAATCGAGTGCGCGGCCGACGCGATCGTCGCGTTCGGCATCGACCGCACGGTAATGCTGTGGAATCCGGCGGCCGAGCGGATGTTCGGCTGGACCGCTGCCGAAGTCGTCGGCCTCGTGCCGCATATCATCCCCGAGGAGCTGAAGGCAGAGCACAACGCGGTCCTGGAGCGGGTGCACGGCGGCGGCCAGATCTCCTTCGCGACGCGCAGGATCCGCAAGGACAACACGGTCATCGACGTACGGATCGACACCAGCGCGCTGATCAATAGCGCGGGTGAGGTGACCGGCTGGGTCAACGTCTGCCACCAGGCTGGCGAGGACGCTGTGGCGCGGCACTACATGGCCGAGCGCGCCAGGGTCGTGCGCAGGCTCGGCAACGTGGTCGCGGACATGAACGCCCAGCGCGACCTGGAAGCGGTGCTCGACCGCATCGCCGCCAGCCTGCGCGAGCTGACCAGCGCCGATGCCGGCGGCTTCGTGATCATCGAAGATGACGTGCTCAGGCTGGTCAGCACGGCGGGGCTGCCGGCCAGGCTGCGCGGCCGGACCGCGCTGCTGTCCAGGAGCCTGGTCGGCGAGCTGCTGCGGTCAGGCAAGACGGTCATGATGGCGACCGGGGAATCCGGCGGTTTCGACGACCTGATCTGGTCAGCGCTGCCCGGGCTGCACACGATCGCGCTCAGCCTGTCGCACGTGGCGGGCAGGCCCTACGGCGCCCTGTACGCGCTGTACAGTCGGCGCACGCTCAGTCACGTCGAGCTTGAGCTGCTCGAGCTGCTGGCCGGGCACGCGGGGGTGGCGCTGACCAACGCGATGGCCTTCGAGGAGGTGGTCAGGCAGCGAGCCCACGAACGGGCGGTGATCGACGGCAGCGCCGACGGTATCGCCGTGCTCGATGAGGCCGGCCTGGTGCGGCAGTGGAATCCGGCCGCTCACCGCATCACCGGGACGCCAGGAGAGGACGCGATCGGCAAGCCGCTGCCGTTCCCGCTGCCCGAGCCGGGTGCGACGCTCACGCACAAGCTCCCCAACGGGCGCTGGCTTGACGTCCTGTGCACCGCGCTGGCTGACGGCGGGGAGTTCGTCATCGACTTCCGCGACGTGACCGCCGCGAAAGAACTCGAGGAAGCCAAGGACTTGTTCCTGGCCACCACGAGCCACGAGCTGCGCACCCCGATCACCGTCGTCCAGGGCTTCGCCAGCACGCTGGCCAGCCGGTGGGATCAGCTCGCGGACGCGGAGCGGCAGGCCGCCGTGCGGACCATCGCCGAACGGGCGGGCTCGCTCGGCCGGCTGGTCGAGCAATTGCTCCTCGGCGCGCGGGCCGGCGCCGACCAGCTGCCCCTAAGTAACGGCCCGTTCGACCTCGGCGCCGTGCTTCGCGGCGCCGCCAGCGCGTTCCGCCCGCTGTCGGACAGGCATACGGTCCTCGCCGATGTCCCGGACGACCTGCCGGCCGCCATGGGGGACGCCATGGCCACCGACATCATCGTCGGCCAGCTACTCGAGAATGCCTTCAAGTACTCACCCGACGGCGGCACCGTGGTGGTCCGGGCCCGCCCAGCCGGGAGCTGGATCGAGGTGACCGTGGAGGACGAGGGCATCGGCATCGCCGACGGCGATCATGAGCGCATCTTCGACCGGTTCGTCCAGGGCGAGACCGGCGACCGTCGGCGGTTCGGCGGCGTCGGCATCGGGCTGTTCATCGTGCGCAGGCTGGCGCAGGCTCAGCGCGCCGAGGTGTTCGCGAGCTCACGTCCGGCCGGAGGCACGACCATGTGCCTGCGCCTGCGTCCCGTAGTGCCGGCCGCGGAAGCCGACCCTTCCTGCCAGTCCGCGGTTACCCGATAATCTGTTTTCCGCCAGCGTGTCGTGGCGCTTCGGAGGAAGATTTTCGCTATCATGTTTGATAGTAAACATTTGCTCCGAACGGCGGTGGTTCGTGGCTCCAGGACCAGTCCCAGGCCCAGGGCGGGACGAAGACCCGCCCCGGCGCGGCGGCGACCCCGGCGACCCGGGCGACCCCTCGTTCGGTGTCGGCGGGGAGTGGCGGCTGCTGCCGTCAGGGACCGACTGGCTGGACGATGAGCAGTGGGCGGCGTGCTCGGCGGCGAGGGTCGGCGAGTCCGAGCCGGACGACCCCGACCTGGAGGAGGACCCGGACCACAGCCCGCCGTCGGGCCTGGATGGTGATCAGCTCGCCGGGCTGATCGCAGGCGCCCGCGAGGTCACCGCCGCGCGGTTCGGCGCCGACACGCCGCTGGACAGCAGCCCGGGTGGCCTGGCCCTGATGGGATTCGCCGACCAGGCGGCCGGCCAGGAGGACCGGTACCCGGGGTGTGATGATGACGGCCTGATCGGCGCGGTCTGCGCGTGGGACCGGGTCGAGGCGCACGCCGCGGCCCGCAAGTACGCCGCCGTAGCCGAGCTGGCCCGGCGCCGCCCGGAGCCGGGGTGCCCGGTGGACGGAGCGACGAGGATCCCGGCGGAGTGGGATGAGTTCGTCCCCGATGAGCTGGCCTGGGCGCTGGCGGAGTCCCGGTGGGCCGGCGAGGCCCTGCTGAGGATGGGCTGTGACCTGGTGACCGACGTGCCCGGCACGATGGCCGCGTTCCGGTCCGGGCTGCTGCGGCAGCGCAAGGTGGAGATCATCCTGCACGCCACCGCGTCGCTGGACCCGGCCGAGGCCCGGGCCGCCGAGGCGATGGTGCTGGGCCGGGCGGCGCACCTGACGCCGGGCGGGCTGCGCGCCGCGATCGCCCGGGCGGTCATGCGGGTCGCGCCGGATAAGGCGCGCAAGCGTCGCGAGGAGGCGGCGAGGGATGCGCGGGTGGAGCGGTGGGCGGAGGACTCCGGCAACGCGGCGCTGTGCGGGCGAGAGCTCCCGCCCGCCGAGGTGCTGGCGGCGGATCAGCGGATCTCCTGGTGGGCGGGTCAGTTGAAGGCGGCGGGGCTGGCCGGGGACATGGACGTGCTGCGCGCCCGCGCCTACCTTGACATGCTGCTCGGTATGGACTCCCGGCCCGCCCCGGCCACCCGACCCGGCCCGGACAGTAGCGCGCAGCCCGGCCAGCGGGGCCAGGCCGGTAGTACCGGCGCGGACGGCATGACCGGCGATGGCCGGGACAGCGACGATAACGGCCAGGATGGCCCGGACGGTTCCACTCCGGATGGGCCGGGCGGTGGCGGATCGGGTCCGTCCGGTCCGGGCGGCGGCCCGGCAGTGCCCGGAGGTCCGTCGGCCGGGGATCCGATGCCCGGCGCGGTGCCGCCGGGATTCGTCGGCAAGGTGATGCTGACCGTCCCGCTGACCACCGTGCTGGACCTGGCCGACCGGCCCGGCGAGATCCCCGGCATCGGCCCCCTCGACCCGGTCCTGGCCCGTGACCTAGCCACGGCCGCCGCCCGCAACCCCAAGACCACCTGGTGCATCACGGTCACCGACCAGGACGGCCACGCCGTCGGCCATGGCTGTGCCCGACCCGCACCCCGGGCATCCCGGGGCACCCGCCGCAAACCCGGGCCGCCGGACGGCCCTGATCCGCCCGGCAGTACGGGCCAAGGGTTCACCTTCACCCCGGCCGGCGGGACCGGCCCACCCGGCGGGTACGGAACCTGGCAGCTATCCACCGGCACCTCCGGACAACCGGACCTGCTGGTCGACCTGGAGCCCCTCGCCGGCGAATGTGATCACCGGCATGAGGCCACGGGCCACGATCCGGGAGTCTTGCTGCGGCACCTGACTCAGGTCCGGTACGCGGCCTGCACGGGGCCGGCCTGCCGGCGCCCGGCCGCACGGTGCGATTGGGAGCATGGCGTGCCGTATGAGGCGGGTGGACGGACCTGTTTGTGCAACGGGGATTCGAAATGTCGGCATGACCATCGGCTTAAGCAGCACCCGCGGTGGAGCGCCGACCGGCTGCCCGACGGGACCATCCGGTGGACCACGCCCTCCGGGCGGCAGTACACCACCGAACCCACCCGGTACCCCATCTAGGGGCGCACGCCGCCTTATGGGACCCCGGGTACCCATCTAGGGGGCGGCACTCTCCTTAGGCGCTGTGATCGTTGTCGTCGGGCTTGTCGCGTCGGCGGGGCTCGCCGCCGGTGGCCTCCAGGTACGCGTCGACGATTCCGGGGACGTCTTCGCCCTGCATCATGATCTGGCCCTTCTCCAGCCAGATGACCCGGTTGCAGCTCTCCTCGATCTCACCAAGGTTGTGCGCGACGAGGAACACGGTGCCCGCCTCGCCGCGCAACTCCATGATCTTCTCGTGACTCTTGGCGCGGAAGTTCGCGTCACCGGTGGCCAGCGCCTCGTCGATCATCAGGATCTCGTGGCTCTTAGCGGCGGCGATGGAGAAACGCAGTCGCTGCGCCATGCCGGTGGAGTAGGTGCGCATCGGGTAATCCACGAAGTTGCCGACTCCGGAGAACTCGACGATGGACTCGTAGCGATCCTTGACCTCCTGCGGGGCCATGCCCATGGCCAGGCAGCCGAGCACGACGTTCCGCTCTCCGGTGAGATCGTCCATCAGCGCCGCGTTGACCCCGAGCAGGGCGGCCTGCCCGCTGGTGTAGACGCACCCGCGTTCGGGCGGCAGCAGGCCCGCGATCGCCTGCAGCAGGGTCGACTTGCCCGAGCCGTTCCTGCCGATGATCCCAACGGCGTCGCCGTGGTTCGCCACGAACGAGACGCCCCTGACGGCGTGAATCTCGCGGACCGAGGGTCGGCGCTGGCGCTTGACGACCCGCATGAGGGCGGTCGCCGCCGTGCCCTTGTCGCCACCCGCTCCGTACACGCGGTAGACGACGTGCAGGTCGTCGACGATCACGGTGGGATCAGGCCCGCTACCCACGGCCGGACCTCACGCCGAGACTGACAACCTTCACGCTGAGACGTTACCGCGCTCCGGCGGGTGGATGGCCAGCCGGGCGTTTCTGATGAGGTGCCGTTACCACCGCGATATCTGGTGTATTCGTGTGTTTCCAGGACGCCTGAACGGGGCATTTCCCCGCTCGTACCGGGTTCGCGCAGGGTCGGATACACGGGCTGGGCCCGACATGGAGGTGACTGAGTCGAGCGACCTACTGCTCCCGTTCGCCGCTTCAAGCGTCGGCGTGGCCCGCAGGCGCCTGGTGTCGGACCTCATCCGGGCGGGCATCTGCAGTTCCGTGATCACCGACGCCGCCCTGGTGCTCAGCGAACTGCTCAGTAACGCCCTGCGGCACGCGACGCCGCTGCCTGGTTCCGGTCTCCGCGTGGCGTGGAGCCTGGACGCGGGCACAGTCCGGGTCTCGGTCAGCGACGGAGGCGCGCAGACCCTCCCTGAGCTGGGCGAACCAAACCCGTCCACGACCGGAGGGCGGGGCTTGCGGATCGTGGACAGGCTGTCGCAGTGCTGGGGGACGCTCAGCGATGACGAGGGCATGACCGTGTGGGCCGAGGTGCCGGTCCCGCAGCTAACCGTGGTCGCCGTGTCGGCGGCGGCGGCCGAGGGCAGCTAGGAGGAACACGGCAGCCGCGGCTTGCGGCGAACTCTCAGCGTGTGCTCAACGACGTTGCCTGGCATCTGGGCGCCCGGCACGGTAAGGTTCGGCTCGTGGAGCTAGATGTCTCAAGTCGATTTCACGATGATCACACCATCGTGACCATTCGCGGCGAAATCGACCTTTACACCGCTCCGCGGCTGCACAGCGAGCTTGCCGCCCTCCTGGCCGAGGGCATGCCCGCCCGGGTGGTGATTGACATGTCCGGGGTCGAGTTCTGCGACTCGACGGGCATGAACGTGCTGCTGTCGTGCCTGCGCCGCGCGCGCGAGCGCGGCGGCGAGCTGGAGATCGCCGCCCCCAAGACCGCGGTGCGGAAGATCCTTCAAGTGACCGGGCTTGATTCGGTATTCACCCTGGTCGAGGACACGGGCATCAGCCGGCCGAAGCCAGCGGTGCCGCACAACTAGGCATCCCCTGACCTAGGATCGGCCCCATGTCAGCAGGGCCGCGTTCCGGCGACGTCGCGGTGATCATTCCGGCGCGTGACGAGGCCGACCGGATCCAGGCGACCGTCACGGCGGCGGCCGGGATCCCCGGCGTCGCCTTCGTCGTCGTGGTCGACGACGGCTCACGGGACGCCACTTCGGCCCTGGCGCGGCGCGCGGGCGCGATCGTGGTGCGCCACGCCAGGAATCGGGGCAAGGGCGCCGCCATGGAGACCGGCGCCGAGGCGGTTCACCTGATGGACCAGCGGGAAGATCGCGATCCGCCCCGGCACCTGCTCTTCCTCGACGCCGACCTGGCCGGTACCGCCGCGCTGGCCGGACCACTGGTCAAGCCGGTGCTGGCCGGGACGGCGGACATGACGATCGCCGTCTTCAGCGCCGTCGTGAAGCTCGGCGGGCACGGCCTGGTCGTCGGCCTGGCCGGAGCAGGCATCCGCCGGGCCACCGGCTGGCGGCCGGCGCAGCCGCTGAACGGGCAGCGCTGCCTGACCCGTGCGGCCTTCGAGGCTGCGCGCCCGCTGGCTCATGGCTGGGGGGCGGAGACGGGGCTCACCATCGACCTGCTGCGCCAGGGCCTGCGCGTCACCGAGGTCCGGGTCGAGCTCGCGCACCGCGCGACAGGCACTGGCCTCCGCGCCCAGCTGCACCGCGCTCGCCAGCTCGCCGACGTCGCCCGGGCCCTCGCCGTCCGGCCCTGACCGGTCGTCGGGCCGGACAGGGCTGGCCGGGCCTGTCAGTCCGGCGAAGGTGGCATCGGGCTGCGCCAGGCTCGCTGGGCCTGTCAGTCCGGCGATGCTGGCATGATGTGCGCTATGCCACTTGCCTACCTGGGACCCGAGGGCACCTTTTGCCAGGCGGCGTTGCAGGCCGTCGATTCCGGTGCTGATCAGCTGTCCTGCCCGACCATCCAGGCGGCGCTCGCCGCGGTGCGCGATGGGACGGCCGAGCGAGCCGTAGTCCCCATCGAGAGTTCGGTGGAGGGAGTCGTCACCAGCACCCTCGATGACCTGGCCACCGGGCGCGGCCTGGTGATCGTGGCGGAACTGCAGATTCCCATCGCGTTCGCGCTGCTGGCCAGGGAGGGGACCGCGCTCGCGGACATCAAGCGGGTCGGCGGTCATCCGCAGTCGATGCCGCAGTGCCGTGGCTGGCTGGCCGCCAACCTGCCGGACTGCGAATGGGTCCCGGTCGCCTCCAACGCCGAGGCGGCGCGCCAAACCGCGGACGAGCGCCTCGACGCGGCGCTGGCGGGCGCCTTCGCCGCCGACCGGTACGGCCTGACCGTCCTGGTTCCCGACGTGCATGACCGGGATAACGCCGTGACCCGGTTCGTCGTGGTCGCACCGCACGGCCCGCTCCCCGCCCGGACCGGGACGGACCGGACTTCGGTGGCCGCGTTCCTGGCCGAAGACCACGCGGGCGCGCTACTGGAGATCCTTACCGAATTCGCGGTGCGCGGCATCAACCTGACCACGATCCAGTCGCGCCCGACGGGCGACCGGCTCGGTCAGTACTACTTCTTCATCGACTGCGAGGGGCACGTCGACGACGCCCGGGTGGGCGAGGCGCTGATGGGGCTGCGCCGGGTGTGCGCCGAGGTGCGGTTCCTCGGCAGCTACGCCCGGTGTGACGGCGCCACGACGCAGGTCCGGCCCGGTACATCGGATGCCGAGTTCGCCGCTGCGGCCGCCTGGCTGGGGCGGCTGCGCTTCGGACGCCCGTGACGCCGGAGGCGGATGGTAGCCCGGCGGGGGGGTGCGTCGTCTGAGGAGGAGCACCACCGGTCGTTCGGGGAAATGATCTTTGCGCTTTACAGGTAGGGGCCTGAGCCCGGGCGCTGCGCCTGTCCTTCCTGCTCGGACTGGCCCATCATCCCAGGCGGAAGGGCCCGGCGCATCTGCTCGAGCTGGGCCCTGGCCGCCATCTGCTGGGCGAACAGCGTGGTCTGGATGCCGTGGAACAAGCCCTCCAGCCAGCCGACCAGCTGGGCCTGGGCGATCCGCAGCTCGGCCTCGCTCGGCACGTCGTTCTCGGCGAACGGCAGCGACAGCCGCTCTAGCTCGGCGACCAGTTCGGGCGCGAGCCCGTCTTCAAGTTCCTTGATGGAACTCTCGTGGATCTCCTTCAGCCGGACCCGGCTCTTCTCGTCCAGGGGAGCCGCCCTGACCTCCTCGAGCAACTGCCTGATCATGCTGCCGATGCGCATGACCTTGGCGGGCTGCTCGACCATCTCGGTGACCGAGCGCTCACGGTCGCTGCCCTTGTCGTCGCCCGCCATGGCGATGCCGTCGGGGCCTACCACGAGGATTTGCGGCTGGTCGTGGTTTTCTGCGTTCATCCCGTCGCTCATGCCCCTAGTCTGTCCGATCACGCCGGTTGCTTCCGCCCATAGGGGGCGGTTCGGCGAGAGCATGATCGCGTCGATCACGGTCTCTGACAACTCAGTGCCATCAAGCAGGTGCACAGGGTATCGAAATCACGCGAAATTTGACTTACGCTCAGATTGACGCACGAAACCCGCCCGCACGAGCCCACCCGTGCGGACCAGGGGGTGAGGTCTGTGACGACGGATAACGATGCGCCCCAGACGTCTGGCGAGGACGCGCGCCGCGCTGGCGTCTTCGACTGGGCGTGGCGCGGCGGAGCCGATGACGTGGCCCGGCTCCGTGACGGCCTCCGCGAAGGCTCCAACGGAGCAGCCGACGCCGATGACGGCCGCCAGGCGAATCAGGCCGATCAACACCTGCTGACCGGCCCGTACCCGTTCTCGTCCGGGTATCCGCAGCCGTCGTTCTATCCCTCCGCGGAACCTTCTTATCCGCAGGCACCGGGGTATCCGCAGGGGCCGGGTTACGCTCCGATCCCCAAGGACTATCCGGGTCTGGATGAACCGGGTTACGCGCCGGACCCGGGATACCTGGGGTACCCGCAGGACGCGTGGTCTGGGCTGGACTCTGGTTCCGCGCCTGACCAGAGCTACTCGTGGGATCCGGGTTACCCAGGGTATCCGCAGGCTCCTGGCTACGGGTACGAGGCGGATGCCCGGGCACCATTGGAGGTCCTTCACGACCGGGATGCTCGCCGGGCGCCTCAGCCGTGGGCTGACGGTCGCGACGACCTGCTGCCTCATCCGGGTGACCCGGTATACGCCTGGGAGACCACCTCAGGAAGTCTCAGCACGGACTCGGTGCTCCACGCCAGACGGCCCGGCCCGGGGTCGGGCTGGCGCCGCGGTGTCTACCGGATGACCGGTGGCCTGCTCAGGCTCGGGGAACCGGCCGCCGACATGCGCCGTCGGGATCTCATCAACCGGATAAGGACGCCGGTCGCACGCGGACACCACCGGATTGCCGTGCTGAGCCTGAAGGGAGGCGTGGGCAAGACCACGACCGCGGTCGCGCTCGGCGCGACGTTCGCGACCCTGCGGGGCGACCGGGTCATCGCCGTCGACGCGAATCCCGACCGCGGCACCCTGTCGGACAAGGTGCGTCTGGAGACCGCCGCGACGATCAGGGACCTGCTGAACGAGCGGGCCCAGATCCGCCGCTACGCCGACGTGCGGGCGTTCACCTCCCAGGCGCCGAGCCGGCTCGAGATCCTCGCCTCCGACCGCGATCCCGGGGTCTCGGTGGCCTTCGGCGCCGAGGACTACTGTGACGTGGCGCGCGTGCTCGAGCATTTCTACTCGATCTGCCTCACCGACTGCGGAACTGGACTGCTGCATTCGGCCATGTCCGGGGTGCTCCAGCTCGCGGACCAGATCGTCGTGGTCAGCTCGCCGTCGGTGGACGGCGCGCGGAGCGCCAGCGCGACCCTGGACTGGCTGGACGCTCACAATTGCGGTGACCTGGTGCGGAACGGCGTCGTGGTGCTGTCGGCGATACGGCCCAAGTCCAAGAGCAGCATCGACCTGGATCGGCTCGAGCATCATTTCGCCGCTCGCTGCCGTGCCGTGGTCCGGATTCCCTACGACCCTCACCTGGAGGAAGGAGCGGAAGTGGAGCTCGAGCTGCTCGGCAGCCAGACGGCCGACGCGTACCTGGCCCTGAGCGCGATCGTCGGCGATGCGCTCGCCTGGCCGCGCAGGCTGACTTACCGCTCCGCGTTACCGTAGTCTGTGGCCTACAGGAGGGCTCGCCTAGTGGCCGATGGCGATGGTCTTGAAAACCATTGTGGCGGCAACGTCACCGTGGGTTCGAATCCCACGCCCTCCGCTCTTACCTCGGAAAACTCGTCTTGACCTGCGCTTATGCCCGCTGGTCTCCCGTAGCAGGCTCGTCACAGACCGCAGCCAGATGCAGCCGACTGCCGTTATTTGTCGCCGGTCGCGGGATATACGCGGGATGGAACTCGACGCGTTTCCCCAGGTCAACCTACGGAAAACAGAAGGGCCCCGCCGAAAACGAGACCCTTGCACGGTAGGCCGGTCAGACGGCCAGTGCATCATCGATTCTCCCGTTCGCGGCCTCCTCGCCGCCGTCGATGCACTTCGCGTACACCCGCAGCAGCACCTCCACGCTGTGACCTGCACGGTTAGCCACCTCTGTGGCCGCTACCCCGCCGTTCAGCCAGAGCGACACCGCGGCATGACGTAGGTCGTAGGGCCTGGCCGCCAGCGGAGAGGCAACCTGCTCCGGCACCAGGGCCAGCGTCCGGGCAACTGCCCAGGTATGGGTCGTGTCGCAGACCATCCCGCCTGTTACCGTCCTGAAAAGCCGCCCATCTGCGGCGGTCCCGAACTCCGCGATGTGCTCCCGCAAGATCGTGACCAGCTCGGGCGGGATCGGCACCGAGCGCGTGTCGTTTTCCGCGCGGTGCTTCAAGCACGGGCGCGCCGACACCGCGAGCTGTCACAGATCTGCAAGGCTCATCCCAGATACGGACGATGCTGCAAGTGGCCATCTTCCTCGCCTTCCCATTGTCCAGCTCGCGGGCACCGCCTCTAGGCCGCCCTGCGGGCGTCGCTTCGCGATGGCTTCGCCAGCCTAGACCCGGCACCCACTCGCATGGAGTCCGCGCCGGTCAGGAAGACGGGGGAGGAGCAGGATAGTCCGCGTTAGGCTGGACTCCATGGCCGAACCCATGTACACCGTGAAGGCTCTCGATGAGTCGACGTGGGCCGACTTCACGGCGCTGGTGGGGCGCAACACCGGCTTTCCTGGCGGCTGCTGGTGCATGGCGTTCCACCCCGAGGGGGGCGACAAGACAGCCACGGCGCCCCTCAGGCGCGAACAGAAGCTCGCTCGTGTCCGGGCAGGAACGGCCCATGCGGCGCTAGTCTTCGACGGGGCCGACTGTGTGGGCTGGTGCCAGTTCGGCGCGCCCTACGAGGTGCCCCGGATCAAGAGCCGGGCGGCTTACGAAAAGGGTCAGACGACCTTGCCAGACTGGCGGATCGCATGCTGCTACGTCGGTAAGGGCCACCGGCGTCAGGGCGTTTTCACCGCGGCGCTCGCCGGCGCGCTCGATCTCATCGCCGGCCTAGGCGGAGGAACTGTCGAGGGATACCCAGAGCCCGCCGGCTCGGTGCCCGCCGGCTTCCTCTACAACGGCGCCTTGTCGACCTATGAGAAGCTCGGATTCACCCGTGACCGCACAATCGGCATGCACCGCTGGGTCGTGACCCGCACCGTCAAGCCGAAGTCCTAGCGGAGGCCATGCCAACTGCCGACAAAACCTGAGAGCGAGACGCCAGCCAACAAGGGTTTGCAATTCGGGTTGCAGTTCACTACGGTACGGCACCATCCAGGGAAGACCGACCGAGAGGGTTGGTCCAGCTTGAACCGATCAGGAAGGGCGTGCCCCGAGCTGCTAATGCGGTAGACCGTACAGCACAGAAGTACAGCAACGCCCCCTGACAGCCGCCAGCAAACACAACCGCCAGCACACCGAGCTAGCTGGGACGACGGGCAAACGTCCAGCAGCGCCGCTAGTTCGGGACGAAGAGGCAGTGCCCGTGGCGTGCCCGTCACCGGACGGTAGCTCGCGACCGGCGCGGGATATACACGGGATGATCTTGGCGACGCAGAGGGTCGGTATGCTGAACGTCGAGGTAGGGGCCGTGAGGACAGCGAACCGTGCATGCTCTTGAAAACCATTGTGGCGGCAACGTCACCGTGGGTTCGAATCCCACGCCCTCCGCTCTTACCTCGGAAAACTCGTCTTGACCTGCGCTTATGCCCGCTGATCACTCGTAGCAGGATCTTCACCGACCGCAACCAGATGCAGCCGACCCCGCCGTTCAGCCAGAGCGAGACCGCACGGGCCCGGCGTCAGCGCCTTCCCTCCGGCCTTGACGGCCCCGGTCGGCGCACGCCGGGTCACGTCGCGAGAGCCCGGCAGATCAACAAGGCCGACTTCGTGCACGCGCCGGATGCCTGCACCTGCTTCGTCCTCCCCGGCCTGGCTACCAATCGCGGCCACCTGGGCCACGATGGGCGCCGACGCCTATTCCAGCCTGGTACGGCTGAATGCCAGCACCGTAGACTCAGGCCATGGGCAGCCGACAGGCCGACAACTGCGAGCGTGTGCTGCAGAGTCCGAGCTGCCTAGAGGGCTCGCATGAGGAGTGTGGCCACTGGCGCGGCTACCGCGTAGCCCTCAACCTCCGCCGGCTGCGCCGTGAAGGCTTCGCGATGCTGTGCGGGTGTGGCTGTCACTCCTCCTGCCCGGTCACCAACGAAGAGAACACGGTCGGCGACCCGGCCTGGCGTCAATCGTGCACCTGCCCCGGCGCAGAAGCCATACGCGGAATACGCGATCAGTTCGAGACACAGCCCGTCGACTTCTCCGATTTCCGTGCGGGGTGGGCCAAGTACCGGCAGGAGAGCCAGTCTCGGCGGGAGGCGTTTAAGGCGGCTCAGGCCAGCGCCGCTGGCATGGATCGCGAACAGCTCAAGGACCTGTATGTAGCCGAACTGCGGTCACGAGGCCTGACAATGCCCGGACGGTGAGGTTCTCGACGTGGCCATAGAGGCCCAGATGGGTACCACGCCCTCCGCTCCACGCCCTCCGGTTTGACCAGGAAGAATGCCTGGATCCGTTCGTATTCGGCGCCCAGCCTGTGCGCCGGGCTGGGGGCCAGTCAGTATGCCGGTGGGTACGGGGTCCCCGGACCCGTTCCCGACAGAGCGCGCCCGATCGCCTCGGCGTAGCCTCCGGGAGCGGACTGCACCATGCCGACCAGCTCCCACAGCGCCTTCTTCGCGAACACCTTGGCGAAGTAACCGGCGCCGAACCACAGGCACATGAGCACGTACCAAAAGCTCTCCATCCCGTTCAACGAGTAGCTGCGGCTCGGACCCTGGCCGTCGAGCTGCAGCTCGCTGAAGACTTCGCACGCCGCTTTCTTGGTCGGCAGCTTGGCGAAGTACGCCATGCCGAAGTCGATGCATCCGAGGACATACCAGAAGACCTCTGCACCGCGGAGCGCGTACTGCTTGCCTGTGACCTGGCGGTGGGCCCGGTGGCCTGGATGGGGTGCCTGGGCGGCTTGGGGAGGATACGAGCGCTGGTCGGGTGAGTAGCGTTCCTGGTACTGCTGCTGGGCTGGCTGGACGTCGGCTCGTCCATAGTAGGGCTCCGGCGGCTGCTGGTAGGGCGGCGGCTGCCGCCATTGCGTCGCGCCCGTCGGCTGTCCCGGGGCGCGCGGCGTGAACGACGGCTGCCGAGCCTGCTGGCGCTGCTGCCAGTACGGATCATCGGGTGGCTGCTGGTAGCTCATGATTTCCCTCCCGACTGCGGCCTAAATAGCCGCGTTTCACTTCAGACGCGCAGGGAGCTACCACGGTGCACAAGGCAGCTGAACCTAGCGGAGAGCCCGCCGGATCAAGTCCCTGACCTTGTGCATGCCGTGCGCGCCGAGGCGGAGCGTCAGCCTCGTGCCATTACGCGGGCGGAGCGAACAACTCCAGCGCGATGTTGTCGGGGTCGCGGAACGACAGGCCGGAGCCGTAGCTGGCATCCACGATGTCACCGTGGGCCACGCCCAGCTCGTCAAGCCGCGCTGCCCACTCGACGAGCTCATCGCGGCTTGCGACGCCGAACGCGATGTGGTCAAGGCCCGGCGTGCGTTCGTTGAAGGGTTCTGTGCTGGCCAGGTCGGGAAAGCCATGCAGCCCGAACAAAGTGTTCCCGAGCAGGTAGACGATGTGCCGGAACGGGCCGGTGTCCTCGTCGAGCACGGGCTTGACCCCAAGGACCTTCGTGTACCACGCCTCACTGGCACCAAGGTCAGTTACAGTCACGGCAACATGGGTAATGGCGGGCATCGTTGTTGCGCTGGCCACTGTCGCCTCCTCGTTGCTTCTGGCCGCTGGCCATCGGTCACATGGGTGCCCTCTGATGGCAGACGGCAACCGGTCCCGCCATCAGCTGAGGTCTCACTAGTTTCTCACAGCCTGTACCCGACGGCCATGCCAATGGCGCCTGGGCGGGATACACACGGGATGATCTTTCCCGGCTAACCGTCCACGAGCGGAACGGCGGTCAGCGCCCTGCGACCTGGGCTGATGCTCATTCATCCGAGGCGCGGCCCGGGCCTGACGGCGGGCTGGGTACTCTCGGCACCATGGGAGATGCGGCGCTGCCCCCCTTCGGCTGGCTCGAGGTCGTCAGCCGCTGGCAGTTCGCGCCGGTAGTGACCGGTTTCGTCGTGGTGGCGGCGGGCTTGTACATCTGGGGCGTGCTCAGGGTACGGCGGCGGCATCCGGCCCGTCCCTGGCCGCTGTGGCGGACCGCACTCTTCCTCGGCGGCCTCGCGGTAGTCGTCATCGCGACGCAGAGCGGCATCGGCAGCTACGATGACGTGCTCTTCTGGGATCACATGATCCAGCACCTGCTGCTGCTCATGGTCGCCCCGCCGATGCTGGTCGTAGGCCAGCCAGCCACGCTGCTGCTGCACGCGAGCCGGAACCCGCTGCACACCTGGACCAAGAGGTTCCTACGCTCGCATGTGGTCACCTGGATCACGTGGCCCGCGCTCGGGACGGCACTGTACGCCGGGACGATCATCGGCACGCACCTGACCAGCTTCATGAACCTGGTGCTGGCCAACCAGACCGTGCACGACGGTGAGCACGTCCTTTACCTGGTCGTCGGCTACCTGTATTTCCTGCCGCTGATCGGGCGGGAACCGATCCGGTGGCGGGTGTCCTACCCCACCCGGATCTTCCTGCTCTTCCTGGCCATGCCGGTGGACGCCTTCACTGGCCTCGTGCTCGGCTCCGAGAGCGGCAACCCGTTCCCCAACTTGGCGCACGAGCGTCCGAGTTGGGCGCCGAGCCCCATCAGCGACGTGCACATCGGCGGCGCGGTGATGTGGGTCGGCGGGGCGGGCATCATGTTCGCGCTGACGCTAGCGGTGTTCTTCGCCTGGAGCCGGGAACGGCGCAGCGATGGCGGACTCGGCTGGCTCGAGACGGCGCGCCGCGCGAATTTCGCCACGCTGGTCAACTCGCATCGCGAGGCGAGCACGAGCAGCGGGGGACCGCCGCCGACCGTTCCGGCACGCAGCGAAAGCGTCGACGACGATGAGCATCTGGCGGCCTATAACGCATTCCTGGCCCGCCTGAACAAGCAGCACGAGCGCTGAAGAGGCGCCGGGCCGCGACACGCCGATAGGCCTTTCTAAGCAAATCTACGGTGCAAGCTAGATCTGGCCATAAAGTCCAATGACATGGATCCGGTACGCAATCCTTATGCTCCCGGCGCCGGGCAGCGGCCGCCTGAGCTCGCCGGGCGTGACCGGGAGATCGGCCAGTTCGAGGTGGTGCTCGAGCGGATTGCCCGCGGCCGCCCGGAACGGAGCATGGTGCTCACCGGGCTTCGCGGCGTCGGCAAGACGGTGCTGCTTAATACGTTCAGGTCCATGGCCCTGCAGCGGCTGTGGGGCACGGGCAAGATCGAGGCCAGACCTGACCAGTCGATCCGGCGGCCGGTGGCCTCGGCTCTGCATATGGCCGTGCGCGAGCTCGCGCCCAGGCACCGGGCCCCGGACCGGGTTGAGTATTTCCTCGGCGTCCTCAAGGCGTTCGCGCTGCGCGACCCCAAGGCGGTCAAGGGCGCGTCGGTTACCGTCGCGCTGGGCATCGACGTACCGGCCCAGCGCGGCCGGGCGGACTCCGGCGACCTGGAGGTGGACCTCACCGAACTGTTCGCCGAGGCGGCCTCGGTCGCCGCCGACCTGAGCGTGGGGATTGCGCTGTTCGTCGACGAGATGCAGGACGTGCCCAGCGCCGACGTGTCCGCCCTGTGCGCCGCCTGCCATGAGCTATCGCAGACGGGTGGCCCGCTCATCGTCGTCGGGGCGGGTCTTCCCCATCTGCCCTCGGTGCTCTCGGCGAGCAAGAGTTATTCGGAGCGGCTGTTCAGGTATACGCGGATCGACCGCCTGGACCGGGAAGCCGCCGATCTCGCCTTGCTGGCCCCGGCGGAGCGCGAGGGTGTCACGTTTACCGCCGAAGCGCTGGACGCCCTATACGCCGCTGCCGACGGCTACCCGTACTTCGTCCAGGCCTACGGCAAGGTCACGTGGGATGTGGCCGCCGCGAGCCCCGTCACGGCCGCCGATGTCCGGATGGCGGCGCCCGAGGCGGAGGGGGAGCTAGCCCTCGGGTTCTTCGGCAGCAGGTACGAGCGCGCTACGCCAGCCGAACGCGAGTACATGCGGGCCATGGCCGCTACCGGCGACGACCCGGTGCCGACGTCGATCGTGGCCGACGAGCTGGGCCGCAAGCCGTCGAGCGTGTCGCCTGCGCGTGACGCGCTGATCAAGAAGGGGCTCATCTACAGCTCGGAGCGCGGCCTGATCGCGTTCACGGTCCCGCACTTCGGCAAGTTCCTCCGCTCTCAGCCCGTGTAAGCCCGGCCCGCCGCCCCTTCGGCCCGTGCCTACCTGATGGCGGCCGACTCGCGGGTTTCGGCGAGCCCGAGGACCTCATCGGTGTACGCATCCAGGACGGCGGCGCGGATCACGGGCCTGCGGGCCTGAAGGTAGACGGCGAACACGATATCGACCCGGCGGCCCCGGGCGAACCCGGGGTACACGACGAATCGCCAGCATCCTTCCCGCCATACGTCGATCGGGGCCGCGCTGGAGACCTGGCCGGCGTACCGGCGCCATGGAGAGCTGGCGTGCAGGGCGGCCATGGTGCGCTCGACCGGGAGCCTCCGCAGCTCGCAGGGCTCGGAATAACCGAGCCTGACCAGGATCTCGCCGAGTTCCGGCGACAGGAAGGCGATGAGGGACAGCTCGAAAGCGAGCACGGCCAGCCAGAGCTCGGCGGTGGTGGACGACGATGGCATGCGGAGCGGGGGCAGCCCGATCGTGACGGCGGCGGCCGCGCACAGCACTCCGGCGCGGGCGATGGTGCGCCACCCGATCGGGGTGTCGCTGAAGTCGCCGAAGCATCCGCAGCCGGCTGCGGGGCGCCGCTGCCTCGTCTCGTTCAGCGCGCCCATGGCGATAAGGAAGAACAGCGCGGCGGCCGTGCGGACGATGGTCGCGGGCAGGCTGGGAGCGATCGTGCCTATCTTGCCTGCCGTAACGATCAGGCCGAGGCCTAGCGCGAACTCGGTCGCGCACATCATGATCATGACCGGGCGCCGCAGGCGGAGCGGGAACAGGCCGGCCGGGTCCATGGCCGCCTTGATGGAACGCGACCGCAGCACCCGCCACGCCTTGGCCGCGCACCCGCCGATCAGCAGGACGGCCAGCAGCGGGATCTGCAGTTCCCTGGCGGCGGTGAGCATTCCTCAGCCGCCGATCGTCATCGTGGCGTTGAAGCAGCCTGCTTCCAGAATCCCGCCGAGTTCGACGAACGCGGCCATGGTGAGGTCGGCGATCCTCCCCTTCCTCGAGGTACCGCAGGTGACACACCGATCGCAGAACAGCCTGGCGGTCGCCCCGCAGCCGGTGACGGGAATCTGCCGCGTCCGCTCCGCGCAGTCGTTCCGCAGCCAGAGCAGGCTCCCGACCGACAGGTAAGGGAGGCGGACGCACCCTGGACCGGTGGCGTGCGGGTCACCTGCGTGCAGATGGCCAGAGCACTCCGACGGCGCGGAACGGGCATGTTCACACCCTGTCTCCGGGTCTAGGGCGGGGTAGGCCAGCCCGAGCAGGTCTTCCGGCTCGGCCTCCGGTTCGTGCCAGACGGCTGTCCCGCTGATCGAATCGGGTACGTGACCGCTCACGAGCGGCGGAGTCGGCGGATGGTCGGCCGGATACGGTGGCTGTGATGTGGCGGGTATCAGCGCCCGCAGGCAGCCGTCGGCTTTCACGCCGATCACGTCGATCAGGTAGCCCGGCTCGAGCCTCGGGAACCTGACCTGTATCCGGCCCGCGGCTTCGGTGCCGATGACCACCATCTTGCGCCCCTTGGCCGGACCCTCGTCGACCAGCAGGGTGGCCGGTCCTTCCCGCTCCACGATCGTCCCGGTTACCCGGCCGATCTCGGCCCAGATTCTGTCCACGACAGGGGCGCCGGGAAACTTGCGCCTGGCAATTGCGCGTTCGCCTCGCCTCAGCGCCGCGGGCGAGACGGGACCTCCGCGCCAGGCCTCCGCGGAAGCGTCCAACGGAAAGCGCTGCTCGCCCCGCTGGGTGCCCAGCACGAGGACGTCTGGGCTGACGTCCAGGATCTGGCCGGTAATGGCGTACACCAGCGCCCAGGTCGCAGACCAGACGGCGTTCTGGAGATGTCCCCAGGGGCGAATGCCCCGGATCGTCTCGCTGGCCGAGAACCGCTGCTCTTAGCAGCGATCTGCGGGCGAATCGTGCCGGACCGGTGGACTCTGTGACATCGGCGTACCAATGTGGCATGTCAGCCAAATGCCGCACTTGCCCTCCGTGGGATTGCAGTGGCCACAAGTATGACCCTGCTGGGTGCAGACAGTCACGTCAAGCGGATCAGGCCCCTTTGTCGCCGGGGACACAGAGATACATCCCCCGCGGATAGACACAGAGATACGTCCCCGCGGGTAGTCGCGCACGAGCGTTGGTGTCGCGCCGTGCACGCAACGTATCAGTGATGACTACTTTAAGTAAGGTAGTCGGCATGAGCTTCGTCGGCGATCAACAGGATCCGCGAGCCGGCGACGACGACGCTGCCTTCCGTGATTACGTCCTGACCAGGGGAACAGCCCTGCTCAGAGTGGGGATCATGCTCACCGGCAACCGGGCGGACGCCGAAGACCTGGTCCAGGCCGCTCTGGCCAAGACGTACCTGGCGTGGGACAAGATCAACGACCGTGCCGCCCTTGACGCGTACGTGCGGCGCGCGATGGTCAACACGCACATCTCGTGGTGGCGGCGCCGCAAGCTCGAGGAATACCCCACCGACGAGCTGCCAGATCAGGTGATAGCCGACCACGCGCGCGAGAGCGACATGGCCGAGGTGGTACGGCGGGCCCTGGACCGGCTGCCGGATCGGATGCGCGCTGCGGTCATGCTGCGCTACTACGAGGACATGACCGAGCCGGAAATCGCCGAAGCCCTCGGCGTCAGCCTGGGCACCGTGAAGAGCACGGTATCGCGCGCGGTAGCGAGGCTCCGCATTGACGCGGAACTCAGCAAGGATTCCGGCGCCTTAGAACTGGCTACCGCCGGCGCGACTATCAGCCCGGACGCCGCGAACAGGTATCTGTCGGCGCTCGCCTGGGACTACTGCGCGGACGCCGACTCATGGCACTATCGAGAAGGCAGGTCAGGCACCCATGGGAGGTGGCTCGGTGCGCAGCACGATGATGGATATCCCGCTTACCGTGACGTCGATCATGCGTTACGGGACGACGATATTCGGTGATCGCGAGGTCGTCACCTGCACCGAGGACGCGACCAGGCGCCGTACGTACGCCGAGGCTGGCCGGCGGGCCGCGCGGCTGGCGAACGCGCTGCGCCGGCTGGGCGTGGACGCCGACCAGCGTGTCGGTACCTTCATGTGGAACAACGCCGAGCACCTCGAGGCCTACCTGGCCGTGCCGTCCATGGGCGCGGTGCTGCACACGCTGAACATCAGGCTCGCCCCGGCCGAGGTCGCCTACGTCGCCACCCACGCGGAGGACCACGCTGTCATCGTGGACGCCTCGCTCGTGCCGAGGTTCGCCGAGATCCTGCCCCAGGCACCGTCGATCCGGCACGTGATCGTGAGCGGCGCGCCGCTGGCCGAGACACCCGGAGCGGACGAGCTCACCGGTGCGCAGGTCCACGAGTACGAGGAGCTGCTGGCGGCTGAGACCGACTCGTTCGACTGGCCCGCGCTCGACGAGCGCTCGGCCGCGGCGATGTGTTACACCAGCGGGACGACAGGAAACCCGAAGGGCGTGGTCTACAGCCACCGGTCCAGCTACCTGCATTCGATGGGCGCCTGCCTCGGAAATGCCTTCGCTATCTCCGAACGGGACCGTGTGCTACCCGTCGTGCCCATGTTCCACGCCAACGCGTGGGGCCTGGCCTACGCGGGCCTGCTGTCCGGTGCGGCCCTGATCCTGCCCGATCGCTACCTGCAGCCCGCTGCGCTGGTCCGGCTGATCGGCGAGGAGCGCGTCACGCTGGCCGGCGGGGTCCCGACGATCTGGGCGGGCGTCCTCGCGCACGTCCGCTCCGATGGCGGTGACCTGTCGAGCCTGCGCCTGGTGATCGCGGGCGGCTCCGCGGTGCCGCACTCGATGCAGGTCAGGTATGAGTCAGAGCTCGGCGTTCGGCTGCTGCAGGCGTGGGGAATGACCGAGACCTCACCGCTGGGCAGCGTGGCGAACCCGCCAGCCGGTATCAGCAAAGAAGAGGAATGGCGGTACCGGGATAGCCAGGGCCGGTTGTTCTGCACCGTCGAGGGGCGGCTGGCCGGAGACGGCGGAGCGATCCTGCCCAGCGACGGCGAGTCGGTCGGCGAGGTCGAGGTACGCGGCCCCTGGGTGACCGGCTCATACCACAAGGACGACGACCCGGGGAAGTTCCACGACGGCTGGCTACGTACCGGGGATGTGGGGACCCTGGATGAACACGGCTTCATCCAGCTGACCGACCGGGCCAAGGACGTGATCAAGTCCGGCGGCGAGTGGATCTCGTCCATGGAGCTGGAGAACATCCTCATGGCTCACCCCGACGTGGCCGAGGCCGCGGTGATCGGGGTGGCCGACGACAAGTGGGGCGAGCGCCCGCTGGCGGCGGTCGTCCTGCGACCCGGCGCCGACGTCACCGCGGACAAGCTGCGGGCCTTCATGGCCGAGCAGGTCCCGCGCTGGCAGCTGCCCGAGCGGTGGTGCTTCATCGACGAGGTGCCGAAGACCAGCGTGGGCAAGTTCTCCAAGCGCACCATGCGCGATGCCTACGCCAGCGGGCGCTACGAGGTCATCGAGGTGCACTGACCCCCGGCGGGGGATGCTTTGCCGGGGCCGGGTCGGTGCCGGTACGCTATGGCCCACCGCACTACGGGTGCGGGTGGAGGATTCGCCTAGTCCGGTCTATGGCGCCGCACTGCTAATGCGGTTGGGTGGTAACACCCTCCGGGGTTCAAATCCCCGATCCTCCGCCAGGCCTTCGAGCCTCGAAGCGTTCGGTGCTGGCCGGGTGGAAATCGTCCGGCGTTACGCATGATCACGTCCGGTCCGGCCGGTCGCAGTGATATTGCTCTTTGCCAGGGCATTTCCCTACACTGAGCGTGGCTCAGCGGCCGGATGAGGAGGACGCATGCCAGTCGACTGGGTTGTCATCGGCGTGGATAACGGCGGGACCACGAACAACGGAACGGTCCTCGACTCCGAAGACCGGTTCCTCCTCGACCAGATGGCGGAAGTCCCTAGCAACGTCAGGGAGGGGCCGGGCCAGGCCATCCAGTCCCTGGTCGACTCCGTGGAGCAGGTGCTTGGGCTCACCGGCGTGCCGATCACCTCGGTCCGGGCGGTAGGTCTCGACACGCCCGGGCCGGCCAGCGCGGACGGCATCATCTCATCGAAGGGCGCGACCAACTTCGGGGACGCCGGCTGGGGCGGCTTCGATATCCGCAGCGCGCTGGCCGAACGCCTCGGGCTTCCCGTCATCTACAACAACGACGGGAACGCGGCCGCGCTGTACGCGCACCACGTCCGGTTCGGCCCGGATTCCCGGCGGTACAGCTCGGTCTCCGCGATCGTGGGCACCGGGCTGGGCGGCGGGCTCATCGAGGCCGGGCGGGTGATCAAGGGGGCCGCCGGGATGGCCGGCGAGCTCGGCCACGTCCCCATCCCCCTAGATGGCCTGCTTGATCCCGGCCAGCGGGTGCCCGCGTGCAACTGCGGTCAGTGGGGCGATGCGGAAAGCGTCGCCTCGCTCACCGGCATCCAGAACAACCTGCTGCCGTACTGGCTCACCAAGTACGAGCACCACGAGCTCGCCGGCCTGCCGCTGGACAAGGCCGCCAAGCTGGTCCGCCGCTACGGCGAAGACGGAGACGCGCTGGCCCTGGCGATCTTCAGGCAGCAGGCCATCGCCCTCGGGCGGCTGTTCACCATCGCGGCGAACTTCTTCGATCCCGCCGAGTACTTCCTCGGCGGCGGGGTGGTTGAGGCCGCGCCGCACTTCCGGGACTGGTTCCTGGCCGAGGTCCGCGCCAATACGGTGCTGCGCGAGGAGCAGGCCAGGGCCGCGGAAATCTCCCTGGTGCCCGACCTTGATATGGCCGGTGCCCGCGGCTCTGCCATCGCCGCACGCGACTGGGTCATCGGCCGGGAGCCAGGGGTTCAGGTCGGCGAGTCCTTATCCCTGGGTGGGCGGTATGAGCACCACCATCGTGAGGTGGACGGGCTCCTCGCCTTCGTTGCTGTAATGGTGCGGGCGGCTGCCCGGGAAGCGGGCGCACTGGCCGGGCCCGAGCGTGTGGCGCTCGCCGGCCACGGTCAGCGTCAGGGTGCCATCCTGGACCCAGGCCATCTCACGGGTGGCCGGCGCGTGCGCGTCGCCGCCGAACGCCTCTCCGGGCATGACCTCCCACCTCCACAGCTCGATCGCCCACGGCGGGTCAGTTGCGCCGATGATCGTCCCGCTGCCGCCCGACGGCCCGCGCCAGAGCACGCGCGAGGCGTCCGGGCTGCTGATCCTGACCACCGGCTCGCCGCTCACGTCGACAAGCTGCGTCACGGGAACGCCGAAGGCATCGCCGATGCGCGCCAGCGTGGCCAGGTTCGGGTTGGACCGCCCCTGCTCGAGCGCGACCAGTACACCCTTGCTCACCCCGGAGCGCGCGGCGAGCTGGTCCAGTGACCAGCCGCGGTCGGCCCGCAGCGCCTGGAGGGTCCGCGCCACCGCCGTCGTCAGGTCCGGTAGGTCAGACATTATTCGCTTCCCGCCTGCGTCGCCGGTCGATATGATGAACTATACGTATCAATATTCCGACCGTCAGCGAGATCCGCAAAGGAACTTCCCCGTGGTGACGATCCTGGCGCTGGCCGCCGCCATCCTGTACGGGACCGCCGACTTCCTCGGCGGGGTCGCGTCCAGGCGGGCGAGCGTCTTCGCCGTGCTGGCCCTCACCGTGCCGACCGGCGCGGTCGTCATGGTGGCGGTCGCCCTGCTGGGCGGCACAGCGTGGGTGAGCGGCCTGCTCGGGCACGGCGGACTGGGTTCGCCGACGGCGATCGGGGACTGGAGCGCCGTCGGGTGGGCGGCGCTATCTGGCGTCTGTGGTGCTGGGGGCCTGATCGCGTTCTACGCGGGCTTCGCCACCGCCCCCATCAGCGTGGTGGCCCCCGTCGCCGCGCTGGTCTCGGCGGTCCTCCCCGTCGGCGTCGCGGTGGCCCAAGGCGAGCGGCCCCACGCCAGCGTGATCGCGGGAGGCCTCCTGTGCCTGATCGCGATTGTCCTGGTCAGCACCCAGACGGCCCAGACGCCCGAGCATGAGGCCCGCGGGCAGCCGGGTGGGAGCGGGCGCGGTGCCTCGAGCCGCCTGCTCGCCCTTGGCTACGGCGCAGCCGCGGGCGTCGGCTTCGGCCTGTTCTTCCTCTTCCTCAAGAACGCTGGCCAGTCCGGAGTGCTCTGGCCGGTGGCGATCTCGCGGTCGGCTGGGACGGTCGTGGCTCTCGCGATCGCGCTGGCCACCGGCACACGTCCGTGGCGGCAGCGCGGGGGCGGAGTGGTCCGCATCGCGCTGGTCTCCGGGACGCTCGACGCGGCGGCTAACGTCTGCTACGTCCTGGCCACCCGGGCCGGCCTGTTCGGGCTGGCCGTCGTGATCACGTCGCTGTACCCGGGTACGACGGTACTGCTGGCCCGTTTCCTGCTCGGTGAGCGGATGCGCTGGCTGCAGCGAGCGGGGCTGCTCCTGGCCGCGGTGGGCGTGGTGCTCGTGACGGTTTAGATTCCCGGGTCGTGCTGCTGATCGTCCTTGAAGATGAGCCCGCATACCTCAAGATAAAGCTGCTCGGGGTAAGGCAGGTACATGACGTGGCTCAGCGCCTGCTCCTGCCCGGCTGATTCCACGATGAACTCGCCGTAGCCGAGGATCTGGCCGAGCGCGGTGCGCTGGAAGCTCATGTCCGTCACCTTGGTGAGCGGCATCATGTTCACCTTGCGCACGACAATTCCCTGCGCGAGCAGCATCCGCTGAGAGGTGACCACGAAGTAGTTCACGGCCCAGTCGACAATCTTGCCTATCGCCCAGAGCAGGAGGATCGTGAATAGCGCCCAGACCGTGATGATGACGCCGCTGTTGCCGTGCGCGACCCAGAAGGCCAGCCAGATCGCGATGGCCAGGCCGACCACAAGCTCGAAAATCGGCCTGATCAGCACCGCCGGGTGCTGGTGAACGGTGATGACCTGGTGTTCGTGGGGCAGGAGGTACCTGCTGACTGAGGCTGGGACCCTGTTCGTGTCGCGGTCCGGACCGAGCCCCCCTCCCCGCACCTGACCCTAAACCTTAGAAAAGAAGCTAGAAATCCCGGCCGCCGCCGAGGACAGGAAGGTCCCTATGTTATGGACGACGTGAGCGGCGCCAGTGGGCTGCTCGATCACCCACCAGATGAGGAACGCGACAACGGCCCACCCGAGGATTGTTTTGAAGCTCACGTCGCCTCCCGTGGGCGCCCGGACTTATCCCTAGTTGCCAGAAAACCTTATGTTAGCTTGCACCGATTTCCCGGCCAACGCTAACGGGGTGAAGCTGCCGTGTCGGCTTCAGTATGCCCCGTGTCGGCATCAGTATGCCCGATCTGCGGCAGCAGTGCCCAACGCGGGCGCGGGCCGCGCCGGCCGCTACGCACGGATCCTCCGATCGCGGCCCTGATCGGCGATTTGGCTACCGCGGCGGGCAGGTATCTGACAACATTCCTCCGTGCAGGGCACCGGAGCGCTAAACCCGCTCTGACCTGGGACTATGAGCCCAGGAGGCGCCGTGAAGGCACTGGCAGCAATTCACCCGTACAATGGCGAGCGAGGCACCCAGAACCAAGTCCGTACAACGAGGCGTTCGTACGGAACCGGAAGGGTGCCTCTCATGCCCGAGCTTGCCCCGCAAGACATCAAGCCTACTGCCGCCTGGCTGGACGCCTGGGACGGATACGCCCTGGAGCTGGAGCTGCTGGGCCGGTCGAAGTCGACCGTCAGCTCGCGCAAGAGCAACGTGCTCGCTATGGCCCGGCACTTCACCGCCCGCGGCACCGAGCCGCAGGACGTGACCAGGCTGGAGCTGTCCCGGTACCTGGCCGGCCAGTGCAAGGGCCGGGCCGGGTGCGGCCCCCAGAGCGTGCACAAGGACCTGCGCATGTTCTGGCGCTGGCTGGCCGCCGACCTGGAGATTCCCGACCCGTTCGAGAAGGTGACCAGGCCGAAGGGGCAGGCACGCCCGGTCGAGCTGGTCTCGTACGAGGACCTGACCAGGCTGCTGGCCGCGTGCGCCAGCGAGAAGCCCGGCAGGCAGGGCGAGGCCGAGACCGCCCGCAACTGCGCCATCATGTGGCTGGCGCTGGAGTCCGGGCTGCGGCGGTTCGAGCTGGCCGCGCTGAAGCTGGCCGACGTGGATCGCACCGCCCGCACCGTGCGGGTGCTGCACGGCAAGGGGGACAAGGCCCGCGTGGCGTGCTACGGCATCAGCACCGCGCAGGCGCTGCGCAGGTGGCTGCGGTACCGGGGCCGGGAGGACGGCCCGCTGTTCACCACGTTCCTGGGCGGGTCCATTACCGCCTCTGGCATCTCGCAGCTGTTCAGCCGGGCGTCCAGGGCGGCCGGGGTGAAGGTCCGGCCGCACATGCTGCGGCACAGCTGGGCCGACGCCATGCTGGACGGCGGCGCGCGGGAGCGCGACCTGATGACGCTGGCCGGGTGGTCGTCCACGGAGATGCTGAGGGTGTACGGCGCCGTGCGGGCCGAGGCCAGGGCGCTGGAGGCGGGCCGGGCTATCCAGGTCGGCAAGGTGCTGAAGGCCCGGAAGGACGGCGCGGCGTGAGCGACTCCGGGGATTACCGGCGCGTCTCCGAGATCGCCATGCAGCTGATGACCGGCCAGCAGCTGGCCGGGCTGGGCAGACGGCTGGACGACCTGGACGCTGGCGGCCAGCCTGGAGAAGGCGAGGATTCTGGTGGGGATGGCCCGGCCGGCGGTCGGCCATTTGTACCCGGTCGTGATCGACGGCCTTATCGTGGCGGCGTCCATGGTGCTGCTCGACGCGGCGCGGCACCGGGAGAAGCCGCCCGCGCTCGCACTCTGGCTGCTCGGCGCCGGGATCGCGGCCACGCTCGCCGCGAACGTGCTCGCGGGCGTCGGGTACGGCGTGCTCGGCGCCGTCGTGGCAGCCTGGCCCGCGCTCGCTTTCGTCGGCTGTTACGAGCTGCTGATGATGCTGGTCCGCGCAGCCGCGAGGCGGGCCGGAGTACCCGGGACCGTACCCGGCTCGCAGCCTGTACCCGCTGAGCTGAACGGCCACGCGCACGCCGCGGCTGAGCTGTTCGCCGCCGACATCGACGCGGGCCGGGTGCCCGGTATCCGCGCTATCCGCTCCGGGCTGCACGTCGGCCAGGAGCGGGCCGCTCAGGTACAGGCGTACCTGCGGACGCTCGCCCGTACCCCGTGAGCACCCGGAGCCGCGGCTTAGCCGTTTGGACAACCCCGGCCCTCGGCCGTATTACAAGGCGACGGTGCTGCTGCTCAGCACCAGTGGGCCCCCGCCCGTGCGCAGGCAAACGCACGGTAAAGGCGGGGGCCCCGTTTTCTTTGGCTCCCTATTACCTGGCGGATTGCCGTATGTACAGGTAACCGAATCACCGTTCCCCGGCCTTTGCCTGCCGGGCGAGACAACCTGGAGCAGCCAGATGTCTGATCTGAGCCCCGCCGTTGCCAGCTCTGGCAATCCTGCCGACCCGTTCGCCATCCTCGACAGCAAGGTAGCGCAGCCGCCCGCGGAGCCGGAGGGCAGCGACGGGCGGTTGACCGAGCACAACCGCCGGGTGCTGCGGTGGGCGAAGGCGTACGATTCCGAGTTCCGCGATGTCGCGCTCCTGCTCGGCTGGGCGACGGACAGGGACACCCTGGAGACGTGGCGGCGCGGCCGGGCCGGGCTGGTCCGGCTGAGCGTGAAGCACTGCCGCGAAGGGCGGATGGATAAGCCGCTATCCGAGGCCACCCTGCGGCGACGCATCGGGAAACTGGAAGAAGCCGGGGTCCTCGGAGTTGACCGGGGCAAGCAGGGGTTCGGTGACAAGCGCCGTGGCATGCAGGCGTCGAACGTCTACGCGCCCGACTTCACGAAGGTCATTTTCAGGGGCCAGGTGGTCTCTCACGACTTCGCCGCACCCCTGGAATGCGGTTACTCTCCGCAATATGAGCCACAGGAAACTGTAACTGAGCCACAGGTGAGCCCGTATCTAACTCCTTGTCTAGCTCAGAACGACGCCGACGCTCACGCTTGTCTTGCTCAGGACACGGACGGGCTACCTGATAACAGCTGCCCGGCTTCACCTGATAGCAGCGCTGAAGGTCGCGCGGCTGATGGCAGGCAGGCGCCAGAAGTCGCGCCGTTCTCCGATCCGGTGCTGAACGGTCACGTCCGGTTCGCCTGGAAGCGGTACGCCAAGTCGATGCCAGGGCTGGAGCCCGCAGACGTGGCCGAGGCGGTCGGCGGTGATATCGCCTGGTACAAGATCGCGAACCCGCATGCGTTCATCTCGTCGGCGAATTTCCGTGAGCGGCTGGCCAGGGCCCGGGGCGGCAGATTCCGGCGCATCCACCACGAGCTGTACCGCATGCTGGACGCCGAGGCCGACGAGGTTGACCGGCAGTACGGCCCAGTGAACTGCCACGGCGTGCGCCAGTGCGCTGATCCGGCTGCGGCGTACGAGGCCGAGTGGGAGGTGTACCTCCGGGTGCAGCGGGCGTACCGCGCCGAGCAGGACGCCTGGGAGGAGTTGCCGTGGGATCTGGACGACTGGCCGGGGTTCGTCAGGTGTCGGCTGCCGGGCGTATATCGGAAGTATGAGCAGGAAAAAGCAGGATCAGCAGGATGACCGGGATTGGGACGACCTGGCCGGGCGCATCGACGTCGAGATTGCGTGGTTCTACGAGCACTGCCCCGATCCGGACAAGTGGCTGGCCGGGCACGGCAATTCGATGAATGCGGTGTTCGAGTACATCGGGCAGTTCGGGCCGCGCGCATGGCGCGAGACATCGACGGCCTGATCTCGACCTGCGGGCACGTGAGATGAGCCGCAACCTGGCCAGGCACGATCACCTAGGGCGTGGGTGTGTTCGGCAGCTGCGGCCGGCGGTGGGCCGGGGACGGTGCGAAACGTGAGGCCGCCCGGCTGCGCGCGATCGGCTACAGCCAGGCCGAGGGGGTGTCCTGCCCGGTCGGCTCGGCGGCCGAGGGCCACTGGCACGTCCGGCTCGGCCCGCGCGATCGGCAGGACACGGGGTGGCGCCAGCCGTGCCGTCACCGCAGGAAGCGGGGATACCCGGCCGTATAACCCGGCAAGCGGGCCGGGCGCCGCGTTCGCCACCGGGCTGGGTCGAGCGCCTGGACGCCACCATGTACGGGAAGCTGGCATGACCATCCCGCCTTGCCCGAGGTGCGGGACCACGGCAGCACGGGCACGCGACCCGCGTCGGATAGCCTGAACGGCCTAAGCCCCTACAGGCGCTAGCCAGTAGCGCTACCGTGGTGCCTCTCACGCAAGCAACCGGAGACTATGCCCATGCCTGAGATCGACTACCTGGTCCTTGCCGAGTATGTCCGCCAGGACGCCGGGATGACCCACATCATGGGCGCCGGAATCGACACCATCTTTGTCCCGGAAGGCCAGCCGGTCGCGGTACCAGTGGGCATTGTGGCACGTATCAGCTTCAGCAGCAGGGATGAGGTAGGCGCTGAACACGACATCAGCCTCGTCTTCCAAGGTTCCGGCGGCGACCTGCTGACGATTGGCCAGCGCTTCACCACACCGCCGCCAACTCTGGGTGTTCCGGAGCACTGGCGCACGGCGGTCAGCCTCGCCTTCCGGCTCGCGCTACCGATCCCGAGCCATGGCGACTACAGGTTGCAGGTCACCCTCGACGACGATCCCCGGCTGTCGCGCACCGTGGACGTCCGCGCGATCGCCCCGCCCGCCGCGCAGAACTAGTGGCCATGCCCCGCTTGAGCAATCACGCCAGGGACCAGATGGCGGCCCGCGGAATCACCGACGCTGACGTGCGGTCTGCACTCAACCGCAGGTACGGGCTGCCGCGCGTTGGCAGCAACGGCAAAATCGTGGTGTTGGGCTACGCGGGCGGAGGGCGCATACTGAAGGTAGTGCTAACGCCGGACCAGGAAGAGATCATCACCCTGGCCTGGCCCGACGAATAGCAAGGTGATGAGAATGATGCAGCTCAAGTACGACCTGAATGTCGGCGCGCTTTACATCAAGCTGAGCGACCAGGCCGTGGCCCGGACACGGGACATTGACGACAACAGTCCGTCGATCTCGACAGCGCGGGGGGCGTAGTCGGCATTGAGGTGATCTCGATAGCGCATCCCTGGGCGCTGAGCGCCGTCTTGAGCGACTACAGCATCCCGCCAGATGATGTGGCGCAGCTTCACGCATACTTCGAGCGCACAGCGTCCTGGCTTTCAGATGAAGCGCCCGCACTGAGCATCGCGCGTAACGCGCCTACCTGCGTGCCCGCCTGAGTGCGAGTGCACGCTGCGCGGGCCCAGCTATCGCCGCAACCCGGGTAGGCGCAGCACCAGGGCCGTGCGCTAAGGCCGGTAACTCCCCTCACGTTGCCCGCGCAGGGCGGCGGTGATTAGGCCCGCGCTGGCTGCCGGGTTTCATGAGGCGGCCAGGGCCTTCACAATGTCGGGCACCAGGTCGCTGTCCGCGTGCATCGCACCGCCGTCCGGCGTCTTGACCCAGTGGACGCCGAAGGCGTCACGAAAGGCGAGGACAGCGCCGCAGTCGGCCGGGTCAGCGCCGCGGGGGAACTCCCGCCGCCGGGACTCTTTCTCCCAGTTCAGGACCGTGCCCAGCAACTCGGGGTTGGGCATGCCATACCCATCCCGGCCGAGGTGCCAGTAGAGCTTCACGTTATAGATGGGCTGCTGCCGCTCGCTGGCGTTCACGATGGTTGCCTCGATCTCCGGGCCGCCATCACGGCTCCTGGCGACCATCTTCAGGACGAGGTGGACCTGCGCCGCCTGGGCGTTCCTGCGCTCGATCGCCTCGCGCTTACGTTCGTCGAGGGACTCGCGCAGTTCGGCCGCCTGGAGTGCGAGGACCTCCGTCTGCTGCTGGTTGATCTTGCGCTGCTCGGTGAGCTGGTCGGATTGAGTGCGGAAGGCCTTGATCGCGTACCTCGCGGTGACCATCGCACCTATCAGCAGGCCGGCGGTGGCGATCGCCGACGCTGCCGCGGCTATCGCGGCGAATTGGGTCGCGAAGATGAGCGACATAGGCGTAGGGTACTCGGGCTCACATGGATGTTCCGGTAGCCGCGGACTTTTCACAGAATCCCAAGAAATGGGAAAGGGGAACGCAAATGCCTGAAACGATAGAAATCGACGCCACCGAACCACCTGAAATCGGACTTGCGCCCGATAGCCTCGGATGGCAGGAGGTGGAAGGGTACGTCAGGATCACCAAACGGCCTGTTCTGGCTGCGCTGCCAGAAGAGCACGGGAAGTTCAGGGGCATCTTCTGGGATCCGGTTAAGGCAGCGGTCGGCGCAACTGACGATCTCGGCCCTGGTCAGGAAACTGCCCTTGGCCAATTTCGTGACTTCCTGCGCCAGCCAATACCGCAGCAGGTCTAGAGCCGGCTTCGCTGCGCGGCATGATGACCTCGAAGGCCTGGCCTACCCTGTGGCCAGAGTCCGGCGCGAATGCCAGCGCTGCGGGAAATCCAGCGCCTCGCCCTGTCGTCAGATGTCTCCGCGGAGGAGCGGCGCGAGCTGGCCAGGCGAGGTCACGCGCTCCCAGATGGCAGCTACCCGATCGGGGACGCGAAGCACCTGCACTCCGCCGCCGTGCTCGCGGCGTCCGGGCACGGCGATGTCGCCGCCGCCCGGAAGCTGATCCGCAAGCGCGCCGCGGAGCTGGGCGTCGACCTGCGCTCGCTGCCGGGATTCTCTCAGGATGACGAGGACCTGAAAGAGCAGGCCCAGCGGGACCGCAAGCGCCGCAGGGCCGCGCACCACGGCGAGGCACCGCGCCGGGGGCAGGACCGGCACGGCCCCGGCGGCCATGGCTCGTCCGACGACGACTACACCGGAGGCGGTGAGGGACCGTCCGGCCAGGGCGAGGGCGGGTCCATGGCCGCTAGCCGGGCGCTGATGCGCAGGAGCGACGGCAGCCTGACCACGATCGAGCTGACCGGCGCGCAGGAGGAGGAGCTGGGCCTGGCCGCAGGCGGGGACGACGGCCCGGTGGGCTACTACGTGCGGATGGCCGCGGAGGAGTTCGCCCCCGATGGAGGGGTCACGAGCGGCGCCACCTACAAGCCCCCGTTCCGCGTCCACGACGCGGGCAGCAGCCAGGACGGCGAGAGCATCACCGACGTGGAGGCGGAGATCAGCCGCTACCTGCGCCAGGCTGGCGGGCTCAGCAAGGAGAAGCCGTCCGGGTCTTCCGTGCGTTACCCGCCGGGAAGCCCGGCGGCCCGCAGGCGCGCAGAGCAGCGCGAGCTGGCCGGCGGCAGGCCGCAGAGCTGGCCCAGATGACCGGTCTGCCTCCCCCGCCCCCGCCTGGCGTGCAGGAGGGCCTGCTGGAGTACCTGCGCGACCACCCCGACCAGGACGCCCAGGTGATGGCCGCGCTCGGCCTGGCGCCCAGGGATAGCCGGGTGCAGCCCGCGGATGAGCCGCTGAGGTCCATTGGCCCCGGCGGCATGTCCGGCCAGGACACCGGCGGCTACGAGCTGAGGGTCACGGCCACGGTCGGCACCGGGCGCGAGGTCATGCAGATGGCGGGCCAGAACGCCGGCGGCTTCGAGCTGAGGGCCACCCAGGGCCAGCTGTAAGAAGCCCGTACAACCGGCGTGGCAGCGCTGAAGACCCAGCAGGCCGGCACCGTCGCCCCGGCGTTCAGGTCCGGTGGCGTGCCCCCCGTAGATTGCGGCCCGCGGATACCGGTCACCGCGGCCACGCTGATGGAGACGTGCTGGCGCTGCGTCTGGGTGGCGTTCCCGTCCGCTGACGGGTGGCACTGGAGCCTGAAATGCGTGCACGGCACGTGCCCCGAGCACCGGGAGCTGCTCCGCTCGTTCGTGCCGCCGAGACTAGATGCCCCCGGGAGCGTCCTGACCCCCGCGACAGGAGCCCGCGAGACGGCCCCGGCTAGTGAGGACTAGACCCCGAGGCCAGAGGGCGGGATTTCCCTGTGGGAGCGCGCTAGGGCCTGGTCCGGGCCAGCACCTCGCGGGTGGCGTCGACCACGGCCCCGGCCACCGCCGGGTCGGGTGAGCCCGCGAGCTTCACCAGGATGGCGCGGACTTCCACGCCGGTCAGCGAGGCCACGTCCACCGCGGAGAGCCGCAGCGGGGAGATGTCCGGCTCCGGGAGAGGCCGCGCGGGCGGGTAAGGTCCCATGCCCCCATTAAAGCAGTAGCGCGGCTTAGCGCGCTAGGTCGCGTGCCTCCTGGCCCGCCCCCGGCCTGCCCCGATACCGTGCGCTCATGATCAGCAAGGATGACCCCCGGCCTGCATACGTGCAGCTGGCGGCCATTCTGCGCGCCCGGGTAGCTTCCGGGCAGATCACCGCCAGGCTGCCGTCCGAGCGGGACCTCCAGCAGGAGTTCGGCACCGCGCCCATGACGGCGCGCAAGGCCATCAGGCTGCTGGCGGATGAGGGACTGGTGGAGACCGTGCCGGGCCGGGGGACGTTCGTCCGGAAGGACTCCTGACCCCGTAAGCGTGCAGGGTGTGGCTCCGTGTGGCCCGGTGGGCTCAGTGTTCCCCAAACGCTCGCCAGCGCTAGCCAGCGCTCGCCAACGCTAGCCAGCGCTCGCCAACGGCGTGTCGGTGGTATTACCACATCAGATGCTGTTAGCTTTCTGACAACCATGATGTCGTGGTTGCAAAGAAACTAGGGCGAGACGGCTCTCACCGCCCCGCCCTAGCCGGTGCCAGCTACCGAGCCCCTGTCAAAGACCGCAGCTGGACACACCGTTCGGTGGCTGCGGGCCGGGCACGTTACCGTGACCCGCCCCGGCCGCCGCAAGGACGACGGCCACGCTCACAACCACCTGGATCCATGCGGACAGGCTCGGGGCCTGCCTTTTCCTGCTCATTGCTACCTCCTTCTTTGCGGCCTTGGTGCCGCTAGCGCGCACCGAAGCCAGGCAGGGGATAGCCCGAGCAGGACCGCCCAGGATCCTGATAGCCAAGTAAACCGGGCCAGGGCGGCAACGTCTCGCACCGGGCGCGGCGTGTCGGTGACTCTCCCCGGCGTGTCGGTTAGCCTGCCCGCGTTTTCGGGGCTGCCGGGGCATAGGCACGTACGTGACACCCGGCGGAACGACTCTTTAGCCCTGCGAACGGAAACCCGGAGGAGAATGCTCCCACCTGGCCCCGCAATGGGGGCATGACAGCATTCCCCACCGGGGGTAGCATTGACAGTTGTCAAGACCTTATTCCAGGTCAGGCGAAACCGCTCCGCAGCAGCGACCTGCATGGTAGCAATGTCCCGTGCAGAGCATGCTGGTGCATTGACCATGCCGGACGTGGGTGAGACCGACTTCGCTGTCATCGTCTACCGGGAAGAAGACCAGTGGGAAGCGGGCGCGCTGCCGGCCGCGGTCACTGCCGACCTCGACGGTTTCCTGCTCGCGCTGCGCCGGCAGCCCAGCATCGGCGGCACCATCGGCTTCGCGGGCGTGGGCGACGACTTCTGGGTGGCCGTGCGGATCCTCGGTGAAGACGTGCTGCTGTTCCTCTCCGACCTCACCGCGGCGGTGGACTATCCGCTGGCCCGCCAGGTGCTGGAGACCCTGGACATCCCCATCCCGTCCGATGACGAACTCGACCAGGTGCTCCCGGCCGGTGACCTGTCCATTTTCGCGGATCTCGGACTTGACGAGATGGAACTCGGCGCGGTCGCCGCCGACCTCGACCTCTACCCCGAAGATGCCGTGGCCAGCATCGCCGAGCGCTTGCGGTTCGGGGACGCGGTGGAGCGCGCCCTGGACAGCGCGCTCGGCCCGTGACCGGCTACACCGCGTCCTTCGAGCCCGCGATGCGGCTCGCGCTGGCCGAGGCGGTGCAGCAGGCCCGGGACGAGCTGGCCCGGGCCGAGCAGGAGGAGCCGGACGGCGATGACGTACCCGTCGGCGCCGTCATCCTCGACGAGGCCGGCACGATCCTCGCACGCGCGCGAAACCGGAGGGAAATCGATCATGATCCCACCGCGCACGCGGAGATGCTGGCGATCAGGCAGGCGGCCGGGGCGCTCGGCGGCTGGCGCTTGACCGGCCTGACGCTGGTCGTGACGCTGGAGCCATGCACGATGTGCGCGGGCGCGGTGACGGCGGCCCGGCTCGACCGGCTGGTCTACGGAGCCGAAGATCCCCGGGCCGGTGCCGCCGGGTCGCTGTGGGACGTGCTCAGGGACAGACGCCTGAACCACCGCCCCGAAGTCATCGGCGGGGTGCTCGCCGCGGAATGCGGCGCTGTGCTTCAGGAGTTCTTCGCCTCTCGCAGGCAGCGCCGCGGGTCGCAGCGGCCGCCGAGCGAGGGCTGATTCGGGTAAGCTCGCCAACGGTGGAGTCGCCTAGTGGCCGAGGGCGCACGCCTCGAAAGCGTGTGAGGGGGCAACCCCTCCGTGGGTTCAAATCCCACCTCCACCGCCGAGCGGGGGCTTTGTGCACGTCTGGTGCAGCTCACGGGGAACTTAATCACGCGTCCCAGACGTTCGCACAAGTGATCACGCGGTAGCGCGGTGATCCGGCGTGCTCGGGTAAGGCGAACCACGTGCCAGACCAGCCTCCGGCGAGGAGAACCGATTGTTTGAACCGCAGGGAACCGGGTTCTTCCTGCTCCTGGTGGTGATCTTCGCGGCATTGCTCGTCTGGGTGGCAGTCGCTAAACAGGTCGTATTCCGGGTGCTGGCCGCCTGCCTCGCCTTCATTCCCGCCATGGCCTTCGGCATTGCGGCGGTCAATAAGTTCTACGACTACTACCAGACCTGGGGCGGGATGATCAGCGATCTCACCGGCCAGGGCGTGAACAGCATCCCCAAATACGCGGTCGCCGGTAAGGGCTCCAACAAGCAATTCGACAAGGACATCGGCCGGGTCACGAACAAGGCTGAAGACGCCGAGGTCGGATACCTCTTCCAGACGACGGTCACCGGCGCGCGGAACCATATCGCTCGCGATGTGTACGTCTACCTGCCGCCGCAGTACTTCCAGAAGTCCTACGCGCAGTACAGGTTCCCGGTCATCGAACTCCTGCATGGTTCGCCGGGTGACCCGCAGGCCTGGCTGGACGTGCTCGGCCTGATCCCCACCTTCCTCAGCCTGCTCGAGGCCCATCCGGCCGACGCCGCGGTGCTGGTCATGCCCGATACCGACGGGGGCAAGCAGTACGCGCTGCAGTGCCTCAACGATCCGGGCGGCATCCAGGACATGACCTTCGTCGCGCAGGACGTGCCGAACTACATCGCGCGACTCGTCCGCGTACAGCCGCCGGGCCGGGCCTGGGGCCTGGCCGGCTATTCGGAGGGAGGGTACTGCGCGGCCAACATCGCGTTGCAGAACCCGGAGCACTACGGGGTCGCCGGAGTGATGTCTGGGTATTTCGCGCCCATCCTCAGCCAGGTACCCGCGGGCAATAAGCCCGGCGGGAGTCCGCACCAGGTCGACGTGTTCCGCGGGTATCCCGCGCTGCAACTGCTCAACACTCCGCAGGAGTACCTCAGCCAGGTGCCGGTCCACGAGCTTCCCGCGTTCTGGCTCGCGGCCGGGGGCGAGGACAAGTCTGACGTCAGCGCGGCGATTAGCTTCAGGCGGCTACTGCTGGCCAGGCTGGCGGAGGTACCCCTCCTTATCGTCCCGGGCGGCGGTCACCAGGCCAGCGTGTGGCGAGCGGCCCTCGGCCCGATGCTCGCCTGGATGACGCCGCAGTTGGCCGAACAAGCGGCCAAGGCGGACGCGGCCGCAGCCGCCGCCAGGGCCGCGGCGCGGCACAGAGCGAGCGGGGCCAAGGCCCATCCTGCGCGCTCCGCCGCCGCGTCGAAAAATACGCACCGATGAGAAGCCTCCGCGCAGGCGACGGCGTTATGCAAAAGATACCGGCGCGACAAATCGACGCGACTGCCATCGAACCGCAGTGATCCTGGTCATGAAATGTGCTGGTCAAATCGTGCCCAATGGTTCCAGTCCGGGAAAAAGCCGACCATCACTTTGTCAACTCGCCGTAAACCAGCCTTCACTCACGGGCGTCTGCTTGATGTAGGGGTGGGCATCTTTACCGATGTCACCGCCTTGGGGGGTCGACGCCTGGCGGGAGCCGGGCAAATTGGGAGGGGAGCGTCATGGTCGGCGCTGGGTCAAGGACGGCACGAATTCAACCGCAGAGTTCATCACTGAACGTTTTCTGGGCGGCCAGTCCACCCCAGACAGCGAGCGTCCTGTCCGATATCAGGTACATGGCAGCCAGGCTGTATCCGGGTTGGTTCTTCGCTATGCGGTCCGGAGGGCGGCACGCTGCCCCGGTGCGCGGCCGGGCGCCCCGCAGCCGGCATGCCTCCCGCTGAGGAGCCAGGAGGGCCGGCTGAGGTCAGGGGTTCCGCCGCTGCCGGACCGGGATTCCTGAAGCCCTGACGCGACAGAGTGCCCGTCACCTTAGGAAGAAGGAGTAAAGGAAGGTGACGAACACTCTGTTCTCTCCACCCCGGAGCCTATCAGCCGGTGCGGTGGCACGCACGGCGGCCGAGGGCATCCTGGCGGCTCAGGAGCTGACGTCTGGCCCGCTCCAGCGGGAGTGCTCGGCTCAGCGGTTTCCGCGGATGATGACGTTGTAGACCTGTTCGGCGTACCGGCCGTGCCCGTCGGCGGGCAGCTTGGTGAGCCAGATCAATATGTAGCGGCCGCGTGCCGGGCTATCTGTCGTAAAGCGGTAGGTACCGCCGATGCCGTCGGCGGTGGCGACGGTGGTGAAGGTCGGCAGGGTGGCGGCGGCGAGGGCGTCGTGGTTGCCGATCTCGATGGACACGTCGGCGCCGCGCTCGGAACCGAAGGTAATCGTGACCGAGCGGAGCCTGACCTGTCGGCCCATGTCCAGGATCAGGCCGGTGCCGCTCTTGAGGCCGCCGAAGAACGGGCTGCCGAGGTAGTACTGCGTCTGCCAGGCGGTAGCCAGGTTCCCGTCAATGGCGTACTCCGCCTCGTCGTTGTTCTCGTCGGACGGGTCGCTGCCGGGGCTGGCCAGCGCGTCGAACCCGTGCGCGCTGACCGGTGTGAGCACCACGCCCGAACGTGCCGGCCGGCCGAGCCGGGTCGGGGCCGGCGCCGTGGCGGCGATGCTGCGGCCAGCGGGAACGGGCCGGGACGGGGCGGAGGAGTGACCGGGCAGCGGTAGCAGGCCCCAGTGGGCGGCCAGGCCCGCCGCGGCCAGCAGCGCCGCGGCCGCCATCGCCAACCGCCGCGCCGGGTGCTTGCGGGTGGAAGTCACGGCCAGGCGGAACAGCATCCGCCCGGTCAGCACCAGGACGTAGCAGAGACCGACCGTCGGGAAGGCCAGCAGCAGCACCGAGATCAGGCTCAGCAGCCCGGCCGCCACCTCACCCCGGCCGAACTGCGCCCACAGGGCATCCACGTGCGCGGTCATGGACTGCGCGAACGTGGCGGCCAGCCGGGGCAGGGACAGGATGATCAGCGTGAGCTCGCCGCCCAGCAGCGGGACCATGACCAGCACCCACGCCGTGAGCGCGATGCGGGAGGCCCGCCGCAGGTCGCGCACCCTCGGATCGGTCGGCCGACCGGGGATCAGGCTGGCCAGGACCGGCGCGACGCGCTGAAACAAATCGGGCACGCCGATCAGGTCGGTCAAGATGAAGTACCCGTCGAACCGCAGCGAGGGCAGCAACTGCTCCACGATCTCCACGTGGACCAGCGCGATGGCGGCCAGCAGCGGCCCGTATCCGGTCGCCCGGTAGGCCCCCGCCAGCACCAGCACGAATATCGCGTTGAAGTAGACCCCGCCCAGGTCGACACGGAGCCGGCCCCGCCCCAGCCGGTAGGAATCGGTGACGTTCGTGAAGGTCGCCGGCCACAGCACGTACAGGCCCATGCCGATCCGGCCCGGCCGCGCCCCGCCGTACCGGCACGCCGCGGCGTGGCCGCACTCGTGGAACAGTATGGACACCGCCGACAAACCCAGCACCACCAGGAGCAGCAGCGGGTCGGCCAGCGGAGCCGTGAACGCGGGCAGCACCTTCCCGGTGCGCACCAGCCACACGTCCGCGGCGGCCATCAACGCCAGCACCATCACGACCACCGGCGGGCTGAACAGCGGCGCGAACAGCCGCGCAATACGCTGCACCCCAGCCGCCGGAATCAGCGTCCGGCGGAGCTTCAGCGTCAAGAGCATCGGATCCTGGCGCCCCGCCTCGGCCCCGCCTGCGATCAGCCCCAGCGGGGTCAGCTTGTTCGCCAGCAGATACTCCACATTCGCCGCGCTGACCGTGCGGCCGAACGCCACGCTGACCCGCGCGGCGATTTCGCCGACCGTCCGGCTGCCGTCAATCCCGCTCAGCACCAGGTACAACAGGTGCGACAGGTGCACCACCTGACCGGAAGGACTGCGCGCCAGGAACGAGCTCTTCGTCAGGCCCGATCCCTGATACTCGCCAAGCAGCTCCACCCCGGCCGCCAGCCTTGGCACCATCTCGGCCTGGCTCCGGCCGGGCGCGAGTGCCGCCCTTGCGGCCCTGGCCGTCCGCAAGGGTCGATACTCGCTCTCGATACCAGCGTCTACGTAAAGGCGCGCGGAGAGCTGGCGCCGCCGGTAGTAATCCCCGATCCAGCCGGCTCTGCGCAGGCCTTCATCGCTCGGAGCCGGGGAGGCAGGAGCCGGAGCCGGCGAGGCAGGAGCCGGAGCCGCGTCGGTGTGCCGCCTGCCTGTATACGCCATGACGTGCTGCCCCCTTTCGTGTGCTCAGAGCCGAGCAGATCACCCATAACCCGCATGCCGACGCCATTGTTTAGGCCTTTGCCCGCCTCCCAGAGACGGTAGCGGGTGGGGCCGTCGGAAGGATACGACATCCGAATTCCGGGTATTGCCCCCACTTGGCCGGGCCGCCTGCTGCCTGCGGTCCTACGAACTTTCCCAGCGTAGGTGGCAGGCGGATTTTGTCAATTGCCGCGAGCTGCCTTAAGCGAGTGCCGAAGATGCTCCATCGGTCCAGCGGCTGACAAAAATGGGCATTTACTACAATACATGCATATGTTTCGCTCATGGTGGCGGAGGATGCGAGATTCAGAACTCGCGAGGGTCCAAACCCCACCACCCGCAGGGTCTGCCTGCCCGCTGCCTGTAGCGGCTCATCCGCTCCCTTCATGGACAGCGCGCCGGCAGACACCGCGAAGGAGCACGGCCGATAACCCGGCCAGGATGCTCGTCACGGACACGGCATAGCGGGTGAGTATGTCGTGGTGACCCCATTAATGGTGATTGTCTCAGACGTGTAGTTCGTGCCGCTACCAGACGCGGACGCGCACGCGAATACGTATACGTGCGTATGCGCCGACGCGGGAGTTGCGGTGAAGACGGCCGGAGCCAACGCTAGGCCGCCGACCGCTACGGCTGAACCAGCGAGTGTTACCATCCGAGATCGCAAACTCATCAGACCCTCCCTTTCCGGGGCGTGCGGCACATTTGCGGAGGTCTCGAACATGATCTTCGCTACCCGCCGAAATTGCCGCACGCCCCCTTTCGGCGCGGTTTCGCCCGATGCTTTTATGTAGTAACTCTGGCCTGGGACTTTGTCAATGGGTCGCAGTGGCGGTTTAGTGAGTGCCGCGCATCCTTCTGGCCGTTAAGCCTGTCGTTTTTGTCCGGCGTAAACAGCAGATTCGGCGGGTAAGCCACCTGCTGTTGCCGCGCGTAGCGCAATCTAGCAGTTACATTCGGTCACGACACCGGGCGCTGGGGCAGCCCGCGGCTGCCGACGGAGGGGAGACCATGGTCGGATTCCTGGACAGTCGAGATGTGCTCCGGCAGCAGGTAACGGGTCCGGCCCCGGGGCGCCGACGGTCGGCGGCCGTGGTCGTGGGGATGCTGGCCGCGTCGCTGACCGTAGCCGGGGTCGCGGCGCCATCCGCCACCGCCGCGCAGGATCCCAGCGTGACCGCGACCATCGGCGTGGGAAGTATGCCGTTCGCGGTAGGGGTGGACCCGTCCACCAACACCATCTACGTGGCCAACTCCGGGAGCGACTCCGTGTCGGTGATCAACGGGGCCACCAACACCGTCACCGCCAGCATCCCCGTGGGCAGTGCGCCGCTTGCGGTGGGCGTGGACCCGGCCACCGACACCATCTACGTGGCCAACAACGCTGACGGCACCGTGTCGGTCATCGACGGGGCCACCGACCTCGTCACCGCCACCATCAACGTCGGCGTCCAGAGTGGCCCCGCAGCGCTGGCGGTGGACCCCTCCACCAACACCGTCTACGTGTCGGTTGGCCCCCTGAACGACGTGTCGGTCATCGACGGGGCCACCGATACCGTCACCGCCACCATCAACGTCGGCGCTGGCGGCGCCCCGGACGGGCTGGCGGTGAACCCGTCCACCGACACCATCTACACGTCCAACTTCAACACCGACGTGTCGGTGATCGACGGAGCCACCAACACCGTCACCGCCAGCATCGGCACCGGCGCCGGCAGCGGCCCGTTCGCGGTGGCAGTAAACCCGTCCACCAACACCGTCTACACGGCCAACAACGACGGCCAAGTGTCGGTGATCGACGGGGCCACCGACACTGTCACCGCGAACATCGACGTCGGCCTTGAGCCGGTCGCGGTGGGGGTGGATCCGTCCACTAACACCATCTACGCGGCCAACTATGGCGGCAACACCGTATCGGTGATCGACGGGACCACGAACACCGTCACCGCCACGGTCGGCGTGGGCAACGTCCCGCGCGGGGTGGGGGTGAACCCGTCCACGCACGCCGTGTACGTGGCCAACCTGAACGACAACACGGTGTCGGTGATTACCCCTCCGGCCGCCGACTCGGACCTGGCCATCGCCCAGCCGGCGAACATCACCACCGACGCCACCGGGCCTGACGGCGCCACGGTCAGCTACCCGGCCCCGGCGGTGACCGACCCTGACGACGCCTCCCCGCCGGCCCCGGCCTGCTCTCCGGCCTCCGGCACGGTGTTCGCGATCGGGACCACCACGGTGACCTGCACCGCCACCGATCCCGACGACTCCAATTCCCCGGTGAGCACCTCGTTCACCGTCACCGTCGAGGGCGCCGCCGCCCAGCTGGTCGACCTGTCCCGGGCCGTCCAGGGCGTCGGCCCGGGCAACAGCCTGGCCAGCAAGATCCAGGAAGCCCAGTCCTACGTAGCCTTCGGTGACGTCACCTACGCGTGCCCAACGCTCGACGCGTTCATCAACGAGGTCCAGGCCCAGTCAGGTAAGAAGATCCCGGCCAGCCAGGCCGCCCAGCTCGTCGCCGACGCCCAGCGCATCCAGGCCGTGCTGGCCTGCTGATTGGCGGAGGATAAGAGATTCGAACTCTTGAGGGGTTGCCCCCAACACGCTTTCCAAGCGTGCGCCCTAGGCCACTAGGCGAATCCTCCGCCGGGTAGCTTACCCGAGTCGGGCCGACAGCTGACGGCGCATCCGGTCGCGGGGCTGGCTACACTGGCCCCTGACCCCCCGCACGGCGTTCATCCCGCCAACCCCCCCAGGGCCGGAAGGCAGCAAGGGTACGCGGGCCCTGACGGGTGTGCGGGGGGTCCCCCAATACCGGTGAGGATGAGCTGATGGCCGCAGCCGCGTCGGAACGCGAGGGGACGACCCCGGCGAGCCTGGCCCTGTACCGCAAGTACCGTCCGGCGACGTTCGCCGAAGTGAAGGGGCAGGAGCACGTCACCGGCCCGCTCCGCCAGGCGCTGCGCACCGGGCGCATCAGCCACGCTTACCTGTTCAGCGGGCCGCGCGGGTGCGGCAAGACGTCCAGCGCGCGGATTCTCGCCAGGTCGCTGAACTGCATCCACGGCCCGACGCCCGATCCTTGCGGGGTCTGCGACTCCTGCGTCGCGCTGGCCCCCTCCGGCCCGGGCAGCATCGACGTGATCGAGATCGACGCCGCCTCGCACGGCGGCGTAGACGACGCCAGGGAACTTCGCGAGCGAGCGTTCTATACCCCCGTGTCTGGCCGCTTCAAGATCTACATCATCGACGAGGCGCACATGGTCACCCAGCAGGGCTTCAATGCGCTGCTGAAGCTGGTGGAGGAGCCGCCCCCGCACCTGAAGTTCATCTTCGCCACCACCGAGCCGGAAAAGGTCATCTCGACGATCCGGTCCCGCACCCACCACTACCCGTTCCGCCTGGTTCCCCCGTCCGTGCTGCGGGACCTGCTGCAGGACATCGTGCGCAAGGAAGGCGTCGCGGTCGAGGAGGCGGTGCTGCCGCTGGTGGTGCGGGCCGGGGCGGGGTCGGTCAGGGACTCGCTGTCGATCCTGGACCAGCTGCTGGCCGGCAGCGACGAGACCGGGCTGAGCTACGAGAAGGCGGTGGCGCTGCTCGGTTACACCGACGACAGCCTGCTGGACGAGATCGTGGACGCCTTCGCCGCCGGCGACGGCGCGGCGGTGTTCCGGGTGGTGAACCGGGTCATCGAGGGCGGGCACGAGCCGCGCAGGTTCGCTGCCGATCTGCTGGACCGGTTCCGTGACCTGATCGTCCTGGCCGCCGTGCCGGACGCCGCGGAGACCGGGCTGCTCGACCTGCCGCAGGACCGCGCCGACCAGATGGCGGCTCAGGCGGGCCGGTTCGGCCAGGCGGGGCTGGCCCGCGCGGCCGAGATCATCAGCACGGGCCTCGATCAGATGCGCGGTGCCACCTCGCCCCGGCTGCTCCTCGAGCTGATGTGCGCGCAGGTACTGCTGCCCGCCGCCGCCACCGACGAGAAATCGCTGCTCGCCCGCCTCGAGCGGCTGGAGCACGCGGACCTGGCGCGGCCCGCGGCACGACCGCAGTCGCCCACGTCCCCGCCGCACTCCGGTAACGACGATGAGACCGAACGAACCCGGGGTGCCACCCCCACGAAACGGCACACGCCCGACCCGGCACGGCCGCAAGCACCGGAACAGTCGGCACCACCGGCGGCCGCCCCTCGCCAGGCTGCCGCGCCAGCGCGGGCTGCGGCGGAACAGCCAGCACCGGCCGCGGCCACCCCGCGCCAGGCTGCCGCGCCAGCGCGGGCCGCGAGCGGTGAGTCCCCGGCTGACGTGCTGCGGAAGAACTGGGACGCGGTCCTCGACGCGGTCAAGCGCGAGCGCCGGGTGGCGTCGATCCTGCTCAGCAACGCCAGCGTGGTTTCGGTCCAGGACGGGATCCTCACCCTGCGGTTCGCCGGGGAGGGGGAGCTGAAGCGCTTCAGCACCAGTGACTACGACGCTGACCTCAAGCGGGTCCTGAGCGCCGGGTTCGGCCTGAACGTGGTGGTCAAGGGAGTGGTGGGCGGGGGTCAGTCCGAGAAGCCTGCTCCAGGAGGCGTCCGGTCTGTGGAAGGCTCGCCGGAATTCTCCGGTCCGGACGACGAGCCGCCGGACGACGTGGCCGCAGAAGAGGCGCCGGATGAGCCCTCCGCGGACGACGCTGCGGCCGGGCCCGCGGAACTCACCGGGATGGATCTGATCCAGCGTGAGCTGGGCGGTCAGGTCATCAGCGAGATCGAGGACTGAGCCAGGGGCCCGATTGGGCTTAATCAGGTCGGGGTGGTCGTAGGCTCTGCGTAGGAGGCCGATGTGGAACCCCAGATAGATATGCAGCAGCTGTTCGCGGCAGCGCAGCAGATGCAGGAACAGCTCATGAACGCCCAGCAGGCGCTCGCCGACGCCGAGGTGACCGGGACGGCGGGCGGTGGCCTGGTCAAGGCCGTCGTCAACGGACAGGGCGAGCTCCTGGACATCAGCATCCAGGCCGCGGCGGTGGATCCCGCCGACCCGGAGGAGACCGCGCGGACCATCGCGGACCTCGTCCTGGCCGCGGTTCGCGACGCCTACCGGGCCGCCGAGGCCCTGCAGCAGCAGCAGATGGGACCGTTCGCCGCGGCCGTGTCCGGCGCTGGCCTGCCCGGCATGCCCGGCGGTCTCGGCATGCCCGGCGGTCTCAACCTGCCCAGCGGGCTCGACCTGTCCGGCCTCGGAATCGGCGCTCCCGGTGAGTACGACGACGAGGACGAGGACGACGACCCGGAGGCCTAGGACCTGACGTGTACGAAGGCGTCATCCAGAACCTCATCGACGAACTCGGGCGGCTGCCCGGGGTCGGGCCGAAGGGCGCTCAGCGGATCGCCTTTCACCTGCTGGCCGCCGACCAAGCCGATGTCAGGCGGCTCGCGGCCGCGCTCATCGAGGTCACCGAGCGCGTGAAGTTCTGCCGGACCTGCGGGAACGTGGCCGAAGCCGACGAATGCCGGATCTGCCTCGACCCGCGGCGCGATCAGACGGTGATCTGCGTGGTCGAAGAGCCGAAGGATGTCGCGGCCGTGGAGAAGATCCGCGAGTACCGCGGCCGCTACCATGTGCTCGGGGGAGCGATCAGTCCCATCAACGGGGTCGGGCCGGATGAGCTGCGGATCAGCGAGCTGATGAAGCGGCTGGCCGACGGCGTCGTCACGGAGCTGATCCTGGCCACCGACCCGAACCTCGAGGGTGAGGCGACGGCCACGTATCTCGCTAGGCTGCTCAAGCCGATGGGGCTGCGGGTGACCCGGCCCGCGAGCGGCCTGCCAGTCGGGGGCGACCTGGAGTACGCCGACGAGGTGACGCTGGGGCGCGCATTCGAAGGACGGAGACTGCTTGATGTCTGAACCGCCAGCTCAGGGGGGCGAATGGCGGCCGATTGCGGATCAGGTCGCGGCGAACGTCAAGAACTTCATCGACGGCGTGGACGCGCTCGCCCGGGGCGGGGGCGACGAGACCGTGCCGATGCTGCTGCTCGAAGGTGTCGCAGATCCTCCTGGCCGGAGCGCAGCTCGGGGCCAGCCGTGACGTCATCCTGCCGGGAAACTGGGAGCCGAGAGTCAGCGCCGACCCGGACCTCGACGCGCTGCGCACGGGCCTGGCCCGCAGGCTCGCGGCGTGCGACGAGTACGTCGAGGTGTTCGACCCGTACTCGGACACCTCGTGCCTGCCGTTCCGGATCTCCGACGACATCGCGGCGATCGCCGCCGATCTCATCCACGGGCTCAAGCACTACCAGGCCGGGCGGTCGCTCGAGGCGCTCTGGTGGTGGCAGTACAGCTATTTCAACCACTGGGGAACCCATGGTGGCGCCGCCCTGCGGGCGTTGCACGCCGTGGTTGCGCACGCCAGTCTGGACGTCGCCGAGGAGCAGATGAGCCCCTGACGGGGCGCCCGCCACCGCTCGTTCGGCTGACTTGGGACCCGGGCGGCGACGGCGGGAAAGATTTAGGCGGCGGGTACCCGCCTGGATAGACTGCCGTCCGTGGCGCTCGTGGTGCAGAAATACGGCGGGTCATCGGTCGCCGACGCGGATGGCATCAAGCGGGTAGCGCAGCGGATCGTGGCCACCCGCAAGGGCGGTGACCAGGTGGTCGTGGTGGTGTCCGCGATGGGTGACTCAACGGACGAGCTCATGGACCTGGCCAGCCAGGTGAGCCCCCTGCCGCCCGCGCGCGAGCTCGACATGCTGCTGACCGCCGGCGAGCGGATCTCGATGGCGCTGCTGGCGATGGCGATCGCCACCCTCGGGCTCGAGGCGCGATCGTTCACCGGCTCGCAGGCGGGCGTGATCACCGACGCTGCGCACGGCCGGGCGCGCATCATCGACATCAAGCCGGGCCGCATCTCCGGCGCGCTGGCCGACGGCGCGATCCCGATCGTCGCCGGCTTTCAGGGCGTATCGCAGACCACCAAGGACGTCACCACGATGGGGCGCGGCGCTTCGGACACCACGGCGGTCGCGCTGGCCGCGGCCCTGGAGGCCGACGCGTGCGAGATCTATACGGACGTGGACGGCGTCTTCACCGCTGACCCGCGCATCGTGCGGTTCGCGAGGCGGATCCCGCGGATCAGCTACGAGGAGATGCTGGAGATGGCCGCCAGCGGCTCGAAGGTGCTGATGCTCCGCTGCGTCGAATACGCGCGACGTTACGAGGTTCCCATCCACGTGCGGTCGTCCTTCACCAACCAGGAAGGAACCTGGGTCACCGGACATGCGGACAAGGGGTCGGAGGTAGCCGGGATGGAGCAGGCCATCATCTCCGGGGTGGCGCACGACACGAGCGAGGCGAAGATCACCGTCGTGGGCGTCCCCAACCGGGTCGGCGAGGCGGCCGTGATCTTCACGGCCATCGCCGAAGCCGGCATCAACATCGACATGATCGTGCAGAACGTGTCGGCCGTGGCGACCGGGCGAACCGACATCTCGTTCACCCTGCCGCGCGACGACGGCCACCGCGGGATGACCGCGCTGCAGCGCCTGCAACCCACCGTGGGGTTCGAATCCCTGCTGTACGACGACAGGATCGGGAAAGTATCGCTGATCGGCGCGGGGATGCGCTCGCACCCGGGCGTGACCGCCAAGTTCTTCAGGGCCCTGGCTGAGGCCGGGGTGAACATCGAGATGATCTCTACGTCGGAGATCAGGATCTCGGTGGTGGTGGACCAGGACGACGCGGACGCCGCGGTCACCGCGACGCACCGGGCGTTCGAGCTCGACTCGGACCAGGTCGAGGCCGTGGTCTACGGGGGGACAGGCAGGTGAGCGCCGGGGCCACCGAGAGGCGGCCCGCGCTGGCCGTCGTGGGCGCCACCGGGGCGGTCGGCACGGTGATGCTTGACCTGCTTTCCAGGCGCGCCGACGTCTGGGGCGAGATAAGGCTGGTCGCATCTGCGCGGTCGGCGGGGCGCCGGCTCTGCGTCAGGGGGCGCGAGACCGAGGTGATCGCGCTGAGCCGGGACGCGTTCGACGGCATCGACGTGGCCATGTTCGACGTGCCCGACGAGGTCTCCGCGGTGTGGGCGCCGGCCGCGGTAGAGCGCGGTGCGGTGGCGGTCGACAACTCGGGCGCGTTCCGCATGGATCCGCAGGTGCCGCTGGTCGTGCCGGAGATCAACCCGGAACAGGCCGCCCGCCGGCCGAAGGGCATCATCGCGAACCCGAACTGCACCACGCTGTCGATGGTCGTGGCCGTGGGGGCGCTGCACCGGGCGTTCGGGCTCACCGAGCTCGTCGTGGCTTCGTACCAGGCTGCCTCGGGGACCGGGCAGGCGGGTATCGACACGCTGTACGCGCAGCTGGACAAGGTGGCGGGCACGCGGTCGCTCGGGCAGCGCACCGGTGACGTGCGGTCGGCGGTCGGGGACCTCGGTCCGTTCCCGGCGCCGCTGGCCATGAACGTGGTGCCGTGGGCGGGCTCGCTGAAGGCGGACGGCTGGTCCTCGGAGGAGCTGAAGATACGGAACGAGTCACGCAAGATCCTCGGCCTGCCCTCGCTGCGCGTCTCGGCGACCTGCGTCCGGGTCCCCGTCGTCACCACCCACTCGGTGGCGGTGCACGCCGTGTTCTCCCGCGCGGTGAGCCGCGAGGAGGCGTGGGAGGTGCTGCGCGAGGCGCCAGGCGTCGTGGTGGCCGATGATCCCGAGGCAGGCGAGTTCCCCACCCCGGTCGACGCGGTCGGCACCGACCCGACCTGGGTCGGCCGGGTGCGCCAGTCGCTTGATGACCCGGCGGCGATCGACTTCTTCGTCTGCGGCGACAACCTGCGGAAGGGCGCGGCGCTGAACACCGCGCAGATCGCGGAGCTCGTGGCGGCAGAACTCCGGTAGCGCTCCTTACCTCTTACCTCCGGAATAGTCCCGTAAGCAGGGACCTTGGCGATTTGGCCCATCTGCCCGCAGCGAGGGCGGTATAACAGGCGATGGAGGGCGGGTAGCGCGAAGGAGGGACGTGCCAGGATATTCCCACACTCCTGCCAGCCCACGTTGTTTCCGGCTCCGGCCGGGACCACTGCCAAGCCTTCCGAGGGCGTGGTCGCCCCCTGGTTCCCGCTTGCCTCTGCACCGTGATGACGCGACCCGTCACCGCGGCGCGGCGGTCGCAGGCGCGTGGTGCTGCCGTTCTGACCCGCCCTATCCGCCTTTTCGCGGCCAGTTTCATCGGTCCGAAATCGTTCTCGTATTAATTTCGTCACCAAAGCGTTATTGGCGTTGATCTAGTCGTTACCTTATAAAGCCACCGACAAGAGATACCAGCCAGCGTTCTTGACGTCGCAATTGGCCTTCTCTCGTCAACCATGATCTGAGGAGGTTCAAGGCGTGCCAACGACCAGCGGCCGCTCACGCGGTCGTCAGGGTGTGCGCTCGGGAGCAGCAGGGCCGGGCCGCGAGCACCTGCCGAAGATCATGGTGGGCCTGGTTACCGCCTCGATCGTGGTCGTTTTCACGCTGGTCATGACGAAGGACGGCCGGGATATTGATGCCGCCACGCAGCGGTTCATGCTCTATTACGCCGGGGTATTCGCGCTTATCGGGCTCACCGCGTCGGTCGGCGCCGGGCTCATGGCTACGGACCGGATCTTCATGACGCCCGGGCACCGGGTCATGGCGCAAGCCGTGCACCGCGCCGTCTCGTTCGCCGCGCTGGCGTTCCTGGTCATCCATATCGTGACCGAGATCCTGGCCCAGCGGGTGCACGTTATCGACGCGTTCATCCCGTTCCTTTCGCCGTACCGGACCTTCTACATCGGGCTGGGCACGATCGCATCGGATCTCATCCTGCTGCTGGTCGCGACCAGCATCTTCCGCAAGCGGTTTAGCGGGCACGGCAAGGTCTGGCGCTGGCGGGCTATCCACTACGCCTCCTACGCGGCGTTCGTGCTCGGGGTTCTGCACGGTCTGCTCGGCGGACGGGAGGCCAGGCCCTACGTCGACTGGAGTTACGGGTTCGCGATCGCGGCCACTGCCCTGGCCCTCGTGGTGAGGTTCCTGGCCATATCGCTGCGAACCAAGGGGAGTCTGGGCGCAGCGGCGGGAGGCGATCAGGCCTCGGGCGGCCCGGCTTCCTCGGCACTGCGCGCCGCGGGCCTGAGCATGACGCATGAGCAGCTTGGCCGGACGACGATCCAGGTGCTGCCCGCCACCCCGGTCGCACAGGGCACGCAGTCGTGGGTCCTGCCTCCGGCGGCGCGTGACGGGTTTGCCATCTCCGGTCCTTTCCCCGCCGCCCTGGACCCTCCGGCCGCCCTCTACGCCGCGCAGGCCGCCTATGAGGCCCACCAGGATCCCGCGTACATGCCATTGGGCGCCCCGGCCTACGCGCAGGGCATGGCGCCCGGCGGCGGGGCTTATCCGTACCCGGCGGTGGAGCCGCCGCGTTCGGCCCTCTCCGGACCCGGTGGTGCACCGGCCGGGCCGGCGCGGCAACCGCGGTATGAGCCCGGGTACGACGGCCCGCCACGCTTCGAAGGCGCGCCGAGAAGGCACGTACCCCAGGACGACCTTTCTACCTACCCGTACGGCCCGCCCACCCGGCCGCCGGACCGGAACACCAGCCCGATCCCTCAGGCCGCCACGGGCCCCGTGCAGCGCGCGGGTAGCGGCCCGGATCCCCTGGCCGGCCCGGGCCCGCTGCCGCGGGCGGACACCGGGCCCACGCGGCGGCTCGGCACCGGCCCAATGCCCCGGGCCGATACCGGCCCAATGCCCCGGGCGGCTAGCGGACCGGTGCTGCGGGCGGATTCCGGGCCCATGCCGCGGGCGGGTACGGGCCCGATGCCGCGGACGGATACCGGGCCCATGCCGCGGGCTGGTACGGGCCCGATGCCCCGGGCCGATACCGGGCCAATGCCCCGGGCGGGTACGGGCCCGATGCCGCGCCTCGCGACCGGCCCGGCTGCTCATTCCGGGACGGGGCCGATGCCCCGCGCCGAGGCGGGCCAGCTTCCCCGCGCCGGGACCGGCCCGCGGCCGCGGCCCGACTCCGAACCCAGGCTGCGTTCTGGGCGGACGCCGCGCCCGGATTCGCCTCCCGAGCCGCCTACGGGCCCTTCGCCGGGGGCGGCGCGCCGCTCACGCCGGGCGGATTCGGCGGACCCCAGACACCGCGACATTCCCAGGCCTGACGGAGGTGACGAGTGGCGATAAGCCAGGCCATGGGCCAGATCGAGGGCCTCGGCGCCCCGGCGATCATGCGGATCGGGGCGGCCAGGCTGACCGCGGGCCTTGACCGGATGCCCAGGCTTGACCTGGAAGCACACCGAGACATCTTCGGCCCCCTGCCCAGGCTCTCTGTCGAAGAGCTGATCTCCGTGGCCGAGCAGGTCGACCTGCGCGGCCAGGGCGGCGCGGCGTTCCCCTTCGCGCGCAAGCTCAGGGCGGTAGTCCAGGCCGCTGAGGCGAGCGACTGCCCGACGGTCGTGGTCGTCAACGCCACCGAGGGTGAGCCGGGCAGCGTCAAGGACAAGATGCTGATGATCCGCTCGCCCTACCTGATCCTGTCTGGCGCGGCCCTGGTGGCGGAGGCCCTCGGCGCGGAGGAGATCGTCGTCGGCGTGTCGGGCCACGAGCTGGCCAATAGGTCGATCGAAGCGGCTATCGCGGCAGAAAGCGGCTTGCGGAAGATGGCCAGGGTGGTGCAACTGCCTGACCGGTTCATTTCCGGCGAGTCCGGCGCCCTCATCAGGGGCATCAACGGCAAGCGGCCCGTACCGCCGGGCCGGAAGATCCTGGCCAGCGACGTCGGCGTGAGCGACCTGCCGACCCTGCTGTCGAACGCCGCCACCTTCGCCCAGCTCGCCGTGCTTGCCCTGCTGGGGCCTGAGCGTTTCGCCACCGTGGGCACGCCGGAAGAGCCCGGCACGATCTTGCTCAGCGTAGGCGGCTCAGCCGCGCATCCCGCCGCGGTCGAGGTGCCCACGGGTATCCCGCTCGCGGCGGTTCTCGACGTCTGTCAGGCTCCCGCAGGCGATGGCGTCCTCGTCGGCGGCTATCACGGCATGTGGGTGCCCGCCGAGACGGCCTACGCGGTACCGGTCTCGCGCGAGGGTCTCGCCGCGGTCGGGGGCACGCTGGGTGCGGGCGTCATACTGCCCCTCGGCGACGGGACGTGCCCGCTCGGCGAGGTGTCGCGGATAGCGAGCTACCTCGCCGGGGAGTCGGCGGGCCAGTGCGGTCCGTGCAAGCTTGGCCTGCCCGCCATAGCGCGCGCGCTGGCCGCGCTCATCGACGGATCCGGCGGCATCGAGTCGCTCGACCTGGCCAGAAGGTCCGCGGCAGGTGTCGCAGGGCGAGGTGCCTGTTCGCATCCTGACGGCGTGACGAGGTTCGTGCTCTCCGCGCTCGACGTATTCACCGAAGACCTCGCGGCGCACGTGTTCCACTCCTCCTGCGGCCGTCCCGTCCGGGGTGTCCTGCCGTTGCCCACTGGCCCGGAGCAGGAAGCGCGGCAAAGGCTCGTGGTGGACTGGACGCGCTGCCATGGCCACGGGCTCTGCGCTCACCTGATCCCCGAGATGATCCACCTCGACGCGCAGGGCTACCCGGTCGTCCTCAACATCCCGGTACCGGCCTGGCTGGAGCGGGATGCCCAGCAGGCCGTGAACATGTGCCCGCAACTGGCCCTGCGCCTGACCAACTCCGAGCCGCCGCCCGTCCGTACGGCCCCGGTGGCGATTCCTGCGCCCAGCCTGCGGACCGGCCTGATCGGCAGCGTCAGCGGTGCCCGTAAGCAGATCACGGCTGGTTAGTCCGAAGGATCAAAGCCACCCCAAACGCGGGCGCTCCCGAGGATAGCGGTCGCGAATTGCCTGATTTATGCGTGCATATATACATTAACGATGCTAGGTCAGGGGTTGCGGAAAAACGGGCTTGATTAATTCACCTGATTGCGGCCAAGTTCCCTTAGGAAGTTGCGCCGGATAGCTCGGCTTGATATGTTCACCGCCATTGCCAGTGCACGCATCAAAGTAGCCCGGTGGTCTAGGCAAGATCCTGGTCTCCTGGCCGAAACGAAGGGGAGGAGGGCGGTGGTTACCGCGGTTACCGTGGCGAACCTTGAGATGTCCGCCCTCGCAGTGGTACACAATATTGTGCACTTCCCAGGTATCTGCATCTCCGCGAGTACCGGGAAATCCAAAAAGGAAGAAGGAGTACCATAATGTCCGAACTCAGCATTCTCGAGCTGGAGACCGAGCACGCCGAGCTGCTGCCCGAGCGCGAGGCGCTCAACGGCCTCCACGGCTTCATCAATGGCGGAGGCAACCACGTCAGCGTCACCCAGACGTCTGTCTCGATCTCGTCCCATGGTTCGGTCAACGACTCGACCGCTACCTCCACGGCGATCATTGCTGTTGGCTGACGGGTACTGAGCCCGCAAGGTGCTCTCTGCAGAGAACGCAGCTGCCGGGGACCGCTCGCGAGCGGTTACCGGCAGCTGTTTTTCCTGGATCTACCTCGAACTTAGCAAGACATTCCCCGCTAGGGGCGGATCTGTATGCGGATTTGCTTTATGCGCAGGTCTGCCGGTAACTCCGGTAAGGTCCCAATGACCGAATTCGTCCCTATACGGGGCACTCGATTTTTTCATATAAACCTGTTGCGGAACAGTTGCGGGATAACCGTCTGCGGCACTTCCGTGTGTGGTACGTTGTCCGCCAGGAAGAAGGAGGAGGACTATGCTGCTGCCTGCAATTAGAGGCGGAGCCTGGCGTTTGCGGTGGGGTGTGGTAGCCCTGGCGGTAATGGTGCCGCTCGCTATCCCGAGCACCGCGTTGGCCAGCAATTCGGCGAACGCGGAGTCTATACAGTATGTCAGTATATCGGTCGCCCCTGTGGCGGGCTCGGACCAGGAATATGACGCTTCGGCGACAGCCTCCCCGACTACCACCGGGCAGACGGTCTTCTCGCTAACTTTCACGGCGCCGCTGAGCTCCTCATCGGTGATCACCGCCGACAACAATGCGACCGCTTCGACAGACTGCGAGAATTGCGAAGCCGTGGCGATCAGCTTCCAGGCGGTGGTCGCCGCGAAGCAGAACCTCGCGGAACTCACCGCCAATGATGTGAGCAACGCGACGACTGACAGCTGCGACACTTGCAACGCGCTCGCGGAAGCGTTCCAGATCGTCTACGCTCCCTACGGGTCCAGCCCGATGTCCTGGATGATCATAGCGGCCTTCGCCCAGCTGAAGTCCGAGCTCCAGGGGCTCCAGAATTCCCGACTGAGCATTGACCAGATCCAGAGCAAGTCCACCCAGGACGTGAACTACATCGTGTCGGAACTGCAGAACGTCTCCGCCGGAGCGCTGGCCACTAGTAACCAGCCCTACATCCATCTGTTGAGCACCTACCAGTTCTGACCTTCGTAAGCTGGCTGAACGCTCACGCCGCTGACCGCCATCACCGGTAGAGGTCCCCGCTGCGCCACTCAGGTGACGCAGCGGGACCTTTGTCTTCGAGAGCCGCCCACGGCCACCGCGGTGGCACGTCTGTGCGTTGGCCGAGGAGGAGGGCCCGCTCTTGCGCCTGGTCCGAGAGCTAGTTCTCGGTTATGCTCACGCGAGTGCGGGCTCTGCCTGTCTTCGACTGCGGCGCACTCTTCACCGCGCTGGACGCCCAGCGTCGTGAGCGTGGGCTGGACTGGTACTCCCTCGCCGACGAACTCTGGCAGCAGTCGTCAGACCTCAACGTGCAGCGAACCGATCATCCGCTGTGCGGAGGAGCGGTCGCGAGACTGCAAAAGCGAGGGGCAACCTCCTGCCAGTACGCGCTGTTCATGCTGCGGTGGCTTCGCCGGGCACCGGAGGACTTCTTGACAGGTCCGGTGGCCGACGTGGGCGATGTGACATTGCCCAAGGCCGGACCAGACAGCCGGCTTCGATGGAACTTGAACCAGGTACACACGGCGCTCAACGAGGAACGCCGTGCCCGCGGTCTAACGTGGGCCGAGCTGGCGCACGAACTCAACTGCACGCCGAACCGGCTGACCAATCTGCGAACGGCTCGCCTCGCGGACATGGATCTTGCGATGCGCATCACACAATGGCTCGGCCAGCCAGCCGCCACCTTCATCCATCCCGCTCAGTGGTGATCGTCGGCTCCTTCGTCTGGGTCGCACAAACTTGTTTGCGCCGCCTACAGGGCTGACCGATGATGAACACCGATGAGCGCAGTGTTGATTACGGGCATGTCCGGTGCCGGGAAGTCCACCATCGCCGAGGTACTTGCCGGCCGGGGCCTGGCATCCCTGGATGCCGACAACGATCCTTTGCTCGCCCGGTCCGTTGACTCCGACGGCAACGTGGTGGAAGATCTGTCCGTCCCGGACTTTGCCTGGCTTGCCCGGCATAGCTGGGAATGGGATCCGGCCCGCCTAGACGAACTGATCCGGGCCGCGGCACCAGCGACGCTGTACGTCTGCGGCGGCGCGGCCAACCAGCTAGAGCTGGCCGATCGCTTCACTCACGTGTTCCTGCTAGAGATGGACGAGCCCACCATGCTGGCCCGACTGGATGCGCCAAGCCGGGACAACGACTGGGGCCGCATCGGGGACACCCGCGAGTACCTACGCCGCAGCCTGCCGGGACATCAGGACCGCTTGCGCGCATTCGGGGCGACCCCCATCGACGCCAGGCGGCCCCTCGACCAAGTGGTGGACGCGATACTCTCCCAGACGCTGACCAGCTGCGCTACGAGCCAAGCTGGCCAGCCCAGCAATCAGCCCGCTCGATGACCCGGCACCGTTTTCACGGAGATCCGGCTCGCTTCGAGGTGGTCGCGCGTTTCATAGCCGACCGCTTTCCGGATACGCGGTACGTCGCGGACGTAGCTGGCGGACAGGGAATGCTGACCCGGATACTCCGTAAGCGCTTCGGCTTCGAGGCGGAAGTAATAGATCCGCGCGGCTGGGCGTTGACGGGGGTGCCGGCCAGGGCCGAGGTGTATACGCCAGCGATGGCGGACTATTACAACCTGGTCGTCGGCCTGCACCCTGACCAGGCTCTCCGGAGCATCGTCGAGTCAGCGGGAAAGGTCGCTGTGCTGGTCGTGCCGTGTTGTAATTTCTGGACTCGCCACAGCCGGCTGGGACGTGATGAGCTGATCGAGCAGATTAGCGAGTTCCACCGTTCTCTCGGCGGTACATCGGAACGGGTAACCCTTGAGTTCAGCGGTCCGGCAAATCACGGCCTCATCCTCAGACCGCCACAACCGGACCGTCCGTTAGCTTCCGCTCGCGTGCACAGCCGAGCGACGACTGGTTAGGCTCAGACCTATGGCGATGCCGAGTCAATTCAGCAAGCAACACGTGGTCGACGTGCTCAATCGCCTGGGGCATACGGAGCTAGCTGAGGAAGCATCGCGGGTTCTGCCTGATCCGGTGGATCTCAATCAGCTCGAGGCACTGGGTATGCAGTACGGCCTCACCCACGATGACTTGATCAGCGAGATGGGTGGCAGCCCCTGAGCCAGGAGGTTTGCCGCGCACTTCGGGCCTGGCTCTGTCCTGGCCCTTTGCCTTCAGGCCCGCCTGGCCGCCAGCGGCTCCAGGGTCAAGAGGAACCGGGCATGCGGGGGCCGGGCTGGCCGTGCATGATTGGCTATGTCTGTGCCAGCAGAGATAGGAGTGCTGCTCATGTCGTCAACTTGCGCGCCAGCCTTCACCGGTGACCGATGAGGAGCGTCGCCACCTGGTATGACGTCCTGGGGGTGCTCCCCGACGTGCCGCGGGACGACATCCGCCAAGCGTGGCAGGCGAGAATGGCCGCGCTCCTGCCGGCCACCCTGGCGGGAGCCCCGCCGGTCGTACTGTCAGCGGCGGACAAGGCACGGCAGGCGGTGGAGGAGGCGTGGCGGGTGCTGGCTGACCCGGCCACCCGTGAATCGTATGACGAGGAGATCGGTATCGAGCGGCCCGGTGAGGGACTGGCACCTCCATGGCGCGGGCCGTCCGGGCCAGATGTCAGCCTGGGTGAGGGATGGTCGACGGCGGATGAGGAAGCGCTGGAGCCGTCTTACGGTCCGCCGTCCCGGGTGGTGGCGCCGGATGTCAGCGGGCTGTTCTACGGCGCGTGTATGGACGTGGCCGGAAGGGTCGGTCTGCACGTAGCCCCGATCCGGCTGACCTCGCACCCGATGCCGGTTGAGGGGCTAGTCGTCAGCCAGGCGCCAGCGCCCGGTGAGCGGGTACATCGCGCCAGCACCCTGACTGTCCAGGTGTGGCACCCGGCCGAGCCTGACGGCCAGGAGTCAGCGGCTCCCGGCTAGTACCAAAGGCCTGATCCCTTGCGCCCCCCACCACGCCTGATCCGCTGCGACTCCGGCACCGGGGGTCCCCCCTCCGGCGAAGGCAGGCTGGGGCGCGGCAGATGTCGGGGCGTATGCGCCCGGCGAGGCGGCCACGGCTGGTGAGAAGAACACCGCCGGACCGTCCGGCGCGGCCAGCCGGGCCTCCACCGGCTGCGTCAGGTACAGGCGGGCAACCGGCTGCCCGGACACGAAGGTGCCGGCCTGACCCAGGTTTTCCAGCATGTCGTCTGCCCTGCGGTGCCCAGCTGACCCGAAGATGCTCACGCGACACCCGGGGATCGCTGATCACTACGGCGTTGTCGTCCCGCCTGCCGATATGCGCGTATTGTGGGGGTTGAAGCGTGATTCGCTGGTTCCCGGCTGGCTTCGGCTTGGCCACCTGGATGCAAACTACTGGCGCGGCCCAGGACCGCCGCTGCCTGCCCAGTTAGTCCGCATGTCTACAGCCGTACAGGTCCGGTGTTATGCGCTCGGGTTGCTGTACTTGGCTGCTGGCCGGACCATCGGGTCAGGACCGGATCGACCGCTGCTTGTAGTGATTTGATTCGCACTTGGGGCAACGCCGGAAAGCTGCTGCTCTTTCGACCAGCTTTCTATTTGCCTCGGCCACCGCCTTGGCCCGCGCTCGCATCCCCGGC
>CAWKCG010000017.1:0-23804 GCA_963847965.1 uncultured Actinomycetes bacterium
TGACGACGCCGTTCGATCGCCTTGGCGTAGGGGTCGAGCAGCAGCTTGGCCGGGTTGCACCGGTTCCCTGCGGCTGGGTCGTAGGGCCCGTGCACCCGGTATCCGTAGCGCTGGCCCGGGCCGATACCCGGCAGGTACCCGTGCCAGACGAACCCGTCCACCTCGTTCAGGGCGACCCGGCTCTCCGCGCCTTCGTCGTCGAACAGGCACAGTTCCACCCGCTGGGCCACCTCGGAGAACAGCCCGAAGTTCGTTCCCGCCCCGTCGTACGTGGCCCCCAGCGGGTAGCTGTCACCCGGCCATACGGCAATCGCCGCCACAGTTTTCCATCCCCTCACGCTGACCTGGCCATCACCACTTTCCCATCATGTGGCGATTATCCGGAGCCGTTCGGTCATGTCCGGCGAGCCGGACTTACCTCAGCGGGCGCGCAGGGCCGCGACCAGGGCGGGGATGACCTGGTGCAGGTCGCCGATGACGGCGTAGTCGGCATGGGCCAGGATGGGGGCGCCGGGGTCGGTGTTGATCGCGATGATGTACCTGGCGCCCGCGCAGCCGGCGATGTGCTGGATGGCGCCGCTGATGCCGCAGGCCAGGTAGAGCTCCGGGGTGATCTTGGTCCCGGTCTGGCCGACCTGCTGCTTGTGCGGCCGCCAGCCTTCGGAGGTGACGACGCGGGAGACGCCGACCACGCCGCCGAGCAGGCTGGCCAGCTCCTCCAGCGGCGCGAAGCCGTCGGGTCCGCCCACGCCTCGCCCGCCGCCGACCACGACCCGGGCCGTGGCCAGGGACGCGCCGCCCGCGCCGGCCGGCGACTCGACCGCCCGGACCCGCAGGTCGGCCTCGGCCAGCTCGGGCTTATGGACGTGCACGTCGATGGCGGCTGGCGTTTCCGCGGGCACGGGGGCCACCGCGTCGGTGGCCACGGTGAACAGCGCGATAGGGGCCTCCATGACGGCGTCCTCGAGCAGCAGCCCGGCCCACCGGTGCCGCACGAGCCGGTGCGTCTGCCCGCCGTCGGGGGTGACGATCGTGCAGTTCGCGGCCATCGGCAGCCCGGTGATCGCGCCCAGATGCGCCAGCACCTCGTTGCCGCGGTCGGTCCCGGCCGCCAGCACCGCGGTCGCGCCGGTCTCGGCCGCGAGCCCGGCCAGCACCCGGGCCCAGGCCTGGGGGGCGTACCCGTCAACGCTGGACGGCTCGATCACGTAGACGTCGGTGGCGCCGAATCCGGCCAGCACGGACGCGGGCACGTGAGCGGACTCCGCGAACACAACTGTCTGGACGAAAGTGTCTCCCAGCGTCCGCGCGAGCGTCAGCGCCCGCAGCGAGGAGTCGGCCGGCTCCCCGCCGTCGAGCTCCATTAGGCCAAGCACGGTCATGACAGGACCCCCAGTTCGTCCAGGACGCGGACCAGTTCGGGTACCGCGTCGGCGCCGTGGCCCAGCACCGTGGCCTGGTGCTTGCTGGAGGCCGGCACGCGGAGCGCCTGCTTGCGCAGCCCTTCGCCGGCCCAGGCCGGCGCAGACCGCTCGACAAGAGCGCGCTTGGCGCGCAGCCGTCCCGGCAGCGACGGGTAGCGTGGCAGGTTGATGCCCTCCTTGACGGTGACCACCGCCGGCAGCGGGAGGGAATACGCCTCATCGACCCCCCGGTACTCGCGGCGAGCGACCACGCCATCCGCGGACACCGACAGGTTCTTGATCCCGGTCGCGACGGGCCAGCCGAGCTCGTGCGCGAGCCTGATGCCGACCTGGTAGTCGCCGGTGTCGGCCGCCTCGTTGCCCAGCAGCACCAGGTCGTACGGGTGCGCCCGGACCTGCTCGGCGATGGCCGCGGCCGTCGCGATCGGGCCCCATTCGCGGCCGTCGGTCTCCAGCAGCACCGCCCGCCCGGCGCCGAGGGCGAGCGCGTCGCGAAGCTGGTCGATCGCCGCCTCCGGGCCCAGGGTCAGCACCGTCACCGAGCCGCCCGCGCGCTCGGTGATCTGGACCGCCTCCTCGACCGCGCACTCCTCGTGCGGGCTGATCGAGAACCCGGACATCCGGGTGTCGACCTCCTGCCCGTCCGGGGTCACCGCGATCTTGCCGCCCACGGTGGGCACGCGCTTGACGCAGACCAGGATCTCCACTCCCGTCAGCTCCTGATCCGCTCGTTCTGGGGGTCGAACAGCGGGGTGGAGCCGGCCACCGCCACCGTGACCGGGTACTGCTCGCCCATGTACTCCACGAGCAGCGACCCGCCCTCGACCGCAAACTCCGGCGGCAGGTAGGCCATCAGCAGGTGCTTGCCGACCGAGGGGCCCGAGCCGGCGCTGGTCACGTAGGAGGGCCGGCCCTTGGCGTCGACCAGGCGGTCGCCGGCCGGGGAGAGGATCGGCTCGCCGCCGAGCATGTAGCGCGGGGTTCCGTCCGCCGAGGTGTGCGAGTCCACGGTGAGCGTGCACAGGATCGCGCACGGCGGCTCCTGCCTCTGTCGCAGGTATGCCTCCTTGCCGATGAACGGCTGCTCCTTGACCTTCGGCCTGGTCATGCCCGCTTCCACCAGCGTGTAGTCCGGCGTGAGCTCGGCGCCGAAGGCACGGTATCCCTTCTCGAGCCGCCCGGTGGTCCCGTACACGCCGATGCCCGCGGGGATCAGCCCGTGCGGCTGCCCGGCCTCCCACAGGGCGTCCCACAGCCGGGCGCCCTCCTCGAACGGCGCGTGCAGTTCCCAGCCGAGTTCGCCGACGTAGGAGATGCGCGACGCGAGCACGACGATGTTGCCGATCTCGATCTCGCGGCAGGTGCCGAAACCGAAGCCCGCGTGCGACACGTCGTCGGCCGTCACCGCGGCCAGGACGTCCCTGGCCCGCGGGCCCCACAGCCCGATGGTGGTCCAGGCCGAGGTGAGGTCGGCCAGGGCGGCGCCGGCGGGCAGGTGGTCGCGGATCCACTTGGCGTCGCTCTGCCCGGTCGCGCCGCCCGTCACCACGCGGAACCGGTCCGGGGCCAGCCGCATGACCGTCAGGTCGGCGCGGAACCCGCCGTTCTCGTCGAGCCAGGACGTGTAGACCACGCGGCCGATCCCGACGTTCACCTGGACCACCGACAGGTTTTGCACCGCCTCGAGCGCCCCGGGCCCCGATATCTCGAGGACCGCGAAGGCCGACAGGTCGACCAGGGCGCAGGCGTCCCGCATGGCCAGGTGCTCGGCGTTGATGACCGGCGACCACCACCGCGACTCCCATTCGGCCGGGCGCTCCATCAGCCGCCCGGCGTACCGGTCCAGCAGGGGAGCGTTCGAGGAGTACCAGAACGGCCGCTCCCAGCCGACGGTCTCGTAGAAGAACGCGCCGAGCGCGCGTTCCCGCTCGTACACCGGGCTGACCCGGACCGGCCGGCTGGACTCCCACTGCTCGGCCGGGTGGACGATGCCGTACATCTTGTTGAAGCCCTCGCGCGCCCGCGCGCGGACGTGCGCCGTAGTGCGCTGGTGCGGGTAGAACCGGGCGGCGTCCGCCTCGTGCACGTCGACGGAGGGAACCAGGCCCGACATGAGCTCGGCCACCACGCGCCCGCAGCCCGGGCCCTCCTTGATCCAGCTGGCCGCCGCCGCCCAGAGCCCCTTGGCCTCAGGCATCTCGCCGAGCAGCGGGTGCCCGTCGGGGGTCATGGAGATCAGGCCGTTGATCGCGTACCTGATCCCGGCGCGCTCGTCGCCGAGCAGTTCCGGCATCAGCTCCAGGGCCTCGGCCAGCTGCGGGTCGAAGTCGTCCTGGGTGAATGGCAGCTCAGTCGGCGAGAGCACCGACTCCTCGATCGAGGGGATCTCGTCGGGCGGGACGACGATCGGCCGGTGCGCGTACGAGCCCACCTCCATGTCGCCGCCGTGCTGGCGTTCGTACATGTTGGTGTCCACGTCACGGACGATCGGGTAGAAGATCTCCCCGGGCGTGTCGGCGAACAGCGCGATCGGGCCGACGCTGATCATCTGGTGCACGACCGGGGTGAGCGCGAGCCTGGCCCCCGCCATCCGCGCGACCCGCGGCGACCAGACCCCGCAGCAGATGACGACGTTCCCGGTCTCGATCTCGCCCGCGCTGGTCGCCACCCCACGCACCCGGCCATCGGAGACCGAGATGCCGAGCACCTCGGTACCGGCCAGCACGGTCAGCGCGCCGGACCGCTGCGCCTGCTCGCGCATCAGCGTGCCGGCCCGCAGCGAGTCGACCACGCCGACGGTGGGGAAATGCGCGCCGCCCAGGATGACCGACTCGTCCAGGTAGGGCACCAGCTTGTTCACCTCGCCGGGAGAGAGCACCTCGGCCGGGATGCCCCACGACTTGGCCTGCGAGCACCGCCTGCGCAGCTCGGTCATCCGGGCCTGGGTGCGCGCTACCTCGATCCCGCCGCTCTGGGTGAACACGCCGAGCTCCTGGTACTGCTCGGTGCTGTCCGTGGTCAGCTCGAACATCATCTTGGAGTACTCGATCGGGAAGATGAAGTTCGACGCGTGCCCGGTCGAGCCGCCCGGGTTCGGCATCGGGCCCTTGTCCACCAGGACGAGGTCCCGCCACCCGAGCAGCGCGAGGTGGTGAACGAGGCTGTTGCCGACGATGCCGGCGCCGATAATGACGGCGCTGGCCCGGGCCGGAGAATCAGTCATGCTGGTCATCCCGCGAGTAGAGGTTTGTCAATTCCGGTTCGCTCCAGGGCGGCCTTGCGCCATTGCTCGGTCTGCCGGAGCTGGTTGAACGTGAACAGGTGCAGGCCGACCACGCCCGAGCCCGGCGCGGTTACCACACCCGCCGCGCGGTCGAGCAGCCGGTCCGGGCTGTACCCGCCGGGCACCCAGAACCGCAGGATCCAGCCGGGGTGCCTGCTGATGAACCTGGCCGACTCCGACGCGCCGGCCACCGCCGCCATCCGCAGCAGGCGGGTGCGCTCGGCCGGCCCGGCCAGCCCCACGTACAGCGGCAGCGTGACGCCGCGGGCCCTGATCCGCTGGATCCACCGGCTGAGCTGGGCCGCGTCGAAGCAGACGTTGCTCACGATGTAGCTGGCGTACTTGCGCTTGTCCCACATCGCCTGGATGGTGATGTCGTCGTGGATCTTGGGGTGGCTCTCCGGGTAGCCGGTGATCCCGATCCGGCTGAACGGGCTGCCCATCTCGGCCAGCCGCTCGAGCAGCGGCAGCGCGCTGTCGAACGGCCCGGCCGGGTGCGTCGCGTCCCCGCCCGGCACGAACACGTCGTCCACGCCGACGGCCTTCAGGCGGCCGACGATGTCCGCCAGGTGCTCCTCGCCGGTCACCGAGCGGGCGGCCAGGTGCGGCACCACCCGGTAACCGCTGGCGGCCAGCTTCTCGGTGAGATCGATCGTCGCATCCAGGCCCTTGACCGGCGACGCGGTGACGGTCACGGTCATCCCGCGCGGCACCCACTCCAGCACCGCCTGTTCGGTGCCCTTGGCCGGGAGCACCTCGTACCTAGGATCACGCAACAGGGCATCCAGCGAGCTCACGACGCCTCCTCCACGAGCGAAGCGAGGGCCCGCTCCAGCCGGCCGACCCCGGTGTCGACCCGCGTCAGCGGGAGCCCGAACAGCGCCGCGACCCGCTCCGCCTCGGCCTCCAGCGCCGGAGAGGGCTCCTGCGCCAGCCAGACCAGCCGGCGGTAGTGACCGAAGTAGTCGGGCCAGAGCTCCGGGTGCCGATCCAGCCCGAGCTCGGCCAGCACGCTCCGGTCGAAGCTGCGCAGCAGGAAGTCGGTGAGTACGTAGGTGCCTGGCTCGGCGTCGAACAGCGCCGCGACCCGCGCCGGCCCGGCGAAGACGTCGTAGCAGTGCAGTCCGGGCAGCCAGGCGCACGCCGTACCTGGCGCACAGCTCATCCAGGGCGCCATAGGTGCCGCAGTCGGCGTACGCCAGCGCGACCGTGCAGCCTGAGCCCAGGGCGGACACCACGATTCGTTCGGCCAAAAGGGTTATCTTCTGCGGCCGGTTGTGCAGCAGCGCCGGCAGGGACCGTACGGCGACCGGCCAGCCGCGGCGCGTCACGATCTCGCGGACGTGCCCGGCGAGCGCCCCGCAGGCGAGGACCTCAAGCTTGCGGGAAGGGCAGTTGCTCGACGAAACGGTCGTTGAAGTCGGCGCGGTCGGAGAGCTCGACATACCTCACCTCCTCGAGCAGCGCCAGGCCGCCCGCCCGCTCGCGCAGGCTGAGCAGCGCCATCTTCGCTCCCTCGCCGGCCACGTTGCCGGCCGCGATGACGCGCAGCACGGGGACCTTCGGGACCAGCCCGATCCTGATCGCGCTGGACGCCGACAGGTAGCTGCCGAACGACCCGGCCAGCAGCACCTGCTTGACGTCGTCCTCGGTGAGCCCGGCCTCCTCAAGCAGGATGCGCCAGCCGGTGGCGATCGCCGCCTTGGCGAACTGCAGCTCGCGGACGTCGCGCTGGGACAGGTAGATGCTCTGCTCAGGCGACCCCCGCCAGTGCAGCACGAACACCCGCTCCTGCCCGATCCTGGTCAGCCAGGCCAGGCCGGGCGCCTTATCCCGGGCCTCTTCCTCCGAGACGAACCGCCCGGACTCCTCGAGCAGGCCGGTCCTGACCAGGCCGGTCACCGCGTCGACCAGCCCCGAGCCGCACAGCCCGGCCGGCTCGACGTCGCCGATCACCTTCAGGCTCAGGTCGGCCGCGGTCATGGTGACGACCTCGATGGCGCCTTCGGCGGCGCGCATCCCGCACCGGATCGCGGCGCCCTCGAAGGCGGGCCCGGCCGGGGCGGCCGTCGCCAGCAGCCATTCCCGGTTGCCCAGGACGATCTCGCAGTTGGTCCCGATGTCGATGAACAGCCGGACCCTGGCGTCCCGGTCCATCCCGCTGGCCAGCAGGCCGGCCGTGATGTCGCCGCCCACGTAGGCGCCGAACGAGGGGAAGACGACCGCGCGCGCCCTGGGGTGCACCGGCAGCCCCAGGTCGGCGGCAAGCACCTCGGGAAACAGCCGGGTGGACAAGATGAAGGGCGCCATGCCGAGCGGCTCAGGGTCGATGCCGAGCGCGATGTGGGTCATGGTGGCGTTGCCGGCCATCGCCACCTCGTACACCTCGTGCGGCTGCACGCCACCCGCCGCGCAGACCGCCTGGGCCAGCTCGGCGAGGGTCTCCTGGGCGAGTTGCTGCAGCTTGTCCAGCGCGCCGGGGTCCATCATCGTGGCGCTGATCCTGGTGATCACGTCGGCGCCGAACGGCTGCTGCTTGTTCAGCGTGGACTCCACCGCCACCGGAGTGCCGGTGGACAGGTCGAGCAGGGTGGCCACCACGGTCGTGGTGCCCAGGTCGAAGGCGATGCCGAACCGGCGCTGCGTCGTGTCGCCGGGCTCGACCGCGATCAGCACGTCGTCGACGACCACCGCGGTGACCTTGTAGTCGGCCGCGCGCAGCGTCCGGCCGAGGGTCTTCAGCACGGACAGCTCGGCCCTCGGCTCGAGGTCATCGAGCTGCCCGAGCACCCGTTCGGTGTCGCTGGCCTGGTCGGCCAGGGTCGGCTCGGTGAGTTCCAGGTACCGCTTCTGCACCGCGGGGCGGAGGATGACCTGCCTGCCCACCCCCACGGTGGCGGCCTTGGGGCGCGTGGTCAGCGGGGGCACCTCGACGGCCGTGTCCTGCGTCGCGATGGTCCGGCAGGCGAGCCGCCAGCCCTGCTTCAGCTCGTCGGCGGTATAGGCCCTGATGTCGAGGCTGGACGGCATCGGGGCGTCGTCCGCGATCCTGATCCGGCACTTCTTGCACGTGCCGTGGCCGCCGCAGGTGGAGTCGATCGCGATGCCGTTCCAGCTGGCCGCGTCGAACAGCGTCACGCCGTACGGAACCCGCACCGGCCGCTCATTGAAGAGCAGATTTATCCGAACGGGCCCGTGTGTTACGTCGTCGGTCACGCTCACGGCGCATCACTGCATGTTCGCGCCATCCGGAATGCCCTGCGGGCCAGGATGGCACTCACGGGCCGGCCTGCTGTGCCTGGGCCTGGGCCGCTTGCTCCCTGGCCTGCTGAGCGCGGTGGGCGGCGATCCAGCTCGCGCCCCAGTCGTCGCGGTTCAGGACCAGGTCGGCGGCCTTGACCGCGCGGACGATCTGCGGCGAGCGCGCGTCCATGATCGCGCTGGTCAGGCCGTGGCTGATGGCGATGGGCAGGAACGTCGCGGCGATCGAGTGCCGGTCCGGCATGCCGAAGCTCACGTTCGACGCGCCCAGCGTCATGTTCACCCCGAACTCATCTTTCAACATGGCGATCGTCTCGAGCGTCCTGCTCGGGTGCAGGGTGTCCGCGCCGACCGGCATGGCCAGCGGGTCGATGACGATGTCCTCGACGGGGATCTTGTACTTCTCCGTGGCGACGTGGATGAGCTTGCGGGCCAGGTCGACGCGGCGGGCCGGGTCCTCGGGGATCTCCTCCTCGTCGTTCGGCAGGCCGATGACCGCGGCGCCGTACTTCTTCACCAGCGGCAGGATCGCGTCCAGCCGCTCGTCCTCCGCCGTGACCGAGTTGACCAGCGCCTTGCCCTGGTAGGCGGCCAGGCCCGCCTCGAGGACCTCGATGATGGAGGAGTCGATGACCAGCGGCAGGTCGGTCAGTTCCTGGATCAGCGTGACGGCCCGCGTCATCAGCTCGGCCTCGTCGGCCAGCGGGGCGCCCATGTTCACGTCGAGCAGCATGGCCCCGCCGTCCACCTGCTCCTTGACGTCGATCTCCACCCGGGACAGGTCGCCGCTGCGCAGCTGCAGCTGGAAGATCTTCCTGCCGGTCGGGTTGATCCGCTCGCCGATGATGGCGAACGGCTGGTCATCCCCGATCCGCACCGTCTTGGTCGCCGAGGACAGGATGGTGTGCACTGGTTCTCTCCCGTTCTCTGCGGTGGCCTCAGGCGTTCGCCATCGCGCGGCGCCGCGCGAGCAGCTCCTTGGCCCTGGCCACGGCCGCGGACGCGTCGGCCGCGTACCCGTCCGCGCCCACGACGTCGGCGTACTCCTGGGTGACCGGGGCGCCGCCGACCATCACGATGACCTGATCCCGCAGGCCCGACTTCTGCAGCGCGTTGATGTTCGCCTTGAACATCGGCATCGTCGTGGTCAGGAACGCGGAGAAGCCGACGATGTCGGGCTTGTGCTCGCGCACCGCGTCGACGAACTTCTCGGGCGCGACCTGCACGCCGAGGTCGATGACGTGGAAGCCTGCGCCCTCGAACATGATGTTGACCAGGTTCTTGCCGATGTCGTGCACGTCGCCCTTGACGGTGCCCATCACGATGGTCCCGATCGTCTGGGCGCCGGTCTCGGCGAGCAGCGGGCGCAGGATCTCCAGCGCCCCGGCCATCGCCTTGCCCGCGATGAGCATCTCGGGCACGAAGAAGTCGCCGCGCTCGAACCTGGCGCCCACCTCTTCCAGCGACGGGATCAGCGCCTCGTACAGCAGCGTCTCCGGCCCGAGGCCCATGGCCAGCCCCTGGTTGGTGAGGTCGAGCACCGCGGGCGCGTTGCCGACCAGCGTGTCGTCGTACAGCTGGCTGAGCAGTTCCTCGGCCGTCATGCTGCACCCACCTTCCGGTTCTGCCTGGCCGCCCGCTGCCGGTAGCCCAGGACCGCGGACAGGCCCGCGGCCTCGGTGACGCAGTACCCGGCGGTCACGCTCACCCGGTCCCTGGTCATCCGGGTGGCCGGGGCCGACACCGAGAGCGCCGCGACCACGGCGCCGTCGAAGCCGTGGACCGGCGCGGCCACCGCGATCAGGCCCGGCTCCAGTTCCTCGTCGGTGATGGCGTACCCGCGGGCGCGCACGCCGGCCAGCTCGGCCCGCAGGGCGGCCTCGCTGGTGATGGTCTTGTCGGTGCGCCGTTCCAGCTTGTCTTGCGGTAGCTGAGCGGCCCCGTAGGCGATCAGGACCTTGCCCAGCGCCGAGCAGTGCAGCGGCACGGAGAGCCCGATCCAGTTGGTGCCGCCGATGAAGTAGGTGCTGTCCACCTGGGCGATCTGCTCCACCATCCCGCTGCTGACCACGCCGAGGTTGACCGTCTCGCCCGTCGCCTTGCCGAGGCGCTCGAGGAACGGCTGGGCCACCGCGACCAGGCCGGCCTCGGCCCCGCCGCGCCAGGCGAAGCTCACGAACATCTCGCCGGGCAGGAACCGGCCGTGGTCATCGCGGCGCACCAGACCGTTGCGCTCGAGCGCGAGCAGCAGCCGGGACGTGGTGGATTTGGCCAGCCCGGTGGCGGCGCTCAGCCCCGTGAACGTCATCGGGTCCGCCGAGTGCACGACCTCCGAGAGCAGCCGCGCCGCCCGGTCGACCGCCTGGGTGCCGTTCTGGTTACTCATCCGGGATTCCGTTCGTACAGGGACACAGGTTCCACTTTATGGGACCTAGTTCTACTATGTGATCGTAGGAGCCGGTCTAAGATCGGTCAAGTTCCTCCTCCATTGGCCCGCAGGTCCCCCGGGAAGGCTGAGCGATGTTCGTCAACACGATGCCGCGCTACGAGATCCTCTCCGCCGACGCGATCGCGGTCCTTGACCGCGGCTGGCGCCGGATCGTCTCCGAGATCGGCGTCCAGTTCGCCAAGCCAGAGGCCGTCGAGTTGTTCGCCAAGGCGGGCCAGCGCGTGGACGGCGAAGTGGTGTACCTCGACCCGGAGTTCGTCATGGAGCAGGTGGCGAAGGCACCGCGCCAGTTCGACGTGCAGGCCCGGAACCCGGCTCATACCGTGCACATCGGCGGCGACCACATGGTGTTCAGCGCGGTGTACGGCTGCCCGTTCGTCCGCGAGGGCGACGTGCGCAGGGAGGCGACGCTGAACGACTTCCGCCAGCTGGCCAGCTTGTCGCAGGCGTTTGACGAGCTCGACTCGGCGGGCGGGGTGATCTGCGAGCCGAACGACGCGCCGCTCGACTCCCGGCACCTGGACATGATCTACGCATTGCAGACCCTGACCGACAAGATCTACATGGGCAACGTGGTCTCGGGGCCGAATGCGGCGGACACGATCGCGATGACGTCGATCCTGTTCGGCGGGCGTGACGTGATCGAGCGGGTGCCGGCGACGATCTCGCTGATCAACTGCAACTCGCCGCTGCGCTGGGACGACCGGATGCTGGACGCCCAGTTCGAGTACAACCGGGCCAACCAGCCGGTGGTGCTGACGCCGTTCCTGCTGATGGGGGCGATGTCGCCGGTGACGATCCCGGCCGCGCTCGTCCAGCAGCTCGCCGAGGCCCTGTCCGGGATCGCCCTGGCCCAGCTGATCAGGCCCGGCTGCCCGGTCATCTTCGGGTCCTTCCTGTCCAACATCGACATGCAGTCGGGCTCGCCGGCGTTCGGGACCCCGGAATCGGCCATCGGCCTGCTGTGCACGGGGCAGCTAGCGCGCTACTTCGGGCTGCCGTTCCGCACCGGCGGCGGGCTGAACTCGTCGCAGACGGCCGACGCGCAGTCGGCGTACGAGGCGCTGATGACCCTGCTGCCCACGTTCCTGGCCGGCACCAACTTCGTCATGCACGCGGCCGGGTGGCTGGAGGGCGGGCTGGTTAGTTGCTACGAGAAGTTCATCATCGACATCGAGCTGCTGAAGATGCTCCGGGTGGAGTTCACGCCGCTGGAGATCGACGAGGACTCGCTGGCGTTCGGGGCGCACGAGGAGGTCGGGCACGGCGGGCACTTCCTCGGCGCGGCGCACACGATGGAGCGGTTCCGCGAGTGCTTCTACCGGCCGATGCTGTCCTCCACCGCGAACTTCGAGCGCTGGCTCAAGCTCGGCGCCAAGGACACCGCGGCCCGGGCGGGCGAGATCTGGCGGAAGAAGCTGGAGTCCTTCGAGCCGCCGCCGCTGGACGACGCGATCCGCGCCGAGCTGGACGACTTCGTCGCCCGCCGCCGGCGCGAACTGGGCGACTAGCCGTGAACGCCGCGTGGGGCCAAAAGTACGTGCTGACGCTGTCGTGCCCGGACGAGCCGGGGATCGTGCACGCGATAACGACCTACCTCGTCCAGCACTCGGCCAACATCCTGGCCCTCCAGCACTACGGGGAGCCCGCGGACGGGCGGTTCTTCATGCGGGTGCACTTCTCCGTGCCGTCGGGTGCCCAGCTCGTCAAGCTGCGCAGTGACTTCGCCGAGGTGGCCGAGTCGCACCAGATGTCCTGGCAGCTGCACGACGCGGCCGCGCGGGTGCGCACCCTGATCATGGTCTCCAAGCTCGGCCACTGCCTGAACGACCTGCTGTTCCGCTGGAAGACCGGCACCCTGCCGGTCAACGTCGTGGCCGTGGTGTCCAACCACCCCGACTTCGGCGAGCTGGCGTTCGCCTACAACGTCCCGTTCCGCCACCTCCGGGTCACGCCGGAAACCAAGGCCGACGCCGAGGCTCGCCTGCTGCAGATCGTCGATGACACCGGTGCCGAGCTCATCGTGCTCGCCCGTTACATGCAGATCCTTTCCAACGAGCTGTGCCAGGAACTGCAGGGCCGGATCATCAACATCCATCATTCGTTCCTGCCGAGCTTCAAGGGCGCCAGGCCCTACCACCAGGCCCGCGCGCGCGGCGTCAAGCTGGTCGGCGCCACCGCGCACTACGTGACGCCCGACCTGGACGAGGGGCCGATCATCGAGCAGGACGTGATCAGGGTGGATCACACGTTCTCGGCCGACCGCCTCGCGGAGGCGGGCCGCGACGTCGAGGCTCAGGTGCTCGCGCGCGCGGTGACCTGGCACGCGCAGCACCGCGTGCTGCTCAACGGTGACCGGACCGTCGTCTTCCCCTGAGCAGGCGCCCGCGGGGCGCGGCTAGCTGGTCCCGGTTCCGGCCGGAGCGGCCCAGCCCAGGCGGCGGGAGACCTCGGCCGCGGCGCGGACGACGGAACCGGCCAGGCTGCCGATGCGCTCGGCCGGGATGCGAAAGCTCGGGCCTGAGGCGCTGATCGAGGCGATCACGTGTCCCTCGGCGTTCCGGACCGGGGCCGCGACGGCGGTCAGGCCCTCCTCGAGTTCTTCCACCGCGGTCGCGTAACCGCGGCGCCGCACCTCGGCCAGGACGCGGGCCAACGCGGTCGCGGTGGTGATCGTGTGATCGGTGAAGCGTTTCAGCGGCGGCACGAGGTGGTCTTTGACGTCTCCCGCAGGCAGGTAGGCGAGCAGGACCTTGCCGTCCGAGGTGGCGTGCAGCGGGATGCGCTGCCCGGCCCAGTTGTGCGGCGACAGCGCCGCCGGCCCCGCCACCTGGTCCACGTAGAGCGCGTCGCGGCCGGACAGGACGGCGATGTTGACGGTCTCGCCGACCTCCTGGGCCAGCGCCCGGCAGACCGGCCGGCTCTGCTCGACCACGTTGAGCCCGCGGGCCGCCGCCCCGGCCAGCCGGACGATGCCGATCCCCAGCCGGAACCTCCCGCGCGCCGCGTCCTGGGTCACGAGTTCCCGCCGGTCGAGCGCGGCGAGCAGCCGGGAGGCCGTCGACTTGTGCACGCCGAGTTCGCGCGCGACCTCGGTCACCCCGGCCTCACCGTCCCTGGCCAGGATCTCCAGGATGGCCACGGCGCGGTCCACGGACTGGATCGGACCTGCGTCCTCCCGCCCGCTGTTGCTCATGGCGCAACGCTACCCGCCTGCCTTGACCGCGGGGGCGCGGCCACGTACATAATTGTTGCATATTAAGCACATAGTTGCATCATCAGCAACATAGGGGCGAGCGTCATGAGCATCGGACCTGGCCGTGAGTACGTGCTCACGCTCTCCTGCCCGGACAAGCCGGGGATCGTCTACGCGGTGGCCAGCTTCCTGGTCCAGCATTCGGGGAACATCCTGGCCAGCCAGCAGTACGGGGAGAGCCCCGACGGGCGGTTCTTCATGCGGGTGCACTTCAGCGTCCCGCCGCAGGGTGCCCGGCTGGCCGACCTCGAGCAGGGCTTCTCCTGGGTCGCCGAGGCTTTCCACATGTCGTGGGAGCTGCACGACACGGCCGCCCGGGTGCGCACGCTGATCATGGTCTCCCGGCTCGGGCACTGCCTGAACGACCTGCTGTTCCGCTGGAAGACCGGTTCGCTGCCCGTCGATGTGGTCGGCGTGGTGTCCAACCACCCGGACTTCGCCGAGCTGGCCGGGTCCTACCGCCTCCCGTTCCGCCACATCCCGGTCACGCCGCAGGCCAAGGCCACCGCCGAGACCCAGCTGCTCGAGGTGATCCGTGACACGGGCGCCGACCTGATCGTGCTCGCCCGGTACATGCAGATCCTGTCCAGCGAGGTGTGCAAGCAGGTGGAGGGCCGGATGATCAACATCCATCACTCGTTCCTGCCGAGCTTCAAGGGCGCTAAGCCGTACCATCAGGCGCACGCGCGTGGCGTCAAGCTGGTCGGCGCGACCGCGCACTACGTGACCCCCGACCTGGACGAGGGGCCGATCATCGAGCAGGACGTGATCAGGGTGGACCACACGCTCTCGGCCGAGCGCCTCGCGGAGGCGGGCCGCGACGTCGAGGCCCAGGTGCTCGCGCGCGCGGTGACCTGGCACGCCGAGCACCGTGTGCTGCTCAACGGCGACCGGACCGTAGTCTTTCACTGAACATCCCGCCTGCGGTGGAGCACAGCATTCTGATCAGCGTCTTCGACCTCTTCAAGGTCGGCATCGGCCCGTCGAGCTCGCACACGGTCGGGCCGATGAAGGCGGCCAGGATGTTCGCCGAGGGCTTGCGTGACGACGGCCAGCTGGCCTCGGTGCGGACCGTCCGGGTCGGCCTGTACGGCTCGCTGGGCCTGACCGGAAGGGGACACGGAAGCGACAAGGCCGTCCTGCTCGGCCTGGAAGGCGAGCACCCGGCCACGGTGGACGTCGACGCGATACCGGCTCGCCTCGCGGCCATGGCCAGGCGCGGCACCATCCGGCTGCTCGGCGAGCACGAGATCGGCTTCACCACCGCCGAGCACCTGGAATTCAACCGCAGGCAGAAGCTCAGCTACCACCCCAACGGCATGCGCTTCACCGCCTTTGACGACCGCGGCTCGGCGATATCCGAGCGCGCGTACTACTCGGTCGGCGGCGGCTTCGTCATGGACGAGACGGAAACCGGACAGCCGTCCCCGGCACCGGACAGTTCTGTCCAGCCCTATCCGTTCACGACCGGGGCCGAACTGCTGGCGCACACCGTGCGCACCGGCCTGCCCGTCTCGGCGATCATGCTCGAGAACGAGAAGGCACTGGGCCGCACGTCCGAGCAGGTACAGGCGGGCCTCGGCGAGCTGTGGCACGTGATGCAGGCGTGCGTACGCCGGGGCTGCGCCACCGACGGCATGCTCCCGGGCGGGCTGAAGGTCCAGCGCCGCGCCCCGCGCCTGTTCCGCCAGCTCACCTGCGAGCGGAACGGCGATGACCCCCTCCGCGCCATGGACTGGGTCACGTTGTACGCGCTGGCCGTGAACGAGGAGAACGCGGCGGGCGGGAGGGTCGTCACCGCGCCCACCAACGGCGCCGCTGGCATCATCCCCGCGGTGCTGCACTACTACGACCGGTTCGTTCCCGGCGCCTCGCCGCAGGGCGTGAACCAGTTCCTGCTGACGGCGGCGGCCATCGGAGTTCTGTTCAAGGAGAACGCCTCCATCTCCGGGGCCGAGGTCGGCTGCCAGGGCGAGGTCGGGTCCGCCTGCTCGATGGCGGCGGGTGCCCTGGCCGAGGTGCTCGGCGGGACGCCGGAGCAGGTCGAGAACGCCGCCGAGATCGGTATCGAGCACAATCTCGGGCTGACCTGCAACCCGGTCGGCGGGCTCGTCCAGGTGCCGTGCATCGAGCGGAACGCGGTCGCGTCGATCACCGCGATCCACGCCGCCCGCCTGGCCTTGCGCGGCGACGGACGGCATTTCGTCTCACTCGACAAGGCCATCCATACCATGCGCGCCACCGGCCGCGACATGCTGGACAAATACAAGGAGACCTCGCGTGGCGGCCTCGCCGTCAACGTCATAGAGTGCTAGCCCATGGGAGCATTCGAGCTGTTCCGGGGGAATGCGCTCGATGTGTACCGGAGCTGGCCCGTTCCCGTGGCGATAGTCAGCGACGGCGCGTACGGCGTGCGCGGATTCCACGGCGACACGATCGGGCCCGACGACCTCCCCGGCTGGTACCGGCCGCATATCGCGTGCTGGTCAGCGGCGGCCTCCCCGGCCACCACGCTGTGGTTCTGGAATACCGAAATCGGCTGGGCCAGCGTGCACCCGGTGCTCGCCGAATACGGCTGGGATTACGTCCAGCTCATCGTCTGGGACAAGGGGCTCGCTCATATCGCGGGTAACGTGAACGGGCGCACCATCAGGCAATTCCCGGTCGTGACCGAAGTGTGCGCCTTCTACCAGCGGAAGCTGACCGTGCCGATCCCCGGCGGGTTTCCCGCGGACGGGCGGGCGATGCCGGTGAAGGAATGGGTCAGGCACGAATGGACCAGATCCGGCCTGTCGCTGCAGAGGGCGAACGAGGCGTGCGGGGTGAAGAACGCGGCCACTCGCAAGTACCTCACCAGGGACTGGCTCTGGTACTGGCCGCCAGGGGAGATGATGGAGCGGCTGGCCGCTTACGCCAACGCGCACGGTCAACCGTCCGGCTGGCCGTATTACTCGCTCGACGGCGAGCGCCCGGTTACCGCCAAGGAATGGGACGCGCTGCGCTACCGCTGGCGGCACGCGCACGGCCTGACCAATGTGTGGTCACGCCGGCCGCTGCACGATGAAGAGCGGCTGAAGGGCACGCTCCGCCGCGCCGCGCCGCGCGTGCACAACCCGACCGCCGCCAGTGCGGCGCACCTCAACCAGAAGCCGCTCGAGTTCATGGAACGCCTGATCACCGCGGTGACCGAACCCGGCGACGTGATATGGGAACCGTTCGGCGGCCTATGCTCGGCGTCCGTGGCGGCGGTCAGGCTCGGCCGCCGCGCCTGCGCCGCGGAAACCGATCCGGCGTTCGCTGATCTGGCCGCGGAGCGGCTCAGGCTGTCGCGGGGCGCTTCCTGAGGTTGCCGACGGCCGGGCTCATCAGGGACAGTGGCCAGGTGGACAGTCGCGAGTGGGACGAGCGGTATTCGGGCGCCGAGTTCGAGTGGACCACCCGGCCTAATCAGTTCGTGGCCGCCGAACTGCCTGACCTGCCGCCCGGCCGGGCCCTGGACCTGGCGGCGGGTGAGGGCCGCAACTCCGTCTGGCTGGCCGAGCGCGGCTGGCGGGTCACCGCCGTGGACTTCTCCAGGGTCGGGCTCGAGAAAGGCCGCAAGCTGGCCACGGCCCGCGGCCTTGACGAGGCGCGGATCGAATGGATCGTCGCTGACCTGAGTGACTACGAGCCGGAACGGGACGCCTTCGACCTGGTGCTCATCGCGTACTTCCAGGTGGGCGCGGGGCTGCGCGCCACCGTGCTGAGCCGGGCGGCCGCCGCGCTGGTTCCGGGCGGCACGCTTTTCGTCGTCGGCCACGACCTGTCCAACCTCACCGAGGGCGTCGGCGGGCCGCAGTACCCGGAGGTGCTGTACACGCCCGAGGAGATCAGCGCCGAGCTGAACGGACTGCGCGTGCTGCGGGCCGGCCGGGTGCATCGCACCGTCGAGCGGGACGGCGTCTCGGCGACCGCCATCGACACCCTGGTCCGCGCGGTCCGCGACGCCTGACCGCGATACGGTTCAGCCGGAGGCAAGCAATGGACGAGCGCATCGTTGAAGTAGTGATCGAGATTCCCAAGGGCAGTCGCAACAAGTACGAGTTCGACCACGAGCGGCACGTGATGCGTCTCGACCGGCGACTGTTTACCGCGACTGTTTACCCGGCCGACTACGGTTTCGTCCCGGATACCCTGGCCGAGGACGGCGACCCGCTGGACGTGCTGGTCCTGCTGGCCGAACCGACCTTTCCCGGATGCTACATCGACGTCAGGCCGCTCGGCGTTTTCTGGATGCGCGACGAGAAGGGTCCCGACGCCAAGGTCATCGGCGTCGTGGCCGGAGATCCCGATTATGAGCGAGTTCAGGAACTGAGCGATCTGCCCAAGCATCTCCTTGACGAAATCGAGCACTTCTTCAACGTGTACAAGGACCTCGAGCCCGGCAAGTCGACGCTGACCGCGGGCTTCGAAGGATCCGAAGCCGCCTGGCGAGTGATCGAAGATGCCGTCAACCGCGCGGAGAACCCGCCTGCCTAGTTCCTGATTTTCTAAGCAGGAGGGCTTTCTGGGCGAGTGAACGGCAACTGCACCTCGAACACCTGCTGGTCGACGTCGGCGATATCGTCGACCTCATTGACCCATATCTCGCGGCCGGGCCCGTGGGCCTCGTAGCCGTGTTCCTCGGCCCACCTGGCCAGATCGTGGTACACCATCGGGAAGATGTTGGCGGCCAAGCCGTTGCGCACAGCGGCAGCTGCTTCGATTTCCGGGAGGACTAGGTACTGCGCGGGCGGAGGTAGCTCGGCTGGCTGCTCGGCCACCGGCAGGGCCAGGTAGACCGTGACGTCGGTGCCGTGGTCATGCTCGTAGAAGAGCATGAAGGGTCCCGCTTCCTTAACCAGGCTACGGATCCCGAGCTGATCGAACTGCTCCCTTGACTGGTTGACGACGGGAACGATGTTCACCGGGCCGAACGCCGGAGCGGGCGCGGCGATCGCCACCACACCCATGGCGGGAATCTTCTTCACTACGATGTCGTCTGCTGGCATGGCACCCTCTCGTGCGATATAGCGGAGTCGTGCTTCGACTCCGAGCAGCTGGCTCAGGCGTTCCTCAAGTTCTTGTTCAAGCTGGGCGCGGCGGAGCATGAGCATGCCCCGGAGTTCCTCAACGGTGATTCCGTCTATGAGCTGCCTGGCCTGCGTAAGAGATAGCCCAAGCTCCTTCAGGGCCACAATCCGGTTTAGCTGTCCCAGCTGGTCCGCCGAGTAACCTCGGTAGCCGGTTCCCGGATCGACCTTCGCGGGACGCAACAGCCCGATCTCGTCGTAATGCCTGAGCGTGCGGATCGAGACCGTCCCGAGCCGGGCGAACTCGCCGATGCTGAACATGACACGAGCCTGCACCCTCACGCAACGTGAGAGTCAAGGCCCTGACAGGGTGCACCGCTCATCTTTGGCTGCACCACCGCATACCACTCGGCCAGCCCATCCCGCACGCCGGGGCGTATTCCCGCCAAGTCCTCGGCCAGACGAGCCACGTCGTTGATCTCCACCTACGTGGGCTTCCCTCATTCGCCTGGTCGTATGCGGTGCCGACCTACCGTCGGCGGTGCTCGGTGCCTCGCCCGGGAGTGATGAACAGGGCTGAGCCGGGCTCGTGGACGTCGGCTGTATGCCAGACTCCTCGCGGGTTGATCGCGGCCTGGCCCGCATGCAGTTCGATTCGGTGTTGCTCGCCATCAACTTCTTGGATGAGGGTCTGGTGACCGGAGAGCGCAACGACTACCTCGTCGCCAGCAGGATGGCGTTCCCAGCTGGTCCAGGTGGCGTCTGCGGGGGCGATCATCACCAGGCGTCCCTCGTTGCCGTCAGCTTGATGTTCGGTCTCGTAGCGCCGCAGGTACTCCTCGCTCCAGCTGAAGTCCGGGAGTGTTTCGGCCCGAGCGCCGAGGCCGAGATGGACATACACCTGAGACAGGTCGAAACTTGAGGGGACCTGAGTGGATGAAGGTTCGGGGTTCACGGGAGATTCCATGTGCTCAGGTTGCATCGAACCCCAGAGGACGGCCTTGGATATATCGGAACTGCCCGGTTCTTATCAGGCCCCCAGGGCGACGCCGAGCACGACGGTCGCGGTCAGCGCCCAGCAGGTCGACCGGACCGAACGGAGCTTGGTCCACTCCGAGCGCAGCACGTCGGCGAAGGTGGATGGACGGAAGGCCGCCCGCTGGTCCGGGCCGGTGCGGGCGATCGTGGCGCCGGTCATCGGGTCGCCCCCGCCGCCTGGTACTCCACGCTGTCTTGGGTCAGTTCCATGAACGCCTCCTCCAGCGATGCCCGGACGGGGATGAGCTCGGACAGGGCGATGCCATGGGCGGCGGCCAGCCTGCCCACCTCGGCGCTGTCCATCCCGGTGATCTCGATGACGACGGCCATGGTGGAGCCGTAGCGCTTGACCAGGCCGTGGGCTTCGATCATCGGTCTACGGCGAACGGGAGGGCCATGTCGCGGTAGGGCTCCGTGGTGCCCAGTGCGCTGGCGAGATAGGTGATGCGCAGGCCGAGGTCTTCGGGCGTGAGGGCAAGACGCTCACCCTCGTGCTCCTGCTCCTGCTCCTGCGCCCAAGCCTCTAGTGACTCGCCAGCGAGATGCCAGTGCACCGCCTCGTCCCCCGCATCCGGATCCGGTAGCGCGACGAACGCCTCCCGGTGCGCCGGCTCGGTTCGCAACGTCAGCTCGGGATAGTGCGACGCGAGAGATTCCGCTTGCGCGGCAGGGACTGGCGCACACCATTCGATCGGGCCATCGCCGTCGGCGTTCACCAGGCCCCACCAGATGCAGAACGCCGCGCCTTCTCGTCCTTCGATCTTCGGCAGCGGGCGCTCGCGTAGGATCGCGATGAACTCCTTGCCGAACGCCCACATCTCCTGCTCCTCGACGTGGCGCTTGAGACAAAGCAGGCTCCGCTCGGGCATCTCCCGCGTGGCGACTTCGTACATGACAGGCCTCTTTCCGCTCAATCGGCTGACGAGGTAGTCGGCTAGCTCGCGCCGCGCGTCGTGTGCCGCTTCGGCGTCGCGCCAATGCTCAGCGATGCGCTTCGCCGCATCGGCCGGATCGCACGCGAGCAGCTCCTTGACCGCCGCGAGCGGCAACTGCAACTGGCGCAGCATCACGACAAGGCGTGCCTCCTCAAGCTGGGCTGGGTCGTAGTAGCGATAGCCAGACGCCTGATCCACGCGCGAAGGCACCAGCACCCCGCGTTCGTCGTAGAGGCGGAGTGCCTTCAGTGAAAGGCGGGACCGTCGTGCGAACTCTCCGATGCTGATTTCTTTCACGCTGACTCCCTCGTCGCCGGGCCGATCCGGCCCGGCAAGATGAGTGTGCGGGCTACCCCAAGGTGAGAGTCAAGGCGGCCGGCCGCCAGCCATCTCCCAGTAGCGGAAGGGGGTTCTGCAACGGCGGGAACGCCGCGCCCCCAGCGACGCTCCGGGACGCTCAACTCACGCTCAGCGGTGGCGAGGCCGAGCTTCGGGTGGGCCGGGACCTTCCACCCACGGCGCCCGCTACCTGCAGTTCAGTCAGGAGTATCCCGGCGACTGGTACCTGCGGCCGAAGGTCGCCATCGCCGGCGAGCGGCACGGCGTGGTGTGGTTCGAATGGCGTCTCCATGGCCGCACTGACGACGCGATGGGGTTCTTCGAATTCGCCGACGGGCTGATCACCCAGGTGACAGACTTCTGGCCGGAACCGTACGAACCGCCGTCTGGCCGTGAGCACCTAGTCGAGCGCTGGTAAAATCGCTCGCCGGTCCCGCGCGGGTGGTCACCGCTCTCCTTTTCCGCCAAGCGAAGCAGAAGGAAGAACGAGATCCAGGACATCAGGAAATTCCCACCGCAGCGGGCAGTCCCGGCGGGAAGCCGGATTGTGTATGTCTCCGGGATGCCCGGGGCGGGGAAGACCAGCCTTGCCTTCCCCCTCGCGGCGGAGCTCGGGTACTCGCTGGTGACCAAGGACCTGATCAAGGAGACGCTGCACGACGCCCTGTACGTCCCGGGCGAGGGTGACATCGACCGGGAGTGGTCCAGGAAACTGGGCGGCGCGGCGATGGACCTGCTGTGGGCGCTCGCGGCCCGCGCGGGCGACATGGTGATCGAGGCCAACTTCCGCCCGCACAGCGATTACGAACGGGACAAGCTGCTCAGCCTTTACGGCCCCGTCGTCGAGGTGCACTGCGTGTGCCCCGCCGAGGTCGCGACCGCCCGTTACAACGCCCGGCAGAACCACCCGGTCCACCTGGAGACGCTGCCGCTGTCGGCGATGGACAAATACGACCGGCCGGTCGGCATCGGCTCGCTGATCACCGTGGACACCACCGCGCCGGTCGATGTCAAAGCTATCGCAGCCCAGGTCCGCGAGCTGCAAAAGATCGGCTAAGCCATGGGGCTTGAGCGGCACCAGCGTGACCGCAGGGCAACGAGCACAGGACAAGGTGCCCGCTGCATGTACACGCCAAGTCGCTTGACACCGGCGGCCTCTGCGGACACTCCGGTCAGAAACCAAGGGCCAGCCAGAGCCTGCCCGGACCGGACGCGGGCCATCCCCTATAACGTTCGTGCGGTCACAGCGAGGTTTCCATGATCTGGAACATACACGGAACGGTCTCGGCCGCCAGAGGTTGTCTAGCTGGCGGCCGCCGCGTTACGAGCGTGCGCTGCCGTAACGATACGGTAACGCCTGCTCCGTAACGTGGCTTGCAGCAGCAAACGTGCAAGGAGGTATGAAGTGTCATGAACGAGTTCACGATCATCACCATGATCGGGCGTCCCGTCGATGAGGTGTTTGCCGCTATCACGGACATCGCCCAGATGCCAGCCTGGTTTCCCGGGCTGTCCGAGGCACGCCTGAACGGCGATGGTCCGCTGGCGCCGGGCGCCACCATCGTCGCCACTGGAACGTTCCTCGGCCGAAGCTATACCACATACCAGGTCTGCACCGGCCTGACCGAGAACACGCTGTTTGCCACCAAGACCAACTCCGGTCCGTTCTACCTCGAACTCGAGGACACGTACGAGCCTGCGCCGGACGGCACCCGCGTCACGACTATCGTCCGGGGCGAAAGCCACGGCTTCTTCAAGCTCGCCGAGCCGCTGGCGGTCCGGCTGGCCAGGAAGCACTTCGAGACCGCTTACGAGAATCTGCGCACCCTGCTGGAAGAGCGCGCGCTGTCACCGCACGGCTCGTAAGCCCGGCGACCGAGGCCTGGCTCCTGGGGCCAGGCCTCACCTCGGGTCCGGGATCTCTCACGGATTTCTCACAGACTGACCGGACGGTACCGGACCACGGCATCTACGCCGGACATCCAGCAGGGCGCTTACCAGCGGATACGGATTCCGGCGCACTGGCCGGAGATGTTCCATTGATCTACGGAACAGAAGGTCCAGCCTCGGTTCGGCGCGGGTCGGGAGGATGGAACAGGAACGGACCCTGGCCGCTCACCGTGGCGGTGGGGGTGCGGTTAGCCTGCGGCCTCGGGCTCGATGTCGTGCTCGGCGGCTCAGGAGGTTGACCGCGGGCCGCGTCCTTGCTGCTCATGGCGTACGCGCGGGCCAGGTCGAGGTTCACCTGTGGAGCGAGCACGATGATCTGACGCTGCTGGGGCAGACGGTGCGTGACTGCCCGGTGTTCGGCCGGCCGAGGCGCTCGCTCCCAGTCTGATCCAGGCTCGACAGATGGTCTGAGTAGTGCGTGAGCTGGCGTGCCCGGCCAAGTGGGCAATCTCCTCGACCGCTACCCCGGATTGGGACATGACCGAGACGAACGTGTGCCTCCGCTCCCTCGGGGCCCAGACGCCTTCGATGCCCGCCTTCTTGCCCAGGGCGCGGAAATCCCACCGGACGTGCGAGGCGTCCTGCGGCGTGTCGACACTGGAAGTGAACACCAGGCCGGTGTCCTGCCACAGAGGTCCGGCAGCCAGCCGGGCCGCGGCCTGCTGCTTACGGTGCTCGCGCAGCGCTGCCACCGCACTCTGCGGCAAGGCCAGCGTCCGCCATGACTTCTCGGTCTTGGTGTCACCGTTTAGCCGGACCGACCGCCACACCGCGATGCTCGGGGGCACCGGGATAACCGTGGATGATACGCCTGCCAC
>CAWKCG010000018.1:0-5403 GCA_963847965.1 uncultured Actinomycetes bacterium
CTGCGCAACGGAGCATGCGCTCGGCTTGGTCGAGGGCCAAGGGACTTCGGTATGACTGCTGTCTGCCAGTGGGCGCACTTATGCTGGTTCAAGCGCCGATCTCTGGAAGGGCTGCTGATGACCACGCCGCATGCCAGGCAAGCCCAGGTCCTGCCTCGCCCGGCTTGCACGCCGGCGGCGATCCGGGCCGTGCTGGCCGCCAACGCCGACGATGAGGTGCTGCAACGGTACGACGCGGATCTGGATGCGGCGTTCGAGCGGGCGCGCGCGCAGGGCGACCTGACTCCGCTCGTGCAGACGGTCCGGCGCTGGTGGTTCGAGGCGGATGCCTGGCGCGACCCTCAGGCCCAGCGGGAGTTCCTGGCTCGTGTCGACACCTACCGAAACGAGGGGCTGCCGCCTGCCGGGCAGCGAACGACCCGGGAAGAGGTCCGGGCCCGGTTCGGCGTCTGACCGGTGTACCGGTGGGAGCTGGACGGCCCCGCTGACCAGGAGTTCGCCGACCTGAATCCGGCTGTGCAGGCGGTGCTCGCGGCATTCCTGGATGCGGTTGTGATCGTAGACCCGGTGCAGTATCAACGTCGCCGCGACGAGCGCGACGATGTGTCAATGCCGCTGCGAACGCTGCACTTCAGCCCGCACGACGACGGGCTGGTCACGTTCCTGGTGTACCCGCCCGACGATCTCGTCCTTGTCGTCAAGATCCAGTGGCTCGGCGACTGAGCGGCGTGATCAGCTGCGCGCCCGGCCGGGAGTGTCGCCGGGGTTCTCGCCGAGCAGTTCGTCAAGCTTGTCGAGCAGCGCGCGCAGCGTGTACCGGGTGGTGACGATCTCACCGTTCGGTTCCGGGATCTGCGCCTGCCACCAGCCGTTCCCGGCCCCGATCGTCACTCCGGGGTGATCCTGTCGGAACCGGCTCAGGCGCAGGACCTCCGCCAAGCGTCCGGGTCGAACAGCACCCGCACGCCCATGCCGCGCAGGGTCTCCAGGCTTGCGTTGAACGCCGGGTGGCTGGCGAGCTGGGGCTTGCAATGCGGCACCACGACGACCGGGGTGCCGTAGCCGACCATCTCGCACAGCAGGCCCATCGCGAAGTTGTCCGCATGTCCATGGGCGAACTTGTTGACGCTGTTGAACGTCAGCGGGCATGCGAGCACAGCGTCCGCGGGCGGGAGCGGCGCACCGGTGCCCGGCGTCCGGTACTCCGATCGCACCGGCTCGCCTGTCAGCCGCTCCAGCTCAGAGGGATCGACGAACCTGGTTCCGGTCGGCGTGCAGAAGACCACCACCCGCCACCCGGCGGCCTGACACACGGCAACTAGTGCGGGCACCCCTTCAGGTGCGGGAGCTCCGCTGATAACCAGGTACAGAACATTGCGCCGCGCGTTGCCGTCATCCACAGGCCTGGACCTCCGGGATGTGTCGGAAGTTCCAGGATAGACCGGGCTGGAATTGAAGACCCGGCCCACGAACCTTCGCCGTGCCCACGGCGCGCAGCAGTCGCCATAACTCGGAGAGTAGCACTGCCTTGGCTCTTCCTTTGGCTCTCCCTGAAGGCCTTCAAGATCGCAATTGGCCTCTGACCTGTGGAGCTAAGGGGACTCGAACCCCTGGCCTTCTGGATGCAAACCAGACGCTCTTCCAGCTGAGCTATAGCCCCGAGATGTCTGCGCTCAGGTTACCCGGTCGGGACATGAGCCGCGATGGAGAAAGGTGGCGCGGGGCGGGCACCACCGTCGTTCGGGATCATGGTTATTTGAGCAGGCGGGACAGGCGGCGGTCGGCGAGGGGCTTGCCGCCGGTCTGGCAGGTCGGGCAGTACTGGAGCGCGGAGTCGGCGAACGAGACCTCCCTGATCGTGTCGCCGCATACCGGGCAGGCCTGGCCGGTCTTGGCGTGTACCCGCAGGCCGCTCTTCTTCTCGCCCTTAAGGTCGGCGGCGGCCAGGCCCGCCGAACGCTCGACCGCCTCGTGCAAGGTGGTCTTGATGGCGTCGTACAGGATGGCCACATTGTCGGGCGTCAGGCTCGACGCGATCTTGAAGGGTGACATCTTGGCCGCGTGCAGCACCTCGTCGGAGTAGGCGTTGCCGATGCCGGCGATGATCCGCTGGTCGCGGAGCACGCCCTTGATCTGCGTCCTTCGGCCGGATAGCAGGGCCGCCAGGGTGTCCACGGTGAAATCGGCGGCCAGCGGGTCCGGTCCGAGGGAGGCCACGCCGGGCACCTCGGCGGGGTCGCGGACCAGGTACACCGCCAGGCGCTTGTGGGTACCCGCCTCGGTAAGGTCGAACCCGGAGCCGTCGTCGAGCGCCAGCCGGAAGGCCAGCGGGCTCTTGCCGGGCTTCGGCGGGGCGGTGGGCAGGTCCTCGCGCCAGCGCAGCCAGCCCGCCCGGGCCAGGTGGATGATCAGGTGCAGGCCCTGATCGGTAGCGATGTCCAGGAACTTGCCGTGCCAGGCCGACCCCGATTATCTCCTGCCCGGCGAGGCTAGCCAGCGGCGGGTCGAAGGTCTTCAGGACGGAAAACGAGGCGGCGTCTGCGCGCGCGACGGTGTGCCCCGTGGCGTGGGCGCGCAGGAAATCGGCGAGCGATTCCACCTCCGGCAGTTCCGGCATGCTTGACAGTCTGCCACGCGGTACGTGAGGTCAGTCACTCGCCGTGGTGAGCGGCGGGCTGATGCTCTCGCCCTGTGACGCCACCAGGTCTGGCAGTTCGCCCAGGTCCGCCAGCAGGTGGGTGGCGCCGGCCCGGCGGAGCCTGCCCCCACTGTGCGCGCCGCCCCGCATGCCGATGACGAGACGCGCCCCGGCGCGCCTGGCGCACAGCACGCCGCTCTCGCTGGCCGTGACCACGGCCACGTCCCGGACGTCGCCGATGCCGAGCCGCAGCACCGCGGTGAGGACCAGATCGGGCCAGGGGAAGCCCCTGTCCACGTCGTCCGCGCACAGGATCAGGTCCGCGCGCTGCCACCAGCCGAGGCGTTCGGTGATCAGGCTGAGCGCGGGCCTGGACAGGCACGAAAGCAGGCAGACTTTGGTGCCCGCCGCGGTGAGCTTGGCCAGGGCCTCGTTCGCGCCGGGAAGCGGAAGGGCGCCGAACCGGTCGACGGCGGCCTGGAACGACCGCTCGAAGGCGAGGATCGCGGCCTGCGCCCGGATCTCGTCCTCGGGAAACAGGCTGTGCATGACCTCGGCCGGGGACCAGCCGCGGGTCCTGTCGAACTGAACCATGGACTTGACGTAGGCTGCGGTCCCGGTCACCACGCCCTGGGTGGCGATCGCCTCGGCGAAGGCACGCTCAAGTATGCTGCCGTCGGCCGCCGCGGCTCCGAGCACGTCACAGCAGACCAGTGAGACCGGAGAAGTATCGCTCACCGGGTCGCCTCCTGGCGCCGGACGGCGGGCCGGCGGACTGCCGGGCCTCGCCGCCGACTGCGCGGATCAGTCGTCGTCGGCTGCCGTCGCCTCGGTCCACAGGTCGAGTTCGGCGCGGTCGGACTGGACCTTGCGCCAGACGGCGAACGCGGCCAGCCCGAGAAGGACGACCACGAGTAGCTTCTTGACCACGAGGAACCCTCCACCTCGATGACGTTCAGATCTTGCCCCGCGGAAGCGGATCGGCTGACCGCAGGTGTACGGCAGCTTAGCAAGCCCCTGACCCACTATACGGTTCCCGACGCGGCCCGCCGGGCTGAGCTGACTGACGTGCGGCTGATTCGGAAGGATTCGTGGGGTTACGTGGACTTGAACCACGGGCCTCGTCCTTATCAGGGACGCGCTCTAACCGACTGAGCTATAACCCCGTGCGGCGCGCCCCTGGCCTGGGGGAACGCGGCACCGGGACAGCATACCGCATGCGGCGTGCTGTCGCGCAGCGGTGCTAGGCCTCATCCGGCGGCCGTTACCTTTGCTCCGGGCCGTCGTGTCATTCCGTCTCGCGGAGGGTCACTTCCACGCCGCCCACCAGCCGGGAAGTCAGGTTGTAGACCACCGCGCCGATCGTCGACATCGCGGTGATCAGCACGATATTGAGCGAGCCGAGCAAGGCGGTCCAGCCGAGGACCCGGGAGGCCGAGAACCATTTCGCCGCGTTCACGCCATTGGAGTTCTGGCTCGACGTGACGTTGGAGACGACTCGCTGGAGCGATTCGAACACCCCGAGGGCCGACAGGGAACCCCAGAGCACGCTGACGACGATGAACAAGATGACGAAGGCGACGAGGGATACGACGAAGCTGAACTTCATCACCGACCAGGGCTCGACCCGGGCGATGGTCAGGTGAGCCTGCCGCACCGAGCGTCTCGATGCGGCCTTCGGCGGCGCCTTCCGCACCGGCGGACTCTGGACCGGCGCGGGTCTCGGGGGGTTGCTCACGGTAACCGGCGGCCTGGCGGGCGCCGGGGGCTTCGCACTCCCGGCGGACCGCAGGAAGGTCCGGGCCGGAGACGACGGTGACGTCGGCGGGGGATCGGGTGTGTCCCAGGTGAACGCCGCAGCGGAGACCGCGGGCGGATCCGGGGCAGGCGGCGGGGCGGACGGCGGGCTCACGGTCGTCGGCACTTCGGTGTATGACGCGCTGAACGAGGGCTGGGCGACCGGCCGGCCGGTATCCGGCCCGGCGTTCTGCTCGGCCGGAGCCGGGGTGCCGGTGGCGAACGAGCCGCCTGGCGACGGCTCATCGGGATCACTCAGGCTCCAGGAGACCGGGCTCGTGCTCCAGTCCGGGGCGGACACCGGGGAGTCCGGGGCGGACACCGGGGAGCTGAAGGAGAAATCGGAAGAGTCCCACGCCGGGGTGTTAAACGCGGAAGAGTGGAAAGCGGACGTGCCCATGGCCTCAGCGGGCTGGCCGGGTGCGTCATCGCCGGCGACGTCCGTGACGGCGCCGGCAGGATCCTGCGCCCCGTTCTCGCCTGCGGCCTGGCCGACGGCCGGGGCGTCCCAGGCCAACGGGGTGGAGGCAAGGTCATCCGAGGTGCGCGGCCGCACGGGCGAGGCCCCGATGATGCCGATTGGGCGCGTGTCCTGACCACTGTCCGCGGTGCGTTCATCGCCGTCTTGCCGTGAGGTCACGGCTGTCGGCGACGCCCCACCCGAGCTATCGGGGTCGTCCGTGCGCCTGTCCAAGCCGTCCTCCCTGTCATCCAACCCCTCACGAGGTTATCTCCGGACGAGACGCCGACACGACAGACATGCGAAGAAGGCAGCATCCCACCGCTGCTCCTATCAACTATGGAACGCGTACGTACCGGTAGTCACTACCGTGAACCTGCTGAGCCGGAGTCTACCCAGCTACCCCCGTTGGTCCCGGATTATTCGTCGTCGGATTCGGCCGTCGGCTCCGTGGGATCCGACTCACCCTCGACCGCGCCCTGATCGGCTTCCTCATCGGCAGGCTCCT